>NZ_CP079801.1:3267804-3935609 GCF_021545785.1 Halopseudomonas maritima
CCTACCCGACTGCCCTGCAGTTTCACGATGGCGTCAAGCCAATGGATTTTTTGCATGCTGTCGACGCCAGTCGAGCGGCCAACCGCCCTTTGTCGCTGTATGTGCACATCCCTTTTTGCGCCAACATTTGCTATTACTGCGGCTGTAACAAGGTGATCACCAAGGACCGGAGTCGCGCCCGTGAGTACCTTGCCTGCCTGGAGCGCGAGATGGAGCTTATCAGCTCACACCTCGGGCCGCACCAGCAGGTGGAGCAGCTGCACTTTGGCGGCGGTACGCCGACCTTTCTCAGCCATCAGGAACTGGGCGAGCTGATGGCGGCGCTGCGCCGCAACTTCAATCTGCATGACGATGATATCGGTGACTACAGCATCGAAATTGACCCCCGTGAGGCAGATTGGGCAACCATGGGCCTGCTGCGTGAGCTGGGGTTTAATCGCGCCAGCTTTGGTGTCCAGGATCTGGACCCGGAGGTGCAGCGCGCAGTCAACCGGCTGCAGTCGCTGGAGCAGACGCAGGCAGTCATGGATGCCGCGCGCACCCTGGCGTACCGGTCGATCAATATTGATCTGATCTACGGGCTGCCCAAGCAGACGCCTGAGCGCTTCGCCCGCACCGTTGAAGCGATTATCGAGCTCAAGCCCGACCGCTTGTCGGTCTTCAACTATGCGCATCTGCCTGAGCGCTTCCTGCCGCAGCGACGTATCAACAGCGCTGACTTGCCTGCGCCGGCGCAGAAGCTGGAGATGTTCGAAAACAGCGTGCGGCAGCTACTGGACGCGGGGTACCGGTATATCGGCATGGATCACTTTGCGCTGCCCGATGACAGCCTTAGCGTGGCGCAGGAAAACGGTGAACTGCAACGCAACTTTCAGGGTTACACCACCCATGGTCACTGCGATCTGATCGGGCTCGGGGTGTCATCGATCAGTCAGGTGGGTGATCTGTACAGTCAGAACTCAGCTGATCTCAAGGTCTATCAGCAGTCTTTGCAGCAGGATGCGCTGGCTACCCGCAGGGGAGTGGTCTGCCATACCGATGATGTGATTCGCCGAGCGGTGATCAGCCAGCTGATCTGTCATTTCAGTCTCAGCTTCAACGACATCGAACAGCGCTTTGATATCGACTTCCGCGACTACTTTGCCGGCTGTCTGCCCATGTTGGAGCAGATGGCGCGCGATGGCCTGCTAATCCTGACGCCCGGCGGCATTCGTGTGCTGGCGGCGGGGCGTCTGTTGGTGCGCTCGATCTGCATGTTGTTCGATGCCTACCAGAGCGATCTGAGCCAGCAGCGCTTCTCGCGGATTATCTAGCGCTCGCAGAGGGCGTGTGGAATTGATCGGTGTTTCCCTCGCCCGCCAGTTCTTTGCGCTCGCCTGCTATGCTGCGGACAGACTGGGGCGGCAGAGGGCTGGCTATGAAGGGGTTGAAAGAGCGCAGCGGCCAACGCCGCCTGCTGCTGTTGGTGGTTGTCACTCTGCTGGTGGTGCTGTCGTGGCTGGGGCAGGGAGATCGAAGCTCTGCCGCTCATCTGGACGCTTCGTTGTTGCAGGCCTCGGTCGCTTTTGCCTCCGCTCGCGCGCTTAACGCGCTTATTTCGGTGTTGCAGTCCACCACTATCAGTTTCAGCCTGTTTGGCGGTGTTGCCGTTACACTGGGTGAAATGCTCGACCCGTTCAACGATCTTATCGAACAATACGCCTACCTGATGCAATGGGCTATTGGCTCGCTGCTGGCGCAGAAGATATTACTCGGGCTGGTGGGGCAGACCTTCTTCAAATGGCTTCTGACGCTCTCTGCGCTGCTGTTGGGCGCCTCGCTGTGGCTACGCGGCGGGCGCCATGCGGGGGTGTTCCTGCGGCTGTTTCTGGTGATCGCTTTTTTGCGCTTTGTACTGGTGGCAGTCGTGCTGATCAATGGCGAGGTGGATCGTTGGTATCTGGCGCAACAGAGCCGCGAGCAGATTGGCCTGCTGGATCGCCTGCCAGGCGAGGTCGAAGTGCTCGGCGCCGATACGGGCGCCGAGGCTGCGATGCTCGGAGGCTCGACGGCAGAGCAGGCGTTGGACAGCCAGCTTGCCATGCTTGAGGAGCAACGCAGCCGCCTGATTGTCGCCCAGCGTGAGGCTGGCAGGGCGGTGAGCTTGCAGCGTGAGGAGTTGACCAGCCAGGAGCAGCAACTGGACTGGTCTGAACGCCTCAATCCCTTCGCTGAGGTGCCGGCCAGAGAGGACGCTGCGAAGCGGCTGGCGATGCTGCGTGACAGCTACCAGGGTATCAGCCGGGAGCTGAGTGAGGTCGAACAACAAAGGGCGCGGGTGCTGGAGGAGCGGTCAGCGCTGCCTGCCGAGGGTGACAGCAGCTGGCGCGGCTTGGGGGAGCAGTTGGCAAAGGCCGGGGACCCGCAGACCTATCTGGCGATCAAGCAGGCGCTGGACGAGGCCGTCGACAGCGTGTTGCAAGTGATGACGCTGTTTGTCTTGCGCACGCTGATTCTGCCGTTGCTGTTTTTCTACCTGCTGCTGCGTGGCTGGCGCTGGCTCTGGCAGCTGGATGCAGAGCGGCTGCTGGGCGGGCCTGGTGTCCAACCCGGTCGCGTGCCTGCGGCCTGATTTCTGCGTGATGGCATTGGGTCATCTAGTATTGGAAAGGTCGCCTCTGGTGCTGGCTGTAAAGTTTCCGATTTTTGGGACGACATAAAGGAAGTGCGGATTCAACCGCATGCCCTCTGGCTCTCTTTCCGAGGCACCGTCCAATGCCCACCAAACTTAGCTTCAATCACAAGATAGTACTGGCTGCGGGCCTGGTGGTGATTGCCGCCTTCGCTGCCTTCTCGGTATACAACGACTACCTGCAGCGGCGCACCCTGCAAACCAACCTGCAAACCTACCTGAATGATGCTGGCAGCCTGACTGCGCAGAACATCAGCAACTGGCTGTCTGGTCGCATCCTGCTGCTGGAGAATCTGGCGCTCAACCTGCAGAGTGAGGGCAGTGATCGACAGGTGCCCTTGCTTGAGCAGCAGACCTTGGCAAGCACCTTTGATTTTGCTTACCTCGGCGGTGCCGACGGCAGCTTCATCATGCGGCCGGATTCCGAGATGCCGGCGGACTACGACCCGCGCAACCGGCCCTGGTTTACCGCTGCGCAAGCCGCCCGGGGCACGGTGTTGACCGAGCCCTACATGGATGCCGCTACCGGGGCGCTGATCGTCACCATCGCTACCGCCGCCGGTCGTGATGTGGTGGGTGGCGATCTGAACCTGCAAACCATCTCGCAGATTATCAACGCGCTGGACTTCAACGGCATGGGGTACGCGTTTCTGGTCAGCCGTGACGGACGGGTGCTGGTGCATCCGGATTCGGCACTGCAAATGAAAACCCTGAGCGAACTGTATCCGCAGAACACGCCGCAGATCAGCAGCGCGCTGAGTGAAGCTGAGTTGCACGGCGAGGCGCGCTTGCTGACCTTTCTGCCGGTTGCCGGTTTGGCCGGGGCAGACTGGTACATTGGCCTGTCGATTGATCGCGAGAAGGCCTTCGCCAGTGTGACCAGCTTTCGTATCTCGGCGCTGATCGCCGCAGTGATTGCAGTCATGGTCATTGTGGTGCTGCTGAGTCTGCTGATGCGCTATCTGCTGCGCCCGCTGGTCTCGCTGGGCGGGGCGCTGGAGAACATTGCAGAAGGTGAGGGGGATCTCACGCGGCGCCTGCCGGTGACCAGTCAGGACGAGTTTGGCCGTTTGGCGGCGGCGTTCAATCGCTTTGTGCAACGCATCCACGAATCGATCACCCAGGTTGCCTCCACCAGTACCGAGCTGGGCGATGTTGCACGGCAGGTGGTGGCGGCTTCGAATGCCAATATGGCCAGCTCCGATGAGCAGTCCAGCCGTACCAACAGTGTGGCTGCTGCCATCAACGAACTGGGCGCCGCAGCGCAGGAAATTGCCCGCAATGCGGCGGACGCCTCCGCCCAGGCCTCCGGTGCCCGTCAGGGGGCGGAGCGCGGCAGCGAAGTGGTCAGCGAAACCATCGACGCCATGCAGTCGTTGTCGAGCAAGATCAGCGAGTCGAGCGAGACTATCCAGTCGCTCAGCCACAAGACCACTGACATCGGCCACATTCTGGAAGTGATTCAGGGTATCTCCGAGCAGACCAATCTGCTCGCCCTGAACGCGGCGATTGAAGCGGCGCGCGCCGGTGAGGCAGGGCGAGGGTTTGCAGTGGTGGCCGATGAGGTGCGCAATCTTGCGCATCGCACGCAGAGCTCGGCGCGCGAGATTCACGACATGATCGAAGACTTGCGCAGTGATGCCGGCGCGGCGGTAGCGCTCATGAGTGACAGTCAGTCGCACAGCCAACGTAGCGTCGAGGTGGCTACTCAGGCAGGCGACCGGTTGAGTGAGATCACCCAGGGAATCGGCGATATCGACAATATGAACCAGTCCGTCGCCGCCGCGACCGAGGAGCAGACCTCGGTGATCGAGAGTCTTAACGTCGACATCACGGAGATCAATACTCTCAATCAGGAAGGGGTCGACAATTTGCAGGCAACCCTGCGCGCCTGTACCTCGCTGGAGCAGCAGGTCAACCGTCTGCGCCAACTGGTTGGCAGCTTCCGTATCTGAGGCGTCAGGGGCTGTTGCCGGGCCGCAGCGCCTGCTGCCAGTTGCGCGCCGGGTAAAAGAACCTCAAGGCCGCTACCTGGTGGCCGATGCCAGGGTTCTAAGGTCGTGGGCGCGGTCACGGATACTGCGCTACCCCGTGCAGGTGAGGGCCGCATATCTGCTGCTGTGCCAGCCTCCGAAAGGGGGGAAAGACGAGTTGCCGGCAGGGCGCGCACAAAAAAGCCCCGCTTGCGGGGCTTTCTGAAAGGGAGCGGTACAGATTACATCTGCGACTGCAGGTAGTTCTTTTCGCCAACCATCTTGATCAGGCGCAGTTGCTGCTCCAGCCAGTAGGCGTGATCTTCTTCGGTATCTTGCAGTTGCAGTTCCAGAATCTCACGGGTCTGGTAGTCAGCGCAGCGTTCGCATAGGGCGATGGCCTTGGCCAGATTCTCGCGTACTTCGTACTCCAGCTTGAGATCCGACTCCAGCATTTCCTGCACGGTAAGGCCGGGCGTAATCACCGAGGGGCGCATGTCCGGTTTGCCTTCCAGAAACAGGATGCGCTTGAGGATAGCGTCCGCGTGCTGGGTTTCTTCTTCCATCTCGTGGTTGATGCGCTCGTACAGCTTGGCGTAACCCATGTCCTCGTACAGGCGCGAGTGCAGAAAGTACTGGTCACGCGCGCCCAGCTCACCGCGCAGCAGCTCGATCAGGCAGTTGACGACGTCTGGATGACCTTTCATGGCACTGCTCTCCCACTCGTTAGTTGAACATACGGCCATTGTGCAGCATGTTTCATCTGAATGCCATGATTTGGTTTGAAAAATCCAATAATTACAAGGGGTTATATGTATTTTTATAGTAAGGAAAGCACGAAGTAGAGCTGTTTGCGCACGCGAGCTTTTCTCGTTTCTTGGGCAAGTTATTGATCCTGCACAAAAACGCAGTGAACGCTTCAGGTGGTTGCGGCTCTGCCTGACATGCTGTGGCGGAAGCGGGCTGGGGTCATGCCGGCCCCTTTACGAAAGAACTTTACGAAGTTGGTTGGCTCTGAAAAGCCCAGTTGATGTGCCACCTGAGCTACTGAGGCATCGCTGTGCGCCAGCAGGCGTTTTGCCTCCAGCAGGATGCGCGCGGAGATGACGTTCTTGGCAGAACGCCCCTCGGCGCTCAGGCAGGCGCGGCTGACGGCGCTTTGCGAATAGCCAAGGCGCTTTGCGTAGTACTGTAGTTGATGCTCTGTGGCGAATGTTTGCTCGAGCAGCTGGATAAACAGGCGATATGTCTTGTGGCGAAGGGCGTCGGCTGGCGGGTGGTCCAGGTGCAGCTGTTGCTGCTGTCGGGCGACTCTGATGAGCAGAGCCATCAACTCGTGGCGCAACAGGGCTATATCTAGGCTACTACCGCTGAACTGCGCGAAGTCGGCGCGGATCTTTTGGAAGCCGCCTGCGATTGCGTCGCGAGCAGACTCCGGCAAGCTGATGCAGGTTACCCAGTCGTCCAGCCCCAGGCGTCTCAGGTCACTGTAGGGCATGAGCTCGCTGCGATGAGGCAGGGTGCCTGGGTCGACCAGGATTAACTGCGCCTGCAGACCCTCACTGTGATGCCACTGCTGAACCTGGCCGGGTCTGACAAATACCAGGCTGCCTGGCAGCAGGTTCCAATCGACAAAGTCGACGGTGTGCGTTGTATGACCCTCCAAGACCAACAGGAGCATGAAGAAGTCGACCCGCTCAGGCCGTTCCAGCCAGCCTTGGGGCGTTCTGCCGCGTAGCTCATTGACGCTCATGGGCTCTATCCCCAGGGCAGCCAGCAAGGGGTTTTCGAAGCCTACTGTGCGCAGGTTGCTCGTGCGCTGGTCGATTGTCGTCATGAATTATGTAAACGCTCGATTTTGACCATTTATTTCTGCCGACATACCTCGCGCACACGCTGCTGCCGGCTCACACTGTATAGCAGTTGCAGCGTCTGCTCTCAAAACGATCACCCAAATTTGATCGGGCTTTTTTGAAAGAGGCTTCTGCCTTGATGGCTTTTCTGCACAGCTGGCTGTGTAAGGAGAGCTCGGAAGTGGTTTTCAAAATGTGAGGAAATTGATCATGAAAAGATATCTGATTGCAGGTGCTTCCGGCAATATTGCATCCCGGGTTGCGAGCTCACTGGCCGAGCACGGCAACAGTGTGCATGCCGTCACCAGCAAGGCTGAGCGCGAGGGCAAGGTCGAAGGTAACCTGCGTTGGGTCTACGCCGACCTAGCGCGTGGCGAGGAAATAACCGATATATTCTCGGGGGTGGATCGTGCTTTCCTGTTCGTACCACCGGGGTATGCGGCTCATGATGCTTTTCTCGCACCGTTGCTGAAGGCGGCGGTCGAACATCAGTTGGAAAAGGTGGTGCTGATGACCGCCTTTGGAGCGAATGCTGATGAAACCTCTCCTCTGCGGTTGGCCGAGCGGCAGCTGGAGCAATCCGGTATGGCCTACAACATCGTGCGTCCCAACTGGTTCATGCAGAATTTCAGCTCTTTCTGGCTGCAGGGTATCAACGAAGAGAACAGTATTCTGCTGCCGACAGGGCGAGCCAAGGGTAGCTTTATTGATGTACGCGACATTGCCGATGTGGTCGTTCGTCTGATCGCCACCGATGATCTTAACAACCGGGCATTTGATATCACCGGCAGCCAGGCTCTGGACCATGATCAGGTGGCGGCCATCCTGTCGCGGGTTACCGGGCGGACCATCGTCTACCAGGAAATCGCTCCGCAGCAACTAAAAGAGGGCTTGCTGCAGGCCGGCTTGCCGGCAGACTACGCGGACTTTTTGTTGTTGATTCTGAGTCACTTTGCCCAGGGTCACAGCGAGGCTGTGACCAATAGCGTGAGGGAGCTGCTGGGGCGCGAGCCAATCAGTTTCGAGCAATATGCAAACGACTGCCGTACTGCCTGGATGTAGGCGGCTACCGGTGGCAAGGAGTGTGTAATGTGGCGCTTGGCGTGAGCGCCACAGCAAGGTATAGGCTAGCTGGAGCGGGTGAAGGGAATCGAACCCGTTTCAGAGTATCTGCATTGTCTAGCTATTTTTAGCTTTTCTCTTCAAATCAGGCTGTTAGCTAAATCTTCGCCTTGTGTTGTCCTGCATTGCTCAGCTATGTCTGCGACACTTTTTCGACACTGAATTGGCCGAAATAGACGTCGAGTGGTGTTTGTATTGCTATTGAATTTTCTGCTTTTTCATGCTGTCTATTTTTTTTCTTTCTTTCGCTATTCTCTCTTTTTCGAAATTCTCATTTTTTAGTCTTAAGAATCCTTCAGGGTTTAGCTTGCAGTGGTGATGGTGGTGCTCTTTTTCTAATCGCTCTTTTTCTTCTGCTATTTCTTTTTCCGTTTTTTTTCTTTTTCCCCAAAGCGATCTCCCTTTTTGGAATGCCACATACCAGCTATAGATTAGCACTACGGCTGAAAATACAGGGCTTGACCACCCAATGATTTCAATTGTTACAGGTATGATGCATATCCATACTGTCATTCCGATAAGTAGGATTTTCCTACTCTTTGCCTCATTTTCTTGCTTTACTGCGACTTCTTCGTATGTCGTGCTACCTAGGTCTGAGTAAATTTCTTTCAGTTTTTCTTTAGATAGATCGAATTTGGGTTTTTCTGATTCGGGGTATTCGTCCCAGTGCTGAATGATTTTTCCTTTCTTTGCATAACCTAGTAGAAAGTTATGCCCCACCTTATCTTTTGTTCGCCATTTTTCATTTGTTTTGTTATCGATCATGAGCATTATTGGGGTTGCATATCTTAATGCCCAGTGCTCTAGCTCTGATTCTGCTATTTCTTTTATGTTTTCTAGCGGTTCGTATATATGGAGCGTTAGCATTGCGAATTCACCCCCTGTAAATACGGGGTTGTACTCTACATAGTAGCCATCTCTTTTTTCTTCGATAGCATTGTATCTAACCCAAGGTTTAATCATCGGATTCCCTTTTGACAGAGCAGACGCCTACTTCGCTTGTGCTGTTTTTTAAGCGGTATCGTCGATTTCTCTAAATTTTGCTAGAGCGACTTCTTGTACGCGAGCATGGATCAAAATAAAAATGCTGAACATGAAACCAAGTATGGTTATTTTTAAAAGCCACGAAGCTGTGTTGTACATTAGTTCTGGGTCGGAAAAATAAGGTTCTTGCCAGAAGTTCAATATGTAGTTGCTGAAGTCGGAGTACTGAGTCGCGGCAATTGTTCCCAAAACTAAAATTGCCCCTGCTGATAAGCTGGGTATAATTGAAAGTCTTGCTGCCCAGCATAGTTTTATGATCGACTTTTTGATTATGTTCATGTATTTAATGTTCTGTTTTTATATGCTTGCGAAGCTTTCGATTTTTAATGGTTCGTGGTTTCGGTGGAGAGGATACTTTGATGATTTTCAATCGGTCGCTCTTCTTTGAGTCAAGTTTTTAGGTTCACCACGTTTTCTCTCTGCGCCCTTGCGCGCACTCTTGTACGTCTTGGTCGATCACATTGCCTGGCTTCATGCACTCTCGTACAGAACGCATCGGTCCTCTATTTGCCTCCATTTCGGCTCTTTCTTGTGCTCTGAGCTGATTCCGGGCCGCTTGGCCCAACGCTGAGTCATTGTCGGCAAACGTCTGCATGACGCTTTTTTGGATGTAGTCCGTATAGGCTTTGAGCGTGGGCTCCATCGCTTCTGCTGCTTGAGCCAATGCGGTCTTTTCCTCGGCTGTAGCGGTGATGCTGAACAGCATCAGGGTGATTGCTGTTGTCTTCTTCATCCTTGTTACTCCTACTCTTCCTTGACCCTGTGAAACCGGGAAAACCAGCGCCTAGCAGCTTCTTTTGTGATCGCTATCCCGCGTTGTGACTGGGTAACTTTGAGTTGGCCTCGTCGTATTCTGGGCTTGTTTGGCCTATCTCCGGCATCACTTCACCGGTGCTCAACCACCACCTGTACTGCGGATAGACCTTCCCTAGTGTCTCTACTTCATCTGCACCGACACGGGCTTTGCCTCGTTTGATGCTGACCCAGCGGTCGTAATTGGTCTCACCTGCGCGAGTGAGTTCGCTCAGGTTGCTTATCTCTATCAATGCAAGTGATCTATCAGTAATGCTCATTTAATAGTAACAAATCATATTTTGGACTATGTACAAACCTTAGCTTGGACGCTATTGTTTGGACTATGTTCATGGACATAGTCCATGAGGTGTTTTCTTCATTGCCAAACATAGTGGAACAAAGCGTATGGATATGGAAGGCGTAGGACCGGAAAACCTCATTGGCGCACCGCCAATCATGCCGTGGCCCAAGTTTGCCGACTGGATCGGCATGGGCGATGAACCCCGCGTGGTTGAGTCATGGATTCAACGGGGCTATCTCCCGACCAAGAAAATCGGCAAGCGCCAGATGGTCAACGTCGCGTTGCTTGTCCGTCAGTTGCTGGAAGAGGAATAGGTCGTGAACAGCCTGCAGCGCTACAAGCCCAAGCACGAACCCGGCTGCGAATGCTCCGTTTGCTGGACTCACCAGTTCTGCAACGAAATGCACGCCCGCAACGATGCCCGCGAAAAGCGCTGTCACGAACTCCTGAACAACCCGCTGGAAGCTCGTCGGGAAAAGTTCTGGACGCTGGAGCGCAAGGAACGTGGAACCCCGTTCGTTCCCATGGAACGCCCGACCTTGCCGAAAGGTAATCAAGCATGAGCAACCAGATCGCAGCGCTGACTGATGGCTATGTCCTTTGCCAAGAGTGCGGCCACGTCGAGGAATACTCCGAGGCCCGCGCCAACCGGCAGGAACGCTGCTCGCGCTGCAAGTCTGGTTTCTTCTGCGGTTGTCACTGCTGCGACGGTCTGGCCCGTATGAACCTCCAGCTGCGTATTCACGAACAGTTTGATCAGAAGGAAAACGACCAATGACCGTCCGTTTCCGTACTGCTCGTTATCTGGTGGCGTTGCTCTGGCATTGGTCAGTGCCGTTCATGCTGGGTGCCGTGACGGCTTCGATTGTTGCTGCTCAAGGCATCCTCTCAACCGTTGAACTGATTGATCAGTCTTTTGATGGCGCCCTACAGCGGACGGTCGCCAGTTGTTCAACCGCAGCGCCCGAGACGGCGGAAATTAGCGGAGCAACGCGGAGTCTGTTTCCGCTGGCTCGGGGGCCAACAAGCCCACCGGGCGCGTTAGTCCTGGCATTACCCAGTGATACCCGGCCCTAGGCCAACAACGTAAACCCCCGCAGTACCGAGAACACCCTCGGGCGAAACCAGAAATTCGCCTGTGTGGATTCGCTCGGCCTGCAGAAAGGCAAAACCGCGCAATCAGGCGCATCACAAGTGAGGTAACACCAATGGCACGTTCAACTATCGAAGTCGCATTTCTGAGCACTCAAAAGCTCCAGTTCAGCAACAAGGACGGCAACGTGAAGATCGTGAAGGTCTTCTATGGCGATGAACCTGACGGCCAAACCGAACACGGTCTGTCCGTGGTCAGCATGGACGTTCCCGAAGAAGTGGCCGATGAAATCTTTGCTGCCGGTGCCAACATCGCCCCGCTCGAACAGGTGCGCATCACCTTTGAGATTGCCCGCGCTGGCAAACAAAAGGGCAACAATCTGTGCCTGCACATCGAGCCGGTGAAACCCAAGGCCGACAAGCCTGCGACTCAGGCCCAGTCCCCCAACACCCAGGCCAAAGCCTGACCCGTTAACTGAAAAGGGGTAGGCCATGGGACCGCAAGTTTACGTTCAGGTGTGTTCCACCTTCGACCAATCCGGCCAGTGCGTACAGGCCGCTTGGCAACTGGCCTACCTCGCTTCGGACTCCACCGAGTTCGAAGCCTTCACCTCATTCGACCCTCAAGCCTTTTGGCTTGGGTTCGGATCGACAGTGACCTGTTTCTTCGTCGGTTTCGGCATCGGGTTGCTGGCGGCACTGTTCCGCAAGATGCGCGGATAACTTAACCCTGCAAGAGGTAGTACCCATGAAACACATGAACGCTGTTCGTCGCTTCGGCGGCAAGTTTGGCATTGCATCCCGCAATGCCGCCATTGCTCTGACCGTCCCGGTCATGGCGTCCCCGGCCTTCGCGGCTCTCCCGGAAACGGTCCAGACCGAGGTTGATACCGCTGTCGCTGATCTTCGCTCTGGCGGCGGCCTGATCATCGGTGCAGTTGCGGTACTGGCCGGTCTGGCTCTGGTGATCGCTGTCTTCCGTAAGGCGTAAGCCGTGCTCTGGTCATTGCTGCTGGGCGTCGTGTTGGCCTCGGCGTTCATCACAGGCATCAAGGTTGGCCAGTATCAATGACTTCTAGGGGCCTTCGGGCCCCTTTCTTGTTTGAGGGTGTGGGTATGCGTTGGGTCGTTGCACTACTTCTGATGATAGGGGCCGGTCCCTCTTTTGCTGTCGATTACTATTGGGGCATCGCATATCGCGGCAGCTATTCGGGCGCATCTCCCCAAGCCGCCTGTTCTGCCATGACCTCGGCCAAGACTAGCTCGACTGAAATTTGGACTGTTGACCAAGTTTTCATGGTCTCGCCCACGCATTACAAGTGCTATGCCAAGGTGGTTAATCCGAACTACCCAAATCAGCCTTCCATTTCCAAGCAGGACGCTTATCGGTACGGCGACAACTGCCCCATTGGCACGACTGAAGATGCCGCTACTGGTCTTTGTGAGGTCGATTGCTCTGACACTGTTGGCGAGTCCTTGTTTGTTCGTGGCGATAACGCCGTTGTTATTAATAGCAATGGCACCAATTACGTTGCCTCTCAGGCGCCTGAGTCGATCTGCTCCCTCAACTGCAGCTACGCGCCTACCTCTAGTTTTTCTGCCAGCTGTTATCTCGTAGCGGGCTCCACTACTTCCGGTTATTGCAACTACATCGTCGAGGGCACAGGTGATACCTGCAGCGGCTCGAACCTCGTTGCCGGCGATACCTCTGGCGACCCTCTTAACCCTGTTGATCCAGGTGATGGCAGTGAGCCGGAAGAACCTGATCCCTGTCATGGTGTGCCTGGCTACGAGTGGGACGGCTCCACCTGCGTCAAAACTGACGGCGAAGGCGGTGGTGATGGTTCGGGTGATGGTGGTGACGGCTCCGGTGATGGTGACGGCGATGGATCGGGCGACGGCGATGGCGGTGACGGCTCGGGTGACGGCGGGTCGGGTGACGGCGGGTCGGGTGGCGATGGCGATGGCGGTGGCTCGGGTGATGGCGACGGTGACGGTTCAGGCGGCGGCGGTGGCGGGTCGGGCGATGGTGGCTGCACTGGTGAGGATTGCGGCGAAGGTGAGGGCGGCGGTCTCAACCGTCCCGAGAAAGGCAACTTCGAAGAAGCCATAGCTGAATACGAGCAAAAGATCACCGACACGCTTGCCGAGATCAAAGACCAGTCCGGCCAGTTCGGGTCGCTGATCGAGCAAAAGATGACTATCCCGCTGAATTCCGGTAACGCCGTTTTGCCCTGCTTTGAAGCTGAGGTAGTAGGCCGCACGGTCGGCTTCTGCCTGTCTGATAACGCTGATCAGCTCGCCATCCTGCGCAACATCCTGCTGTTTCTCGCAACCGTGATCGCCCTGTTCATCATCTTCCGGGAGGACAAGTAATGGATATCCCGTTTATCGGTGACATTCTCGAGTTTTTTCAGGCTGTCTGGGACTGGATCTATTCAGGCATCTACGACTTTGTGAAAGAGGCCTTTGTACTCGCCACCAAGGTCGCCATCTATAGCTATTACCAAGCCCTGCTATTCGCCCTGCAGGTGGCTTATCAGACTTTTCACGAACTGGTGAGCGAGATCGGCATCAGCGACAAGGTGCAGCAGTACTACAACATGTTGGACGCTGACGTTCGCTCGGTGCTTGCGTTCTTCGGCATACCTGATGCGCTGATGATTATCTTCTCGGCCATCGGCACCCGCTGGACCCTCAAGTTCGTACCGTTTGTGGGGCGCTGATCATGGCTATCAAAATCCACCATGGCCCTAACGGCTCCTATAAAACCTCCGGCGCTATTCAGGATGACTTGATTCCTGCACTTAAGGCCGGTCGGCACATCATCACCAACATTCGTGGCCTGACACGTGAGCGGGTGTTTCAGGTGTTTCCTGACCTGCCGTCGAGCGTCGAGATTGAAAACCTCGATCTGGAAAACCTCGACGACTTGGAGAAGATGCGCACCTTTCCGCAGTGGGCACTGCGGGGCGCGTTCATCATCTTCGATGAAACGCAGCTGATCTTCCTCAAGTCGTGGCGCGAAACCGATCTGCGCAAGTTCGATTTCCCGGGTGGTCCCCAGGCTGCAAAAGAAGCTGACCGGCCCATCAACTGGCTGGATGGCTGGACCCGTCACCGGCACTGGAACTGGGACATCATCCTCACCACGCCCAACATCGGCTACATCCGCGAAGACATTCGCTTGACCGCCGAGAAAGCCTACCTGCATTCGAATTTGGCCGTGATTGGCATCAAGGGCCGTTACAAGGAATCGCAGCACTCGGCCACCGAGAACAAGCCCGCCATGAAAGGCTCCATGGTCGCCGTTAAGAAGATCAACAAGAGGACTTTTCAGCTCTATGACTCAACAGCAACCGGTACCGTCTCCGACACCATCGCGGGCAAGAGCATTTTTCGAGACCCTAAAGTACTTTTTCTACTCGGTCTTCCGGCCCTTTTTGTTGGGAATTTTCTACTTGGTGGTGGATTCAGCTTCAACCAGCCTAATGATGATCCTGCGCCTGCTGCGCAGCCTGTGGCGGGTGCTGTGGCCGGTCATCCGGGTAGTAATTCAATACCTGTTAATCCGCCTCGTAACGATGGTTATTTTTCTCTACCTGGGCAGCAAGGTGATCGGCTGGCTGCTGTGACCCATCCCTTCCAAAACCATGTAATCCAGATTCGTGGGTCATTGCTTGGCGACAAAGACGCCTTTCGGCTCTACCTGTTCGATGTGATCGCCCCCGGTGGTGAGCGTTTCCAGCTTAACAGCCGCCAGCTTCGACAGAGTGGCTACTCCCTTTCCGAGACGGCTGATTGTTCGGTGCGGCTGACTTTCGCAGGCGCATCCTTCTACGCCGTATGCGCCGGGGCTGCGGAGCGCGCCGCCGAGCGGCTCGTCTCGGAGCGTAGCGGCGCGCCCAGCAGCGAACCCGCGCGCCCCTATGTCCGCGTCATCGAGCACAGCGCGCCCCGCTGACGTCCCTGTAACACGTCAGATAAACAGTACTAACAAACCTCAATAACACGCATTGGAGCACAGTTAATGGCCCGGCTAATTGACCAAAAACGACTGAACAAACAGACAGCTGAGGATGATGTTAAAGGGCGTCTGTTTGTTGATCCTTCCACCTGCAAACTGACTGACCTGTCTGGTGTTCGGTTGCTTCGCTGTGGTGTGGATACCGTCCGCCAGCTTTACCGGGGCATGATCCGGTTGGGTGTTCTGGCCCTGTTTGAGAAAACCGGCACCATCGTTGAATTTGCCGGTCAGCGTTGGCATACCGGACGGGTAGGGCGTGATTCGGGCTACCAGTTCAAGCTGCAGAATGCTGACCTTGGGTTCGTTCTGCTGATCAAAAACTTCAACGCTAAAGCCGACAGCATCGGTCCACACCTCAAAATCGAAGTGTCGCCCCACACCATCGACACGCTGTCGCCTGATCGGCTGCAAGCCCGTATGGACTATTACGCTTCTGAGATTCTGGAGCACGTCGAAGTAAATCAGTGTGCGGTGCATCTGGCTCTGGACCTGCAGGGCTGGCAACCACCAGCCGATCTGGTGTCCCGCATGCACTGCCGTGCACGCAATCACCGGGACGTATCCGGTATCAACTCCATTGAGTGGGCCACTAAGTCCAGCGTCTACGGTCGCGGGGAAACGTCCATGTTCGGCTCGGCCAGTGGCGTCCAGCTCTGTATCTATAACAAGACCGAGCAGGCCAAGGCCACCGACAAGCTGGATTACTGGCAAAGCGTCTGGCGTCGCAATGATGACCCGTTTGATGATGCCTGCCTGGACAACTACAACCCCGATCAAGACGTGT
Source organism: Halopseudomonas maritima (assembly GCF_021545785.1). NCBI lineage: Bacteria > Pseudomonadati > Pseudomonadota > Gammaproteobacteria > Pseudomonadales > Pseudomonadaceae > Halopseudomonas > Halopseudomonas maritima. Next base: position 3,283,467 of record NZ_CP079801.1, read on the forward strand.
GGCGTATTGAGCTGCGCTATCACCATTCCGTTATCCAGCAATTCGCCAGCGGATCCACTCAAGTCAGCACCGGTCAGCTGATCGACACGCGCACCTTTGAGGCGTTCTGCCCGCATCTGGACGGCCTGTGGCGCTATGGCCTGCAGCAGTTCAAGCTGCTCACCCGACCGGGCTGCTATGACCCGTTCTGGACCCTGATTCGTGAGGATGTACGTGTAGAACTGCCGGTGGAATCCCTGATGGACGACACCGAGTACAAACGCTATTACAAGACGGCTGCTGGCTTCTCTGGCAAGAACGTTGAGCTGTTCGTGGGAAACTTCGTTAGCCTGCTGGCACGGGAGCGAGTGGGCGCTACTAAAGCGTTTGACCGTCTGAGGGAGTGGGAATGCTGGCCTGTTATTCGCGATCACTACGCTGCAAAGGATATGGGCGAGCGTGCTATCTATCGCCATATCCGCGACCTGCTTGAAGAACGTCACGTTAGATGGGGCAGGGCGGTCTGATGGCGATCACTAAGCAACCTGATGGCCGTTGGAAAGCGGACGTTGAACCCGTCAAAGGGAAACGGTTTCGCAAGACTTTTAAAACCAAGGCTGAGGCCCTGCGGTTTGAGGCTACTTGCCGTTCAAAGGTCGCTTTAGACGGTGATTGGTCTCCCAAGCCCAAGGACAAGCGCAAGCTGTTGGAACTGGTCGAACAGTGGTACCAGCTTCACGGCGTTACCCTGGCCAACGGTGTGCAGCGCCATGCTATTTTGGTTGAGTACGCCAAGGCGCTCGGCAATCCGGTTGCCCGTACTTTGAACGGGTCTTCTGTGGCTCGCTTGCGATCTGCACAGCTCAAAGCAGGCTTGGCACCTAAAACGGCTAATAACCGGCTGGGCTATCTCAAGGCCGTTTATAACCAGCTGCATGAAATGGGCGTGATTGACTACCGCTCGCCTATCAATCTGCGTCCGATCAAGCTGCAGGAAAACCCGCTCACGTACCTTACCTGTGACCAGATCACCGAATTACTAGCCGTTCTCGACTCCCGCCCGCTGTCCCCACACCCGGCCATGATCGCCCGCATTTGCCTCGCTACTGGTGCCCGCTGGGGTGAGGCCCAAGCCCTGACCCCGGAACGTGTCAAAGGCGGTTCAGTGCTGTTTGCCAACACTAAGTCAAAGCGGGTGCGGTCTGTTCCTATTGCACCGGGATTGCATCTTGATCTGGTCCAGCATTGGCGGCGGCACGGTCCGTTTACTCAATGCATGAACGGATTTCGCAAAGCTCTGGAACTGGTTTCTTTCAAGCTACCTCGGGGGCAGGCATCGCATGTGCTGCGGCATACCTTCGCCAGTCACTTCATCATGAATGGCGGCAACATCGTCACGCTGCAAAAAGTGCTTGGGCATTCCTCGCTGTCGATGACGTTACGCTATGCGCATCTGTCGCCTGATCATCTGTCTGAAGCTGTGCGGCTGAACCCGCTGTTCGACACTTTGTCGACACAAGGGCAGGGGAATAAGGAAAAGTCTTTGTAAAACAGTGGGATACTGGAGCGGGTGAAGGGAATCGAACCCTCGTATGCAGCTTGGGAAGCTGCCGTTCTACCATTGAACTACACCCGCGCAGGCGCTCTTTTTACCAGAGTCGCCTGCATCAGGGAAGGGGTTACAGCGAGTCGGCCACCTGTTTCAGCAGGCCATAGCTGTGCTGGCGCGCGCTCTGGTCAAAAATAGGGCTATTGACGATCAGCTCGTTGACGCCGGTACGTTCCAGCAGTTCGGCCAACTGACTGCCAACCGCGTCAACGTCACCAATCAGGCTGCCTGATAGCGTGGACATGACTTGATGGCGCTCGTGCGGCTGCCATAGCGACTCCATATCGTGGGTCGGCGGTGGCAGTTGCCCCGGTGTACCCCGAATCAGCTTGAGAAAAGCCTGTTGGTGAGAGCTGGCCAGGTAATGGGCCTGTTCGCGATCGTCGGCGAGGTAGGCGTTGATGCCCAGCATGGCGTAGGGCGTGGTCAATTGCTCGCTGGGTATGAAGTGTTCGCGATACAGCCGCAGGGCGCTGAACAGGTAGTCGGGTGAGAATTGCCCGGCGAAGGCAAAGGGCAGTCCCAGCTGCCCGGCCAACTGGGCGCTGAAGGTGCTGGAGCCAAGTAGCCAGATGGGTACGTTCAACCCGGCGCCGGGTACCGCACGTAGCCGTTGGTCGGGTGCGGCAGGGGCAAACAGTTGGCGCAGCTCGTCCAGCATCTGTGGAAAGTCAGACCCGTCGGTGCGGCCTCGGCGCAGCGCTTGCGCGGTGATTCCGTCGGTACCGGGCGCGCGGCCCAGCCCCAGGTCTATGCGGCCGGGGTAGAGTGATTCCAGGGTGCCGAACTGTTCGGCAATCTGCAGTGGCGCGTGGTTGGGCAGCATAATGCCGCCTGAGCCGATGCGGATCTGCTGGGTACCTGCGGCCAGGTAGCCCATCACCACTGAGGTGGCGGCGCTGGCAATGCCGGTCATGTTGTGGTGCTCGGCTACCCAGAATCGCCGGTAGCCCAGGGTTTCGCAGTGTTGCGCTAGCGCCAGTGCATTGTGCAGGGCGGTGGTGGGGGTGGCTCCCTCGGCGATGGAGCATAGGTCCAGTACGGACAGCGTTATGGCGTGCTGCGTCATGGGGTATCCTGCGTATTGGCGGGTAATTTCGTCATGCTAGCGTCGGTGAGCCGGGCTGTATAGGCAACGCTGATCCGCAGCGCAGACACCGCCCACAGGAAGTATAGGGGGGCACGCTAACAGGAGCACCAGCCAATACAGCGGGCCGATTCGCTTGTCTGTCCGGCCGAAGCTCCCCAGGCTGACTGAGGTGACGGGCGATCAGTCGGCTTCTAACTCCACTTCAGTGATCAGTGCAGCAGACGGCATGCCGATGGCTGCGCCCTGGGCGAACTGAATGCCCAGCGCCTGCACGCGCTGCAGTACGTCGGGGCTGTGCACAAACTCGGCGACCGTTTGCATGCCCAGTTCCTCGGCGAACTGGACGATGCCGCGGCACAGGGTCAAGGCGGTCGGGTTGCTGTCGAGCTGGCGTATCAGGCTGCCGTCGATCTTGATCAGGTCGACATCCAGGCGCAGCAGGTGTTCAAAGTTGGAGTACCCGGTGCCGAAGTCATCAATCGCGATGCGACAGCCCAGTACTTTGGCGCGGTCGATGAATTGGCGTACGGCGGTGTAGTTTTCGATACCCTCGGACTCCAGGATTTCAAAGATGACCTGTGGGCCGACCTGGTGCCGGTCGATTTGGCTGAGAATGTAGTCGGTCAGCTCCGGGTCCAGCAGGTCATCACAGGACAGGTTGAGCGAAAAACTCCAGGGCTGGCCCGCGAAGCGCTCCAGCGCGGTATCCACCATGCGGCGGGTCAGCGAGCGGTAAAGTCTGATCTTTTTGGCCAGCTCCAGAAAGTGTATCGGGCTGATGGGCTCACCCTGCTCATCGAGCATACGCACCAGGCACTCGTACTTGTCGATGCGTCCGGTGCTCAAGTTCAAAATCGGCTGGTAGAAGGCAACGATGCGGTCCTGTTCCAAGGCTGCGCGCAGCCGGTTGGCGCCAATCAGATTTTGTTCGTAGCTCTCGCGTACACGCTGGCGGGCATCGTAGAACACGTGGCTTTCCATGTTCATGCGTGCCAGCTCCAGGGCAATGTTGGCCCCATGCAGCAGTTGTTCGCCGGTCAGGTCGGCGGCTTCGCCTTGACCGCTGCAGGCCACGCCGAGACTGGCGTTGAGCGCCAGCGGCTGTTCTTGCCAACGCACCTGCACGTTGCCGATGAAGGCCAGCAACTGTTCCAGCGCCGGGGTCAGGCTGCTGGAGTCGTGATGGCCGGGCAACCAGATAGCCAGTTCGTCTGCCGGCATTCGGTAGAGACGGCTGCCGCGCCACTTGGGGTGGCTGTCCAGGTGGCGCTGCAGGGCCTGGGCCAAACTGACGATGACGTGATCTCCGCAGCGATGGCCGTAAAAGTCGTTGATCTCCTTGAAGGCGTCGATGTTCAGCAATACCAGGCTGGCGGTATGGCTTTTCTTCAGGTCGACCAGCAGACGTTCTCGGTTAGGCAGGTTGGTCAGGCTGTCGGTATACAGGGTTTGCAGCTGTCGCAAGGTGCCGGCTACCAGATACAGAATCAATGCCGAGATCAACAGCATGACTACGCCGGCAATCAGCTGAAGACGCACGTTGCTGGCGCGCATTGGCGCCAGTACAGCATCAATCTCTGCCTGTGGCACACCAATGCCAAACACCATGCCGGCGCGGCTGCGTGAAAAGAACAGGCGGTAATCCTCGCCGTTCAGGCGCTGCGACAGCTGCTGCATGGGCGAGGTCAGCTGGCGCGAGTTGATGACATGTGGCAGCGACTGGGGCTTGAGTTGGGTGTGCAGATCCAGCCCGATAACGCCGTTAATCAGGGTTTGCGCGCGGCTCTGGTCGGCGGCTGCCGAGAGGCTGGAGAGGTTACGGTTGGCATGGTCGATCAGAAAGGAAAAGGTGCCCGGCGTAACCTCCACACGGCTGACCGTGCGGATGACATCGTCGGCCAGCCAGTCAGTGGTCGCCAGCCCAATCGGTGTGCCGCCGCTGCCCAGTACCAGGGTGGCGTGACTGATCACCACCGAGTCGATGCTGCTTTTGTAGTAGGCGGCGGTCCAGTTCAGCGTCGGGTCGACCAGCGCGTTGTTGCCTCGGGCCGCCACCAGTTTTTCGTACCACTCGCGCAACTGCCGCTGTTCGTCGGCCGGTACGGCAGTAATGGCGATGCCCTGGGCCTGTCGATAGGCATAGCGTGTGGGTAGGCGGCCGCTGGCGTACCAGAGGGTGCTGCCGTGGCTGTCGGGAAAGTCCGTCAGCGCGTGGCGAAGGCTATCGTCCAGCTGCCCTGTGCCGGCGCCCTGGCGCGGTAGCAGGCTGCCGGCACGCGCCAGACCCTGGGTGCTTTGCGCCATCAATCGGTGGTGTGCGTTGATGCGGTCCAGATTGGCGTAGAAGGTGTCGGTAATCTGGCGTTCGCGTAGTTGCCCCATGGCGCTTTCGGCAAACTCGAGATTCAGGCTAGCCATCAGCCAACTGACGATCAGAAAGAGCCCTACCATCAGGCTGAGCAGGACCATAATTGCGCGCTTGACTGGCAGCATGCCCTTTGCTCCGACGGTTAGCGGCTGTTAAGACGGTTCTGAATCTGGCTGCGGGCACTGGCCAGTTGGTCGCTGCCGAGCTGCGTTGACAGCCGCTCGACATGCAGCTTGCCGCGTTGCTCGCCATTGACCAGTGACAAGCTTAGCCAGACGTAGGCGGCTTGCAGGTCGATGGGCCCGCCGGTGCCTTGCATGTAGTCTAGCCCCAGTCGATATTGCGCCTCGGGTGAGCCGGCTTCGGCGGCCTGTTGCAGCCAATGGCGTCCGGCCGCGCTGCCATGCTTGTTGCGTCCCAGTGCCAGCATGGCCGGCAGGTAGCCCTCAGCGGCTGCGCGGCGTAACTGATTGTCGGCCTGCGCGGTGTCGGCCTCAGTGCCCAGACCCTGCTGGTAAGCCTGCGCAAGTTGATAGCGCGCTGCCGGCAGGCCGCTGTCGGCGGCTCTTTTCAGCCAGCCTAGCGCCTCGGTCGGCCGCCCTTGCTGTTGCAGCAGTTCAGCCAGCAGCATCTGCCCGTTAGGCTGACCCTGGGCCGCAGCGCTGCGTGCCCAGCGCAGTGCGGTGGTTTGGTCGCCGCTGCTGTGGGCGATAGCCGCCAGGTGGTACTGGGCTTTGGCGTCGCCGCTCTCGGCCGGTGCGTGGCACGCGGGCTCGGCCTGTTGGTAGTTCTTGATGGCAAACAGCAGGTAGCAGTTGTCAGCGTCGCCGTTGTTGCCGGTTGCGGCGCTTGCCGGAGCCGGGTTGCTGGGCTGAGCGCTGGATGTTGGCGCGGCGGGCACGCGGCTGGCGAAGTCGCTGACCACCTGCGGACAGGAGAGTTGATATCCGGCTCGCAGGCGTTGCAGATTTGAGCGTGTCGGCTGTTCACGCCGGTAACGATCCTCAATGGCCTGGCAGCGGCTGACGCGCTCCTCGCGCACCAGTGGCAGATAGTCAGCGTAAGCCGGGTCGTCGGCATGAGCATTGATATAGCGGGTCAGCGGGTCGATGTACTGCTGGGCGAACAGGGCTTCGACTTCAGCATGGCGCGCCTCGGCCTCCGGGTCGCCGGTGATGCGCGCTGCCAGCTCGCTGAGCTTTTGGGTTTGGGTCTTGATGATTTCGCCGGAGCGCGTCAGCAGGCTGTCCGGGCCGGACAGGTTCTGGCAGCCGCCAAGGGTCAGGGCCAATGCCAGCAGCAGGGAAGTGTAGACGCGCATCATGTCTCTCTGGTGACGTGGCCGGGGCGGTGCGCGACCCGGGCAAAGGGTGAATGACTCAGGTATCCGTCGGGGTGATCGGGCTGGCTTTCCCTTGCCGCTGTTGCGCGAGCAGTGTATCAGAAAGGCTGCGCGCAGCAGGCATGGCCGCTCCCCGGAATCTCTCTATGATGGCACATGGATGGCGTCCGTGCTGCGTCTGTTCCCGAACAAGTGGAACGCTTCTTGCGTAGTCCCCGGTACTACGCACCATGCGTCAAATATTTGATTCGGGGACATTTCTGCCAATGGCTGTTGATCGTGCGCAACTGATGGGCAATATGCGGACCAATCTGGCTGGGCTGCGCCATGGCAGCCTGGGGATTCCGGTGCTGTTGCTGGTGATGCTCGGCATGATGATGCTGCCGATCCCGCCGTTTCTGCTGGACGTGCTTTTTACCTTCAATATCGCGCTGTCGCTGGTGGTGCTGCTGGTTTGCGCTTATGCCCTGCGGCCATTGGACTTTGCCGTTTTCCCGACCATTTTGCTGGTGGCCACGCTGCTGCGACTGGCGCTCAACGTGGCGTCGACCCGTGTGGTGCTGCTGTACGGTCACGAGGGGGGCGATGCAGCGGGTAAGGTGATCCAGGCCTTCGGTGAGGTGGTAATCGGCGGTAACTACGTAGTAGGTCTGGTGGTCTTCGCCATCCTGATGATTATCAACTTTGTGGTGGTCACCAAGGGCGCCGGGCGCATCTCCGAGGTCAGTGCACGCTTCACCCTGGATGCCATGCCCGGCAAACAGATGGCAATTGATGCCGACCTGAACTCCGGCCTGATTGATCAGGACCAGGCCAAGGTCCGTCGGCAGGAAGTGGCGCAGGAGGCCGAGTTTTACGGCTCCATGGACGGTGCCAGCAAATTCGTACGCGGCGACGCCATTGCCGGCCTGCTGATTCTGTTTATCAACGTGATCGGTGGTTTGGCGATCGGTATGGCGCAGCATGGACTGCCGTTTGCCGAGGCCGGTCGCATCTATGTGCTGCTGACCATCGGTGACGGCCTGGTGGCGCAAATCCCGTCGCTGCTGCTGTCTACGGCCGCCGCCATTATGGTGACGCGGGTATCGACATCCGAGGACATGGGCGCGCAGGTGCAGCGCCAGATGTTTGCCTCGCCCAAGGCGCTGGCGGTAGCCGCCGCCATCCTGATTGTCATGGGCCTGATTCCGGGCATGCCGCATTTCTCCTTCCTCAGCCTGGGTGCGATCGCCGCAGGCGGTGCCTGGTTCATCGCCAAGCGTCAGAAGGAAAAGGCCGAAGAAAAAGTCGAGGCGGAGCGCAAGCAGGCTCAGCTGCCAGCGGTGCAGACGCCGGAAACCCGCGAGCTGGGTTGGGACGACGTGACGCCGGTGGACATGGTCGGTCTTGAGGTCGGCTACCGGCTGATTCCCCTGGTGGATCGCAACCAGGGTGGTCAGCTGCTGGCGCGCATCAAGGGCGTACGCAAGAAGTTGTCGCAGGACCTGGGCTTTCTGATGCCCTCGGTGCACATCCGCGACAATCTGGACCTGGCACCCAATGCCTATCGTTTGACGCTGATGGGCGTCAGTGTGGCCGAGGCGGAGATTTATCCTGACCGTGAGTTGGCCATCAACCCGGGTCAGGTATTTGGCGAGATCAAGGGCATCGCCGGCAAGGACCCGGCCTTCGGGCTGGATGCGGTGTGGATCGAAGCGTCGCAAAAGGACCAGGCCCAGTCCTTGGGTTACACCGTGGTAGACGCCAGTACCGTGGTGGCCACCCATATCAACCAGATTCTGCACAAGCACGCCCACGAGCTGATTGGCCATGAGGAAGTGCAGCAACTGATGCAGGTGCTGGCCAAGGCCTCGCCCAAGTTGGCCGAGGAGCTGGTACCGGGGCTGATTTCGCTCTCCAACCTGCTCAAGGTGCTGCAGGGGCTGCTGCAGGAGCAGGTGCCGGTACGTGATATTCGCACCATTGCCGAGGCCATCGCCAATAACTCGGGCAAGAGTCAAGATACCGGCGCCTTGATCGGCGCGGTACGGGTCGCGCTGTCGCGCTCCATCGTGCAAAGCATTGTGGGGCTTGACTCCGAGCTGCCTGTGATCACCTTGGAGCCTAGGTTGGAACAGATGTTGCTTCAGAGTCTGCAGAAGGCCGGGCAGGGCACTGATGACGGAATGTTGTTGGAGCCGGGCATGGCCGAGAAGCTGCAACGCTCGCTGTCAGACGCGGTACAACGGCAGGAGGTGCAGGGTAAGCCGGCAATTCTGCTGGTGGCCGGGCCGATTCGCATGATGATGGCCAAGTTTGTCCGCTATGCGGCGCCCGGAGCCCATGTACTGTCCTACCAGGAAATACCCGATAGCAAGCAGGTCACCATCATTGCGACGGTAGGCCAGAACTAGCAGCACCGAATGATTGAGACATCTGCCCCGGCAGGTGACCGATAAGCGACGAGGTCAGCCATGAAAGTCAAACGTTTCTTTGCCGCCGATATGCGCCAGGCGATGAAGCAGGTCCGCGATGAGCTGGGCGCCGATGCGTCCATCATTGCCAACCGCCGGGTGGCTGGCGGCGTCGAACTGACGGCTGCGCTTGATTACGAGGCGCCGCGCCTGAGTGCGCCAACGCCCGGCCTGGATCAGGAGCTGAAAAAAACCCAAGAGCGCATCGTTGCAGCCCGGGCCGAGCTGGAAAGCGGTGAAATGGCGTCGCACGACCAGCCGCTGGTCAACCGTCAGCTGTTTGGTGAAAGTACCCGTCACGCTGCGCGCCAGGGCTCGGCTGAAGCACGTGAGCTGCTGGATCGTCTGATCCAGGAGCCGACCGAGCTGGCCAAGCCGGCGCCCGCTGCCAGTCGCCGTGCCCCTGATGCCGAGCAAACGCCCGCCGCTGATGTTGACAGCGTTGGCCTGAGTGCCATGCGCGCCGAGCTGGCGGGCCTGCGCGAGATGCTGGAGTCTCAGCTGGGCGGTTTGGCCTGGGGCCAGCTCAACCAGCAAAAGCCCAAGCAGGCAGGTCTGTGGCGTCGCCTGACCCAGATGGGTCTGCCGGCGGAGATCTGCCAGGGGCTGCTGCGTCAGGTTTCTGACGTGAGTGATGTGCGCCAGGCTTGGCGCATGCTGCTGGCGCACCTGGCGCATCGCGTCCCTGTGTTGCGTGAAGAACCCATTGATGCTGGCGGTGTGATTGCCCTGGTTGGCCCCACTGGCGCCGGCAAAACCACCACCCTGGGCAAGCTCGCTGCCCGCTATGTGTTGAAGCACGGCAGCCAGCACGTTGCGCTGGTAACCATGGATACCTACCGCATCGGTGCCCACGAGCAACTGCGCACTCTGGGGCGTATTCTGAACGTGCCGGTCAAGGTGGTAGACGACAAGCAGAATCTCAGCGACGTGCTGGCTGACTTTGCCGGCAAGCGCCTGGTATTGATCGATACCGCCGGCCTGCAGGCCAATGATCCTTATCTGCGTGGCCAGCTCGATGCGTTGGCAGAGCAAGGCCGCCAGGTGCGCAACCTGCTGGTGCTGGCGGCGACCAGCCAGCACCGGGTGATGAAGGCGGCGTACCACAATTACAAATCCTGTGGCCTGTCCGGTTGTATTCTGACCAAGGTGGATGAGGCCGCGACGCTGGGTGAATCGCTGGGGCTGGCTATGGAGCAAGGTTTGCCGGTAGCCTATCTGGCAGATGGCCAGCGAATCCCGGATGATCTGAGCAAGGCTGTCGGCCACCAACTGGTCAGTCGCGCGGTCAGCATGGCGGGTAACGAAGCACCGGCCGATCAGGCCATGGCGGACGTGTTTGCCGGTATGATGCATACCCAGCGAGCAGGCTAAGTATTCAACAAACAAGGTATCCAGCGCAGATGGGCAGCAATCACCCGGTTCAGGTAATCGCAGTCACCGGCGGCAAAGGCGGCATCGGCAAGACCAATGTGTCAGTCAACCTCAGTCTGGCGCTGGCCGACATGGGGCGGCGCGTGGTGTTGCTCGATGCTGACCTTGGCCTGGCCAACGTCGACGTGTTGCTCGGCCTCAAGCCCAAGGCGACGCTGGCCGATGTGCTTGAAGGCCAGTGCGACCTGCGTGACGTCATGGTCAACGGCCCAGGCGGCATCCGTGTCGTGCCCGCTGCATCCGGTGCGGCCAACATGGTCAGCCTGAGTGCGCAGCAGCACGCGGGCCTGATCCAGGCGTTCAGCGAAATCGGCGACAATATCGACGTGCTGATTGTCGACACCGCCGCCGGTATCGGCGATTCGGTCGTCAGCTTTGTGCGTGCTGCGCAAGAAGCGCTTGTCGTGGTCTGTGACGAGCCCACCTCGATTACCGACGCATACGCGCTGATCAAGCTGCTTAATCGTGACTACGGCATGACCCGTTTCCGCGTGTTGGCCAACATGGTCGGCACACCGCAGGAAGGGCGCATGGTGTTTGCTAAGCTGGCCAAGGTGACTGATCGCTTTTTGGATGTCGCCCTGCAGTACGTTGGCGCTGTCCCCTTTGACGAGGCGGTGCGCAAGTCTGTCCAGAAGCAACGCGCGGTGTTCGAGGCCTTTCCGCGCAGCAAGGCCTCGTTGGCGATTCGGGCAATTGCCCAAAAGGTGGATGCCTGGCCACTACCGGCCAATCCCCGCGGTCACCTAGAGTTCTTTGTCGAGCGCCTGGTGCAGCCGGCAGGAACCGGTCTATGACGGCACAGGTTGGCAGATTGAACATGTATACACGCGCTCAGGGCTCGGCAGAGCAGCAGGATCGCCTGGTCGAGCAGTATGCCCCGCTGGTTAAACGTATTGCCTACCACTTGCTTGGACGCTTGCCCTCCAGCGTCCAGGTTGAAGACTTGATGCAGGCCGGCATGATCGGCCTGCTGGAAGCCTCCCGCAAATTCGATTTTGGCAAAGGCGCCAGTTTTGAAACCTACGCTGGTATCCGTATTCGCGGCGCCATGCTCGATGAGGTGCGCAAGGGCGATTGGGCCCCCCGTTCGGTGCATCGCAATACCCGCATGGTCAGCGATGCAATGCGCGCTGTGGAGGCGCGACTGGGGCGTGACGCTAAAGATCACGAGGTTGCCGCCGAATTGGAGATGAGTCTGGAAGAGTATTACGCCATTCTCAGCGACACCGCCGGCAGCAAGCTGTTCAGTTTTGACGACCTGCTGGAAGCCGGTGCTCCGGCAGATGTGCAGGGCGATGAGGAGCCGTTGAGCGGCTTGCAAGACGAGCGTTTTCGCGCGGCGCTGGTAGAGGCAATCGACGGCCTGCCCGAGCGCGAGCGGTTGCTGCTGTCGTTGTACTACGACGAAGAGCTGAACCTCAAGGAGATCGGGGCGGTGCTGGGCGTCAGCGAATCGCGGGTCAGTCAGTTGCACAGTCAGTGCGCGGCGCGCCTGCGGACGAAGCTGACAAACTGGCGAAATGATTGATTTTGTCGCCAACATCCGGACAATGCTCGGATTGCCCGACTGGCAAAAGGCCGGCAGGGTGCGGTAACGGCACATAAGAAGGGCGCGTCCGAACAGGCAGTTGGCAGCAGTTTCCTGTTCAGAGCATCTTTCTACGGCTTGTGTGGCCATTGGCAATGGGTATCTGGGAGTGCAGGCCTGCACTTTTCCTGGTTTGTACGGAGGTCGACTTGGACAAGAATATGAAAATTCTCATCGTTGATGATTTTTCGACGATGAGGCGCATCATCAAGAACCTGTTGCGCGACCTTGGGTTTACCAACACGGCTGAAGCCGACGACGGCAGCACCGCGTTGCCGATGCTGCAGAGCGGCAACTTCGACTTTCTGGTGACCGACTGGAACATGCCCGGTATGAGCGGCATCGATCTGCTGCGCGCGGTGCGCGCTGACGAACGTCTCAAGCACCTGCCTGTGCTGATGGTGACGGCCGAAGCCAAGCGCGACCAGATCATCGAGGCGGCTCAGGCTGGCGTGAACGGCTACGTGGTCAAACCTTTCACTGCGCAAGCGCTGAAAGAAAAGATCGAGAAGATTTTCGAGCGGGTGCAGCCCAAATAACATCCAGCCGGGGTACAGGTTATGGCTTTGAGCAAGGATCCCGGTCAGGCAACTGCCCAGGAATTCGAACATTCACTCAAGGACAACGCGCGCCAGCTGGTGGACCACCTTGAGAGCGGCGATTTTGCCGAGGCGTTGCTGGTTATCCACGCCATCAATCAGGCGCGTGATCGTGGTTTGTATCATGAGGTTGGCCAGCTGACCCGCGCGCTGCACAACGCCATTGTCAATTTTCAGATCGACACCACCCATGCCTTGGGCGGTGACAATGAGTCTTCCAAGATTTCCGATGCCTCCGACCGCCTGGACTATGTTGTCCAACTGACCGACAAGGCAGCCAATCGCACCATGGACCTGGTAGAAACCAGCGCCCCCAAGGTCTCTGAGCTGGGCCAGCAGGCCAGTGCGTTGAAGGCTGACTGGCAGCGCTTGCAGCGGCGTGAAATGGCGGCCGACGAATTTCGCGATCTGTATCGTCGTGTCGGCGAGTTTCTCGATCGCACTGAGAGCGTCAGTAGCGATGTCTCCTCCGATCTGAACGACATTGTCATGGCGCAGGATTACCAGGACCTGACCGGTCAGGTGATCAAGCGCGTTATCACCCTGGTGCATGATGTTGAGCAAAGCCTAGTCAGCCTGGTACGTATGGCCGGTCAGGTGGATCGGATCACTGGCATCAGTCACGTTGATCTTGGCGAGACAAAAAAAACCTCTTCCAGGGGTGAAGGTCCGCAGATTCATGCCGATAAAAGAGAAGACGTTGTTTCCGGCCAGGACGAAGTTGATGACCTCCTGTCCAGTCTGGGTTTCTGACTCCTGCCGCAACCGCCGTATCCTCAGCCGGCGCCGTCCGGCTGGCGGGGGTGAAATCAGGTGCCTGCCGAGCCGCAACGTTCAATAACAACGGTGTGCGTAGCACGCAAGTACGGGTGGCGCCAAACCGTTTACCGATAACACGCCCGAGGGGAGTGGGTGCATGAGTTTCGAAGCGGATGAAGAGATTCTCCAGGACTTTCTGGTCGAGGCCGGGGAGATTCTCGAGCAATTATCCGAACAGTTGGTTGAGCTGGAAAACCGGCCCGACGACATGGATCTGCTCAATGCCATCTTCCGCGGCTTTCACACCGTCAAGGGCGGCGCCGGCTTTCTGCAGCTCGATGCTCTGGTAGCGTGCTGTCACATTGCGGAAAACGTATTCGATATCCTGCGCAAGGGCGAACGCGCCGTTACCTCCGAGCTGATGGATGTGGTGCTACAGGCGCTGGATACCGTCAACAGCATGTTCGATCAGGTTCGTGAACGTCAGGAGCCGACCCCCGCAGATCCTGCCTTGCTTGATGCGCTGTCGCGGTTGGCGCAGCCTGCATCGGCTGACGAAGCGGCTGCTGAGCCCGAGCCTGAAGCTGCAGCAGTCGCATCCGAGGTTGTCGAGGCAGCGGCGGTGGCGACGCCAGCGGCTGCTGATAACGGCGACATCACCGACGACGAGTTTGAGCAGCTGCTAGACGCGCTCCATGGCGATGGCGGCAGCCCCTCTGCGGCGCCGGCGGCAGCCGCAGCGACCGCGGCGACCGCGGGCAGTGATGATATTACCGATGACGAGTTCGAAGCGCTGCTGGATCAGTTGCACGGCAGCGGCAACGCGCCCGCCGCGGTCAGCAGCCCTGCGCCTGCGGAGTCGGCGTCTGACGACATCAGCGACGACGAGTTTGAGGCGCTGCTGGACGAGCTGCATGGCAAGGGCTCGGCGCCCGGCCAGCAGAGCGCGGGTCCTGCTGCTGCGCCAGAGGCGACAGACGCAGATGCATCGGATCACATTACCGATGACGAATTTGAAGCGCTGCTGGATCAGCTGCATGGCAAGGGTAGTGCGCCGGGCGCTGTGGCTGCCGCTGGCACGCCAGCCAAGCCGACGCCAGCTGCGCCACCCGCTGCCAAACCTGAACCCAGCAAACCGGCGCCAACACCTCAATCGATGGCCAAGGCGCCTGCTCCGCCAGCGCCGTCAGCGAGCAAGCCAGCCGCGGAGGCGCCCGCCGCCGATACCACGGTGCGTGTAGATACCGCCCGGCTGGACGAAATCATGAACATGGTTGGCGAGCTGGTGCTGGTGCGTAACCGCCTGGTCCGCCTGGGCGTGGCCAGCGGCGATGAAGAGCTGGGCAAGGCGGTGGCCAATCTGGATGTGGTGACCGCCGACCTGCAGATGTCGGTCATGAAGACCCGCATGCAGCCGATCAAGAAGGTATTCGGCCGCTTCCCCCGGGTGGTACGTGACCTGGCGCGTAACCTGAAGAAAGAAATCAACCTTGAGCTGATCGGTGAAGAGACCGACCTGGACAAAAACCTGGTCGAAGCGCTTGCCGATCCGCTGGTGCACCTGGTGCGTAACTCGGTTGACCACGGCATTGAACTGCCGGCTGAGCGCGAAGCCTCCGGCAAGCCGCGCACCGGTAAGGTCGTGCTGTCGGCCCAGCAAGAAGGTGATCACATCCTGCTGACCATTGTCGATGACGGCAAGGGCATGGACCCTGAGGTGCTGCGCACCAAAGCAGTCGAGAAGGGCATGATGGAGAAGGACGCGGCCGATCGCCTGAGCGACAGCGAGTGCTTCAACCTTATCCTGGCCCCCGGCTTTTCCACCAAGACCGAAATCTCCGACGTGTCGGGCCGTGGTGTGGGCATGGACGTGGTCAAAACCAAGATTTCCCAGCTCAACGGCACCATCAATATCGAGTCGACCAAGGGGCAGGGCTCGCGCATTGCCATCAAGGTCCCGCTGACGCTCGCCATCATGCCGACGCTGATGGTCATGCTGGCCGATCAAGCCTTTGCCCTGCCGTTGGTCAGCGTGAACGAGATCTACAGCCTGGACCTGTCGCGTACCAATGTGGTGGACGGCCAGGAAGTCATCATCGTGCGTGAAAAGGCGCTGCCGCTGTTCTACCTCAAGCACTGGCTGATGCCGGGTGTCGAGGATACCAGCGACCATTCCGCCGCCAGTGTGGTGATCGTGTCGGTCGGCACCCAACGGGTTGGCTTTGTTGTCGACCAGCTGGTTGGTCAGGAAGAGGTGGTGATCAAGCCGCTGGGGCGCATGCTGCAGGGTACCGCTGGCATGGCCGGCGCCACCATCACCGGCGACGGACGCATTGCGCTGATTCTGGATATCCCCAGCCTGCTCAAGCGCTACGCGCGACGCATGTGATAGCCTGAGCTAGGCGCCACAGAGCGGCGCCGTCGATTTTTTTACTTCATGTGCAGGATGCAGTTCGGGAGAGGGTATGGCGGTTAAGGTGCTGGTGGTCGATGATTCGGGTTTCTTTCGCCGCCGGGTGACTGAGATCCTGGCAGGTGACCCGCAGATTCAGGTGGTGGGTACGGCCACCAATGGGCGCGAGGCCATCGAGCAGACTCTGGCGCTGCACCCTGACGTAATCACCATGGATTACGAAATGCCGATCATGGATGGCATCGAAGCCGTCCGCCAGATCATGCAGCGCTGTCCTACACCGGTCATCATGTTCTCCTCCCTGACCTATGAGGGGGCTCGCGTTAGTCTTGATGCACTGGACGCCGGCGCCGCTGACTATCTGCCGAAGAACTTTGAGGATATCTCGCGCAACCCGGATAAGGTGCGTCAATTGCTGTGCGAACGCGTTCAGGCGCTGGCGCGCACCAACCGGCGCTCCCTGGGGCTTGGCAGCAGCGTGCCCGCAGGGCCGCCCGCCAGTAGCCTGAGCGCTCCGGCGCGCAGCATCGGCGGCCATGCAACAGCCGCAGCGCCGCGCCCTGCTGCGGCTCCTACCACGCCAGCGAAAACCAGCCCGGCGCCGCGTAAGCGCAGCTACAAGCTGGTAGCCATTGGTACCTCAACCGGCGGCCCGGTGGCGTTGCAGAAAGTTCTCACCCAGTTGCCAGCGAACTTCCCGGCACCCTTGTTGCTGGTTCAGCACATGCCGGCTGCTTTCACCAAGGCGTTTGCCGAGCGCCTGGACAAACTCTGCCGGATTTCTGTCAAGGAGGCCGAAGACGGTGACACCCTGCGTCCTGGTCGTGCCTTGCTGGCGCCCGGCGGCAAGCAGATGATGGTGGATTCACGCGGTGTGGTGCGCATCTTGCCGGGCGATGAGCGCCTAAACTACAAGCCCTGCGTGGATGTGACCTTTGGCTCGGCCGCCAAGGCCTTCCAGGACAAGGTGCTGGCAATTGTGCTGACTGGTATGGGGGCTGATGGCCGGGAAGGGGCACGGCTGCTCAAGCAGTCCGGCAGCGCAGTCTGGGCGCAGGACGAGGCCAGTTGCGTAATCTACGGTATGCCGATGGCAGTGGCCAAGGCCAATCTGGCCGACGGCATCTACCCGCTGGATGATATCGGCCGTTACCTGGCAGAGATCGGCTGATGGATATCCTCAGCATCATCGGTGTCATTCTGGCGTTTGTCGCCATTATTGGAGGCAATTACCTGGAGGGCGGCCATGCAAGCGCCCTGCTGAATGGGCCGGCGGCGCTGATTGTCATTGGCGGTACGCTGGGGGCGGCCTTCATCCAGACCCCGCTGACAGTGTTCAAGCGCGCGCTGGTGATCTTTCGCTGGATTATCTTTCCGCCGCCCAATCGCATGCGCGAAGGCATTGGCCAGATCATCAACTGGAGCACCATCGCAAGGAAAGAAGGGTTGCTTGGGCTGGAATCGCTGGCTGAACTGGAGCCCGATGCCTTTGCCCGCAAGGGGTTGCAGCTATTGGTCGATGGCAGTGAGCCGGAGGCGCTACGCAGCATTCTTGAGGTCGACCTGGTCAACCGCGAGCACGGCGACCTGATGGCGGCAAAAGTCTACGAAAGCATGGGCGGCTACTCGCCGACCATTGGCATCATCGGCGCTGTGATGGGGCTGATCCATGTGATGGGTAACCTGGCGGACCCGTCACGGCTGGGGGCTGGGATTGCGGTGGCCTTTGTCGCGACCATCTATGGTGTAGCGCTGGCCAACCTGCTGCTGCTGCCGGTTGCGGCCAAGCTCAAGTCGGTAGTGCTGCAGCAATCCAAGTATCGCGAAATGCTGCTGGAGGGGCTGCTGTCCATCGCTGAAGGTGAAAATCCACGTTCGATTGAAATGAAGCTCGAAGGCTTCCTCGACTGAGCCGGGGCCGCCAACATGCGCCGCAATCGACAGCAAGAGCACGAAAATCACGAACGTTGGCTGGTGTCCTACGCTGACTTCATAACCCTGCTGTTCGCTTTTTTTGTGGTCATGTACTCCATCTCCTCGGTTAATGAAGGCAAGTACAAGGTGTTGTCGGACACCCTGGAAGGCGCCTTTAATCAGCCCCAGCGCTCGATGGACCCCATACAAATTGGCGATCAGCTGCCGCGTGGCATAGCGCAAGCGAACACCGACGCTAGTGGGGCCGGTACGCCGGATGCCAGTAGCCAGGCGCTGCAGGACATCACCAGCGCCATGCAGGCCGCGTTTGGTGAGTTGATTGAGGCTGGTGAGCTGGAGGTTCGCGGCAATGAGATGTGGGTTGAAATCGAGCTGAGTTCGGGGCTGCTGTTTCCCAGCGGCGACGCGCTACCGCTGGACGCGGCTTTTGATCTGGTCGAACGCATCGCTGGCATTCTCAAGCCCTACGATAACCCCGTGCACGTCGAGGGTTTCACCGACAATATCCCGATTCGTTCAGGGCGTTACCCTACCAATTGGGAGCTGTCGGCGGCGCGCGCTGCCACGGTAGTGCGCATGCTAGGCAACGGGGGGGTGAACCCTGACCGCCTTGCTGCCGTGGGCTATGGTGAATTCAGGCCAGTGGCTGATAACAGCACTGAAGCCGGTCGACGAGCGAACCGCCGGGTTGTGCTGCTGGTTTCGCGTTACCTTGATCGTCGTCATGAGCCCTTTAGCGGTCCGGGCGAAGGGGTGGATGGCATGCGCGAGGCGCGGTTGCCTGCTGCGCAGGAGGCTTCTGGCACGGGTTCTGCATCGAATCAGCTTCGCTAGGCGCAAAGTGATTGGTCTGTCAAAATGTTGTCGTATGTTCACGTAGTCGGGATGCTCGCCACAGGTAGCGCCCGCGGAGGAAAGGTATGAGAGTCTGGGCTGTCGCCAATCAAAAGGGTGGGGTGGGTAAGACCACGTCGGCCGTGGCGTTGGCCGGCTTGTTGGCGGACCAGGGCCAGCAGGTTCTGGTGGTGGATCTTGACCCGCATGGCTCGATGACCAGTTATTTCGGTCACGACCCGGACCAGCTCACCAGCAGTGTCTTCAATCTGTTCCAGCACAATGGACAGGTGCCCGACGGTCTGGCCGCCGCACTGCTCAAGGACACTTCCCACCCGAATATCCGTCTGATGCCCTCAAGCACCTCGCTGGCTACGCTGGAGCGTCAGTCCGCGGCCCAGGGTGGCTATGGTCTGGTTATCTCTCGGGCGTTGGCACAGCTGTGGAATGACTACCAGTTTGTGATCATCGACAGTCCGCCGCTGCTGGGTGTCTCGATGATCAACGCACTCGCCGCGTGCGAGCAGTTGATCATCCCGGTGCAGACCGAGTTTCTGGCACTCAAGGGTCTGGAGCGAATGGTGCACACCTTGAATATGGTCAACCGCTCGCGCAAGCAGGCGCTGCCCTTTACCATCGTGCCGACACTGTTTGACCGCCGCACCCAGGCCTCGCTCAATACCTTACGGCTGCTGCGTCGTGACTATGCCGAGCATCTGTGGCAAGCCTATATTCCGATCGATACCAAGCTGCGTGATGCCAGTCTGGCAGGTGTAGTGCCATCGCAACTGGATGGTAATGCCCGTGGCGTCCTGGCCTATCGTGCGCTGCTGCGTTACCTTCTCGCGCAGTCCCTGAGCCGTGGTGAGCAGGTTGCCTGATACGGTGAGCAACGCGGCTAATGCTTTTGTCCAGCAGGCCGATAAAGAACCAAGGCCGTACGCGGCGTAGTGAGCTGATTTCCCGGTTATGAACAAGCCCCAGTTACCCGTCCAGCAATACGTCCCCGAACAGACCATCCAGCATTACCTGGATGCGCTGCTGCAGGATGCGGCCGAGGAGCTGGCGCGTGCGGAAGAGGTGGTGCCGGCTGCGCCGCCGGTGGCAGAAGAGCCGCCCCGTGAGGCGGTTGTCCACCGGTTGGAACGCTCAGTTGAAGTGGTGCCCGAGCGCGAGCCTGAGGTCGAGCCCGCACCCAGTGCGCCGCCGCCTGCCCCTGCGACTGCGGCATGGCGAGATGAGCCATTTGAGGCGCTGTTGTTTGATGTGGGCGGCCTAAAGCTGGCGGTGCCGCTGGTGCTGCTCGGCACTATTTATCCGCTGGAAGGGGAGATTACCCCGCTGTTCGGTCAGCCGGATTGGTTTTTGGGCATCCTGGCCACGCCAGCGGGTAACCTCAAGGTGCTGGATACCGCGCGCTGGGTTATGCCCGAGCGCTACAGTTCGGACCTCAAAGACAGTCTGAGCTTTGTTATTTCAGTTGAAGGCTTCGATTGGGGGATGGCGGTACACGGCGTGCAGCAGTCCATCCGCCTCAGCCCCGATCAGGTTAAATGGCGCTCCCAGCAGGGCAAGCGTCCGTGGCTGGCGGGTACGGTAATCGAACACATGTGCGCGCTGCTGGATGTCTCGGCATTGGCCGAGCTGATTATCGGCAATACCGGGCGTGGCGCCGCTGGTAATGCCGTAGCGCCAGCATTAGGATAAAAATACTTGGCGGGCACCTGCTGCCGTGCTGCCACACCGGTCAGATGATCGGTGGATACCAACGATGATCGGGAAAAGACAATGAAAAACGATTCGGGACAAGGTGCTGAAGATCCGATCCTGCAATGGGTGACCTTCCGGCTGGATAACGAGACCTACGGCATCAACGTGATGCAGGTGCAGGAAGTGCTGCGACACACCGAGATTGCACCAGTGCCGGGTGCGCCGGCTTATGTGCTGGGTATCATCAACCTGCGTGGTAACGTGGTCACCGTGATCGACACGCGTCAGCGCTTTGGCCTGAGCCCTGCGCCGATCACAGACAACACCCGTATCGTGATTATCGAGGCAGACAAGCAGGTGGTTGGCATTCTGGTCGACTCGGTGGCAGAAGTGGTTTACCTGCGTCAGTCCGAGATCGAGACCGCGCCTAACGTCGGCACTGATGAGTCGGCCAAGTTTATTCAGGGCGTGTGCAACAAGAACAACGAACTGCTGATTCTGGTCGATCTGGAAAAGATGATGACCGAAGACGAGTGGGCCGAGCTGTCAGGGTTCTGATTGATGAATGAACCCTGGTTGCTGTTGGTACTCGGTGGGCTGCTGGGCATTTTGCTGGCAGCCCTGGCAGTGCTGTTCATGCAGATACGCCGCGTGCCGGTTGATCAGCAGCAACTGGAGGCGCGGCTGCAGGCTCGGATAGAGCAGTTGTCGCGCGAGCTGGCGACCTTCCAGCAGGGTAATATCCGCATGGGTGAAGAGCTCACCGCGCTTGGTCAGCACATCAAGCGTCTGGAAGACAAACAGCTCAAGCTGGAGCAGCACGATCCGCAGTCCCTTCCTTACAATCAGGCCGCCCGGCTGGTTGGGATGGGCGCCAGTATTGAAGATCTGACCCAGTCCTGTGGTCTATCCAAGGCCGAAGCTGAATTATTCGTCAAGTTGCACGCCTCCCGCCAGGCTTGACCTGCGGGCCTTACTCCCTTTTCTTGCTCTCTAGCCGTAACGGCTTTTCTTTGCCGCCATCAGGGTCAAAGCCTTTCGGTCGCCTGCCCTTGATATACCAGGCAAAGCCTATGATCTCGGCGATAGTGCGATACAGCGCCTCTGGAATCTGATCACCCAGCTCCATGCGCGCGAGCATGCGCGCAAGGTCTGCATTCTCGTAAATCGGTACCTCATACTGCATCGCCAACTGAACGATCTGTTCGGCCAGATCACCTTCGCCTTTGGCGGTGATGGTGGGCGCCTGCTCGCCGCCGTCGTAGACCAGGGCGATGGCTTCGCGTGCATCGCTCATCAGGTTACCTCATCGATCCAGGTCTGCTGTACAGCCTGCCGTGGAGCAGGCGGTGTGCCGCAGTGACAGCTGATCTCGCCAACATCCAGCCCCTTGGCAAGCAGGCGATCTCGTAGGGTGTCCAGTTCGCTGTGCAGTAAGGCAAGTGTCGACTGTTGTTCAGCCCAGAGTTCGCTGCTGATGCGGTCGTCACGTAATCTGGCGATGGCCTGCAGGTTGCCCAGGTGGTCCAGGTTGAAGGCCAGACGAACCTCCCAGACCGGCACGGGGTCGGGGTGCTCGCGGTCCGGTGCGGGGCTGTCGCGTTGAATGCGCATCTGTACGTGATTGAACTGCTGGCCGTCGCGCAACGGAATTTCCAGCTGCCAGGTGGTCTGGGTGCTGCCGTCTGAAAATACTTGGGTCTGGCCCATGCTCTGCAGCTGATGATGCTGAATGCGTGACAGCAGGGCGGCGGTAAGGCGTAACAGACTGCCCAGGTCGCCGCTTTCACCTAGCGCCTGCAAGGCCCGGCTGGGCAGGGGAAACAGGCCGGGTTTGCCTGCGCTTTGCTGTTGCGCGGCCTGCACCGCCTGCTGCCATGGGCCGGGTGGCAGGCCGGCGGTTTGCAGGCTGCCGGGCGGCATTTGCTGTTGAAGGGTGACCAGCAAACCCAGTAATGCGCCCTTCAGGTCTGCGCCGGCCAGGGGTTCTGCAGCTCCGGGGCTGGCCAGGCTGGCCAGCAGGGGCAGGAGCTTGTCGAGTGCGGGCAGCGGATTGGCCGGTCGGCTGGCTGGCTCGGTGGTAGCCGTCGTGGCGGCGGTAACCGAGTCAGCTGTTGCGGTTGGCGAGCCGGCAGCTGCCTGGCGGCCGAGGATGTTGGCCAGTTGCGCCAGGTTGCTTTCCAGAAAGGCGCCGCTCTGGGCGACTGCGTTGGCCACGCCGCTGGCGGTAGTCAGCTGTGGCGCGCTGACGATCTGATTCAACACGTTCTGGATCGCCTGATGCAACTGCGGTACCGCTGGCAGTGGTTGCGGGTTGCTCACCAGTGTCTGCAGTCGTGCCAGCAGTGGCTCGGCTGAGCCCTGGCGCTGTAGTGCCTCACGCAGCCCCTGTAGCAAGTCGGCCTGACGTAGCTGTTCGCCGGCACTTTGCACCCTCAATTCGCCTTGATTGCCGACCGTTGCATTGAGTAGGGTGCCGGGCGCGACCGGGCGGCTACTGGTCAGTTGCAGCAGGGTTTGTGAAGGGCTCTGCTGCACCAGTTCGGCAACCAGTTGATAGCGGGCGATCTTGCCGTCTGACGCAGGTAGTGGCTGTTGTTCCACGACGCGTGCCTGCAATTGGCTGCCGGGGGGGAATTGCTGCGGGTCCAAGCGCGTCAGGGGTGGGCCGGCCGGGTTGGTGGCGCTTGGTTGCAGCGCGGCCATCAGCTGGTTTTGCGCGACGGCCTGAATCAGTAGCTGGCTGCCGCTGGGCAGCGGTTGTGGGCTGCTGGTCGGCAGGGTGGTGGTAGCGGGGGCAGTACCAAGGTGCTGTTTCGAAATGCGCAGCAGCAGTTCAAACTGGCCATTGGCGTTGGGGCGCTCGCTGCTCTGAATGACTTCGGCACGCGCCTGTTCGCCGCCAAGCAGGGCTAATGCGTCAATTGGCCGCAATAGTTGCAGGGCAACTACCAACGCGTCGGCACTGCGCTCCTGCGCTGCGCTGGCGGGCGCTGCGGGCTGGGTGAGGCTGGTTGGCGGCAAGCGAATATCGGGGCTCATGTTGTCACATGTTGACGTAAATCGAGGTCCCTGGCCAAGGGGCTGCATGTATAATGGCGCCGCTGAAATAATAGCGCTCGGCGAAGTCTGTTGGCCTGACAGAGTATAGCGGCAGCCAGCGCGAGAACATGAACGGGGCGGCGACTCGACAGGGTGGCCTACGGAGTACAGGTGGCGGCTGAGCAGATCGACATCATCGACCTGGCCTGCGAGCGGGACGAGCGCGAGCTGTTCCGGGGGCTGAGTTGCCGTCTGCAATCTGGCGAGGTGCTGCAGGTTGCTGGCCCTAACGGTGCCGGTAAAACCAGTCTGCTGCGGATTCTGGCCGGCCTGATGCCCGCCGCCGAGGGTGATATCCACTATGCGGGCCAGTCGATTCTGAGTGGCGCTGGCCGAGAGCATTGGCGCCGCAGCCTGTTGTTTCTGGGCCATGCAACCGCGATCAAGGCCACGTTGAGCGCTGAGGAAAATCTCGCCTGGCTCTGTGCGCTGGATCAACCCGTAGCCCGTGAGGCGATCTGGGAGGCCCTGGCAGCCGTCGGGCTGCGTGGTTACGAAGACGTGCCCTGCCGCCAGATGTCGGCAGGTCAGCAGCGCCGGGTGGCGCTGGCGCGACTGCGTTTGCAGCACAAGCCGGTTTGGGTACTGGATGAGCCCTTTACCGCCCTTGACCAGGCCGCCGTGCGGGCACTGGAACAGCAAATTCTGGCCTTTGCTGATGCCGGCGGCACCGTTGTCCTGACCACGCACCACAGCCTGGATCACCTGAGCCAGGTGCGGCAGCTGCAACTGGGGCAGGTGGCCTGATGCGCTCAGTGATCTGGCAACTGTTACAACGCGAATGGCAGCTCAGCTGGCGCCGACCGGGCGACGTGCTTAACCCGCTGGTGTTCTTTGCCATGGTGATTACCCTGTTTCCGCTGGCAGTCGGCCCGGAGCCGCAGATGCTGCAGCGCATGGCCTCCGGCGTGATCTGGGTTGCGGCGTTGCTGGCCACGCTGCTGTCACTGGACGGCCTGTTTCGCAGTGATTTCGAGGATGGATCCCTGGAACAGTGGGTGCTGTCACCGCACCCGCTGACCTTGCTGGTGCTGGTCAAGGTGCTGCACCACTGGCTGATGTGCGGCGTGCTGCTGGTGTTGCTGACGCCCTTGCTGGGCACGATGCTGGCGCTGCCCTGGTCGGTTATTCCGGTGCTCTGTGTCACCCTGTTGCTGGGCACCGCGGTACTGAGTTTGCTGGGGGCGATTGGCGCAGCGCTGACGGTCGGCCTCAAGGGTGGCGGCAGCATGTTGCTGGCGCTGCTGATTCTGCCACTGTATATCCCGGTGCTGATTCTCGGCACCGGCACTATGGATGCGGCGCTGCAGGGCTTGCCCGTGCAGGGCTACCTGCTCTGGATGAGCTGCCTGGCGGTGCTGGCGTTGAGTTTGTCTCCGCTGGCCATCGCAGCAGGTTTGCGTATCGGGGTTAGCGAATAACATGCGGAGTTGAACGGCCAATGAGCTGGACTTTTTTCCATAAGCTGGGTTCGCCCAAATGGTTTTACGAGATCAGCAGCAAGCTGCTGCCGTGGGTCGCGGTGTTCAGCCTGCTGATGCTCGCGGTTGGCCTGGTCTGGGGCCTGGTCTTTGCGCCAGAGGATTATCAGCAGGGCAACAGCTTTCGCATTATCTATATCCACGTACCGGCGGCCATTCTGGCCCAGTCCTGCTACATGATGCTGGCGGTGGCCGGCGTGGTCGGGCTGGTCTGGCGCATGAAGCTGGCTGACGTGGCGCTGCAATGCGCCGCCCCCATCGGCGCCTGGATGACCCTGGTTGCGCTGTTTACCGGCTCGATCTGGGGCAAGCCGACCTGGGGCACCTACTGGGAGTGGGATGCCCGTCTGACCTCCATGCTGATCCTGCTGTTTCTGTACTTTGGCATCATGGCGCTGCGCATGGCGATCAGCAATCGTGACACCGCAGCCAAGGCCACGGCGGTGATGGCGATTGTCGGTGTGATCAACATTCCGATCATCAAATACTCGGTGGACTGGTGGAATACCCTGCACCAGCCGGCCACCTTCACCATTACCGAGAAGCCGGCCATGCCGCCGGAAATGTGGATGCCGCTGCTGGTGATGGTGCTGGCCTTTTATGGTCTGTTTACCCTGAACCTGTTGATGCGCATGCGCCTTGAAGTGCTGCGCCGTGAACACAAGACCCGCTGGGCGCGGGCCGCTCTGGAGAGCAATACATGAGCAACCTGGCCGAGTTTTTTGCCATGGGTGGCCATGGCCCCTATGTCTGGACCGCTTACGGATTGACGGGCGCGGTTCTGATTCTGTTGTTCCTCACCCCGATACTTGGACGTCGTCGGCTGGTGCAGGCTGAAGCACGCCGTCGTCGGCGAGAGGAAACCTGATGCATCCCGCACGAAAAAAACGCCTGATCCTGATTCTGCTGGTGTTGCTGGGCGTAGGCGCTGCCGTGGCGCTGGCCCTTAGCGCATTACGCGAAAACATCAATCTGTTCTACACCCCCACCCAGATCGCCAACGGCGAGGTCCCCGAAGGGGCGCGTATCCGCGCCGGCGGCATGGTGGTTGATGGCAGCGTCAAGCGCGCCAGCGATAGCCTGGATGTACGTTTCGACGTATCCGATGGCGCCGAGGCGGTCACCATCGCCTACAGCGGCATCCTGCCGGACCTGTTCCGCGAAGGGCAGGGCATTGTCGCCCTCGGCCGAGTGAACGCCGATGGTGTGCTGGTAGCCGATGAAGTACTGGCCAAGCACGATGAGGAATACATGCCGCCCGAAGTGGCCAAGGCCATGAGCGATGCGATGCAGAACAAGGCAGCGCAGCCGGTAACAGCCGAATAAGGGGTAACAGATGATTCCCGAGCTTGGGCAGATTGCCCTGATCATTGCACTGTGCCTGGCGGTGCTGCAGGCCAGCGTGCCGCTCTATGGCGCCTGGCGTGGTGACGCCTTGGCGATGAACGTGGCTCAGCCGGCAGCAGCGGCGCAGTGCCTGTTTGTTGCCTTTGCCTTTGCCTGCCTGGTGCAGGCCTTTGTGGTCGACGACTTCAGCGTCACCTATGTTGCGCTCAACTCCAACTCGGCATTGCCCTGGTATTACAAGGTCAGCGCGGTGTGGGGTGGTCACGAAGGTTCATTGCTGCTGTGGGCCTTGATCCTGGCTGGCTGGACCTTCGCAGTGGCAATTTTCTCCCGTGACCTGCCGGAAGAAATGCTCGCGCGCGTGTTGTCGGTGATGGGCATGATCAGCGTCGGCTTCTTGTGTTTCATGCTGATGACCTCCAACCCGTTTGATCGGCAGCTGCCGTTCCATCCGGTTGACGGCAATGACCTGAATCCGCTGCTGCAGGACTTTGGCCTGATTGTGCACCCGCCGATGCTCTACATGGGCTACGTCGGCTTCTCCGTAGCCTTTGCCTTTGCCATCGCTGCGCTGCTGGGCGGCCGCCTGGATGCCGCTTGGGCGCGCTGGTCGCGGCCTTGGACCATCGTGGCCTGGGCATTCCTCACCATCGGTATCGTGCTGGGCTCCTGGTGGGCCTATTACGAACTGGGCTGGGGGGGCTGGTGGTTCTGGGACCCGGTCGAGAATGCCTCCTTTATGCCCTGGCTGGTCGGTACGGCGCTGATTCACTCGCTGGCGGTGACCGAAAAGCGCGGTGTGTTCAAGAGCTGGACGGTATTGCTGGCTATCGCGGCTTTCTCGCTCAGCCTGCTGGGTACTTTCCTGGTGCGCTCTGGCGTGCTCACCTCGGTACACGCTTTTGCCAGCGACCCTGATCGCGGCGTGTTTATCCTCGGCTTCTTGCTGGTAGTGGTCGGCGGTTCGCTGCTGCTTTATGCCCTGCGTGCTCCGGTGGTCAAAAGCCAGATCGGCTTTGCCTGGAGCTCGCGTGAAGCGCTGCTGCTGGTCAACAACGTGGTGCTGGTGGTGGCTGCGCTGATGGTGCTGCTGGGCACCCTGTATCCGCTGATTATGTCGGCGTTCGACACCCTGGTGTCGGTGGGCCCGCCGTACTTCAACGGCATGTTCCTGCCGCTGATGGCGATTCTGATGGCCGCGCTGGGCGTGGGTATTCTCAGCCGCTGGAAGCAAACGCCGGTTGATTGGCTGGTGGGGCAGCTCAAGTGGGTGCTGGTGCTTGCGGCCGTGGGCGCGGTGGTGATCGCGGTCTGGCTGGGTGCCCACCAACTGGCCATCGGCAGTCTGCTGCTGCTGGTGTTCTGGGTATGCGGTGCTTCGCTGCGCGATGTGCTGCACAAAACGCGCAACAAGGGTCTTGTAGCCGGCGTGCGTGCGTTGCCGCGCAGCTACTGGGGCATGACGCTGGCGCACATCGGCATTGCTGTCTGCGCCGTGGGTGTTGTCGGCGCTAGCCTGTTCGACAATCAGCGTGATCTGCGCATGGCGCCCGGCGATGCGCTGGAGCTGGGCGGCTACACCTTTATCTTTGATGGTGTGCGCCATCGCGAAGGCCCCAACTGGATTTCTGACCAAGGGGCTGTCAGCGTGTATTCCGGTGACAAGCTGATTACCACCCTGCACCCCGAGAAGCGCTTGTATCGCGTCAAGAACCAGGTGATGACCGAGGCAGGTATTGATGCCGGCTTTACCCGTGACCTTTTTGTCGCCATGGGCGAGCCGCTGGAAGGCGATGCCTGGGCAATGCGGCTGCACATCAAGCCCTTCGTGCGCTGGGTCTGGCTGGGCGGCCTGATGATGATGGCTGGTGGCCTGTTGGCGGCCAGTGACAAACGCTACCGGTTGAAGGCGCGACAGCGCGTCAACAAACCGGCCGAACCGCTGACCGGGGAGACCGCCTGATGCGTCGTGCCTTGTTGATTCTGCCGCTGCTGATCTTTCTGGTGCTGGCCGGCTTCTTTCTCTCCAGCCTGATGAGCAAGGAGGCGGGGGTGACCGAGCTGGAGCTGCCGTCGCCGCTGCTGGACAAGCCGTTCCCGAGCTTTGAGCTGCCGTCTGTGCTGGATGAACAGACGCGCATCACCCAGGCCGATCTCAAGGGCCCGGCGCTGGTCAACATCTGGGCGACCTGGTGCGTGGCCTGTCGGGTCGAGCATCCGGTGCTCAACCGTCTGGCTGCTGAAGGTGTGGTGATCTACGGGGTCAACTACAAGGACAACAGCGCCGATGCGATCAAATGGCTGAAGGACTTTCATAACCCCTATCAGCTGAACATCAGCGATGTTGACGGCCGTCTGGGCCTGGATCTGGGCGTCTACGGTGCGCCGGAAACCTACCTGATCGATGCCCAGGGGCATATCCGCTACAAGTTTATCGGCGTGATTGATGACCGCGTGTGGGATACCAACCTGGCCGCGCGTTATCAGGCGCTGATCGAGGAGGCCCAATGATCCGACCACTGAACTGGCTGGCCCTGGGCCTGCTGCTGATAATCGGCAGCGTCAGTGCGGCGGTAGACACCTTCGAGTTCAGCTCTGAGCAGGAGCGCGACCGCTTCTACGCCATTGGCGCCGAGTTGCGCTGTCCCAAGTGTCAGAACCAGAACATCGCCGATTCTGACGCACCCATCGCCTCAGACCTGCGCAAGGAAGTCTATCGGCTGCTGGAAGACGGCCAGAGCGATGAGGAAATTGTGGATTACATGGTCGCTCGTTACGGCGAATTTGTACGCTATAAGCCTGCGCTGAACCGCGAGACGCTAGTGCTCTGGTTTGGCCCGCTGTTTTTCCTGCTCGCTGGCGTGCTGGCCATTGTAGTGATGGTGCGTCGTCGCCAGAAGGTCGCCGCCTCTGCGCCGGCTGCCGAGCTGTCGCCGCAAGAGCAGCAGCGCCTGGACGACCTGTTGAACAAGAAGAGCCAAGATGACTGATTTGTGGTTTGCGGCCGCCGGCCTGGTGCTGGTGGCCATTGTAATGGTGCTGTGGCCGCTCTGGCGCCGTCGTCAAAGCGAGCGGGTAGACCGTACCGCGCTCAACGTTGCGCTCTATGAAGAGCGGGTTGCTGAACTGGAAGCCCAGCAGCGTGCAGGTGATCTGAGCGAGGCCCAGCTGGCTGCCGCCAAGGGTGAAGCCAGCCGGCTGCTGCTTGAAGACACCGCCGCCGCCGACGCCCGTCAGGCGCCGCTGACTCGCCAACTGACCTGGGTGCTGATCATTGGCGCCGTTGCGCTGCCATTGGCCGTGCTGGGGCTCTATCGTCAATGGGGCGCTGCCGACGGGCTGGCGCTGTATCGCGAGATGCAGGCGACACCGCAGGTGGATACCCTTGAAGCGCTGATCGACCGTACCCAGCGGGTGGTCGAGGTGCAGCCGGAAAACGGCGAAGCCTGGTACATGCTGGGCCGTGCCTACATGAGCGCGCAGAACCCGGAGAAGGCCGCAGATGCTTTTGGCAATGCACTGGTGCGCCTGGGTGAGCAGCCCGAGGTACTGGCGCAGCTGGCGCAGGCACGCTATTTCGCCAATGGCAATCAGCTGGATGCTGAGACCGCCCGGGCTCTGGACAAGGCCATCGAGCTGGACCCACAACAACCTACCGCTCTGGGCCTGCTGGGTATCGCGGCCTTTGAGGCCGGTGACTTTGCCGGTTCGATCCGCTACTGGCAGTCGCTGATGCAGGGCATGGACCCGGAAAGCCCCGGTGCCCTGGCGATTCAAAGCGGCATAGAGCGCGCACGCCAGCGTATGGTCGATGCCGGCCAGACGCCGCCACCGGCAGCCGAGTCTGCCACCGGCCCGACCATCAGCCTGCGCGTCAGCGTAGCGCCTGAGTTGCTGGCCGAACTGCCGGCTGACGCCAGTGTGTTTGTCTTTGCCCGCGACCCCAACGGCCCGCCGATGCCGCTGATCGCCAAGCGCCTGAACCTCTCGCAACTGCCGCTGGAGATTACCCTCAGCGCCGCTGATGCGATGTTGCCGGGTGTTACTCTCGATGAGGACACTGCGCTGCAGCTGGTTGCCCGCGTCTCGCCCACGGGCGACGCACGTGAAGGGACGCATCTGGGGCAGCTGGATGAAGTTCGTGCTGGGCAGGATGAGACGTTGGAGCTGGTGATCGACCGCGCGATTAACTGAGGGCTTTGTTGGCTCGCAAAATAGGATTCATTGGCAGGGTAACAAACACGGCTTTTCGGCTTTTTGTTGCGCTTTTGTGGAGTCCGCCTTTCGCCTTTTCCGGCGAGCCAAGGGGGGCTGCTTGCCCAGCCCCCCTTAGCGATCCCCCGGGGCACCCGACTACGCGGCCCTTCGGGTTCGCTGCGTTGCTCGGGCTAACGGGGAGTCATAAAACTCGTCGCTTCGCTCCTCAGACATCCTATGACTCTTTTTCCCGTCAGCCCTGCGCTACTCGCCCGCGTAAACGGGACGAAACCCGGTGCACACTTGGCCATTGGGTGCTGGTTGGTCAGGCGTATTTTTGGCGTCGGGTAGTGTTGGAGCGGCTGAACTAGAAGCGTGGCTGCAGGGTCCATTCTGTAACAGGACTTTTACAGCGCCTGTAGGGCAGGCGGGAGGGGTGCGCTATGTTGACCCATATTCCCTTTGGTAACAGCAAGGTGCTGGGCTTTCGTATTGAGGGCAAGATCAGCGCCGAGATGCTCGATGAGATGCTTGAGCTGATCGAGGCCAAACTACGCGAGCACGCCAAGGTGCGGTTGTATGTGGAGATGCCGGCCTTTGGCGGCATGGCTGCCGAGGCGCTGTACAAGGATCTGAAGTACGGCATCAGTCACTGGAACCGTTTTGAACGTGAAGCGGTGGTGACGGATCAGGGCTGGCTGGAAAAGCTGGCCGGGCTAGCCGGCCGCCTGGTATCAGGTGTCGAAGTACGGGTTTTCCCCACCGCCGAGAAAGACGCCGCGCGGGACTGGATTCAGGCGCTGGAGTGAGGCGAGCGGCTCAGTCTTGCTGCACCTCGGGCAGGCTGACTGCCAGCAGTGCGCCGGCCAGCCCCACGCCGGACAGCAACAGCAGCATGCCGGCGGCGCCAATCAGCGAGCTGAGCAGGCCGAACAGGCCGGTCGCCAGCAGAATCAGGCCAATGGCGCTGTTGCTGACCGCAACATAGTCGGTGCGCTTGTTACCGCCGGCCATGTCCAGCACGTAGGTCTTGCGGCCCACGCGTACGCCGGCATGGGCAATCCCCAATACGAAGAAGGCCACCGGGAACAGCCATGCATGCAGGTTGTCGAGCAGTGGCGCCCAGCGGTCAATGGCGATGACCACCGGCCCCAGCAGGCTGGCCAGAAGCGCAGCGCGGATTAGTACCTGACGGCTGGAGGCATCCGACATGCGGCCCCAAACGCCCGCACTCAGGCTGCTGGCTAGCCCGTTGGCGACCAGAAAGGCACCGAGCATGCCAAAGCTGGTTTCCACTTCCTGGGCCATGACCACGTAGTAGGGCGCCGACAGCGCTGAACACAGCAGCAATGCGCGCGTTACCACAAAACGGCGAAACGGCGCGTCGTCGCGCAGCAGGCTGATACGGCCAAGGGCGTGGCTCAAGGCGTTGCCGCCGCCCTCGGTGGCGCCGGGTGCCTCGTCAATGCCGCGATATACCAGCGCTGCCGCTACCCAGAGCAGCGCCGCGCCGATCAGTAGCGCGGCGTAGAACAGCATGTCGTCGTCGCTGGGTGGGTAGATCAGGCAGTACACACCAAAGGCCAGTGCCAGCCAGCCCGATAGGCTGGTCGCTAACCCGTTGAGCCGGCCGCGTCGGGTTTTGGGCACGGTCTTGCCGATCACATCCTTGCTCGCCACCGAGCACAGCCCGCGCGCCAGACTGAAGATAATCAGACAAACAATGATCAGCGCGCCGGCCAGCGTGCCTTCAAAGCTCCAGGCCACAGCGCCCATGGCCAGCAGGGCGGCGGCCTGCAACAGGCTGCCGACAATCCACACGCCGCGTCGGTAGGGCATACGGCGAATCCAGGCGGCGATCAGTAGCTGCGGCAACATGGAGCCGGATTCGCGAATCGGCACCAGCCAGGCAATCAGCGCCACCGGTGCGCCGACCACGCCCATCAACCAGGCCAGGGTGGTTTTCGGGTTGGTCAGGGTATCGCCCAGGCTGGTCAGCGTATTGGCCAGCACCTGACGGAAGAAGTTCTGGGGTACCTCCGAGCAGGCGGCGTCGGGAATGTCCTTGCAGACGCGCGCGTCCTCTTCGTTCATCAGCTTGCTGTAAAGGTCGTCTAGGCGTGGTGTCTGGGGCATGGTCTGGTTTCCTGCTGAACCTGTGCTGCGGCGCTGGCAAGTGTGCCGCAAGCCAGGGTCACAGGCCAGTGTTGCAGGTATTTGCCTGCAACCCTTCTCATACGGGCACCGTCCGGGTAACAATGCGGGTTTGGCCCAAGGCACTAAGGACAACGCCCCTTTCATGCGACTCAAATGCATCAAGCTGGCCGGCTTCAAATCCTTTGTGGACCCGACTACCGTCTATTTCCCTACCAACATGGGCGCGGTGGTGGGGCCGAACGGCTGTGGCAAGTCCAATATCATCGATGCGGTGCGCTGGGTCATGGGCGAAAGCTCGGCCAAGAACCTGCGCGGCGAGTCGATGACCGACGTTATCTTCAACGGCTCCAACTCGCGTAAACCGGTAGGGCAGGCATCCATCGAGCTGGTGTTCGACAACAGCGATGGCACCCTGCAAGGCGAATACGCCGGCTACAACGAGATTTCCATTCGTCGCAAGGTGACCCGCGAAGCGCAGAATCAGTACTTCCTCAATGGCACCAAGTGCCGTCGCCGTGACATTACCGACATTTTTATGGGCACCGGCCTTGGCCCGCGCAGCTACTCGATCATCGAGCAGGGCATGATTTCCCGGCTGATCGAAGCAAAGCCCGAAGAGCTGCGTCTGTTTATTGAAGAAGCCGCCGGGATCTCCCGTTACAAGGACCGGCGCCGCGAAACCGAAAACCGTATTCGTCGCACCCAGGAAAACCTGTCCCGCCTGACTGATCTGCGTGAAGAGCTGGAGCGTCAGTTGGCGCACCTGCATCGTCAGGCCCAGGCGGCGGAGAAGTACAAGGAGTTCAAGGCCGAGGAGCGTCAGCTCAAGGCCCAGTTGCAGGCGCTGCGCTGGCAGAACCTGAACGAGCAGGCCGGCCAGCGTGAACACCGGGTGCGCGACCTTGAAGTGGCGCTGGAGGCGTTGATTGCCGAGCAGCGCAACGCCGACAGCGAGATCGAAAAACAGCGCGACCAGCACAGCGACCTTACCGAGTCCTTTAACCGGGTCCAGGCGCAGTACTACAGTCTGGGCGCGGATATTAGCCGTATCGAGCAGATTCTGCAGTTCAACCGTGACCGCCAGCGGCAACTGCACAGCGACATTGAAGAGACCGAGCTGGCCTGGCAAGAAGCGCAGAGCCACCTGACTCAGGATGAGGCGCTGCTGGCCGACCTGCAGGCCGAACTGGACGGCATCGAGCCAGAGCTGGAGATGGCGGGCGCCGCCGAAGAAGACACCGGCATGGTGCTGCAGAGCGCTGAAGATGCCATGCAGAACTGGCAGGGCGCCTGGGACCAGTTCAACCAACGCGCCGCCGAGCCGCGCCAGCAGGCCGAGGTAGAGCAGTCGCGTATCCGTCATATGGAGCAATCGGTCGAGCGTCTGGGTGAGCGCATTCAGCGGCTTGAGGACGAGCGAGCGGGCCTGAGTGTCGGCAGCCTTGATGACGAACTGGCCGAGCTGTCTGAGCAACTGGCTGAACTGGAGCTACGCAGCGAAGGCGAGCAAGTGCAGCTGGCGGAGGTGGGCGAGCGCCTGCAACAGGATCGCGACACCCTCTCAGCCTTGCAGCAGGAGCAGGATATTCGCCGTGGCGAACTGCAGCGCGGCAGTGGTCGGCTGGCTTCGCTCGAAGCCTTACAGCAGGCGGCGTTGGCCCAGGGTAGCGATGTTGGCGACTGGCTCAGCGCTCAGGGCCTCCAGAGCCGTGGGCTGCTGGCCGAGCAACTGCAGGTTGAAGCGGGCTGGGAGGCTGCCGTTGAGGCGGTCCTGGCCGATGACCTGCGGGCCATCGCGCTGGATGACCTGAGTAGCCTGGACGCCACCCTGGCCGAGTTTGAGCAGGGCAGTCTGCGCCTGCTGCAGCGCGGCGCGCCCGGGCAAGCCAGCCCAGGCAGTCTGCTGGACAAGGTGGATAGCCCGCTCGACCTGCGCCCCTGGCTGGCCGCCATTCGCCCCGTCGACTCGGTCGCCGAGGCGCTGGCGTCGCGCGATAGTCTGGCCCCCCACGAATCGCTGATCACCCGCGAAGGCCATTGGATTGGCCCCAACTGGTTGCGTTTTCGCCGTGGCGAGGCGAGTGAAGGCGGGGTGCTCGCCCGGCAGCAGGAAATGGAGCAGCTGCAGGCCAGCCTGGACGAGCAGCAGGGCGCACTGGATAGCGGGCAGGAACGTATCGATCAGCTGCGCGAGGGCATTCGCGCGCTGGAGCTGCAGCGTGACGGCTTGCAGCAGACACTGGCTGCCAGCGGCCGCCAGCAGGGCGAGATCAAGGCCCAGTGGTCTGCGCGCCAGGTGCGGCTGGAACAAATCAACGCGCGTCGTCAGCGCATTGGCGAGGACCTGGAAGAGCTCAAGCGTCAGCGCGGTGAAGAGCTGGAGCAGATTGGCGAGGCACGTCTGACCCTGCAGGACGCGTTGGACAGCATGGCGGCGGATACCGGTCAGCGTGAAGAGCTGCTGCGCCAGCGAGATCTGGCCCGCGAAACCCTGGATTTGGCCCGCCAGCAGGCCCGTCAGCACAAGGACCGCGCTCACCAGCTGGCCTTGCGCGCTCAGTCACTTAGCGCCCAGCTGAAAAGCACCCGGCAGGGGCTGGAGCGTCAGCAGAGCCAGGCTGAACGGCTGTCCGAGCGCCGTGAGCAGCTGCGCATGACCCTGGAAGAAAGCCAGGCGCCGGAAGACGATCAACGCATCGAGTTGGAGAGCCTGCTGGAGCAGCGCGTGGAGGTGGAACAGTCGCTCGGCGCCGCACGCCAGGCACTGGAAGGCGTGGATCAGCAGATGCGCGCGCAGGAGACCCGACGCGTGCAGGCCGAGCAGCAAGCGCAGGTGCTGCGTACCCAGCTTGACGAGCAGCGTCTCAACGCCCGTGACCTGCAAACCCGCCGTCAGGGCCTGCAGGAGCAACTGGCCGAGGCCGGTTACGACCTGCGCGGCGTACTCGCTACCTTGCCGCAGGAAGCCAGCGAGAGCGACTGGGAACAGCAACTGGCGCAGCTGGATGCGCGTATCCAGCGCCTCGGCGCGATCAACCTGGCGGCCATTGAGGAGTACGAGCAGCAATCGGAGCGCAAGCGCTACCTGGATGCGCAGAACAGTGACCTGGAAGAGGCGCTGGGTACCCTGGAACAGGTGATCCGCAAGATCGACCGCGAAACCCGCGCACGCTTCAAGGAGACCTTCGACAAGGTCAACCACGGCCTGCAGTCGCTGTTCCCGAAAGTCTTTGGCGGTGGTCATGCCTATCTGGAGTTGACCGGGGATGACCTGCTCGACACCGGTGTAGCCATCATGGCGCGTCCGCCCGGCAAGAAGAACAGCACCATTCACCTGCTGTCCGGCGGTGAGAAAGCGCTGACGGCCATTGCCCTGGTGTTTTCGATCTTCCAGCTCAATCCGGCGCCATTCTGCATGCTGGACGAGGTGGATGCGCCGCTGGATGACGCCAACGTGGGGCGTTATGCCCGTATGGTGAAAGAAATGTCGGCGCGGGTGCAGTTTATTTATATCACCCACAACAAGATCGCCATGGAAATGGCCGATCAGTTGCTGGGTGTGACCATGCATGAACCTGGCTGT
The DNA here is from genome assembly GCF_021545785.1 of Halopseudomonas maritima. Lineage (NCBI taxonomy): Bacteria > Pseudomonadati > Pseudomonadota > Gammaproteobacteria > Pseudomonadales > Pseudomonadaceae > Halopseudomonas > Halopseudomonas maritima. Next base: position 3,319,450 of record NZ_CP079801.1, read on the forward strand.
TCGAGGCTGGTCACAGTAGATGTAGAAGAGGCCGCTGCGTTGGCGGCAGTGTAAGTTTCCCAATGGCCGTGCTAGCATCCGGCCAGACGAGAGGCGGGTTGCCAGCCGCCCGAACAGCTTAGTGATAACAGGAACGGGTATTCATGGATTTCGGTTTGCGTGAGTGGCTTTTCATCTTCGGCCTGCTGGTAATAGCTGGCATCTTGTTTGATGGCTGGCGGCGCATGGGCGGTCGATCAAAGATTCGCTTCAAACTCGAACGCAATCTCTCCGATCTGCCCGAAGAGGGCGGCAACGATGAGTTGCTTGGACCGCCGCGTGTGGTCAATCGCCCTGAGCGGGCAGAACCGTCCTTTGGTGGCGACACGCCGGACGCCTTGCCCGGTGATGACAGCAGTCAATGGCACGAACCGGAGCAGGTTGGCCTGGACCTGGACGAGCCACCGGTACTGGTGGACCCGGTCGCTGCCGAGCCGCGCAGCAAAAAGGCTGCGGCCGACAAGCTCGCACGTAAAACCGACGCCGAGCCCAAACCTGAGCAGCAGTCGCTGCCGGTTGAGCTGGTGCTGGTGATCAACGTGGTCTCGCGTGACGAGCAGGGCTTTTCCGGCTCTGCGCTGCATCAGAGCATTCTCGAAAGTGGCCTGCGCTTTGGCGACATGAATATTTTCCACCGCCATGAAAGCATGAGCGGCAACGGCGATGTGCTGTTCTCCATGGCCAACGCACTCAAGCCGGGTGTTTTTGATCTGGACGAGCTGGATCAAAGCCACGTACGTGCGGTTAGCTTCTTCATGGGCCTGCCCGGCCCGCGCCACCCCAAACAGGCGCTGGACCTGATGATCGCCGCCGCCCGCAAACTCTCACACGAGCTGGGTGGTGACCTGAAAGACGAACAACGCAGCGTCCTCACCGCCCAGACCATCGAGCATTACCGTCAGCGTATTGCTGAGTACGAGCGGCTGAACTATAGCCAGCGGCGATGAGCGCAGCGTACTCCCGGGGCTGTCTTGTGGGGGGGCGCTACTAGTGCTCTAGCTATAGCACCGGGGTGGCTGAAGGCTGAAGGCGGGAGGCTTGAAGGTGCAGGCCTGCCTATACGGCCACCCTCGGAGCTTGGACGGTGATCAATTTTGCAGAGCTTTGACTTCCAGCCTCTAGCCTTTAGCCTCCAGCCATTACTCGTATTCTTGCGCTAACCCTGCAGCTTCTCCTCGCAGGTCGGTTAGAATAAGCACCTCATACTTGACCCCGCGGTTCCCCATGCCCCAGTCCGTTACCCCCGCCGAGCGCGCTCTTGCCCTGCGTGAAGAGATTGCGCAGCACAATTACCGTTATTACGTGCTCGATCAGCCGGCGGTGCCGGATGCCGAGTACGATCGGCTGTTCAACGAGCTCAAGGCCATTGAGGCGGAGCACCCTGACCTGATTACCCCAGACTCACCTACGCAGCGTGTGGGCGGCGCACCGGCGTCTGGCTTTGGCGAGGTCAAGCATGAGGTGCCGATGCTGAGCCTGGGTAATGCCTTTGCCGAGCAGGATATGCACGACTTTGATCGGCGGGTGCGCGAGGGGTTGGACTTGCCATCGGGTGACCTGTTTGGCGGCGGTGCAGAGGTTGAATACTGCTGCGAGCCCAAGCTGGACGGTCTGGCGGTCAGCCTGCTGTACGAGAACGGCCTGTTGGTGCGTGGTGCAACCCGGGGCGACGGCAGCACTGGCGAGGACATTTCCACCAACGTGCGCACCATTCGTAACGTACCGCTGAAACTGCGTGGCGAGGGCTGGCCGGCGGTGCTCGAGGTGCGCGGCGAAGTCTTTATGAGCAAGGCGGGCTTTGAGGCGCTGAACGAGCGCGCCCGTGAAACCGGCAGCAAGACCTTTGCCAACCCGCGTAACGCCGCTGCCGGCAGCCTACGTCAGCTGGACCCGACCATTACCGCCAGCCGGCCGCTGGAGTTTTGCTGTTACGGTTTTGGCCGGATAGACGGTGAACTGCCCGATAACCAGTACGCCATCTTGCAGGCGTTTCGAGAATGGGGGCTGCCGATCAGTCGCGAGCTGAAGCTGGTCAGCGGTATCGACGGCACACTCGATTACTACCGCGATATTGGTGAGCGCCGGGCTGCGCTGGAATACGAGATCGATGGCGTGGTGTTCAAGGTCAACCAGCTGGCGTACCAGCGTGAGCTGGGCTTTCGTGCCCGAGAGCCGCGCTGGGCCATCGCCCATAAGTTTCCGGCGATGGAGGAGCTGACCGAGCTGCTGGACGTCGAGTTTCAGGTGGGCCGCACCGGCGCGGTGACGCCGGTCGCGCGTCTCAAGCCGGTTCAGGTGGCGGGTGTCACCGTCTCCAATGCCACCTTGCACAACATGGATGAAGTGGCGCGTCTTGGCGTGATGGTCGGCGATACTGTGATCATTCGCCGCGCGGGTGATGTGATCCCGCAGGTCATGCAGGTGGTCACCGAGCGCCGCCCGGCCGACGCACGGCCGGTAGAGGTGCCGAGCAATTGCCCGGTCTGCGGCTCGGCCGTCGAACGCACCCAGCTGGTCAAGCGCGGCAAGGCTGGCGCTACCACCAGCGAAGGCTCGGTGTACCGCTGCGTTGGCCGTCTGACCTGTCAGGCCCAGCTCAAACAATCGATCATTCACTTCGTCTCCCGCCGTGCCATGGATATCGATGGCTTGGGTGAGAAGAGTGTCGAGCAGCTGGTTGATACCGGCCTGGTGGCCTCCCCAGCGGACCTGTACCGCCTGACCTATGAGCAGGTGCTGGCGCTGGACGGCTTTGCCGAGTTGTCGACCAAGAATCTGCTGACCGCCATTCAGGCCAGCAAGTCGCCGACCCTGGCGCGTTTCATCTACGCCCTGGGTATTCCTGATGTGGGTGAGGAAACCGCCAAGCTGCTGGCGCGCGCGCTGGGCAAGCTGGAGCGCATTGAGCGGGCCTTGCCCGAGGTGCTGGTGTACCTGCCGGATGTGGGGCTGGAAGTGGCCCACGAAATCCACTCCTTCTTTGCCGATGCGCACAACCGTCAGGTCATCGACCAGTTGCTGGAGCGCGGCGTCACGCCAGAGGAGCCGGGCGAGCTGGCGGCTGAGTTTGCCGCCTGCGTGTCGTTGGCCGATTTTCTGGCGCGCCTGAATATCACCGGTATCGCCAGCACTGGCGCCGAACGCCTGGCCAGCACTTTTGGCAGTCTGGACAAGATTCTCACTGCGGATTGGCTGGACCTGAAACAGGTTGAGCGTCTGAACGATAAGGCGATCAAAGCCCTGCGCGAGTTTGCCGAGAACCCGAAGCAGCGCGCCCATGCAGAGGCGATCGAGCAGCAGCTACGCGAGTTTGGCATGCACTGGGATAGCCCTCGTGCAGAAGCCGCTGGTGGCCTGTCTCTGGCCGGCCAGACCTGGGTGCTGACCGGCACGCTGGAGGCCATGTCCCGTGACGTGGCCAAAGCGCATCTGGAAAGCCTGGGTGCCAAGGTGGCTGGCAGCGTGTCGGCCAAGACCCACTGCGTTGTGGCTGGCCCCGGTGCCGGTAGCAAGCTGGCCAAGGCTGAGCAGCTGGGCGTAACCGTCTGGACCGAGCAGCAGCTGCTAGACATGCTGGCGGAGCAGGGTATCAGTGCATGAGCAGCCCTGAGCGTGCGAACAGCCCTGAGCGAATGAGCAACCCTGAGCGCGTCAGCGGCCCGGTTGTGCTGGCGCCGATGGAGGGGCTGGCCGATGCGCCGATGCGCGATGTGCTGACGCGCATCGGTGGCATCGACTGGTGCGTCAGCGAGTTCATTCGCGTGACCGAGGGGCTGCTGAACGTGGGTACTATTCGCCGCAGCGTACCGGAGAGCGAGTACGGCTGGCGGACCCGAGCCGGTGTGCCGGTGCGTCCGCAACTGCTCGGTTCAGATGTGCGCTGGATGGGAGAGAACGCGGCACTGCTGGCGTCGATGGACGCTCCGGCTATTGATATCAACTTTGGCTGTCCGGCTAAGACGGTTAACCGTCACCGTGGCGGCGCTGCGCTGTTGACCGAGCCCGAGCTGCTGCGCGAGATTGTCGCCAGCGTGCGCGCAGCAACGCCGGCGCATATTGCCGTGACCGCCAAGATGCGCTTGGGCCTGACCGATACCAGCCAGGCGCTGGAATGCGCGCAGGCGCTGGCCGACGGCGGCGCTGGTGAGATTACCGTGCATGCCCGCACCAAGGTCGAAGGCTACAGGCCGCCGGCCCATTGGGAATGGCTGGCGCGTATTCGCGAGGCGGTAGCGGTGCCGGTGATCGCCAATGGCGAGGTCTGGACCACCGAAGATTACCGGCGTATCCGTGAGGTCAGCGGCTGTGATGCGGTGATGATCGGCCGCGGTCTGGTGCGCTGTCCGGATCTGGGGCTGCGCATCGCGCAGGATAGCGACGCGGCCGTGCTTGGCTGGGATGAGCTGTGGCCCTGGCTCGGTGACTTCTTCCGGCAGACCCGCCTGCGGGTGGTAGACCGCCATGCGCCGGGCCGGCTGAAGCAATGGCTGGCGATGCTCGGCCAGCATTATCCCGAAGCGCGCGAGCTGTTTGACAGTCTGCGCCGCGAGACCTGCGCTGATGCCGTTACCCGACGGCTGGAAGGCCCGCTGCAATCGGCGGCCTGATTACCACATACTCAGTGTTTCGCCACCATCCGGCCGGGCGCGACGTTGCGTAGGGTGGTGAACGCCGAAGGCTTCTCCGCCATCGGTCTATTGCTCCGGCTTATACCCCAGCCGCAGCCCGCCCCAATGCTGACCGTCCACCATGATCGGCACTGACAGATCGTGCATCACTTCTCCGGTATCGCGTTTGTAGGTCTGCAGCAGCAGGGTTTGCTCATGGCTGCCGCAGCGTCGTCCTGTTGGATCGTCAAACAACCGCTTGCTGCGGCAGTGCAGGGTGTCGTGCTGCACGTCGCCGGTGGGTTGCTTGCTAAAACGCTGGTTGTGGGTGGGCACATAGCCTGAGGGGATAGCGGCGATGGCGTAGACCAACTCGGCGTGCTGTTGCAGGAGTGGCTCCTGCAGGCCCGGCAATACCTGGTCGGTGTAGCTGTCGAAGGCGCTGTGATAACGCGCCGGGTTGCTACCGGCGATCAAGGTGAGGTTGCGATCAAACAGTGCGGCGCGCTGAATCTTGCCGTTGGCCAGGTCGGCCGCAAAACGCGCGGCAATGGCGTTAGCGGTCTGCTGCGCCGCCTCAAAGAAGCGTTGATGGTAGTCATCCAGCGCGACGTCGGCCAGCATCTCGCTGACCTGTTCAGCCAGGCCCACCAGGTTGGCGGCCTCGCTGCCCAAGCGTTGGGTCTGTTCGTCGCTCTGGGCGATGTCGCCACGCACCTGCTCCAGAGCGCTGCTCAGGTTGGCGAGCTGGTCGCGATTGGTCAGGCTGCCGGCAGCGATCTGCGCGGTCGCCTCTTTGACCTCACTTCCTTGCTGCTCAATAGCCTGCAGCTGCTCAGACGCTTGATCGATCAGCGCGACGCTGTTGTGCACCTGACCCACCAGTGCCGAGAAGTCGGCGTTGACCCGCTGACTTTGCTGGTGCATCTGTTCAATGATGCCGGCAACCTCGCTGGTGGAGGCTGAGGTGCGTGCGGCCAGAGCCCGTACTTCATCGGCTACCACCGCGAACCCGCGCCCCATGTCGCCCGCCCGGGCCGCCTCAATGGCGGCGTTCAGGGCCAGCAGGTTGGTCTGGCTGGCGATGGCTTCGATTACCTCTGTGACCTGCACAATCTTGGCGCTGTGGGCGTTCAATGCCTGCAGCATGGCGCTGGACGTATCGGCTTGGGTGGCCAGCTGGTGCATCACCTCGGTTGCCTGTTGCAAGGCGTCGCGGCCGCTGGCACTGCTGGCGCTGGCCTGTTCTGCTGCCTGGTCTGCGCGTTCTGCATAACGACTGGCAGCGTCGACTTCAGAGGCGATCTGCTGGGCGCTGTCGGTCACCTGGCTGATTGCCTGCAGTTGAGAGTGCTGGCGCGCGCGCAGCAATTGTACGGAGTGGGCTACCTCTGCGGCGCCAATCGCATTCTTGCTGGTAGCGCGGGACAGCCGGGCGGTCAGTTCGCTGTTTTGGCGGTTGTCTGCGGCCACCGCTGGCGCTGGGTCTGATGGCGCATAGAACCAGGGCAGCCCCAGCCAAGGCAGCAGAGCAAGAATCAGCGCCGGTGCGGCGAGGTCGACGCCAGCGCTGTAATAGAGCCAGCTGAGGGTGCAGAGCTGCAGCACAAGCACGGTCGCTTTGCTGCGGAGTCCGGTGGGCATGCGAAGGCTCCAGTGGTGCCTGGGTGGGCGATTTTTTGTTATGGGTTGACGGCATTTAGCCATCTGTCTCGCCGCAAGACAATGGCTCTTTGGTCTAGTGTCGGGTGGTAGCCCCGAGCCCAAACGGGCTGGTTGGGGAGGGCATGAATAAAGGGGGGGGCAGATCATCGCGTTGCTGTCAGTCGCCGCGTATGGCCCGGATAAAGCCGTTATCCAGCCGGTCCTTTAGCCTCAGTGCCAGGCGGCTGCGCAGGGCGATACCGTTGCGGGTAGCAATCGCCTGCTCGTCGGCTGTTGCCAACAGCGCCAGGCTATGGCGCGGCGGCTTGAACTGACGTGTCGCCTGGTCGCCGCACAGGACTTGGCTAAGGTTCTCGGCCAGCACTGCGCCTTGCCTTACCGCTTGCACACCGTTGTGCGGACAAGCTGACAGGCTGGCGCAATCACCGGTCGCGAACACCGTCGGGTGACTGCTGCTTTGCAGGTTTGGCTGGATGCGTACGGCACCCGTTGCATCGCAGGTCATGGCGCTATCTGCGAGCCAGTGAGGCGCCATGTTGCCGCTTGCCAGCAGTGCTGCGTCCGCTGCGCCAATCACCTGGGTGTCTTGCCACAGCTGGCCGTTCTGGATGCCAGTGACAGTCACGCCCTCGTGATAACTAATACCTCGCTGACGCAGCAGGGGGCGTACCAGGTTGCCCGCGCGCGCCGGTAAAGCCGCCAACAGCGGCCCTGCACTGAACAGGTTTAACTGCGTTGCCGGTAGCAATCTGGCCAGCGCCAACGCCAGCTCTACAGCAGCGGCCCCGCCGCCGATGATCGCCAGGCGCTGTGGTGCGTTCTGTTGCTGCCATGTACGGCACTGCTGATAGAGCCCGGCAAATGGCTTGGCCGGCAGCAGTGTAATGCTGTGATCGTTGTGAGCGGGTGCTTGTGGCGCGCCACCCACGCCCAGTGACAGCCACTGCCAGCGTATCCGGCTTTGGTCGGCCAGCTGTGCCTGCTGGCTGTTGGCGTCTAACTGTGTGATCTCGCCGAGCCGCAGCGATACGCCAACGGCAGCGCACAAAGGCGCCAGTTCAATGCAGCATTGCTCTGCTTGCCATCTGCCAGCCAGCAGTCCGGGTAGCATGCCGGAATACCAGGCCTGCGCGGTCGGGTTGATCAGGCAGCTGCCGACTGGCGCGTGGTATCCCTCGGCGCGCCAGCGCTGCAGAGTAACCAGGTGGGCATGGCCGGCGCCGGCCAGCAGCAGTGGAACAGGGGGCATCGTAGGGCTCCGGTTGGTGCGTAAATAGTCTTGGGTGATGGGTTCGCATTGGGTAGATTTATCTCAATATTTTGAAATCGACTTTCGCAGTGCGAACCTGATACGCTCAAGATGCTGATAATTTAACTACAAGAAGGAGCATGGCGTGACCGAGAATAATAGCTATCCGTCGCCGGTGCGGGCTTGGTTGACCGTTGGGATTTTGCTGGTTGCCTATGTTCTCTCCTTTGTAGATCGACAAATTTTGAACCTGCTGGTGGAGCCGATTCGCCGCGACCTGCAGATCAGTGACACTGAAATGAGTCTGCTGATGGGGTTGTCTTTCGCCATCTTTTACACCGTAGCCGGAATTCCGCTGGGGCGGATTGCTGACAGCAAGAGCCGTCGCGGGTTGATTGCCGGCGGTGTGGCGGTATGGAGCTTGATGACCGCGTTCTGTGGCCTGGCGCAGCAGTATTGGCATTTTATTATTGGTCGTATCGGTGTGGGCGCGGGTGAAGCGGCGCTGTCGCCGGCGGCGTATTCGCTGATCGCTGACAGCTTCTCACCCAATCGCCGTGCAACGGCGATCAGTGTCTACGCGATGGGCATCTACCTGGGCGCGGGCGCGGCCTTTCTGCTCGGCGGTATTGTGGTGACCTGGGCCAACGCCCGCGGCGCCATGGTGCTGCCGGTGTTGGGCGAGGTGCGTCCCTGGCAGCTGATCTTCCTGGTGCTCGGCGCCGTTGGCCTGATGTTCTGCCTGGTGCTGCTGGCCATCAAGGAGCCGACGCGTAAGGGCATTGGTGCTGGTGTGGCCGTGCCGCTCAAGGATGTTGCCAACTACCTGCTGGGCATTCGCAAGGCGGTGCTGTGTCACAACTTCGGGTTTGCCTGTCTGTCGTTTGCCTCCTATGGCGCGTCGGCCTGGATTCCGACCTTTTTTATTCGCAACCACGGGCTGACAGCGGGTGAGGTAGGCATTTATTACGGCTCGCTGGTCATGGTAGCCGGCTCGCTGGGGATCGTATTCGGTGGGCGCCTGGCGGATTTTCTGGCTCAGCGTGGCTGCCTGGATGCCAACATGCGGGTCGGTCTGCTGTCGGCTATCCTGACCCTGCTGTGCAACGTGGTGTACTTGGTCGACAACATGCCGCTGCTGTGGACCATCATGTTCTTTAACGTCTTCACCGTAGCCATGCCCTTTGGTGTGGCGCCGGCGGCTATTCAGGAGATCATGCCCAACGCTATGCGCGGCCAGGCCTCGGCCATCTATCTGTTTACCATCACCCTGATTGGCCTGGGTATCGGCCCAACCGCTGTGGCCATGTTTACCGACTATGTGTTCCAGGACGACATGGCGGTACGTTATTCCATATTCATCGTTGCCAGCGTGATAACCGTGGGCTCCATCATCCTTCTGGCCATGGGGCTCAAACCCTACCGGGAGGCACGGGACACGCTGACACGCTGGGGTGAACAACAGGCTCAGCCGAGCCAGGGGTAACCTTGGCAGCCGGCTGAAGTACTTGAATTACAACAGGAGCTAAACACATGACAGACGCAGTTATCGTATCCACGGCCCGTACCGGCCTGGGCAAATCCTACCGTGGCGCACTGAACAACACCCACAGTGTTGACATGGCCGGCTTCGTCATCGAAGAAGCCGTCAAGCGTGCAGGTATCGACCCGGCACTGGTTGAAGACGTCATCCTCGGCGCGACCTTCCACGAAGGTGCTCAGGGCAAGAACATGGCGCGTCTGGCTGCCATTCGTGGCGGTCTGCCGGTCACTACTGCCGGTATGTCCCTGAACCGTTTCTGCAGCTCCGGCCTGCAGTCCATCGCCATTGCCGCCCAGCGTGTTGTCAGCGAAAAGATCCCGGCTATTGTTGCCGGTGGCGTTGAGTCCATCAGCCTGTGTCAGAACGACAAGATCAACATGTTCCACGGCACCAACGAGTGGATCATGAAGAACAAGCCGGAGCTGTACCTGTCCATGATCGAAACGGCCGACATCGTAGCCCAGCGCTACAACGTCAGCCGTGAGTCCCAGGACGAGTACTCGCTGCTGAGCCAGCAACGCGTTGCTGCCGGTCAGCAGAGCGGCAAGTTTGCCGACGAAATCGTGCCGTTCAAGACCATCATGAAGGTTCAGAACAAGGAAACCGGCGAAGTCTCCGATCAGGAAGTGGTTCTGGATCGTGACGAGTGCAACCGTCCGGGTACCACCCTGGAAGGCCTGTCCTCCCTGCAGCCGGTTCGTGGCCCGGGCAACTTCATCACCGCCGGTAACGCCAGCCAGCTGTCTGACGGTGCTTCCGTTTGCACCGTGATGAACAGCAAGGTGGCTGAGCAGCTGAACGTTGAGCCCATGGGTATCTTCCGTGGCTTCGCCGTTGCCGGTTGCGAGCCTGACGAAATGGGCATCGGCCCGGTCTTCGCCATTCCGCGCCTGCTGGAGCGTAACGGCCTGAAAATGGACGACATCGGCCTGTGGGAATTGAATGAAGCTTTCGCTTCCCAGGTTGTCTACTGCCGCGACAAGCTGGGCATCCCGGCTGAAAACCTGAACGTCAACGGCGGCTCCATCGCCATCGGTCACCCCTACGGTGTAACCGGCTCCCGCCTGACCGGCCACGCGCTGATTGAAGGCAAACGCCGCGGCGTCAAGTACGTGGTTGTCACCATGTGCATCGGCGGTGGCCAGGGCGCAGCGGGTCTGTTTGAGATCGTATAAACCTTGAAGACGAATGCGCCAGCTATGCTGGCGCACGGGCTATAGGCTGGAGGCTGAAAGGAGCCGCTCACTGCGGGGCTGACCTTCCAGCTTTCAGCCTATAGCCTTCAGCCTCGTCGAAAATAGCCTACTATTTGCGGGTTCCTGCAGTACCCGCAGGAGTCTGTACTTTGTCCCAAAAAATCATCAATACCGACGACCTGGCGTTTCTGCTCTATGAAATGCTGGATATCGAGCGTTTTACCCAATTTCCGCGTTATGAAGACCACAGCCGCGACACCTTTGACGCTGCCATTGAGCTGGCGCTGAAGGTCGCGAGCGAAACTTTCGCACCGCACAACCGCCTGTGTGATGAAGACGAGCCGCGTTTTGAAAACGGTAAAGTCGTGATTCGCCCGGAAGTTTCCGAGGCGCTGGCCGTGCTGCGTGACACCGGCCTGATGGCGGCCTCGCAGGACTATGAGCGCGGCGGTATGCAGCTGCCGGCGGCTGTCTCCCAGACCTGTATTGGCCTGATCAAGGGCGCCAACGTCAGCACCCAGGCATACGCCGGTCTGACCATCGCCGCCTGCAACCTGATCATGGCCCACGGCACCGACGAGCAGAAACAGCGTTACGCCGAGCCGATGATGGCTGGTCGCTTCTTCGGCACCATGTGCCTGACCGAGCCGCATGCCGGCTCCTCACTGGGCGACATCAAGTCCCGCGCGGTGCCACAGGACGACGGCACTTACCGCATCAGCGGCAACAAGATCTTCATCTCCGCCGGTGACCACGAGCTGAGCGAAAACATCGTGCATCTGGTGCTGGCCAAGCTGCCCGACGCGCCGCCCGGCGCCAAGGGTATCTCGCTGTTTATCGTGCCCAAGTTTCTGGTCAACGACGACGGCAGCCTCGGCGAGCGCAACGACGTTCAACTGGCGGGCCTGATCCACAAGATGGGTTACCGCGGCACCACCTCCACCATGCTCAACTTTGGCGAGAAGGGCGGGGCGGTCGGTTATCTGGTCGGCGAGCCGCACAACGGCCTGGCAGGCATGTTCCACATGATGAACGAAGCCCGCATTGGCGTGGGTCTGGGTTCGGTCATGCTGGGGTACACCGGTTACCTGCACGCGCTGGAATACGCCCGTGAGCGTACCCAGGGCCGTGGCATGGCAGAACGTGACCCGAACACCCCGATGATCCCGCTGGTGCAGCACGCCGACGTTCGTCGTCTGCTGCTGGCGCAGAAAGCCTTCGTCGAAGGCGGTCTGTCGCTGTGCCTGTTCTCCTCGACGCTGGTCGATGAGAAGAAGCATTCGCCGGACGCTGCCGTGCGTGAAGAGGCTGCTGGTCTGCTCGACCTGCTGACGCCTATCGTCAAATCCTGGCCGTCGCAGTTCTGTCTGGAAGCCAACAGCCTGGCGATTCAGGTGCACGGTGGCTACGGCTACACCCGTGAATACCCGGTCGAGCAGTTCTACCGCGACAACCGCCTGAATCCGATCCACGAAGGCACCCACGGCATTCAGGGGCAGGATCTGCTGGGCCGCAAGGTCAGCATGGCCGGTGGCCGTTTCTATCAGAGTCTGCTGACCCGCATTCGCGCCACGCTGGACGAGTGTGCAAACGCCTCTGAGCTGAAGGCCAACGCCGAGCTGCTGGGCGCTGCGCTGAGCACTGTCGAAGGCGTGACTGAAGCCCTGCAGGCGATGAAGAAGAGCGAGCCCGATCGCGCGCTGGCCAACGCCTACCTGTACATGGAGTGCTTCGGCCATCTGGTTGTCGGCTGGCTCTGGCTGCGTCAGGCGCAGGCTGCACTGCGCGGTCTGCAGAACGGCGGTGAGCGGCCGGCGAGCTTCTACCAGGGCAAGCTCAACGCCTGTGATTACTTCCTGCGCTACGAACTGCCCAAGCCGCTGGCGCTGGCAGAGGTGCTGCGCAGCGCCGACCGCACCACGCTGGACATGCCGCTGGATTGCTTCTGATCCTGCAGGTGTGACGAAAAGCCGGGCCTTGTGCCCGGTTTTTTTGTGGCTGATACCGGTGGTTGAGCTTGGCGGGCTCGCAGAGTAAGACGTTGTTTTTCCTTGCTTTATGAGAGGTGCTGTGCGAGGACGAAAGAAGGTTTTTTTGATCTTTACACTTCCTTTGCTGATAGATAATACGTCTCATTTTTTGTACACTCCGGCCCGCTAATAAGAATCGTTAAATCCCTCCCTTGGTAGCTATCCAGCGGCCGCTGTGTGCAGCGCTGCGGCTGTGCTGTTGCCGTCTGATTATGCAAGGGGGGCAGCACATCAGGAGCTTCAACCACAATGACAGGTAATCATCGCCGCCTTGGCATTACGGCAGTTCTCAGCGCGGCTGCTTTCGCGCAGTTGGCGCAGGCCAGTGAGATAGAGCCGGATCAGCAGCAAAACGGGCATGAGGTACAGATGCTCGCGCCGGTCGTGATCCAGGGTGACGTGCTGGGCAGTGCCAGCGAGGAAGAGGTACGCAGGTACGCGGGCAGCCGCAGCGTGGTGCAGGCGCAGGCGCTTGAAGGGGCGAGCGTACGGGGACTGGATGATGCCCTGCAGCGTGTTCCGGGGGTGAAAATCTTCGATGAGACCGGTACCGGCGTGCTACCCCAGTTATCCGTTCGTGGCCTGTATGAAAGCCGCAGCGGGCGTGTTCAGGCGCTGTCCGACGGTATTCCGCTGGCATTGGCGCCCTACGGTCAGACCAGTTTGTCACTGTTTCCGCAGACTCTGGCGACGGTTGAGCGCATTGACATCGTGCGGGGCGGCGCCTCTGTGCAGTACGGGCCGAACAACGTCGGCGGCGTGGTCAACTTCATCAGCCGGCCAATCCCGGAAAAGTGGGAGACCTCGTTGTCGCAGCGCATTACTTTCGCACCTGCCGGTCGTCAGCTGTACGACAGCTACCTGGGTACAGGCGGGCGGTTGAGCGACAACCTGCGTCTGCAGCTGGACCTCAACACGATCACTGGCGAGTATGGCCGTGAGCACTCCGAGACCGACGTGCAGAATTATCGGCTGCGTGGCGAGTGGGATATTGATGACACCCGCAGACTGAGCTTTGGCGTGCAGCGGTATATCGCCGACATGGAGTTGGCGGGTGCCCTGAGCGTGGCAGATTACAAGGATGATCCTCGGCAATCGACGCGCAACATGGACAGTTTTGAAGGTGACAGTGATCGTCTCTGGGGAACCTATAGCCAGTATTTTGGTGCGGTGGGGCCGTTCGATGATGTCGAGTTCAGCTGGACGAATTTTGCGCATAACAGCTACCGCAACTTCCTCATCGGCCTGCCATTCGACCCAGCTGCGACGCCAACCAATTTTCAGGACGCCCCGCGTGATTTCCGGGTATGGGGTAGCGAGCCGCGTGTGAGCCTAAGCCTGTATGGCGATGATGTCAGTCAGACTTGGCTGCTGGGTGCGCGTCTGGTTAAGGAGAATGTCGACTTCGATGTCAACAACCAGGACCTGGCGACCGGGGCGACTCGGGTGGTGCGTGACTGGGTATTTGATACCGAGGGCAAGGCAGCTTATGTGAGCAACGAGATCATCTTACTGGATGAACGTCTGACCATAACCCCGGGTTTGCGCTACGAACACGCGACCATGGAGTATGAAGGTTCGGTTAATGGGACTGTGCAAACTCCACAGAAAAATGTCGCTGAAGAGTGGCTGCCCGGTTTGACCGTGGGGTATCAGGCCACCGACGACTGGTTTGTCTACGCTAATGCCCAGCGTTCGCTGCGCCTTCCACAGGTGTTCCAGATCGTCAGAGATGGCGTTGTGCAGGCAGAAATTTCGCGTAACTACGAGATCGGGACCCGCTTCACGCCAATGGCTGCGCTGCGCATTGATGTGGGTGTGTACCGCATCGACTTTGATGATCAGATCGTGTTCGCCAATGGCAGCTTCAGAAACCTGGGCAGTACCCGTCATCAGGGACTTGAGACCGAGGCCTTCTGGACGCCAGCGGCCGTCCCCGGTCTCGATTTGCACGCCAGCTACGCGTACCTGGATGCCGAGCAGCGCGCTGGCGCCTTCAAGGGTAAGGAAGTGCCCTACAGCTCCAAGCACCAGTTCAGCGTCGATGCACGTTACCGGTTTGCCGGTTCCTGGACCTATCAGATCGACGGCCTGTACGTAAGTAGTGCGTATTCCGACAGCGCCAACAGCCAAGAGGAAAATGCTACCGCCTCGGTCGGTGAGTTGCCTGCCTATTGGGTCTGGAATACCGCGATCGAGCGGGAGTTCAAGCTGCAAGACGAGCGTGTGCTGACGACCTCGGCCGGGGTGAGCAACCTCTTTGATCGTCGCTACTATTTCCGCGGCATTGATACCAGCCCCCTGGGTCGCCAGCCGGCGCCCGGTCGCACTCTGACAGTGGCGATGAACTACCGCTTTTGAGGCGTAGACGGTAGCCGAGTTATTGGTCTGTCGTTCAGCCAGGGCTGTGTTGCTTGGCCCTGGCTGAACCCAATCTTACGGGCTGCGGCGTACTCAAACGTCGCTTCTGCAATGCGCTGGTCGCCGAAGCCCGGCGCTTTGGCACGTACCTGACTAGGTCCGTGATGACCTTTTCCGCAGAGACGTACTGTCTTACGTCCTCAGCCAACGGAGCGCAGAGTCCATCGACCACTGCGTCCATCCTGGCGTCTTGAAGCTGGCTAGCAGGTAGCCAAGGCGTTGTTTTACGTGAGGGGCGACAGAGCCCTCTTGCTGGCGGGCCAAACCATATGGCCTGAGACCCGCTGCGGTGCTGCCCGGCCGGTGACCGTTAGGGTATCCTTGCCCCATGTATAGTCTTGCTCAGCCCGTCTCCCACACACTGGACATTCGCAAAAGCCGCTTCCTTGCCTGCGTCGAACCCTGCACCGATCGCGCCGCTGCGCAGGTGCGGGTTAATGAGCTACGCGCGCAGCACCCCGGCTGCGCGCATGTTTGCTGGGCATTGCTGGCTGGCGGGCATAGCGCGGCGGTGGACGATGGCGAGCCCTCCGGCACTGCGGGGCGACCCATGCTGGATGTTCTGCGTCATCAGCAGCTAGACGGCGTGTTGGCGACCGTGGTGCGCTATTTTGGCGGGGTAAAGCTGGGGGCTGGCGGGTTGGTACGCGCCTACACCGATGCGGTGGCCCAGGCGCTGCTGCAGGCTGAAAAAATTGAGCATATCCCGAGCCAGACGTTGAACTGTGAACTGGCCTACGCCCACGAAGGCATAGCCCGCAATCTGATCGCTGAGTTGGGTGGTGAGCTGCTTGAGGTGAGCCACGGCCAGACGGTACGTCTGCACGTCCGCTTGCCCGCCACGGCGGTTGAGACCCTGCACGAACAGCTGCTTGCTATCACCCGCGGTGAGCTTGGTTGGGTGCTCGCGACCGGCTGAGTCAGTGAGTGCGTCGCTTTTATTAATTTGTTTCTGCCCACACAGTCTTGGGGCTGCCGTTGCTATATGCTGACCCCTCTCAGCTAATACACCACCGGTAAGGACACACTGTGAAAAAGACACTGCTTTCTATCGCCTTCGCCCTGATTACCCCAGTCGCGCTGGCCGCACAGCCGAGTGACGAGTCTATTCGCGAGCTGCTGCAAGTAACCGATGCGCGCCAGTTGATGGAGGGGGCTATGGCGCAGACGGATCAGATGATCAAGGCCGCCATGGAGCAATCGCTGCAGGGCAAAGAGGTTTCAGCGCAGGACCGTAAGGTCCTTGAAGACATGCAAGCCCAGATGGTCGCGGTGCTGAACGAGGAGCTCGGCTGGGACAGCCTGGAGCCGATGTTTGTTGAGATATACCAGACATCTTTCAGCCAGTCGGAAGTAGACGGCATGCTGGCGTTTTATCAGTCCGATGCCGGCAAGGCCGTGACAGCCAAGATGCCGCTGGTCATGCAGAACACCATGATGCTGCTACAGCAGCGCATGGCCGGTATGGCCGGTCGCATGCAGCAAATCGAGAATGCGACGGCGGAAAAGCTCAAGGCTAATGCGGCTGAGTAGTCGGGTTTAGCCCGCTGCGCTGGAGTGGGGCTCGGCAGCTGATGCGGTATTTGCTGTGACCGACAGTGAAAACAACCTGTTGCCGTCGGCGCGCCGCAGGCGCGGCGCTGTCTGAGGTGGAGGGTAGCCGCAACAGTGCCGGGCTGTTGCCCGGCTGTGCCGGCTAACTCGCTGGCGCTAGGCCGGCGTTGCCACCGCCCGTGCTCGCCAGGCAGAGCCCAGCACCATCAGCAGCCCCAGGCCAGCCATCATGGCACCGGCCAGTGAGATAGCTGGATAACCCAGGCCCGCGTTGATCACCGCACCACCCAACGCCGCGCCCACGGCGTTGCCCAGGTTAAAGGCACCGATATTTACCGCAGAGGCCAGGTTGGGGGCGTCCTTGGCAGCATCCATCACGCGCATCTGCAGCGGCGGCACGATAGCGAAGCTGGCGATGCCCCAGATCAGAATGGCTACTGCCGCCGGCAGCGGCCAGCGCATCAGCACCGTAAAGGCCAGCAGAATCACAATCAGTGCGCCCAGCGAGACAATCAGTGTGCGATCAACCGAACGGTCCGCCGCTTTGCCGCCCCACATATTGCCCAGCGTCAGGCCAACGCCATAAAGCACCAGCATGGCGGTGATAAAGCCGGCAGAGGCGTGGGTCTCGCTGGCCAAAATCGGGGCGATGTAAGTGAATACGGTAAACATGGCGCTGGAGCCGATCACGGTCAGGGCCAGCGCCGACAGCACCGGGCCGCGACCCAGCACGCGGATTTCCGCCAGCACGCCGTCGGTTGTAGGCTGCGGCACATGGGGCAGGGCAAACCATAGCGTAAGCATGGCCAGCACGCCCAGGCCGGTAATGCCCCAAAATGCGGTACGCCAGCCGAATGCCTCACCAAACCAGGTGGCCAGCGGTACGCCACCAATGGTCGCCAGCGTCAGCCCCAGAAACATCGCCGCCACCGCGCCCGCGCGCTTATCCGGCGCGACCACGCTGGCCGCCACAATCGAGCCCACACCAAAAAAGGCGCCGTGGTTCAGTGAGGTCACAACCCGGGCAATTAGCAGGCTGTAGTAGTCGGTTGCCAGCGCTGACATCAGGTTGCCCAGAGTAAAGATACCCATCAGGCCGATCAGCAGATAGCGGCGGGGGATTTTGCCGGTGGTCAGCGTCATCAGCGGCGCGCCGAGCAGCACGCCCAGCGCATAAGCGCTGACCAAGAGGCCCGCCGCCGGAATGGACACGCCCAGATCGGCGGCAATGTTGGGCAGCATGCCCATCGGAGAAAACTCGGTCACACCAATGCCAAAGGCACCGATGGCAAGAGCAACAAGGGGTGGGTTGATACGCATGGAATGGCTCCTCATCTATGCCGGGAATGCTACAATCCGAAACCTGATGGCAGTAGATGGCTTTTCCGGTAAGCACCTTTGCGTAGAGGGCACAAATGGACGTTGGCGGCAGGTCGGGTGACATGGTCGTGTTTAGCACGGTGGCGCAAGAGGGTAGTCTGTCAGCTGCTGCGCGGGCGCTGGGCCTGACACCTTCGGCGGTCAGCCGCATCATCACCCGCATCGAGCAACGCCTTGGCACGCGGCTGCTGCTGCGCACCACCCGCGCGATTACCTTTACCGCTGAGGGCGAGGCCTACCTGCGCGGCGCCCGCCGTATTCTTGCCGACATGGCCGAGGTAGAAGAGTCCATCGCCGATCAGGGCGTGCCCAAGGGCCGCCTGCGGGTCAGCGCTGCACTGGGGCACGGGCGGCTGGCTATCGTTCCTCTGGTGGCTGCCTTTACCGCGCGCTACCCGAACATCACCGTGGATCTATCCCTTGGTGATGAAGTGGTCGACATCCTTGCTGGTCAGGCCGACGTCGCCGTTCGCTTTGGCATGCTGCCGGACAGCCCGCTGACGGCGCGTCGCATCGGTGACACAGGACAGGTTGTGGTGGCGTCCCCAGATTATCTGCAACGCTACGGCACCCCACAGCAACCGGAAGACCTCGCCCAGCACAACTGTCTGCGCTTCAGCTTCCGCCGCGCCGAACCCAACTGGCCGTTTATTCGCGATGGTCAGCCCCTCTCCCTGCAGGTGTGTGGCAATATCGAATGCAATAGCGGCGAAGCATTGGCACAACTCGCAAGAGTCGGTGCGGGCATCGCCCGCATTGGCGAGTTCAGCGTGGCCGAGGATATACAGCGCGGTGCTCTCGTGCCCTTGCTGGAAACCTTCAATCCAAATGACCGCGAACCTATTCATGCGGTCTTCGTCGGCGGCTCGACAATGCCGGCGCGGGTGCGGCTGTTTGTGGATTTTCTGGTGGAGCAGCATCGGTTGTGAAGGGGGCGGGTTTCGGTCAGACAGTGACACGAAGGGTGCACCTTTGTGTCACTGTTTTGGTAACGCTGCCTGTTACGTCGGCCAAGATACGCCTGGTTCAACTTCTTGGCGGCATCTAACCAGGCTTACTCGTTACGACGTTTTTGCCTGGCTGGAAACCCTTACCGCCTCAGCAACGCGCTGATCGTCAAAGCCGAACCTTTCGATAAGGCCGCGCAGCAGTCCGGGCGCTCGGGCGACTATTGCATTGCTGCTGGGCACTGTGATCATTTCCCGTCGAGAGACAATTCCTTCAACGAGTCCTTTCACCACGGCCTCCAATTCAACGAACTTCCACATGCCTTGGTAGTTGTTGAACACCAACTCTGAGCAGGGGTTGCCCATTAGCGCGTCCATCATTGGTGTCTTGAAAAAAGTAGGATGCAGCGTACCAACGCCGACCCCGAGATGTTTGAGCTCTAATCGCAGGCTGTTGCACATGGCGAGAACCCCTGCCTTGCTCGCGGCATAGTGTGCATTTAGCGGCGCGTTGACGAAGGCCGCCATTGAGGAAACCGCCAACATATAGCCCTGATGCTTGCTTACATAGGGTAGGCTTGTCTTGAAGGTACGCCATACGCCGTTGAGATTGATGTCGATGGTGCGCTCGAATGTTCTGGACTCCATTGCCTCCATCGGCTCTGTGAAGCCGATGCCGGCGCCGGCAATTACTACATCTATCGCTCCAAAATGCTGCTCTACCGACCGCATGGCTGCTTCGAGGCTCTCCATCGAGCAAACATTGGCCTCGCAGGCATAGGCGACGTCAGCGCCTCCCAGTTTTGCCGCCTGCGCTTTCGCATCCTCCAGGTGAAGATCAAGCAGGGCAAGCTTGGCCCCTTGAGCCCGTAGCGCTTCGGCCGCGGCTTGGCCGAGACCACCCGTGGAACCGGTGATAAGCACCACTTTGTTGTTCAGGTCATAGGTCATACGTTCTTACTCTCTGAGGAATGGATGGGCACATGGCGTTGCAGAAACTCGATTTGATCGCGCACCACCTGCTCGAAGGCGCTGCCCACATAGACCTCAAAGTGGCCGTAGGAGTATCGTTTGATCTCGCCGCGGGGCGCCCGGCGGGCGTGTTCCAAGGTTCGCTTTGCTGGCGCCACGCTGTCGGGGTCACATACGCAAAACAAAACAGGCGCTTTTATCTGAGGGGTCTTGCGGCCTGGGAAGTAGCGGACGATGTCCAGAGCAAAGCGCGCCGGGGCTTCATTTCGGATATGAGCCCCTGGCGGAATCAGTCCGTGGTAGCCATCCCAGCTATCGGGAGTGCTCATCAGAGCTGTATCACCGGGCCGTCCTGCAACGGGAACCCAAATAGGGCTTGCACCGAAAAGGGAGCCGATGCGGTCAGCCAGAGCCAATGCTGTGAGCTTGATCGATACCCAGAAATTGACGGCGCGGCTAGAAGCGATGCCGTCAGTGAAGGGGCACTGTGAGACGACTGCGGCCACTTGGTCATCGTCGGCAGCGGTTGCCAGCACGTGGCCGCCGCCAAATGATGTCCCCCAGAGAATGACCTTGGCCGGGTCAACTTCTACCAGGCTGCGAGCATGGGCTACGGCGGCTTTCCAATCATCAAGCTGACGACCGATATCCAGCAATTGACGAGGTTCACCCCCGCTCTCCCCAAAGTGGCGATAGTCAAACACCAAGCAGGCATAGCCTGCTGCCACAAAACGCTCTGCGTATGCCCCCAAGCGCATTTGGCGCGTGCCGCCAAGGCCGTGCGCCATAACCACGACGGGAAAGGGGCCTACACCTGGTGGCCGGTAGTAGTCAGCCACACAATATGAGTCGCTGGATAAAAACTGAATTTTCGTGGGAGCCAAGGGATCCGTGTTCGTGCTCATGAGCAACATCCGCTGGAGTGACTGGAGTGATGTCATTCTAGGCAGCTGCATGTTGGCTGGCTTGACGGTTTTCGCCTAACCACTTGATACTTTGCACCAAATTGCAAAACGAGCTTCTGATGATCCGGCCATTGCATAGGCACGTAGTGCAAGAGACCTATGTGCAACTGCTCTATGACTATCTAGATGAGCTGGGGTATGCGCCTGAAGAGATACTTGGCGAACCCTGGCCTGAGCCGACGCCTGAGCGTTGCGGGGTAGATGTGGAGCACTGGGATTGCTTGCTGAAGAAGGCTGCTCAGGCTCTGGATGATCCGTTGCTGGGGCTGCACCTCGGGCAAACCATTCGCGCCCGGCATTTTGGTGTGGTCGGATCAGTGATATTGGCCAGCACAACCATGGAAGCCGTGTTACAGCACACGCAGCGTTATTTGCGTCTGGTCTTCGATGTTATTCCCATGAGCCGGCGCGACGGAGAGGGTTGGTTTGAGCTGGTCTGGGACTCAAGCAACTATCTTCCCGGCTCGTTGGTAAGTGAGACGGGCACTGTGGCGATGCTGCAATTTTGCCGTGATCTGGTGAGGGGCACCGTTACTCCGCTGAAGGTTGACTTCTTCCATGCAGGCCCCGAAGACACGACACCTTACGAGACCTTTTTCGGCTGCCCGGTGCGCTTTGGCCAGCCCGAGGCCGTATTGCGCTACTCCACGCAATTGCTTGATCTGCCCTTGAAAAGCCCAGACCCGGCATTGGTTACCTTGCTGGAGCAGCACGCAGATCGCCTGTTGGCCGAGTTACCGCAACAAAACGAGCTGGTTGAGCAGTTGCGCAAAACCATTGTTAAGACGCTGCGCGATGGAGAACCGACTGTCGAGCGACTAAGCACGTTGCTTCAATGTACACCTCGAGCCCTGCAGCGGCGCCTCAAAAGTGCCGATACCACCTTCCGCAGAGAGCTGAATCTTGTTCGCCACCAGCTGGCAGAGTCGTACCTGCGTGACTCTCGCTTGCAAATCGTTGATATCGCCATGTTGCTTGGTTATTCGGAGCACAGTGCTTTTACTCGGGCGTTCAAAGAGTGGTGCGGACATA
This sequence comes from Halopseudomonas maritima, assembly GCF_021545785.1. Classification (NCBI taxonomy): domain Bacteria; kingdom Pseudomonadati; phylum Pseudomonadota; class Gammaproteobacteria; order Pseudomonadales; family Pseudomonadaceae; genus Halopseudomonas; species Halopseudomonas maritima. The sequence continues at coordinate 3,341,050 of NZ_CP079801.1, forward strand.
CACCGCATGAGTTCAGGCGACTACATGTTGCCCAGCAGTGAGACGTTCAGAATCTGCTTAGCATAGTGACCGTAGTCTGTCGCCCTGACGCTGCCGAGCACGCCGCTCACCGCCACTCGTGCTCTCCATGTAAAATGCCGCCCCCACCCAGGCCAATACCTTCTTTTTATGATCACCTGTCACGTCAAATACATCATCGATCCCTATCAACTTGCTGCATTCGAGCGCTATTCGCGTCAGTGGATCGGGATAGTGGAGCGGATGGGCGGGGTACACCATGGTTACTTTTTGCCGTCTGAGGGGGCTAATAACGTGGCGTATTGCCTGTTTAGTTTTCCCAGCCTGGCAGACTACGAACGCTACCGTCAGCAGGCGGCGGAGGATGCGGAGTGTGTGCGGTTGGTAGAGGAGGCGACGGCGTTGAAGTTTATCGTCAGCTACGAGCGCAGCTTTGTGCGGCCGGTGCTGGAGTCGCTTTGAGGCGGTTGTTCTACTGCCGGGACGGGCGTGCTGGTAGCAGCCGGCAGTTGGATTCAAGGCGGTGCTGCCACGGATCTTAAGAGCGCATGAGTAGCGAGTGCTCGGGTCAGCGCACCTTTCTGAACGTCAGGTTGTAGCGCATCGCGCCTGTTTGCGGGTGACTGGCTTTTTTTCCTAGCGGTGCAACGCCGTGGAAGTACAGCCGACTGACGCCGCCCCAGACCACTACATCGCCGTGCTCGAGCAGCCAGCGGCTGGTCGGGTCGTTGCGGTTGGGGCCGCCGAACAGGAAGGTGATGGGGGCGCCGAGAGAGATGGAGACGATGGGGGCGTTGAAGTCCTGTTCGTCCTTGTCCTGATGCAGGCCCATGCGCGCGCCGGTTTCATAGCGGTTGATCAGGCAGGCTTCGGGCTCAAAGTGGGTAAAGCCTGCGCTGTGGGCGGCGCGCTCGGCCAGCTCTGAGAGCAAGGCAGGCATGGCGGGCCAGGGTTGGTTGCTTTGCGGATCGAAGGCGCTGTAGCGATAGCCGTGGCGATCGGTGACCCAGCCGTAGGCGCCGCAACTGCTCATGGCGGCTGACATCGGGTAGCCGCCGGGGGTGACCTGATGACGAAAGGGCGCCTGTGTGGCGACTTGCTCGATGGCCGCCAGCAGGGCGTCGGCGTCATTCAGCGCAAAGCCCTTCAGCAGCCAGGCATCGGGGCCGATCTGCTGTCTTGCCGCTGACTCGGGCGCGGTGAGGTCAAGCAGGCCTTGCATGGTTGCAATCCGGCTTCAGAGATGTGGTTGGTGACGACGGCATGGGCAGATCGATAGTGAAAGTGTCTGGCCATGATGCGGGAGCAGCGGGTGTTGGCTCAACCCTGCGACTGAATCGGGGAGTCTTCTCCAAGCAGAAGACTCAGGCCGCTTGACTCAGGTTTAGGGCAGGGTACTGCGCCGTGACGGCATGCAATAGCGTGCAGGCCGGGAGAGAAATACAGAATCAGTTGGCAGTGCAGGTCGCCTGATTCGAGCTTTTGCAGTACCGCTTCGCCGCAAGGCACCGGCGCCAGTTCGGCGCGCAGTGCCTCCAGCAGCGGCTCGGCCAGCGTCGGGTCACCGACGACCCAGCGCGACCATCCGGCGCTCATCAGAACTTCATGCCCGGCAAGTTGAGCGAGGCCGTGTTGCCGCCGTCGACGGCCAGTGCCTGGCCGGTGACGAAGCTGGCGTCGTCGCTGGCGAGGAAGGCGATGGCGCCGGCGATTTCTTCCGGGCGGCCGTAGCGGCGCAGCTCGCAGCGGGTGCCGAGCTTGTCTTCCTTGTTGTTTTCGCGGGCGTACTTGAACACCGGTGCGGTCATGCCGGTTTCGATCAGACCGGGGCATACGGCGTTGACGCGAACGTTGAACTGGCCGAGGTCGCAGGCGGCGGTCATGGTGAAGTTGATCACGCCAGCCTTGGAGGCGCTGTAGGCGTTGCCACCGGCACCGGAGCGAATACCGGCCACGGAGGCGGTGTTGACGATGGCGCCGCCGTTTTGCTCGCGCATCTGACGCGAGGCGTATTTGGTGAACAGCATGACGCCAAACAGGTTGACGTTGATGATCTGTTGCCAGGTTTCCAGGCTTTGGTCAGTGGCGATGCTGTAGTCGCCGCCAGCGATACCTGCGTTGTTGCACAGCACGTCCAGCCGGCCGTAGTGGGCGATGGTGTCCGCTACGCATTGCTCAACGGCGGCTTCGTCACTGACATCCAGTGCGCGCTGCAGTACCTCGGTACCGGCGGGCAGCTCGCTGATGGTCTGTTCCAGCCCCTCAGCGTTGCGGTCAACCAGCATCAGACGCGCGCCTTCGTTAGCCAGGCGTTTGGCAGTGGCACGGCCAATACCGCTACCGGCACCGGTGATCAAGGCAATTCGGTTGTTGAAGCGTTGCATTTCAAAATCCTCATAACTGCGGGCTGAAGGCCAGAAGTTGGAAGAGCAGGCTGAAGGCTTGAGGCTGAAGGCTAGAAGACGGTTTTCAATGTGGTCAGATAAATGGGTGTGGGGTCAAAGCGCCGTGCGGCTCCACACAAAAACCACTAATCCACACCGGGTTACGGCTTCCAGCTTCAAGCCTCTGGCTTCCAGCTCCTGTTGGTTTAATGACTAATACTCGGATCATCCACCACAGTATCGTTGTCGCCGTTCTGATCAATACCCAGCTGGTCGGCCATGTTGCCGGTGTCGACTTGCCAGCTGCTGGCGATGTCGCGTTCGAAGCGTACCGGTGACAGGGCGATCAGGCCGTCGCGCAGGGCACCGACGTCGGTCTGGCGGCCGGTGATGCGGTCGGTCTGACGTTGGAAGCCGAGCCAGTAGTAGGGCACGCCACGGGTGTCTTCCCGGCGTTCGATGTTCACGCCACCGATGCTGCCGCGTTGCGGCCGGCAGATGGCGACACCGCGCACCTCTTCCGGTGGGCGCGCCGGAAAGTTGATGTTCATGGCGCAGTCCTCCGGCCAGCCGGCGTCCAGCAGTTGGCGGACCAGATTGGCGCCGTACTGGCGGGATGTCTCCCAATGCACCTCGTTGCCGGGAATGTAGGCCTGGCTCAGGGCGATGGCCGGGATGCCCAACAGGGTGCCGGTCAGCGCGCCGCCGATGGTGCCGGAGTAGGCAACCGAGTCGCTGATATTGGCGCCGTTGTTGACGCCAGACAGCACCAGGTCGGGCTTGACCGGCAGCAGCTCAGCAACGCCCAGCAGCACGCAGTCGCTTGGGGTGCCACTAACGCTAAAGCGGCGCTCTGCAAACTGGTGAACGCGCAGCGGGTGGTGGACGGAAATGGACATGGACACGCCGCTCTGGTCCAGATCAGGGGAAACGATCCAGACTTCCTCTGCGATCTCGCTGGCAATTTCTTCGAGCACTTGCAGGCCCGGGCCGCGCCAGCCGTCGTCGTTGGTCAGCAGCACGCGCTTGACGGGTTTGCTCATGGGCAATCCTTTTTTGTCTTTACATATGCAACGGGGCAGCTTGCGGCTGCCCCGTGTGGTCTTACTTCTGGGCTATTTCCCAGCCGCGATCAGCCAGCAGGCTGGCGCGCTTGCCGACCTCCAGTGCGTCGGCGTTGCTGGCGTTGCCCTGCAGCGCGCGGTGATAAACACCTTGCACGATGGCCGCCAGGCGGAACAGCGAGAAGGCGATGTAGAAGTTCCAGTTGGGTACATCGGTGCGGCCGGTGTACTGGCAGTACCAGTCCAGCAGCTGCTGCTCTTCCGGCAGACCAAGTGACTTCAGGTCAGCACCGACCAAACCCTTGGCGCCGTCAACGTTGACCGGCATGTGGTAAGGCAGGCAGCAGTAGGCCAGGTCCGACAGCGGATGGCCGAGGGTTGCCAGCTCCCAGTCGAGGATGGACACGACCTTGGACTCGCTCGGGTGCAGCATCAGGTTGCCGATACGGAAGTCGCCGTGGGCGATGGTGGTGCTCTGGTCAGCCGGGATGTTCTCTGGCAGCCATTTCATCAGCGCGTCCATCGACGGCATGTCGTGGGTGCGGCTGGCTTCAAACTGGCCGCCCCAGCGCTTCACCTGGCGGGCGATGTAGTTGTCGGGCTTGCCATAGCCTTCCAGGCCAATGGCCTTCCAGTCGGCGTTGTGCATCTTGGCCATGGTTTCGATCATGGACTGGTAGATGGGCATGCGCTCTTGCTGCGCGACCTCGGCCAGCAGCGGCTGCGAGTAAACGCGGCCTTCAACGTAATCCATGACGTAGAACGCGGTGCCGATGATCTCTGGGTCTTCGCACAGCAGGCGTGCGGTGGGCACCGGTACGTCAGTCTGGCCCAGGGCGTTGATTACCTGGTATTCGCGCTCGACCATGTGCGCGGAGGGCAGCAGTTTTCCCGGCGGCTTCTTGCGCAGTACATAGCGCTTGCCGGCGATGTCCAGCAGGAAGGTCGGGTTGGACTGGCCGCCCTGGAACTGCTTTACCTTGATGCCCTGGTTGGCTCCCGGAAGGTAGTCCTGCAGGTAGTTGGCGAGCTTTGCCTCGTCAAACTGGTGGGCAGGCAATACGTCAATCAGGGTCGCTCCGCTCATCTTTGAAGATCCTGTTGTTGATGGGTCAAGTACGGGAAAATAACACGCCAGGGCGATCCCTGGCGTATTGAACAGCCTGATGAATCAGGTGTTATCAGGCAATGGTATCGCCGCCATCGGCAACGATGGTCTGCCCGGTAACGTAGGCTGACGCGCTGGACGCCAGGAACAGCGCGACTCCGGCGATATCCACCGGCTCGCCAACGCGGCGCAGCGGCAGTTTTTCTTCTACCTTGCGCAGCCGGTCCGGATCTTCCAGCAGCGCCTGGGCAAAATCGGTGCGGATCAGGCCCGGGGCGATGCTGTTAACGCGGATGCCCTGCGGGCCCCATTCCAGCGACAGGTTGCGGGCCAGACCGGCTTCGGCGGCCTTGGACATGCCGTAGACGCCGATATTGGCGCTGGCGCGCAGCCCGGCAATGCTCGACAGCAGCACGATGGAGCCGCCGCCTTGCTCGACCATATGCGGGATGGCCATGTTGCAGAGCCAGAAGGTACCCTTGACGTTGGTGCCCATGATCTTGTCGAAGGCGTCGTCGCTGACGGCGTGGGTCGGGCCGTAGACCGGGTTGGTGGCGGCGTTGCAGACCAGCACGTCGATGCGGCCAAAGGCAGCCAGGGTCTGATCAACCAGATTCTGTAATTGGGCCTTGTCGCCCACGTGGCAGGCCACCGGCAGGGCATCAAAGCCTTGCGCCCGCAGCTCGTCGGCTACCTGCTGGCAGACGTCGGCCTTGCGACTGGAAATCACCACCTTGGCCCCGGCCTTGGCATATTCCTCGGCAATCGACTTGCCGATGCCTTTGGTTGAGCCGGTGATGATGGCGACCTTGTCAGTGAGATCAAACAAACCGCTCATGGGGGGGGCTCCTGGGTTGTTGTTTTGATTTGGGGGGTGAGGCGGGCTGGAAGCTGGAGGCTTGAAGCTGGAAGTCGTCACTCGGCGTGGGTTGTTGATGTTGTGTGTGGGGCCATACGGCGCTTTGGGCCCCACACTCGTCTCAGCAACTACGTCGAAAACTGTCTTTCAGCCTTTAGCCGGTTTTTGGGCTGGAAGCTGAAGGCTTGAAGCTGGAAGTCGTCACTCGGCGTGGGTTGTTGTTCTTGGGTGTGGCGCCTAGCGACGTATTGGCCCCACACTCATCTCAGCAACTACCTCGAAAACCGTCTTCCAGCCTACAGCCTCAAGCCTTCAGCCCGTTCGTCCAGCCTGCGGCTGCCGTCAGAGATACTGGCTCATCTCCATCTTCGCAATGGCATTCAGATGCACTTCGTCCGGGCCGTCGGCCAGGCGCAGGGTGCGGGCTTTGGCGTAGGCGGAGGCGAGGAAGGTGTCCTGACACACGCCTTTGGCGCCGAAGATCTGGATGGCGCGGTCAATCACGTTGCAGGCCATGGTCGGGGCTACGGCTTTGATCATGGCGATCTGCTGACGAGCTACCTTGTTGCCGTGCAGGTCCATGCTGCGCGCGGCGTGCAGGGTCAGCAGGCGGGCCTGGTCGATCTCGCAACGGGAGCGTGCGATCATTTCCGGCACGCTGCCCAGCTTGTACATCGGCTTGCCGAAGGCAACACGCTCGCCGGCACGGCGGCACATGGCTTCCAGTGCGCGCTCGGCAACACCGATGCTGCGCATGCAGTGGTGGATGCGGCCGGGGCCAAGGCGACCTTGAGCGATCTCGAAGCCGCGGCCTTCACCAAGCAGGATATTGGAAACCGGCACGCGCACGTTGTTGTACTCGATTTCGGCGTGGCCGTGCGGGGCGTGGTCGTAACCGAACACGTGCAGGTCGCGGACGATCTTCACGCCGGGGGTGTCCAGCGGGACCAGGATCATGCTTTGTTGCAGGTGCTTGGGTGCGTCGGGATCGGTCTTGCCCATGACGATGGCGATCTTGCAGTGCTCGTTCATGGCTCCGGAGGACCACCACTTGGTGCCGTTGATGACGTACTCGTCACCTTCGCGGCGGATCTCGCATTGGATGTTGGTGGCGTCGGAGGAGGCAACGTCAGGCTCGGTCATGGAGAAGCAGGAGCGGATTTCGCCCGCCAGCAGCGGCTTGAGCCATTGTTCTTTCTGCTCGTCGTTGCCGTAGCGCTCGATGGTCTCCATGTTGCCGGTGTCCGGCGCGTTGCAGTTGAAGACTTCGCCGGCGAAGGAAACGCGGCCCATGATTTCACACAGGTGGGCATACTCTTCGTTGCTCAGGCCAGCACCGCGCTCGGACTCGGGTAGAAACAGGTTCCACAGGCCCTGGGAGCGAGCTTCTTCTTTCAGCTCTTCCAGGATGGCTGGGTGGCCCCACTTGTTCTGTTTTACCTGTTCGTAAAACAGCGCTTCGTTCGGGTAGATGTGCTCGTCCATGAAGCCTTGGAGCTTGTTTTTCAGGTCTTGTACGCGAGGGCTGAGGTCAAACATCGCTAATCCTTCGATTGGTTGTAGAGCGTGCCGGGCGCCGGGAGGCGGCTGCTCGGCCGGATAGCGGTGACCATATAGTCAGGCGGGGCAAAGGAGAACAATGTGTTATTGGCGGCAATACGGCTGCATAAGCTGTATTGATTTTATTGGGCGGGTACTATTTGCATTGGCGAGACGCGGCCGGCTCAGAAAGTGCCGGCCAGAGCCTGCGGCAGGCGGGAGAGGTCTGCCGGTTCATCCAGATCCCAGAGCGGCTCGCCCTCCCACAGGCTGAGGCCGGCTGCCTGCAGGCGCAGGCGGGTGTCATGCAGTACCTGCGGGTGACTCCAGCGCATCTGCAGAAAAGGCGCAGGGTCGGGTTGCCGCTGCCCAATCAGCACGTAGCCGCCGTCTTCACTGGGAATGATTGCGGTGTCGTGGCGCTGCAGCGCGCGACAGGCATGGTAGATGGCGCGGGTGTCCAGCGCCGGACAGTCGCTGCCGATCAGCAGGGCGCCGTTCGGATGCTCTGCCAGCGCGTTGGCCATGCGTTCGCCCAGATCCTCACCCAACTGAGTGCGTAACTGCAACTGATGCTCCGCAGCCAACGCCTGCAGGGCCGGGTGGTCGGGTTGATTGGCGTAGAGGTAACGCGGGCCAGGCCAGTCGAGTGTCTGTTGCAGACAATGCGCCAGCAGGCGCTGATACAGCGAGCAGGCGCCCTCGGCACCCAGTGCGGGAATCAAGCGCGTTTTTACCTGCCCCGGCAGCGGCGCCTTGGCGAAAATCAGTAGCGGAAGAAAGGCGTCGGTGGAGTGCATGACGGTGGCTCGCAATAGAGGGCTCACAGGTGTGACACGGATTTTGGGGAGGGGTTCGCGCTTGCCGTTCACGGCAAGCGCGGGCTGCAAGCTGAAGGCTAGAGGCTGGAAGCCATACACGGATGTAGGCTGCTCGGACGCGGTGCGGACCTTCACGGTAATGCCCCAATCCCCGCATCCGAAACCGCACCTAAGCTCACCTTCCCGCCTTCAGCCCTCAGCCTTCAGCGCGGGCGAAGCCCGCTGGTATTTTCGGGCCAACTCCTCCACCGGCGCGCCGCGCCAGTAACGCCAACGCAACCACCACATGAGGACGATGGTGCGCAGGGTGCCGTGGGTTTGCCAGCGGCGGCTTGAGGTGGTCAGGGGGGGGCGCAGGCAGAGTGGTGGGCTGAGGCGGCGCAGCCGTTTGCTTAGCTCGACGTCTTCCATCAGCGGCATCGGTGCGTAGCCGCCCCACTGCTCGAAGAGTGCGCGGCGAACGAAGATGGCCTGGTCGCCGGTGCAGACGCCGGTCAGCCGTGAGCGCCAGTTCATCATCCAGGCGACGACGTTTAACAGGGGCGATGAGGGGGCCAGCCGCACATCAAAACGTCCCCACTGGCGGGGTGCATTGCGGTCTGGAAGCCGGTCGAGAAAGCTCGCAGGTAGTTGCGTATCAGCATGCAGAAACAGCAGCCAATCCCCCTTGGCCTGGGCGGCGCCGGTGTTCATTTGCTGAGCGCGGCCGGGGGCGCTGTGCAGCACGCGGTCAGCCAGCGGCGTGGCGAGCGCCAGGGTGTCGTCACTGCTGCCGCCGTCTACTACGATCAGTTCCAGCTGTCCTCGCAGTGGCTGCAGCGGTGCGAGGCTGTCAACAATGTTGGCCGCCTCGTTACGCACGGGCACGATAATCGACAGCTTCACCCGCGCCTCCAGGCATGAAAGCGGGCAACCCACTGCAACAGGCGCTCGGGCTGATGGGCACGTTTCCACTCACCGGCGGCGTACTTATTGGCCTCACTCAGCGTTGGATAGCTGTGCACGGTGCCGAGGATTTTATTCAGCCCCAGGTTGTACTTCATGGCCAGCACGTATTCGGCGATCAGCTCACCGGCGTGGGCGCCAACGATAGTCACGCCAAGAATGCGGTCGCGTCCGGGGACGGTCAGTACCTTTACGAAGCCCTCTGCTGCGTCATCCGCAATGGCGCGATCCAGGTCGTCAATGCCGTAGCGAGTGACCTCAAAAGCAATGCCCTGGGCTGTGGCCTCGGTTTCAGACAGGCCCACCCGGGCAACTTCCGGGTCGGTAAAGGTGCAGTGCGGCAGCACCCGGTAGTCCGCCTTGAAGCGGCGGAAAGTACCAAACAGAGCGTTCACGGCGGCGTACCAGGCTTGATGGGAGGCCGCGTGGGTGAACTGATAGGGGCCGGTCACATCGCCCACGGCGTAGAGGTTAGGGAAGCGGGTGGCCAGGTACTCGTCGGTTTCCAGGGTGCCGTTGTCGCGGATCGCTAGATTGAGCGTGTCAACGCCGTAGCCGCTGGTATTGGCAACTCGACCAAGGGCGACCAGCACGCAGTCAAACTCGATATCGACGGTGCTGTCATCATCGAGTGAGCGACACTGAACAGTCGGTACGCCGTCACGCAGCTCGAAGGTCTCTGCCTGATGGCGCAGACGCAGCTCGACACCAGCGTTGCGCAGGCTGCTCATCACCAGCTCGCTGGCGTCGGTGTCTTCGCGGGGCAGCAGGCGTGGGCCGCGTTCAACCTGAATGACCTGCGACCCCAACTGCTGAAACGCCAGTGCCAACTCGCAGCCGATCGGGCCGCCGCCCAGCACGAGTAGACGGCGCGGTTGCTCGCGCAGGTTCCAGACGGTATCCGAGGTCACCATGGGCATGCAGTTCAGCCCTGGCAGCTCGGGCACAAAGGGGCGAGCACCGGCAGCGATGATGATGTTGCGGGTGCTGATGCTGCGACCAGCGACCTCAACGTGCCAGGGTGAGGTAATGCGCGCCTCTCCGGTAATGACGTCGACGCCCAGGTCGGTATAGCGCTCAATGGAGTCGTGCGGTTCGATCTGCTTGATCACCCGCTGGACCCGCTCCATCACGGCGGCAAAGTCGACCTGCGCTTGTGCATGGCTGAAGCCTAGCTCTGGCGCCTTACGCACCTCGGCTGCCAGGCGCGCCGAGCGGATCAAGGCTTTGGAGGGTACGCAGCCGGTGTTCAGGCAATCGCCGCCCATGGCGTGCTTTTCGATCAGGCTGACGTCGGCTTTGACGGCTGCTGCGATGTATGCGCTGACCAGGCCACCGCTGCCCGCTCCGATCACCACCAGGTTGCGGTCGAACTGGTTGGGCTTCTGCCAGCCTTTGTAGACTCGACGGGCCTTGATCACGTCCAGCAGGCGCCGGGCGATCAGCGGAAACAGGCCCAGCAGCACGAAGGCGCCCAGCAGCCCTGGCGAGAGAATGCCGGCCAGTGAATCCAGCTGGCCGAGTTCACGACCGGCGTTCACGTAAACGAGGGTGCCGGGCAACATGCCGAGCTGGCTGACCCACCAGAAGGTGCGGGCGGGCAGGCGGGTGAGGCCCATTGCCAGGTTGATCAGAAAGAACGGAAACGCCGGCACCAGCCGCAGGGCAAACAGGTAGAACGCGCCTTCGCGGTCGACGCCCTGGTTGATGCGTTCCAGTCTTGCACCAAAGCGCTGCTGCACCCAGTCCTGCAACAGAAAGCGGCTGATCAGCATCGCCAGCGTAGCCCCGGCGGTGGAAGCAAAGGACACCAGCAGCAGACCCCAGCCAAGGCCGAACAGGGCGCCGCCGATCAGGGTCAGCAGCGCTGCGCCGGGCAGCGACAGCGCCGTCACCAGTACATAGAGCCCTACATACAAGACGCTGGCCAGTATCGGCTGCTGGGTTACCTGCTGGTCAAGAACCTGCTGTTGGGCTTTCAGCGCATCCAGACTCAGGTGTTGCTGCAGACCCGAGGCAAAGAAGCCCGCGACCAGCGCCACTACCACAGCCAGCAGCAACAGACGGCGCAGGTTCATGACAGTATCTCCATTGCGCAAAGCGTGTTGGCCAGGGTGAAGCCCTGGATGCAGGCCTGTTTGGTCGTCATGTCAGTTCCTTGTTGGATGCGCTGCCAGTAGGACAGCGTGGCGGGTGAGCCGTCGGGCCACTGGCGTTTGAACTCGCTGGCAAAGGCGCGCTGGTCATAGGTGACGGGCAGCGCTTCGACGACCAGTGGGCCGGCTTGTGCACGATAAATGGCGGCTGCTGAAGGGTGCTGCGCGATGCGTGTGATCAGGCCATAGAGGCCGTTGTTGAAGTTGGGCATGCCGGCTGCGCCGTTGTTGATCACGGCCCACTGCCCGGTGCTCAGCGCCGCCGGGCTGCAGGTGTGGCTGCAAGCCAGCACGCGGATACGCTGCTGGTCGAACCAGGCATTCAACTGTTGCTGGCGCTCGTCGCGCTGCAGCGCGGCACGATCGCATTGCCAGCCGGCCAGCGATTGCTCGTCACCGTGGGTGATACCAACAGGCTCTCCAGCGACCTCGGCAACCAGCCAGGCGGGGCGCTTGCCCAGTTGCTCGGCCATGCCTGGCAGACCGTCGACGGTCTGCTGCAGCTGCTGGTGAATGCGATTAGAGCGCTCGACTGTGGCGGCTTCGGTCTGCTCCGGATAGGCGCAGCCGCAGCCGAACGCGTCCCCGCTACGGGCCAGTTCGGTTTCAACGTTGCCGCGCAGCGGGTGGTGGCGCTGCAGGCGTTGCTCGATGTCATTGAATATCGCCGGGTCACAGTCAAACCAGTGGGCGTCGCCGTTGAATACGGCGGCTGCCCCTGGCTCGCTGGCCAGCTTGCGCTCGATGACGTCGAGGGCCTGTCTGTTGCCGTAAAGCCCGCCGATGACGTAGAGCACGTTGCAGGTAAGACTGGCTGGCGCGCTGAACGCGTCGGCCGGCAAGCGATAGTCTGTGGGGCAGGTGCGTCCCTTGCTCATGCGGCTCTCCTGACCATGCCGGGCAGCAGGTAGCCTGCGGTGCAGAGTAGCAAGCCATAGAGGTTGGTGCCCAGCAGCAGCGCGTATTTGCCATCCCCGATCGCCCAACTGGCCGGAATCCAGCCGAGCGTCAGCGCGACACCCAGGCTCAGGCCGGCCCAGAAGCTCAGGTGAAACCCCAGCCGTGTCGGCCGCACCAGGCCATGCAGCAGAAACACCGGCGCCAACCCAATCACCATGGTGCCGCTGATGGTGGTGGCTTTGAGAATATCGGTGCCGGCCAGCATGGGCAGGTTACCGAGCAGGGCGAAAATCATCATGGCGGCCATGCCGACGCCGATCGCCTTGTGGCCAAAATCACGACCGATCAGAGCGGGTAACTCTCGGCCACTGAGTCGCGCGAGGCTGGAGAAGGTGGAGTCCAGTGTTGAACCGGCGGCGGAGATCATCACCAGGGTCATCACCACCAATGCGCCAACACCCAGGCTTTTGGCGAGTGCTGCGGGTACGTTGCCGTTGGCTTCGATGCCGCCGAGCGTGGCGTGCACGCCGATCAGGCTGAAGGCCAGAATCGCAATAAAGCCGAGCACGCCCGCGAGGGTAAAGGCGCGCAGCATGGACTTTTCTTCACTGATAAAGCCGCGATCTGTCAGCACCGGGTCGTGGAATGGGTAGCTGACCAGCTGCAGGCAGGCGACCAGAAACAGGTCGACACCGGCATTCAGCGCCCAGTGGCTGGTGCTGACCAGCTCGCCCGGGCTGTGGCTGGGTAGCACCATGCCCAGTACCCAGACCAGCGCAATGACGAAGATAGCGGCCTGCGCGGCGTCGGTCAGGATAGAACTGCGCAGGCCGCCACGCAGGCTGTAGATCAGAGTGACGGCGGTAAACAGCAGTGCGGCGCCGATAAAGGCTGGGCTGCCGCTGTCGCCGTAATAGCCACCCACGACGGCGGTGTTGCTCCAGACCTCATTGAACAGCCGGATAAGAATGGCAGCGGAGAACGCCAGTGCGGCGGCGCGGCCGTAGTGACTGGTTAGAAAACTGACCAGACTGGTCGCCTGAAACCGTTTGCGCAGGCGGTAGATCACCAGGCCGCACAGCGGGATAGATAGCCAGTAGGTGGCATAGGCCAGGCCGCCAACCAGGCCAAACTCGGCGCCCAGGTTGGCGGCGTTGGTCACGGATTTGGCGAAGATCCAACTGATAAAGATGCTGGTAGTCAGCAGCATGGGCGAAGCCTGCCGGCCCTGGCTGTCTTCGCCATTGAAGAAGCCGCCCACCGTTACCGTGCGCGGCGAGAGCCAGTACATCAGGGCGCCGTAGGCGAGCAGAAAACCCCAGAAAAATACGCCGGTCAGCATGAGTTGTCGGATCCTTCTGAGTTCAGTTGAGCGTGCCGCCGCAGCTGGAGCCTTGCCCCGCAGTGCAGGCAAAGCAATGATCACGCGTGGCTATGGGGTGATTCTGCAACGGTTGGTTGAGCAGCTCGCGCAGGTGTGGGCGGTCTGATGCCAGCACGGGCATTGGCAAGTCGAGCATTTGGTTAAAGTCGCAGTCATACAGGTAGCCGCGCCAATCCACGCTGACGGTGCTCCGGCACATCAGCCCTGGCAGGTTGTCGGCCCTGAAGTTATCGCGCAGTAGCTGCATGTAGTCGTTGAATTGGCCACGGCTGACCAGCGTGCTGCCGAAGCGCGCAATCGGCTGGTTGGTAATGGTGTGCAGGTGGCTGAAGACAATCCCGAAGTCCTCCAGCAGATGGGATTTGTAATCGGCTTCCAGCGCCTGCTGTGGCGGTGGCAGGCTTGGCCCCTGGGGGTTGTAGACCAGGTTAAGTTCCAGCGGACTACCTGGCTGGCCGTAGCCCAGCCGGTTTAGCTGGCGCAAGCCCGCGATGCTCCGTTCAAACACGCCATCACCGCGTTGGCGGTCGACGTTGTCTCGGGAGTAGCAGGGCAGGGAGGCTGAGATGGCGACCTGTTCAGCTGCCAGAAACTCGGCCAGGTCCTCATAGCCGGGCTCGCTGAGAATGGTCAGGTTACAGCGGTCGATGACCCGTATACCGGCCGCCCGGGCATGGCTGACCAGCGCGCGGAACTGGGGGTGCATTTCCGGTGCGCCGCCGGTCAGATCCAGCGTGGCAACCGGGTGGGCGTCAATGACCTGATGCAGCAGGGCAATCAGGTCGTCGGACGTGCTTTCGGTGCGCGTAGGGCCGGCGTTGACGTGGCAATGCAGGCAGCGCTGGTTGCAGCGGTAGGTCAGGTTGACCTGCAGGGTGTCCAGCGCTGCGCGGCGTAACGGCGGAAAGTCCAGCTTATTGAGTAGGGGCAGGGTATCGCGCACGGTATCTCCTCATTTGCTGTGTAACAGACTCCGGGTGAGCGCATCTGTTACAGATCGAGGCTGTTGAAAGGGAATATTTTTCGGCACCTACCGGCCGTTTGGCGGTCACAGGGCCAGAAGGCAGCGACAGGCACGCGGCGCTGTTTCAGCATCTTGTTGTGACTGTCAGTGTACAGCGGCTGTGCTCTGCCTGCGCGCCGAGCAGGCCATGACCATTATTGAAGAGGACCCGATGCGCAAACTTGCCTATGCATTGCTGCTGTGCGCAGCAACCGTTCAAGCTCAAGAGCCCGGGGCGCCGACGCCACCGCAACTGGATGAGGCTCAGGTACAGGCGATCCGCAGTGCGGTGGGCAACAGTGGTCGCACTATCACTAATGTCACCCGCGACGCCTACCGCAACCCGGAGCAAACGCTAACCTTCTTTGGCGTCACGCCGGAGCAAACCGTGGTGGAGGTCTGGCCCGGCGGCGGCTGGTATACCGAGGTGCTGGCACCGCTGCTGCGTGACAAGGGCACACTGATCGCTGCCCACTTTGACCCGGACAGCAAGGTCGCCTTTTATCGCCGCTCTCGTGCCGGGTTTGAGGAGAAGCTGGCAGAGCACCCCGAGCGCTACGATCAGGTGCAGCTGGCTACGCTGAATTACGATGCGGATACGCCGATCGCTGCACCTGGCACAGCCGACCGGGTGCTCACGTTCCGCAACGTGCACAACTGGCTGGCGGCGGGCGACGACAAGGCAGCGGTGATGTTCGACAAGTTTTTTGCGGCGCTAAAACCGGGTGGCATGCTTGGTGTGGTTGAGCATCGCGCCAAGGCCGGCACCTCGCTGGAGCAGATGATCGACTCGGGTTATGTCACTGAACAAAAGGTGCGCGAGCTGGCGAGCCAGGCTGGTTTTGAGCTGCTGTCGGTCAGCCCGGTCAACCAGAATCCGCGCGACACCACCGATCACCCGGAAGGCGTCTGGACCCTGCCGCCCACCTTGCGCCTGGGAGATGAGCAGCGCGCTCACTATCTGGCGATTGGCGAAAGTGATCGTATGACGCTGCTGTTTATGAAGCAGGAATGACGGGCGGCAGGGCGTCCTTATTCCCCTTTGCTGCGACTCAGCTCGCGCCGGTAGGCCGTTGGGCTCATGTTGGTCCAGCGGCGGAAGGCACGGGTAAAGCTGCTGGGGTCCAGAAAACCCAGCTCGTAGGCAATGCTGGTCAAGGACATCTGGCCGTCACCAATGAGACGGATAGCCGCTTCGCGTCGTACCTCATCGGCCAGTTGCTCGTAACTGGTGCCCTCCTGGCTCAGCTTGCGACGCAGGTGGCGCGAGCTGATGTTCAGTGGCTCTGCCACTCGCTCGGCGCTGATATCACCGGAACCCAGTAACAGATGAATGCGACGTTTGACCTGTTCGGTTAAGGCGTAGCTGGGCAGAGCAGCTTGCATGGTCTCAAGGGTATCTACCAGCTTCGGCAGAATGAACGGACAGGCACTGGGCATGGGCTGTTTGACCTGTTTCAGGTCCAGCGCCAGGGCATGCTGCTCGCCGAAAATCAGCTGGTTGCGCTGAAACAGGCGGCGCGCCATTGCCTCATCGCTGCAGCGAGGGATATGCAGAGCCTGCAGCAATCCCTGGCTACTGATATCCAACCTGTTGAAAAAACGGCTGAGATACCCGAGTACCGCATCAATGTGCTGGGGATGCGGCTGCCCGACGGGCTGCAGGTTCAGTATCAACTGGCTGCCTTCGGCGCTCGCAACCAGTTTCAGCTGCGTGCTGAAGATGCTGAAAAAACGTTCCAGCAGCGCGATGGCAGTATCCATCCGCGGGCTGGAGGCGGCAGCCAGGGCCAGCGCGCCAAACGCGGTTGGCGCAAATACCCGGTGGATACGCAGACCAAACAAGCGGTCATCGGAAATGCGCACAGCTTCGTCCCAGGCATGAGAGCACAGACGCTGGTCTATAAAGGAAGGTTCGCCATTGCTTTGGCTGTGCAACAGGGGCGCGAGGTGGCTGGAGGAGGCCAAGGTTAGCTCGTACTGGCGCAGCGCATGCTCAATGGTAGTTACCCAAAAGGCGCTTTCCCGGACGTGGGCAAAGGAATCTGAGCTGGAACGTTCGAGCATCGACTGCATCCTGCTAGCCATTGTTGTGACAAAAACGAAATTTGTCTTTTATGGCTGCGCAGTATAACGATATTTTGACGTCACAAAAGCCCGGTGCGCTGTTTCGCAGAGCAGAATAGTGTTGCAATCAATGTATCGATGCCTATAAGGGTGTTTTCCGGAGCCTGGTGTACGTCTGCTTTCCTGGTGGTGCCTTGCGCGGCAACTGTCTCATTGTGAATCAGGTGCTGTGGCGGCCTGGGCGGGTTCTCTATCCCGGTGTTATCAGGCTTGCGAAGAGTGCTTTGAGCCACAGGGTGCAGGCGTTAGGTAGGCAAGCCTAGTATTTGCTTATAGTGTTAATTCATTCTCTGAATGTCCTTCTTGGCCAAATATGTTGGCCGGTTTGGGCAAGTCCTCGATGCTGGCCTCGTGACAGACTGCGGGGGTCTTGAACGCGCACGCCCTGTGCGTGATTTCATGTCACCCAAACGGAGCAGCACAATGACAAAAAAAATGCATGCCTGGTCTCTTGCCGCATTGCCTCTGGCAATTGGTATGGCCAGCTTTTCTGGTTCTGCTAACGCAGTCAGTTTCAATATCGGTGAAGTAGAAGCTCAGCTGGATTCTCAGCTGTCCGTAGGCGTCAGCATGTCCACCCAGGGCGCTGACAAGCGTTTTATCTCTGTGAACAACGGCGGTGAGGCGGCGGCTCGGACCTCCGATGACGGTCGTCAGAACTACGACGCTGGCGATGTCTTCTCCAAGATTTTCCGAGGTGTCCACGATCTGGAACTGCGTTACGGTGATTCCGGCGCATTCTTCCGTGGCAAGTACTGGTACGACTTTGAAACCAAAGACGGCAGTCAGCGTTTCTACAATATCGATGACTCCAGCCGTGATCCGCTGCAAAAGGCTTCTGGCGTTGCGCTGCTGGACGCTTTCGTCTATCACAACTACTTCATTGGCAACAATCCGGGTAACGTCCGTCTTGGCCGTCAGGTTGTCAGCTGGGGTGAGTCTACCTTTATCCAGAACTCCATCAACTCCATTAACCCGATTGACGTGGCCGCTCTGCGCCGTCCGGGTGCCGAGCTGAAGGAAGGTCTGCTGCCGGTCGAGATGCTGTATCTCTCCCAGGGCCTGACCGAAAACCTGAGCATGGAAGCCTTCTATCAGCTGAAGTGGGCACCGACTGTTCTGGATAACTGCGGTACTTTCTTTGGTTCGGACACCTTGGCTAAAGGTTGTATTGATCGCCTGGTTTATACCGGTACCGACTTCCCGCAGGGCGAGCAACCTGCCGGCACTTATATCTCGCGTGCCCGTAAAGATAAGGAAGCCTCTGATGACGGTCAGTTCGGTGTAGCTTTCCGTTGGTTCGTGCCTGAGCTGAACGACTCGGAGTTCGGTTTCTATGCCATGAACTATCACAGCCGTGCGCCGATTTACTCGAACGTTGCCGGCAACATGGTTCTGGGCGGAGCGGCTCAAGGTGTACCTGGTCTGGACGGCACTTTTGGCGCTGCCGGTTATTTCTTCGAATATCCTGAAGATATTCGTCTGTACGGCGTCAGCTTCCAAACTAGCGTCGCCGGGGCATCTGTCGGTGGTGAGGTCAGCTATCGTCCGAATATGCCGATGCAGATCAACACTGGCGACATGAGCCGTACAGCTCTTCAGCTTGGCGCTGATAACACGCACCGTGATTACGTGGGCTTGCCGACAGGGACTTATATCCCGGGCTACGAGCGCAAGGAGTTTTGGCAGGCGCAGGTCAGCGTAATTCAGTTCTTCGATCGAGTGTTTGGTGCAAGCCGTTTGGCACTGGTTGGTGAAGCTGGCGTTAACTACATCTCCGGTCTGGGCGATGTGAAGTTTGGTCGCGACTCTCTGTTCGGTCAAAGCCCGTATAACGGCGACGAGGGCCCCGCTGCTGCGGGCGTGATAGCTGGTCGCTGCGCCACGCAAGTTCCTGCTCCGTCAACCCCCAATGCCAACAGCTGGTGTGAAAACGACGGTTTCTACACCGACTGGTCCTACGGTTATCGCATCCGCGCGTCGCTGGATTACAGCAACGTTATCGCCGGTATCAACCTGAGCCCGAACGTGTCCTGGTCACACGACGTTGAAGGTTACGGTCCCAACTTCACCGAAGACGCTAAGGCAATCAGCGTTGGTGTGAATGCTGACTACGGCAACAAGTACAACGCCTCCATCAGCTACACCGACTTCTTCGACGGCAAGTACAACACCGCCGTTGACCGCGACTTCGCTTCCGTCAGCTTCAGCGTAAGCTTCTAAGACTGACCACAGGAGAACAACAATATGCGTATGCAAAAAACTCTCATCGGCGCCGGTGGTCTGGCGTTCAGCCTGCTGGCAACGGGTGTCATGGCTCAAAGCCTGACGCAGGCTGAAATCGACTCTCTGGGTACCACCCTGACCCCGATCGGTGCTCAGAAAGAAGGTAACGCAGCTGGCACCATCCCCGAGTGGACCGGTGGCCTGCCGACTGACGCTGGTCAGTCGCTGCCGAACAACTTTCTGGAAAGCCCGTACAAGGACGACCAGCCCGAGTTCGTCATTACTGCTCAGAACTACCAGCAGTATAAAGACAACCTGACCCCTGGCCAGATCGCGTTGTTCGAGCGCTATCCGGAAACCTTCAAGATGCCGGTCTACAAGACCGAGCGTAGCGTCGGCTTCCCGCAGTCTGTTTATGACCAGGTCAAGGCGACTGCCGGTCAGGGCAAGCTGGTCAACGGCGGTGACGGTATCTCCGGCTTTGCCCACGGCTCTTTTGCCTTCCCGATTCCGAAGTCTGGTGCTGAGGTGGTCTGGAACCACAACACCCGCTACCGCCTGAACATCCACCGCTGGTACATGCAGGCCATGCCGCAAACCAACGGCTCGTTCACGCTGATCAAGATGGAAGAAGAGGTTGGTTATCCGGAGCAGATGTCCGACGTAGACGCCTCGAGCATGCCCAACACCCTGCTGTTCTTCAAGCAGCGTGTAAACGCACCGGCGCGTCTGGCGGGTAACGTACTGCTGGTACACGATAGTCTGGATCAGCTGAAAGAGCCGCGCATGGCGTGGGTTTACAACGCCGGTCAGCGCCGTGTACGTCGCGCTCCGCAGGTTGCCTACGACGGCCCGGGTACCGCCTCTGACGGTATGCGTACTTCTGACAACTTCTCCATGTATAACGGTGCGCCTGACCGTTACAACTGGACCCTGGTTGGCAAGAAGGAAATCTACATCCCGTACAACAGCGGCAAGCTGACCGAGCCGGGCGTGAAGTATGACGATGTGCTGCAAGCTGGTCACATCAACCCCGACTTCACCCGCTTCGAACTGCACCGTGTGTGGGAAGTGCAGGGTAACGTCAAGGATGGTCAACGCCACATTTACGCACAGCGTAACTTCTTTGTGGACGAAGACTCCTGGATGATCTCGCTGGCAGACCACTACGACGGTCGCGGCACTCTGTGGCGTGTAGGTGAAGGCCACATCGGCTTCAACTATCAGCAGAAGATTCCGGGCTACTCCATCGAGACCCTGTATGACCTGCTGGCTGGTCGCTACATCGCTCTGGGTATGTACACCGAAGAAAACTCTGCTCCGCAGTATGACTTCGACCCGAGCTACAACCAGTTCACCCCGGCGGCACTGCGCGCCTCGGGCGTTCGCTGAGTTGAGTTGACCGTACGACGAAAAAGGGAGCCGCAAGGCTCCCTTTTTTGTTTATGGCTCTGGATGCGACGTTTAGTTGAGTCGGCGCCGGCTAGCTAGCCGAGGGCGCTTGACAGTGCTCTAGCAAATGCTGAATCGGCCGGGCGCGGGCTCCGGGCGATATCGTGCTTACCGGTTATATATCCCGGCAGATATTGGCGGCTAGCGTACCGCGTCCTTGCGGATGATGGGGAACTGGCTTGCCTTGCGCTCCGCGCCTTTGGTGCGGGCGGTCAGGAGGGGATTGCGTTCTGGTTGCCCTGGCTGCGAAAGTTGGTCGGGCTCATCCCGGTCCAGCGGCGGAAGGCGCGGGTGAAGCTGCTGGGGTCCAGAAAGCCGAGTTCGAATGCAATACGCCCCAGGTTGAGCTTGCCCTCACGAATCAGTCGCATGGCCAACTCCATGCGCACTTCATCGAGCAGCTTCTCATAGGTTGTTTGTACTTCGCTGAGTTTGCGGCGCAGATGGCGCGGACTCATATTGAAAGGCGTAGCTACCAGCTCCTCTGATACTTCGCGCTCGGCAACCAGTACTCGAATGCGTTGTTTGACCTGCTCGGCAAAGTCGACGTTGGGTAAATCGCTGAGCATGTCTTCCAGCGAGCTGTCCAGCCGCTTGCGCAAAAACGCATCAGCGAGGGGCAGGGGGGTTCGGAGTAGTTGCCGGCTGATGCGAAAGGACGGCCGCTTGGCACCCAGGCGCACGCGGTTTCCCAGCAGGCTCTCGCACATGTCTCGGTTGCGTTCGTGATCACTGAGTAGGCGAGCTTCGAGCATCAGCGATGCCTTGCCTATGCCAAGCCCTTCCCAAATCTTGTTGCACTGACTCATCACCGCTTCCATGTGCAGCGGATGCGGGTTGCCGCGAGGCTGAAAGTAGAGGGTGAGGTATTGGTCATCTTCAACCGAGTACAGCTGCACCTGGCTGCTGAATACCGGCATAAAGCGAATAACGCGCTGTATAGCGTCGCCGAGGGTTTCGCTTGAGGCGGCCGCCAGGGTCAGCAGTGACAGAGTGTTGGACTGATAGTGACGGCCCATTCGCAGGCCAAAGCAATCGTCCTGGGACAGCCGGGCGGCAGCGTTCCAAAGGCGGTTGATATCACTCTGACTGATGTGGTTTTGGCTCAGGTCTGCAGCCTTGCAGTGCTGGCGCAGGTCGCTGGGCAGGTCGCGCAGGGATTTGCCATAGAGTTCCAGCCCCTGGGCAATACCCTGGGCCCAAAAACAACGTTCGTTCACGCGCTCTGAGGAGAGGGATTGAATCTGTGGAATCATGGGCACTGTGGGCCTCGGTTTTATTATTGTTTGTTGACTGCCTACGCCTAAACAATAAAGCAGGGAGGGTGATTGTGCAAAATTTTGCAACGGATAATTGCGGGGCTTGGCTCTACGGTATTCAGAGCGTGAATGTCCCAAGCGGACAAAAAACTCGTCCTAATCGGCCAAATCGCGCTCCGATCTCGTGACAGACTTGTCCCCGGTGCTAGACGGCCTGCGTCGTCTTGAACCCATGATTCAATCTAACGGAGCAGCACAATGACAAAAAAAATGCATGCTTGGTCTCTGGCCGCTTTGCCGCTGGCAATCGGCCTGGCCAGTTTCTCTGGATCGGCAGGGGCGGTTAACTTCAATATCGGTGACGTTGAGGCGCAGCTGGATTCAACGTTGTCCGTCGGGGTGAGTATTTCTACCCAGAACGCAGACAAACGCTTTATTCATGCAGCTTCTGGTGGTGAAGCTGCTGCTCGTACATCTGACGACGGCCGCCAGAACTATAGCTCTGGAGATGCTTTTTCCAAAATCTTCCGCGGTGTCCACGATCTTGAATTGCGCTATGGCGATTCCGGCGCATTCATCCGCGGCAAATACTGGTACGACTTTGAAACCAAGGACGGCGACCAGGAGTTCTATAACATTGATGACTCCGGCCGTCCGCCACTGGTTAAGGGCGCAGGCGTAGCGCTGCTTGATGCCTTTGTCTATCACAACTACTTCATTGGCAATAACCCGGGTAACATCCGCCTGGGTCGTCAGGTGGTGAGCTGGGGGGAGTCGACTTTTATTCAGAACTCCATCAACTCCATCAACCCGATCGACGTGGCTGCTTTCCGCCGTCCGGGCGCCGAGATCAAAGAGGGTCTGCTGCCAGTCGAGATGCTTTATCTGTCTCAGGGCCTGACCGAAAACCTGAGTCTGGAAGCCTTCTATCAGCTGAAATGGCACCCGTACGCGATCGATAACTGCGGCACCTTCTTCGGTGCTGACACCTTGGCCACTGGCTGTGTTGACCGTCTGGTAGTTGGCGGTGCCGATGCACCGCAGGGTGATCCGACGCTGAACGGTCGTATTACCGTTCGCGCCCAGAAAGACGTTGAAGCTAAGGACGATGGCCAGTTTGGCGTGGCGCTGCGCTGGTTTGTGCCGGAGCTAAACGATTCCGAGTTTGGTTTCTATGCAATGAATTACCACAGCCGGACACCCATCTACAGCAACTTCGCTGGCCCGCAGGCGGGCTTGGGCGGCCTGGCAGGTGGCGCGGGTTACTTCTTCGAGTATCCTGAGGATATTCGCCTCTATGGCCTGAGCTTCCAGACCAGTGTCGCCGGCACTTCGCTTGGCGGTGAAGTCAGCTACCGGCCCAATATGCCGATGCAGATCACAACAGGTAGTGTGAGTGTTGCTGGTTTGACAAGCAATGGCTCATGGATCGGTCGTGATGATGTCTATGCCGCCGGCGATTACGTTCAAGGTTATGACCGCAAGGGAATGTTCCAAGCGCAAGTTACCGCGATTCGCTTCATTGAGCGCGTCCTGGGTGCCAGCCGGTTGGCGTTGGTGGGTGAGGTTGGCTACAACCACATCGAAGGCATCGGCAGTGATCCGGGCGACACTTTCTACGGCCGCGACTCGCTGTTCGGTCAGAGCCCTCTCGCTAACGGTACCTGCCCGCTGTCTCAAGGTGTTGGCCGCGGCGCCAGCTGGTGTGAAACCGATGGCTTCTATACCAGCGACTCTTGGGGTTACCGTATGCGTGCGTCGCTGGACTATAGCAACGTCTTTGCTGGTATCAACCTTAAGCCGACCGTGTCCTGGTCGCACGATGTTGAAGGTTACGGCCCCAACTTCAACGAAGATGCCAAGGCCGTTAGTCTGGCTCTCAATGCAGATTACGCGAACAAGTACAACGCCAGCGTCAGCTACACCAATTTCTTTGATGGCAAGTACAACACCGCGGTTGACCGCGACTTCGCGGCTGTCAGCTTCAGCGTAAGCTTCTGATCTGGCTGACCATAAGGAGAAAGAACAATATGCGTATGCAACAAACTCTCATGGGTGTCGGTGGTCTGGCTTTGAGCCTGATGGCATCCTCCGTTATGGCGCAGACCCTGAGCCAAGCTGAAATTGACCAGCTTGGCACTTCCCTGACGCCCATCGGTGCCGAAAAGGCCGGTAATGCCGCCGGCACCATTCCCGAATGGACTGGCGGTCTGCCGCGTGACGCCGGTCAGCGTCTGGAAGATAACTTCTACGAGAACCCCTTCGCTGGGGATCAGCCGGAGTTCGTGATTACCGCTCAGAACTATCAGCAGTATCGCGAAAACCTGACTCCGGGTCAGGTCGCCATGTTCGAGCGTTATCCTGAAACCTTCCGTATTCCGGTCTACAAGAGCCAGCGGACTGTTGGTTACCCGCAGTCGGTATACGACCAGGTGAAGGCAACGGCCGGTCAGGCCAAGCTGGTCAACGGTGGCGACGGTATCTCTGACTTCAGTCACGGTACTTTCGCGTTCCCGATTCCCAAAGTCGGCGCCGAGATCATCTGGAACCACAACACCCGCTATCGTGTGAATGCGCAGCGCTGGTACATGCAGGCAATGCCGCAAACCAACGGCTCCTTCACCTTGATCAAGCTGGAAGAGGAAGTGGGTTACCCGCAGCTGATGGACGACGTTGACGCCGCGAGCATGCCCAACACCCTGCTGTTCTTTAAGCAGCGCGTAAATGCTCCGGCACGTCTGGCAGGTAACGTTCTGCTGGTACATGACAGCCTGGATCAACTGAAAGAACCGCGTATGGCGTGGGTATACAACGCCGGTCAGCGTCGCGTACGTCGTGCTCCTCAGGTTGCCTATGACGGCCCGGGTACCGCCTCTGACGGTATGCGTACTTCTGACAACTTCGCCATGTATAACGGTGCTCCGGATCGTTATGACTGGAAGCTGGTTGGCAAGAAAGAAATCTACATTCCGTACAACAGCGGTAAGCTGACCGAGCGTGGCGTTAAATACGAGGACGTTCTGCAGGCTGGCCACGTTAACCCTGACTACACCCGCTTCGAGCTGCACCGTGTGTGGGAAGTGCAGGGTAACGTCAAGGCAGGTCAACGTCATATTTACGCCCAGCGTAATTTCTTTGTGGACGAAGACTCCTGGATGATCAGCCTGGCTGATCACTACGATGGCCGCGGTACTCTCTGGCGCGTAGGCGAAGGTCACCTGTCCTTCAACTACGACTACAAGATTCCGGGCTATTCGCTAGAAACGCTGTACGACCTGCTGGCAGGCCGTTACATCGCTCTGGGTATGTACACTGAAGAGGTGGCAGCTCCGAACCTTGATTACTCTCCCTCTTACAAGCAGTTCACACCGGCTGCCCTGCGTGCTTCGGGTATCCGTTAAGTTCTGATGCTGCTTTGATGTTTGGGTTTTAGGGGGTATCTTCGGATACCCCCTTTTTTCGTTGTCATCCTGCCTGCTTCCCTCCTGATTCGGCGCGTCAGTCTGCTAAACTGCGGTCTCCTATCGAGCAGATCAACCGACCGAGTGATTCTTTTGTTCAGCGAACTTCAATTGCATGAGCGCTTGCTAAAAGCGCTTGACGAGCTTTCTTTCAAGCAGCCTACCCAGGTGCAGCAAGAGGCGATTCCCGCCGCGATTGCTGGCCAGGACCTGTATGTCATTGCCCAGACCGGCAGCGGCAAGACGGCAGCCTTCGTGCTGCCGATCCTGCAGCGTCTGCTGCACGACGACAGTAAGCCAATGGCCCCGCGTGGCCTGATTCTGGTGCCTACGCGAGAGTTGGCCCGTCAGGTGTTGAAGGACATCGCAGCGCTGGCGCAATTTACCTTTCTCAAGGCAGAGCAGGTCACCGGTGGTGAAGACTTCAAGGTGCAGGCAGCTCGGCTGCGCAAAAATCCTGACATCGTTGTTGCGACACCGGGCCGCGCCCTGGAGCAACTGACGGCTGGAAACCTGGACTTGTCCGTGGTGCAAACGCTGGTGCTGGACGAGGCCGACCGCATGCTGGACATGGGTTTCGCCGAGGATGTAGGCACGCTGGCTGATGCCTGCCCGCAACCCCGTCAGACGCTGCTTTTCTCTGCGACCAAGGGCAGTCGCGGGTTGCAGCGGATGATAGATCAGGTGCTGCGCGAACCGCTGAATCTGGAGCTCAACTCGGTACGTGACGATACACCGGCGATCACCCAGCAGGTGGTACCGGCGGATGACAACACGCACAAGGAGGCTACGCTGATCTGGTTGTTGCAGAACCAGGGCGAAGGCAAGACCATCGTGTTTACCAACACGCGGGTGATGGCGGACCGCCTCAATGGGGTGCTGCGCGCCAAGGATCTACGCGTGTATGTGTTGCATGGTGAGAAGGACCAGAAAGAGCGCAACCTGGCAGTCGAGCGCTTCAAGCAGGGAGCCTCTGGCGTGCTGGTGGCAACCGATGTGGCTGCGCGTGGTCTGGATATAGCGGAGCTGGACCGGGTCATCAACTTTGATATGCCGCGCAGTGGCGACGACTACTTGCACCGTGTCGGGCGCACCGGCCGTGCGGGTGCTGAAGGCCTGGCGATTTCGCTGGTCAGCCCCCACGAATGGAATCTGATGTCCAGTATCGAGCGCTATCTGCGGCGACAGTTTGAGCGTCGCCTGGTCGCCGAGGTGCCCGGCAGCTTCAAAGGACCTAAAAAGGTCAAGTCCTCCGGTAAGCCGGTCGGCGCAAAGAAGAAGAAAGACGGCAAAAAAGATGGCAAGAAAGCCGCCGCCAAGCCTAAAAAGCCCAAGGCCGGTAAGCGTCCGTCGCGTCCTCCAGTGGGGCAGGTGGTGACATCTTCCGATGGACTGACACCGCCCAAGCGGCGCTGATCGACGAAAGAAGGGGGTTGCGTCGCGCGCAACTGATCCGTTAGAGTCGAGACATTGTTCAAAGGTAACCACGCATGACTCTTATGACTGCACAGCTCATCACCGCTAGCGCCCTGCGTGCTGTCGCTGCTGCGCGCGCGGCGGTTGGTTACTTTTATTTTGGGTATTGGTTTAGCCAAAGGCGCGCCTGATACCCCCACAGGCGCCCTGAATTGACGGGTTGCCACCAGAGAATCATGAAACCCCGGTCGGCCTCCCGACCGGGGTTTTTTATTTGGCTTTGATTTTTTCTGATGTTGAGGACTGACCATGTACGTACAACGCACTTTCAACCCACGTTCTTACTGCAGCTGGCGATTTTGCTCCGGTGCCCTGACTACACGACATCCCCTCGATCGAACACCTAGATAGCGCTGTGGCGCAAAGACCGCCACAGCTAAGGAAGCAAAAGATGACCGCCACCGTAACCGCCCTTGCCAGCGCCGCTCCGAGTACCCAACGCGCCGCCCGGCGTACCCACACCCTGCCGACACCTGCTCAGCTGCGTGAGCGCCTGCCGCTGAGCTCCACCCAGGCTGAAGCCATTGAGCGCCACCGCCAAGCTATTCGTGACATTCTGGCGGGTAACGATGATCGCCTGCTGGTGATCACCGGGCCCTGTTCTCTGCATGATGCAGATGCCGCTATTGAATACGCCGAGCGCCTGGCTGAGTTGCAGAGCCGTGTCGCCGACCGGCTCCTGTTGGTGATGCGCGCCTACGTCGAGAAGCCACGCACCACGGTGGGTTGGAAGGGCATGCTGTACGATCCGCAGCTCGACGGCAGTGGTGATATGGCAGGCGGGCTGGCACTGTCTCGCCGCACCATGCTGGCGATCAGCGAGCTGGGGCTGCCGATTGCTACCGAATTGCTGCAGCCGCTGGCGGCCAGCTACCTGGATGACCTGCTGAGCTGGGGCTGTATTGGTGCGCGTACCAGCGAGTCGCAGATTCACCGCGAGATGGTCAGCGGCCTGCATTTGCCGGTCGGCTTCAAGAACGGGACTGATGGCAGCGTGAGGGTCGCCTGTGATGCCATGCGCTCAGCCCAGCATCCGCATCAGCATTTCGGCATGGATCTGCACGGTCGACCAGCACTGGTTGAGACCGCAGGCAACGCGGACACCCATATCGTGCTGCGGGGCGGCCGCAGCGGCCCCAACTACCAGGCCGATGCTGTGGCCAAGGTGCGCGCAGAGCTGGAACGACTGGGCATGCCGGCGGCGCTGGTGGTGGATTGCAGTCACGCCAACAGCGGTAAAGATCCGCTGCGTCAGCCGCAGGTGTTGGCCGATGTGGTGGCCCAGCGCGCGGCAGGCGATCTCAGCCTGCGTGGCGTTATGCTGGAAAGCCATCTGTTCAACGGTTGTCAGCCGCTGTCAGGCGAGCTGCGCTACGGGGTGTCCATTACCGACGGTTGTCTGGGCTGGGAGGCAACCGAACAGTCTCTGCTGGAGGCTGTCCGGCAGCTAGGCGTTTGATCTCGCCGGTGGCCGCCTGGGCGACGCGCTCAGGCAGGCTGCGCCGCACGGCTGAGGGGGTAGGCGAAAAACGCGCCGAGTGCGCATAATGCGCTGGCCGACAGCAGGGCGCCGAGAGTCAACGCAGGTGGCAGCGTTACGGCGCTGATCAGCCAGGTGCCCAGCGCGGCTATGGCCATTTGCAGAAACCCTAGTAGAGCTGAGGCGAGTCCCGCGCGGTCACCAAAGGGTTGCAGGGTGATGGCGGTACCCAGCGGGTTGATCAACCCCATGCCGGCCAGAAACAGGCAGATGGCCAGGCTGAATGTGGTCAGCGCCTGCCCGTCGTACAACAGAACCTGAGCCACGCCGCCAGTTAGCGCCAGCAGGCTGCCGGCCAGCGCGACCGACACAGCGCCCCAGCGCTGGGCCAGCCTCGGTGCGAGTATGCCGGCGCTGAACACCACCAGGACGGTCGCGGCAAAGAACAGCCCGAGCTGCACACTGTTGTAGCCCATGCCGCCAATCATAATGGCCGGCGCCGAGGCGAAAAACGCGTAGAGACCGCCGATCACCAGGCTGACGGCCATGGCCGGTAACGCGAAGCGCCGATCTCCCAGCAGTTGCAGGTAACCAGTCAGAACGCTCCCAGGTTTCGCTGTGCTACGCGCCTCAGGAGCGTGTGTTTCGCCCAGTACCAGCGCGTAACTGAGGGCCAGCAGTGCACCCACCGCAGCGACCAGAACAAAGCTGCTGCGCCAGCCGAGCTGGCTGTCGATCAGGCTACCTGCTAGCGGTGAGAAGCCGGGTGCGGCGGCCATGGCAACCATGATGAACGCCAGCGCCTTGGCCAGCAGCGCGCCGTCATACAGGTCGCGCGCGACCGCGCGGGCCAGCACCGAGGCCGCGCACACGCCGGTCGCTTGGATCACACGGGCGGCCACCATGGTGCCCAGGTCAGTGGCAACCGCGCCCAGCAGACTACCCAGTATGAAGAGCAGCAAACCTCCCAAAATCAGCGGCTTGCGGCCGTAGCGGTCAGACAGGGGGCCGACCGCCAACTGCCCCGCGGCGAATACTAGGAAAAAGCTGCTGAGGGTAAGCGCCATCTCTTGCGGCGCCGCCTGCAGGTCGCCCGCCATCGCTGGGAACGAGGGCAGGATAATGGTGGTCGACAGCGTGCTTACTGCGGCCAACCCCGACAGCAGCACCAAGGTGCGAGTCGAGGTACTCATGCGATTGCTTCCTGCCGGCGTGCGCCGCTGAGTAACGCGCAGCTACGGGCGATGACTTGCGGATCGGTGAGAATGCGTCGGTGTCCGAGCCCTTCAAGCTCAATCAGCTTGGCACCGGGCCACTGGCGCTGCAGGTCGGTTGAGGCGGCAAACGGCACCAGTCGGTCAGCAGGGTCGTGCATGATCAGCCCGGTGTGGCGTAACCCGTGTTTGAGAGCGGCCAGATCCATCTCTGCCACGGGGATGCCAATGTGTTTCTCAACCCAGCTAACGAAAGCAGTTTGCTCATCCGGGCTCAGGCCGTGTCCCAGCGCCTGCAGTTGTAGCATCGGGCTCAGCGATGACGGGCCGCACAGGTGCACGCTGGCGTTCACCTCAAGCCCGTGAGCAAAGGCCCAGAGGCTGGCGGCTGAGCCCAGCGAGTGGGCAACCACACCGTGGATCGGCCCCAGGGCCTGCGCCAGTGAAGCAAGGGCGCGGCCTGCGTGCACTGGGCTGCTGAGGTGGCCGCCTGAGTCGCCGTGCGCAGGCAGGTCTAGCAAGGTGACCGAGAAGCCGGCGCGTAGCAGCGGCTCAATAAAGGCGGCCAGGTGCGAGCCACGGCTGTCCCAGCCATGTACCAGCAAGACCCGCGGGCCAAGCCCGAACGTCCAGTGTGCGATATCGCCGTCAACGTAAGGGTGGGTGTCGTGTTTCCCCTGTGACAGTACGCTGCGCTCCAGGCTGCTGGCCTGAATGCGTTGCGGCACACTGAAGGCGCGGCACGCGCTGTCGAGGGCAGAGGGGGGTGCGACGTTGGCGTGGTGAGCGGTCATGGCGGTGCTCCTTGTTTATATGATGGTTTAAATGTAAATAAAATGTCGTTCATCATATAAATAAAGTCAAGGCTTTTTATGCATGCCTGGAAGGGCGGATCAGGCGTTGGGCGGTCCTGCCGCCAGGGCGTCCAGGAAGCTCTCGAGTACCAGATGGGGGCGCCGTCCCTTGCGGGTCACTGCCGACAGCACCAGATCATAGTGGTAGCGGGCCGGGTCAAGCGCGCGCATACGGCCGTGTTCTACCCATTGGGCGGCGTAATGATCGGGCAGGTAGCCTATGTAGTGGCCGGTCAACAGCAAGAAAGCGATGCCCTCGCGGTCTGAGGCGGTGGCGCTGCAGCGCAGAGCCTGAAACTGGGCCTGCACCTCGGCCGGTACCCGGAAGCTGGGCGAGACGGCATCGTGGCGGCGTAGTTCCTGCAGGGTGAGCTGCTCATCTGGCAGGTTAAACAGCGGATGCCCTGCGGCGCAGTAAAGCTCTGCCCGCTCGCTGTACAGCGGTTGATATTCCAGGCCGGAGAGTGCGCCCACCTGAGGGATCACGCCGACATGCAGGCGGCCGTCGAGTACCCCCTGTTCTACCTGACCGGGTGCCGACATGCTGATCTGGATACGCACGTCAGGGCCGCGGGTTTTCAGGCGAGCGAGGGCGTCGGTCACGCGCATGTGCGGCATGGTGACCAGGTTGTCGGTGAGGCCAATATTCAGTTCGCCACGCAGGTGCTGGTGCAAGCCGTTGACCTCGGTACGAAAGTTCTCAACGGCTGAAAACAACAGCAAGGCTGCCTGGTACACCTCGCGTCCGTCTTCGGTCATGGCAAAACCGGCGCGCCCGCGCTGGCACAACCGCAGCCCCAGCCGCTGCTCCAGATCGTTCATCTGCTGGCTGATGGCCGAGCGGCCGATACCCAGCACGCTTTCCGCGACGGAAAAGCCGCCGCATTCCACCACGGTGCGAAACACCCGCAGCAGGCGCAGGTCAATATCAGAGAGTTGGGCAAGAGGGGCTGGTCGGCGCTGGCTCATAGTTTAGTAATTGGTAAACCGAAGGTGATAAAAGTCATGTTTTATCATAACTTTTAATGTGGCACCGTAGTGAACATTCCGGCGCCAACGCGCCTGCCGACTCCCATGAGGCATCTGCATGCAAGACCAGAACACACAGCAACTCGTCAGCCAGCTCAAGCTGGACGCCCACTGGATGCCGTTTTCGGCCAACCGCAACTTTCAGCGCGATCCTCGGCTGATTGTCGCCGGTCAGGGCAGTTGGCTCACCGATGCCGATGGGCGGCAGGTGTACGACAGCCTCTCCGGGCTCTGGACCTGCGGCGCCGGGCACTCGCGCAGCGAGATTCAGCAGGCGGTGGCGCAGCAGTTGGGTACCCTCGACTACTCACCCGGTTTCCAGTTTGGCCACCCGCTGTCGTTTCAGTTGGCGGAGCAGATCGCGGCCAAGCTGCCGGGTGATCTGAATCACGTGTTTTTTACCAACTCGGGGTCTGAGTGCGCCGATACGGCGGTGAAGATGGCGCGGGCCTACTGGCGCCTCAAGGGCCAGCCCAACAAGGCGCGGATGATCGGTCGCGCCCGTGGTTATCACGGCGTGAACATTGCCGGTACCAGCCTGGGCGGCATCGGCGGCAATCGCAAGATGTTCGGTCAGTTGATGGAGGCGGACCATTTGCCCCACACCCTGCAGCCGGGCATGGCCTTCACCCGTGGTATGGCCGACACCGGCGGGGTGGAGCTGGCCAACGAGATGCTCAAGTTGATTGAGCTGCATGACGCCTCAAATATTGCCGCGGTGATTGTCGAGCCCATGTCCGGCTCTGCCGGTGCCATTGTGCCGCCCCAGGGGTACCTGCAGCGGCTGCGTGAGATCTGCGACCAGCACGATATTCTGCTGATTTTTGATGAGGTGATTACCGGTTTTGGCCGTTTGGGGTGCTGGAGCGGTGCAGAGTACTTTGGCGTCACGCCTGACATCATGAATCTGGCCAAGCAGATCACCAACGGCGCCATCCCCATGGGGGCGGTGGTGGCCAGCAGCGAGATTTACCACACCTTTATGCAGCAGGCGGCGCCCGAGCACGCCGTTGAGTTTGGCCACGGTTATACCTATTCAGCCCACCCGGTGGCCTGCGCGGCCGGTCTGGCCACCTTGCAGTTGCTGGAAGACGACGCGTTGGTGCAGCAAGCCGCTGAACTTGCGCCGCAGTTTGAGCGCATGTTGCACGGCCTGCAGGGCGCCGGGCATGTGATTGATATTCGTAATTGCGGGTTGGCCGGGGCGATTCAACTGGCGCCCCGTGGCAACGACCCGACCATCCGCCCGTTCGAGGCGGGTATGGCCCTGTGGAAGGCGGGCTTTTATGTCCGCTTTGGCGGCGATACCCTGCAGTTCGGGCCCATGTTTAATGCGCAGCCAGCCGACCTGGAGCGCCTGTTTGATGCTGTAGGCAGCGTACTCGATACGCTGGACTGATTTTTCGCGGCGCCAGTCGGCGCTCAGACCCCTTTGCAGGAGCACATGATGACCAATATTACCCATCTTATCGACGGCCATCCGGTAGCCGGTACTGGCCGTAGCGCCGATGTTTTCAACCCGTCTACTGGCACCGTCACTGCTCAGGTGCCGCTGGCCGATGATGCTGTTATCCAGCAGGCGATCGACTCGGCCAAGGCGGCGTTTCCGGCCTGGCGCCGTACCCCGGCTGCCAAGCGCGCGCAGATCATGTTCCGCTTCAAGCAACTGCTGGAGGAGAACGAGAGCACCATCGCCGAGATGATCAGTGCCGAGCACGGTAAGACCATCGAGGATGCGGCGGGCGAGCTTAAGCGCGGTATCGAGAACGTCGAGTACGCCTGCGCGGCGCCCGAGATTCTGAAAGGGGAGTACAGCCGTAACGTTGGCCCGGATATCGATGCCTGGAGCGACTTTCAGCCGGTGGGCGTAGTTGCCGGCATTACCCCGTTCAACTTCCCGGCCATGGTGCCGCTGTGGATGTACCCACTGGCCATCGTGTGCGGTAACTGCTTCATTCTGAAGCCGTCCGAGCGTGACCCAAGCTCGACTCTGTTCATCGCCGAGCTGCTGCATCAGGCGGGTCTGCCCAAGGGTGTGCTGAACGTGGTACATGGCGACAAGCAGGCAGTGGACGCGCTGATTGCCGCACCTGAGGTCAAGGCACTGAGCTTCGTTGGCTCCACGCCAATTGCCGAATACATCTACGCCGAAGGCAGCAAGCGCGGTAAGCGTGTGCAGGCGCTGGGCGGCGCCAAGAACCACGCGGTGCTGATGCCCGATGCGGACCTGGACAACGCCGTCAGCGCCTTGATGGGCGCCGCTTACGGCTCCTGTGGCGAGCGCTGCATGGCTATCTCGGTTGCCGTTTGTGTGGGCGATCAGATTGCCGATGCGCTGGTGGAGAAACTGGTGCCGCAAATCAAGGCGCTGAAGGTCGGCCCTGGCACCACCTGTGGCCTGGACATGGGCCCGTTGGTCACCGGTCAGCATCTGGACAAGGTGACCGGGTATGTTGAAGACGGCGTGAGCGCCGGTGCCGAGCTGGTGGTTGACGGCCGCGGCCTCAGTATCGACGGCCATGAACAGGGCTTTTTCCTCGGTGGTTGCCTGTTTGATCGTGTTACGCCGGATATGCGTATCTACCAGGAAGAGATCTTTGGCCCGGTGCTGTGTGTGGTACGTGTGAATAGCCTGGAAGACGCGATGCAGCTGATCAACGACCACGAATATGGCAACGGCACCTGCATCTTCACCCGCGACGGGGAGTCTGCGCGCGTGTTCTGCGACGAGATCGAAGTGGGCATGGTCGGCGTCAACGTGCCGCTGCCGGTGCCGGTCGCGTACCACAGCTTCGGGGGCTGGAAGCGCTCGCTGTTCGGTGATCTGCATGCCTATGGCCCGGATGGGGTACGCTTCTATACTCGTCGCAAGGCCATTACCCAACGCTGGCCCAAGCGTGCCAGTCATGAGGCGGCGCAGTTTGCCTTCCCCAGTAATGGCTAGGGAGCGCGCAATTAATCAGTGCTGCCCTAAGTGGACCCTCAACGAACAAAGCCGGCCTCGCGCCGGCTTTGCTCGTTGAGGCATCAATAAGCGCTTCACTTTTCTGTATGGCTGCCGCTGCAGCCGGCCTGAGGTTAGTCAGCGTCCAGTGAGGGGCCGATCATCGCGGCGACCTGATCGTAGACGCCGGGACAGGCCACCAGATAGGGGTTGCCGTTGAGCAGTCCGTCACCGCGCAGAAAGTTGTTGCAACGCCCGCCGGATTCGGCCAGTAGCGCCAACCCGGCAACGCAGTCCCAGCTCTTCAGGCAGGTCTCGTAGTAGCCCAGCAGTCGCCCCGCAGCCACATAAGCCGTCATCAGAGCGCCGGAGCCGTTGCGCAAAAACATCCCGCCGGCATCAAGCAGTTGGCCCAGAAAGGGCATGAAGTGCTGCTTGCCGTTGGCGTAGAAGGTGCCAACGCCCAACAGGCCCGCGCGCAGGTCGGTGGCGCTGCTGACCTGCAACGGCTGGTCATTGACCCAGGCGCCAAAGCCGCGCCCGCCATGAAACAACTCGTCGTGGTTCGGGTCGGCGACGGCGCCGATGGCGGGTACGCCATCGACCAGCAGGCCGATGGATACGCACCAGTTGTGCAGCCCGTGCAGAAAGCACGCAGTGCCGTCGATGGGATCAATCACCCAGACGCAACGCGCATCCAGCCTTGCCGTGCCGGTTTCTTCCCCGACAAACCCGTCTTCCGGAAAGGCCGCCAGCAGCTCGGTACGGATGAAGACTTCCAGCTCCCGGTCCGCCGCGCTGACCACGTCCTGACTGAAGCCGCCCTTGCTCTCCACCGTCAGGTGCTCGCGTTGACGATATAGGTGCAGTCCACGCTGGGCAGCTTGCTGGGCCAGATGCCTGGCAAGCTGGTAGCGAGCGCTGAGGTCGAGTGGGGCGGCAGAGGTCATGCGCTGGGTGTCCTTGGTAAATCAGGCGTTGTTGCTGGAGCAGTCGGGTGTGGTGGTGTAGGTGCGCGAGCTGTCCACGTTACCCAGTTCATTGAGGGTGCGGCGCCCCAGCAGTACCGGATAGTGCATGTTGCTGCGATCACGCAGGGAGAATTCTTCGTTCAGGCGCTGGCCGGCGATGCATACGTCCATGCGCACCACAGGGCGCTCTTCGGAGCCGCCCGCACCGCGTACGCGCAGGTCACGTTCCAGCGGGCGTTCGAAGGTTTCGCTGACCAGGCTGTCGGACTTCAGGTCTTCCAGGGCAACCTTGAAGCGCACCCATTGCTCACCGTTGCGCTCAAAGCGCTCGATGTCCTCGGCGTGCATGGAGGAGGTGAGGGCGCCGGTGTCGAGCTTGAATTTAACGGTCATGTCTGCCGGTTCAATCACGCCTTGTTCAATCCAGCCGAGCTGCCGTGGGCTGTCGGCGTGGGCGGATACGGGCAGACTAGTGGCGAGGGCAAGTGCGGTGGGCAGGAACAGGCTTTTCAACGATGCAGGCATCGGACATCTCCTATGGCGTCGGTTGCTCAAATGGACTGGCCGGAGGAGGAAATGTTCCGTTTTCATCATCAGACAGCGGGCCGGCAAGGCGTTCTTGCCGACCCGCGCTGCTTACTCAGCGGTGAGGCGATACAGGCCGTTGTCCAGGTCGGACGCGAAGTATACGCGGCCCTCAGCATCAGCCGCCAGCCCAGTTGGGATGCCGGTTGGCGGCATGCCGGGCCCCGCTGGCAGGCCGATTGGCAAGTGCTCTGCGACAACCTCTTTTGCACCACTTTGCGGGTCAATGCTCAACAGTCGCTGGGCTGTTGGCTCGGCCACCAGCAGCCGGCCGTCAGGCAGTTCGGTCAGCCCTTCGGGCAGTTGCAGCCCCTCGGCGATGACGCTCAGGCTGAAATCGCTGACGTCCAGACGCGCCAGTTGGCCGCTGAGCAGGGTCAGATAGATCTTGCCGCTGGGGCCTTTGATCATCTGTACCGGGCCTTGCAGGCCGCTGGCGACTTCGCTGCGCTCTGCAAGGTCAGGGCCGGACAGGCGCAGCAGCCTACCGCTGGCCAGTTCGCTGACCAGCACGCTACCGTCGTCCAGTTCGACCGCTGCCGAAGGTGCCTTGAGCTGGTGGACCATGGCCAGGGTGCTGTTGTCGCTGCGGCTGATCAGCTGCAGGGTGCCAGTCGAGAAACTGGTCACCAGCAGCCGCTCACGGCCCAATGCCACGTTGATCGGGTATTCGGCGTCTGAGCCGTGGGCGCGGCGCAGGTCCGTTACCTTGCCGCTGGCAGTATCCACTGCGCGCAGGGCGAACACATCGGCTACATATAGCGTCTTGCCGTCCTCACTCAAGGCCAAACCGGCCGGTACGGCCAGATCGCCATTGACCAGGCGGCGCTGCTCGCGCGTCTGTGGGTTGATGCGGGTAATGCGGTTGTTGGCCATGTTGGAGACGTAGATATTGTCGTCGGCATCCAGCGCCAGGTTGTCGAGGGCGCTGTCGAGCTGGGCGATCAGCTCGGTGCTGCCGTCGGCCAGGTTGACCTGCTTCAGTTGGCCGCTGAAGGTGTCGATGGCGTAGAGGTTGCCCTTGGAGTCGAAGTTGGCGGCTGCCGGGGTCTTGAAGTCGCTGGAGATTACCTGAAGTTCGCCGCCCGCTGGGTTGATGCGCACGATCTGCCCTTTAAACCAGAGTGGACCGTACAGCCAGCCGTCGGCCCCAACTTCAAAACCGTTGAAACCACCCAGGTCCTTACCGATCAGCCTGGGCGGCTCGGCGCCTGTGCGGTCAACTTCCCAGAGCGCGTCGCCCAGAAATACCTGGCTGGCGTATAGCGCGCCTGTCTCGTCATTGAAGTCCAGCGAATTGATGCCGGGCAAGTCGCTGGCCAGCACCTGGATGGGGGCATCGTCGTTTTCACGATACAGCACGCGGCCGGAGTAGAACCCGGTCCAGGCCATCTCGCCATTGGGGCCGATGGCGATGTCATCGGCTTGACCGTCATTGGGGCCGATCAGTGTCTGTACATCGCCGCTGTCGGTGTCGACCTCATACAGACTGGCACCGACCACGCTGCCGGCGAGCAGACGACCCTGCTTGTCGACGGCCAGACCGTGAATGCCCTTGAAAGGAGAGGGGGCGACCAGTTGTTCGGGGGCGGAGTAGTGGGTGGCTAACGCCAGTGGGGCCAGG
Source organism: Halopseudomonas maritima (assembly GCF_021545785.1). Lineage (NCBI taxonomy): Bacteria > Pseudomonadati > Pseudomonadota > Gammaproteobacteria > Pseudomonadales > Pseudomonadaceae > Halopseudomonas > Halopseudomonas maritima. Next base: position 3,377,933 of record NZ_CP079801.1, read on the forward strand.
CTGAATAGTCCGGCGAACGTAAGGGTGCGAAGGCGCAATGTCATCTTGGAGCTTCCTTGTTGTTGTTTTGCTCCGATTCTAGTCTTGGTTGACGGCGTTTGTGGGTGCAATCAGGCGGGGTTATGGTGGGGGATAAGTGGTGGGCGAAAGCTAGGGGTCGAGATGTTCGGGGCGCGGCATGTCGCAGCCCCGGATGGGATGATGTAACAAGTGGTGGAGTGTGCACGGTGCCAATCCCCGTTTACGCGGACGAGTAGCGCAGATTTATCGGGAAAAAGAGTCGCAGCATGTTTGAGGAGCGCAGCGACGAGTTCTGCGACTCCCCGAGAAATCGAGCAACGCAGCGAACCCGAAGGGCCGCGTAGCCGGGTGCCCGGGGGATCGCTAACGGGGGGCTGGGCAAGCAGCCCCCCTTGGCTCGCCGGGAAAGGCGAAAACGAATCGAAAATCGCCGCCGGCAAACAGCTAAACATTAGGGGCAAAATACGAGCTTTTGGAGGCGCCAGCAGGGCCGTCACGCCGGCTGCTCAGCCTCTTCCAGCTCTTCCCCAATAAACCCGCCAGACTGCCGTGCCCAGAGGCGAGCATAGACGCCGTTTTGCGCGATCAGCTCGGCATGGGAGCCTTGCTCGATGATATTGCCGTGCTCCAGTACCACCAGCCGGTCCATCTGCGCGATGGTAGACAGGCGGTGGGCGATGGCGATCACCGTTTTGCCGTCCATCAGGCGGTTCAAGTTCTCCTGAATCGCGGCCTCTACGTCCGAGTCCAGCGCGGAGGTGGCTTCGTCGAGGATCAGGATGGGCGCGTCTTTGAGCATCACCCGTGCAATGGCAATGCGCTGGCGCTGGCCGCCGGACAGCTTCACGCCGCGCTCGCCCACGTGGGCATCAAAGCCCCGGCGGCCCTTGGCGTCTTCCAGCTCGGCAATGAACTGATCGGCCTCCGCGTTGCGCGCGGCCTGGTGCATCATCTGCTCGTTGGCATCCGGGCGGCCGTAGAGGATGTTGTCGCGCACCGAGCGATGCAGCAGCGAGGTATCCTGGGTCACCATGCCGATGTGTTCACGCAGGCTGTCTTGCTGCACGTCGGCGATGTTCTGGCCGTCAATCACCACGCGACCACCCTCAACGTCATAGAAGCGCAGCAGCAGGTTGACCAGCGTGGATTTGCCGGCGCCGGAGCGGCCGACCAGGCCGATCTTTTCACCGGGGCGAATGTGCAGGTTGAGCTGCTCCATCACGCCGCTACCCTTGCCATAGTGGAAGCTGACGTCCTCAAAGCGAATGTCACCCTGGCTCACGGCCAGCGGCGCTGCATTCGGACGATCAAGTACCAGTTGCGGGCGGGAGATGGAGTTGACACCGTCCTGCACTGTGCCGATGTTCTCGAACAGGGCGGACAGCTCCCACATGATCCACTGCGACATGCCCCACAGGCGCAGCACCAGCGCGACCGCCACGGCCACGGCACCCACGCTGATCGAATCCTGCACCCAGAGCCACAGGGCCAGCCCGGCCACGCCCAGCAGCAACAGGGCGTTGAGCACGTAGAGCAGGCTGTAGAGGGTGGTTACCAGCCGCATCTGTTTGTACACAGTGACCATGAACTGGTCCATGCCGTCGCGGGCATAGGCCGATTCACGGCGGGCGTGGGAGAACAGCTTGACCGTCTGGATGTTGGTGTAGCTGTCAACGATACGGCCGGTCATGACCGAGCGGGCATCGGCCTGTACCTTGGCGACCTGGCCCAGCACCGGGATGAAATAGCGCATCAGCAGGATATAACCGACCAGCCAGCCCAACATGGGCAGGGTCAGACGCCAGTCGGCAAAGCCGACCAGAATCAGGGTGCCGATGAAATAAACACAGATGTAGTTGAGGACGTCGATCAGCTTGATCACGCACTCGCGGACCGCCAGCGCCGTCTGCATCAGTTTGGTGGCGATGCGCCCGGCAAACTCGTCCTGATAGAAAGCCATCGATTGTTTGAGCAGATAGCGGTGCACCAGCCAGCGGATGCGCATGGGGTAGTTGCCCATCAGCGTCTGGTGGGTCATCAGGCTGTTGATGAAAATCAGCGAGGGCAGGGCCACCAGCACCACAAAGGCCATACCGGCCAGTTTCCAGGCTTCTGTCTGCAGGAAGGTGTCGCGGTTCTGGTCTGACAGCCAATCGACAATGCTGCCCAGAAAACCGAACAACCAGACCTCGGCGATGGCAATAGCGGCCATCAGCAGCGAGGCAAGAATAATGTAGGGCCAGGCGCCCTTGGTGAAGTGCAGACAGAAGGGCAGCAGCTTGCGCGGTGGCTCGCTCAGCTCTTCAACGGGGAACGGGTCAAGACGGCTTTCAAACCAGCGGAACATGCGATGGGCCTGCGAACGGACAACGAGGAAGGCCGTGCATTATGAGCCCCGTGGCGGCGCGGCTCAAGCGGACAGGACGTGCCTGTCCGCCTGGGTGGTTCTCAGTCCAGTACTTGCAGAATCTGGTCTGCCAGCACGCGAGAGCCAGCGGCGGTGGGGTGAATGCCGTCGCTGGTGATGTAGCGGCTTTCGTTGCCGGCGAAGGCGGCGCGCACGTCGACAAACTTGACGCCCATGCCCGGGTAAGCAGCCGCCTTGTAGTTCATGCTGTAATTGTTGATGTCACGCAGCTCCAGGGCGCCGCCTACGGCGTTGTAGTAGCCGAGAAAGACGATTTCCTCGATACCGTCGTTGCGCATTTGTTGCACCAGTGCAGAGATGCGGTCTTCCAGCTCGTTAAGTAGCGGCATGCAGGCGCTGAGAGACGGCCGGCAGCTATTGAGCTGAATGTCGTTGCCGCCGCCGTTGAAGATCACGGTGCGGATGCCACGTTTGCTGGCGCGCTGGTACTGACGTTCTACCGAGTAGCGGCTGGAGCACAGGATATTGCCCCCGGTCAGTTGGCAGCCGGAGCGGGCGGAGGTGTTGATGTTCTCGTCAAGGTCGGCTTCCAGGTATTCGTGGATATCACCGGACAGGGCAAAGATCGAGTCTCCCAGGATAAGAGTGTCGGGCGAGCTGCTGCCGGGGTTGGTGGCCAGCGCGGGTGTGCAGCACAGCGCGCTGAGGGCGAGTACGGCCAGGCCGCGGGTGAACAGGGTGGGCATGCGCAATTCCTCTTGTTGTTTGGGGTGGCCGCGCCAACGGCAAACTGGCGTGAGACATATGTGCGTTTTGCGTCATGCATGTTAGGGCCTTCAGCTTGGGCTACAAGCACCCAAACGGGCGAGCGTGGAACAGCCTCGTAGCGCACCAAAGCGGGGTGATATTGCGCGCCATGCACCCCGATGGGTCGCGACTCAATGCCGAGTAGGGCAGGGTTTTTAGTTTTTTTGGTTTTTTTAAAATCAAATAAAAACAATGGCTTGATGTTTGTTTTGTGGGGTTTGTGGTCGTCTTTTACAGGTTGGCATGGCAGTTGCTGAAGCCTGTTAGAGGCCGGTGCCGAGACCACCGGCTGGAAGTGAGTCGCCGGTGTTGGCGTGGGCTTGCCCTTTATTCGCTTCCCCACAATCTGTGAATCCAAGGCAAAGGCGCCTGCAACTGGAGACAGTTGCAGGCGCCTTTTTTGTTTTCTGCCCCACAGCAGAATCTGAGTGAGGACTGGCCATGAACGCGTTCGTCGCCCCGATCAAGAAAGAAACGCTGATCATCATCGGCAATGGCATGGTGGGTCACCACTGTGTCGAGCAGCTCGTCGAACAGGGGGCGTTGGCCCATTTTGATGTCCACGTGTTTGGTGAGGAGCGCGAGCGCGCTTACGACCGTGTGCATCTATCCGAGTATTTTGGCGGTCGTGATGCTGAGTCGCTGGCGTTGTGTACGCCGGATTATTACAGCGAGCACGGCGTGCAGTTGCACCTGAGCGAGGCGGTGCTGGAGATTGATCGCGAGCAGCGCCAAGTGGTGACACCTACCGGTCGTCTGGCGTACGACAAGCTGATTCTGGCAACCGGCTCCTATCCCTTTGTACCGCCGATTCCGGGCGCTGAAGGCAACTCCCGTCTGGTCTATCGCACTCTGGAAGATTTGGACGGCATTCGTGCAGCGGCCACCAATGCCCGTCGCGGCGTGGTCGTCGGTGGCGGCCTGCTGGGCCTGGAAGCGGCCAACGCGCTCAAGTCATTGGGCCTTGAGGCGCACGTTGTCGAGTTTGCTCCGCGCTTGATGCCGGTGCAGCTGGACGTGGACGGTGGTGCAGCGCTCAAGGCGCGTATCGAGGAGCTGGGTGTGGGTGTGCATCTGTCGCGGGCGACCAGCGAGATCGTCGCCGGTGAAGACTATGCCTACCGCATGAACTTTGCCGATGGCGAGTTTCTGGAAACCGATCTGGTGCTGTTCTCCGCCGGTATTCGCCCGCAGGATGCGCTGGCCCGGGCCTGCGGCCTGGACGTGGCCGAGCGCGGCGGGGTGGTGATCGACGACCGCTTCCGCACCAGCGATGCGTCTATCTTCGCCATCGGCGAATGCGCCTCCTGGAAGGGCAGCATCTTTGGTCTGGTGGCGCCGGGTTACACCATGGCGCGCAACCTGGCCGCGCAACTGGTCGGCCAACCGCATGAACCCTTTGCTGGCGCCGACATGTCTACCAAGCTGAAACTGCTGGGCGTGGATGTGGGCTCCATCGGTGATGCCCATGGCAATACCGAAGGCTCGCGCAGTTACCGCTTTATCGATGACGTGAACGCCAGCTACCGCCGTCTGGTGGTTTCGGCGGATGGTACCCGGGTGATCGGTGCGGTACTGGTGGGTGATAACAGCTATTACGACACCCTGCTGCAATATGCGCAGAATGGCATCAAGCTGCCGGCCGATCCGGCCAGCCTGATCCTGCCGGTGGGCGACGGTGCGCCGGCGCTGGGCGCCGATGCGTTGCCCGCTACCGCCACCATCTGCTCCTGCCACAACGTCAGTAAGGGCGCCATCTGCTGCCAGGTGGACGCGGGCTGCACGGACCTTGGCGAGCTGAAAGCCAACACCAAGGCGGCGACCGGCTGCGGCGGTTGCTCGGCGCTGCTCAAGCAGGTGTTCGAGCATGAACTGTCGGCCCGTGGCGTCGAAGTAGACAAGAGCCTGTGCGAACACTTTGCCTTCACCCGTCAGGAGCTGTACGGCATCGTTCGCGTCGAGGGTATCGAGTCCTTTGAAGAGCTGCTGAGCAAGCATGGCCGAGGACATCACGGCTGCGACATCTGCAAGCCGGCAGTCGGCTCTATTCTGGCCTCCTGCTGGAACCAGCCGATCACCGATCCGGGCCTGATTCCGTTGCAGGACACCAACGACACCTTTATGGCCAATATGCAGAAGAACGGCACTTACTCCATCGTGCCGCGCATTGCCGGTGGTGAGATCACCCCGGCGAAGCTGATTGTGCTGGGGCAGGTGGCCAAGAAGTACGACCTCTACACCAAGATTACCGGTGGTCAGCGCATTGACCTGTTCGGCGCCGAGCTGCACCAGTTGCCGGACATTTGGGGCGAGCTGATTGAGGCTGGCTTTGAAACCGGCCATGCCTACGGCAAGTCGCTGCGTACCGTGAAATCCTGCGTTGGCAGCACCTGGTGTCGCTACGGCGTGCAGGATAGCGTCGGCATGTCGCTGGTACTGGAAAACCGCTACAAAGGCCTGCGCTCACCGCACAAGATCAAGTTTGCGGTGTCTGGTTGTACCCGTGAGTGCGCCGAGGCGCAAAGCAAGGACGTGGGCGTGATTGCCACCGACAAGGGCTGGAACCTCTACGTGGCAGGCAACGGTGGCATGCGTCCGCGCCACGCCGAGCTGTTCGCCACCGACCTGGATGACGCGACGCTGATCAAGTACATCGACCGCTTCCTGATGTTCTACGTGCGCACTGCCGACCGGCTGCAACGTACCTCTGTGTGGCGTGAAAGCCTGGATGGCGGGTTGGAATACCTGCAAGACGTAATCATCAATGACAGCCTGGGCCTGGGGGCCGAGCTGGAAAGCCAGATGCAGCTGGTGGTGGACCGCTATGAGTGCGAATGGGCCAACGCGCTGAAAGATCCCGACAAGCTCAAGCGCTTCCGCACCTTCGTCAACGACGAGCGCAACGACCCGGATATCCATTTTGTGCGCGAGCGTGGCCAGCGGCGGCCGGTCAAGGCGTGCGAATTGCACCTGATTCCCGTGACTGAGGAGGTAGTGTGATGACTCAAGTAAACCGTGCTGAAGACATGCAATGGTGTGCGCTCTGCGGCCGCGCTGATCTGGTTGCCAACTCGGGCGTGGTGGCCTGGGTAGCGGGCAGGCAGGTGGCGCTGTTTCACCTGCCGCAGGCTGATACCGAGGCGCAGCTCTACGCCATCGAAAACCGTGACCCGCAGTCCGGCGCCAATGTTATTGGGCGCGGCATCGTCGGTCAGTTGAAGGGCGAGATGGTGATCGCCTCTCCGCTGTACAAGCAGCATTTCCGGCTGCGCGACGGCCAGTGCGTGGAGTACCCGGACCAGCAGTTGCAGGTCTGGCCGGTGCGCCTGGTTGGCGATCAGGTCGAGATTGGCCTGAGCCACTAAGGTAGTCCCCCTTTGGCCGCCCCTTCGGGGCGGCCTGTTTTCTCTGAATCTCAAGCGTGAGAGGCACCTTCATGTCTTATTTGGTCCCTGCTGAATTTGTTACCAAGATGGTTGACGCCGGTGAGTCGAAAATTTACATGTCCACCCGCGACACCCTGATTCGCGCCTTCATGGCTGGCGCCATCCTCGCGCTGGCGGCGGTATTTGCCATCACCATTACGGTACAGACCGGCTCGCCGTTGGTCGGCGCCGCCTTCTTCCCGGTTGGTTTTATCATGCTCTACCTGATGGGCTTTGATCTGCTCACCGGGGTGTTTGTGCTCTGTCCGCTGGCGCTGCTCGACAAACGTCCGGGGGTGACGGTCAAGGGGGTGCTGCGCAACTGGGGGCTGGTGTTTGTCGGCAACTTTGCCGGCGCCCTGACCGTGGCGGTGATGATGGCTTTCGTGTTTACCTACGGATTCTCTGCGGCCGCTGGTGAGATTGGCGAGAAGATTTCGCACATTGGCGAGAACCGCACCCTGGGCTATGCCGAATACGGTCTGGCCGGTTGGCTGACTATCTTCCTGCGCGGCATGCTGTGCAACTGGATGGTATCCATGGGCGTGGTGGGCGCGATGATTTCCACCTCGGTCAGCGGCAAGACCATCGCCATGTGGATGCCCATCATGCTGTTCTTCTACATGGGTTTTGAGCACTCGGTGGTCAATATGTTCCTGTTCCCGTTCGGCATGATCATGGGCGGTGACTTCTCGGTGATGGACTATATGATCTGGAACGAGATTCCTACCGCACTGGGTAACCTGGTGGGCGGTCTGGCGTTCACCGGTCTGACCCTCTACACCACCCACGTGCGCACCGCGCCCAAGCGCGCTATCTAATCCTTTCCTGGAGAATCATTTGCGCCCGGATCACCCGGGCGCAGGTGTCACCGCATGCATCCGACTCTGTTGCTTTCCGTTGGCCAGTCATCCAGTGCGGGTATCAAGCCGCAGAACCAGGACTTCTCGGCCGTGCTGGTGCCGCAAGGCAGTGCGCTGTTCAGCAAGGGCGCGGTGCTGGCGCTGGCCGATGGCATTAGCTCCAGTCTGGTCAGCCAGGAGGCCGCACAGGCAGCGGTGAACGGCTTTGTGCAGGATTACTATTGCACCTCCGAGGCCTGGTCGGTGCGCCAGGCCGGGCAGCGGGTTTTGCTGGCGCTCAATTCATGGCTGCATGCCCAAAGCCGGCGCAGTCAGTACTGTTATGACCGTGATCGTGGCTATGTGTGTACCTTCAGCGCGCTGGTCATCAAGTCCACCACGGCGCACCTGTTTCACATTGGTGATGCCCGGGTGTATCGGGTGCATGCAGGCAGTCTCGAACAGTTGACCGAAGATCACCGGGTCTGGATTGGTGAAAACAGCCATCTGGCCCGTGCGCTGGGCATCAATGACCGGCTGGAAGTCGATTATCAGAGTCTGCCGTTGCGTGTTGGTGATCTATTTCTGCTGGCCACCGACGGGCTCTACGAGTTTATCGAGGCGGCCGACGTCAGCCGGCAGTTGGCCCGCGCCGGAGGTGATCTGCAACAGGCGGCCGAGGCGCTGGTCACGCTGGCGCTAAACAATGGCAGTGACGACAACCTGACCCTGCAATTGCTGCGCGTTGATGCGCTGCCTATGGCGCAGGCGAGTGAGCTGCACCAGCAGCTGGATGATCTGCCGCTAACCCCGATGCTGCAAGCAGGCAGCGATTTCGACGGCTTCCGCGTGCTGCGCCAGCTGCACGCCAGTGCGCGTAGTCACGTGTATTTAGTCGAGGACCGCGATAGCGGCGAGCAGGTGGTGCTCAAGGCGTTGGCTACCGACCAGCAAGGTGATCGCGCTGCGCAGGAGCGCCTGCTGACCGAGGAGTGGATAGCTCGGCGCATCAACAGCCCGCATGTGTTGCGCGCCGCGCTGCCTGAGCGGCGGCGCGGTTACCTGTACAGCCTCAGCGAATACCTGGACGGCCAGACCCTGGAGCAGTGGATGCGCGACAACCCCGAGCCGGAGCTGCAGCAGGTGCGCGACATCATTGAGCAGGTTGCTCGTGGCCTGCGCGCCTTCCATCGGTTGGAAATGCTGCACCAGGACTTGCGCCCGGCCAACATCCTGATTGAGCGCAGCGGCTGCGTGCGCATCATCGACTTTGGCGCGGTGCAGGTGGCCGGTTTGCTGGAAAGCGGCCTGCAGCAGCGCGGCGAGCTTCTGGGCACCGCGCAGTACACCGCGCCCGAGTACTTTCTTGGCGAGGGGGGGAGTGACCGCTCCGACCAGTTCTCGCTGGCAGTCATTGCCTATCAGATGCTCAGTGGCCGGCTGCCCTACGGCACGGGGGTGTCCGCCGCACGCAGCCGGGCGGCGCAGAACCGCCTCAGCTACCAGTCAGTCCTTAGCCCGACTCGCTCGCTACCAGCCTGGATCGACGCTGTGCTGCGCCGCGCCCTGCAACTGGACCCGGCCAAGCGTTTTGCCGATGTCGATGAGTTTGTCTTTGAGCTGCGCCAACCCAGCGCTGCCAGCCTGGCTACGGGTAAGGCGCCGCTGCTGGAGCGCGACCCGGTGCTGTTCTGGCAGTTGGTGTCGCTGGGGTTGGGCGCTGCGCTGCTGGTGAGTTTGACGCGCTTCTGAGACAGCGTGGGTAGCCTTGTTACATTTCTGCTTTGCTTAATTTTGGCGCATTTTCTAACCCGGACTAGACTCCTGTAAGTCGGCTGCGACCGACGGCGTGGGCGAGAGTGCAGGATGCAGAGGGTGTACGCGACGCTGTTGGCCGATCCAAACTACCCTCTCTCTGCTGGCGCCCGGCAATCTCGACAACAAGTCCAAGAGAGGGATTCTTCATGGCCTGCCCAAGAGTTTTGCTATCCATTCCTGTGTTGTCTATCGCCCTTAGTGGCTGTCTTTCCAGTAGCGATTCTGACGATGATCCGGTGCGCCCAAACTTGCAGCTAGGGGTGTTATCCAGCGCGCTCGACCAGGTGACCGGTGATGATGTGCTTGTGACTATCGAGGGTGACCTGGATGTGGTTGATGCGGAGCTGGACAACCTGGAGCTGTGGCTGAACGATGCCGAGATCGAGCCGACCCGGATGGTCGAGCGTAACGGTCGATTGGAAATACTGGTCGAGGGGCTGACGCTCGGCGAAAACCGTCTGGAGCTGCATCACAGCCGCTTTGGCGAGCTGAACAACATGACACTGACAGCCTACCCAGAGACCGGGCCGGTGTTTTCTGGACCGCAACAGTATCCCTTTGTCTGCAGCGTAGTAGGGCAACTGGGTATCCAGCCGCTGGTCGACAACCAGGAGGGCGGTTTCCCGGTTTACGAGGACGAGACGGTGGTAGGTTACAGCCGTGACTGCACCATTGAACCTCGGGTGGAGTTTCTCTACAGGACTACCGGTGGCAGTTACGCAGCGCTGCCGGCAGACCGCAGCCGTCCGGCCGACATGGCGACGACCACCCTGACCGACGGACGGGAGGTGGATTTTGTCGTGCGCCGTGAGGTTGGCACTCTGAACCGCTTTATCTACAGTTTTGCCACCCTGGCTGACCGCAGTGATGCTGAGGACGCCGCCAGTACCGAGCTGTGGAACGGCCGCTTGCTGTATCACTTTGAGGGCGGGGTTGGTATCGGGCATAGTCAGGGCCGGCTAAGCGGTGATGCGCTCACCCCGGAAGTGCTCGGCTTGGGCTATGCGGTGATCTACTCTACCGGCACCCGTGCCAGTACCCACTACAATCTGCAACTGGGCGGTGAGACCGCGCTGATGACCAAGGAGCACTTCGTCAAGCGCTTCGGTGTGCCTGACTACACCGTGGCCATTGGCGGCTCTGGCGGAGCGATTCAGCAATATGTTTACTCGCAGAACCACCCGGGTTTGATTGATGCCGGGGTGCCGCAATACGCCTACCCGGACATGGTGACCCAGACCATTCATATCGGCGACTGCGAGTTGCTGGAGCACTATATGGATGCCACCGATCGCGCCAACTCGCGTTGGCAGACCACCGAGAACCGCAGCCTGCTGGTCGGCCTGAATGCCACGGATGCCTATGCCGATCCGTTGTACGACACCAAGCGCACCCTCGGCTACGCCAGCGCACCGGGCATGTCTGAGTGCGTCCCGGCCTGGCGCGGGCTAACTCCGCTGACCATGAATCCGCTGTACGGACAGGCGCCGTATCAGGAGCAGATGCAGCCGCCGGAAATCATGGCGGATGTGCACTGGACGCATTTTGATGATTTACGCAACGTATATGGCGTAGATGGCGAGGGTGAACCGCGCACGCTGTTTGATAACGTCGGCGTGCAATACGGCTTGTTGCCACTGCGAAGAGGGCAGATTACTCCGGCCGAGTTCCTGCGCTTGAACGCCCTGATTGGCGGTTGGAAACAGCCGAGTGAGATGGTCCAAGAGGGCGCGCCGTTCCTGCCGCCGAACACCCCGGAAAACTTCGATCCCTGGAGTCGTCGCAACATGAACCTCAGTGCCGACGGGGTTGCACCTGCGCCGCGCACCGAGGGCGACCCGCTGGCGATGAACGCCGCCTATGAGCAAGGCATCGTGTTTGATGGGCAGTTGAATATTCCGGTAGTTGATTGGCGGCATTATCTGGAGGAGGTGCTGGATATGCACAATAGTCACCAATCCTTCTCGGCACGTCAGCGTATTCTGAACCGCATGGGCCACGCTGATAATCAGGTGATCTGGTTTACTGATAGCCGCCCAACCGACACCAGCAATCCAGCCAGGCCGCGGCCGCAGCGCAACTTTGACCAAACCTGGATGGCGCTGGAGTTGCTGGACGAGTGGTTAAACAATATCCGCGAGAACCCCGAGCGCAGCATCGGCGAAAACCGCCCGGCGACTGCGCTAGACAGCTGTTTCAACACTGACGGCAGCCTGATCGCGGAGGGTGACAACGTATGGGATGGCATCATCAACGAGCAGCCAGCAGGGGCCTGTACCCAGCAGTTCCCGACCTATAGCACCTCGCGAATGCAGGCAGGTGGGCCGATTGAAGGCAGTATCTTCAAGTGTGCGCTCAAGCCGGTAGCCAGTGCGCTCAGCGATGGCACCTATGGCACCTGGGTTCCGGACTCCGATGAGATCGCCCAGCTCAATGCGATCTTCCCGCAGGGTGTATGCGATTACAGTGAGCCTGATCAAGGGCGGCCGGAAAGCTGAGTCACCGAGATGATGGTCGGGCTAATGCCCGACCACTCAAGGCGCCGCGAGGCGCCTTTTTTGTGCGCAATTTCCTTCAATACACGCGAGTGCCATTGCGTCAGCATGCCGCTGTTCGGGTCATGAGGGCGTACCATGCTGTCGCTGTGGTTATCGATGTTGGCGTTTATTCTGGTGGGTTCAATCGCGCCGGGGCCGGTTTGTGTGGTGACGGTCAGCAGTGCGGCACGGGTCGGCTTGCCAGGGGCCATGCCCTATGTGGTAGGCGCCTCGCTGGGCTATGCGCTGATGGTATTGCTGCTGGGGCTAGGCTTGCTTGGCAGCCTGGCGCAAAATCCGCAGGTGTTGCAGGGGCTGGCCTGGGTTGGCGCGGCCTACATGCTGTACTTGGCTTGGCGGCTTGCGAGGGCAAAGCCGGGGTTGCCGCGGGCAGATAACGCCAGGGTGCCTGGCTTTTGGGCTGGCGCCCTGGCGCAGTGGCTCAACCCCAAGGCGTGGCTGTACTCCCTGTCGGGGCTGGGGTTGTTCGTCAGCAATCAGGCGCAGTCGTTGGCGGTTTTCTGTATGGTGTCGTTGCTGGTTTGTCTGTTTGGTGTGGGGTGCTGGGCGGTGCTGGGGCATTTGCTGGGTGGCCGCCTGCCAAGTGTGCGGGCAATGCGCGTATTCAACCTGTTGATGGCGTTGTTGCTGGTGCTCAGCGTAATGCTGATTCTGTGGCGGTGAGAAGGTGAGATGAACATGTCGCAAGAGCAATTTCTTCAGCGTAGCCCAGCGCTGCCGCTGGTTGAGCTGCGGCAGGCAGATCGCTCCAGCGCGTGTTATCAGGCGCACACGCACGACGAGTTTTCCTTTGGTGTGATCGACCAGGGGCACACGGCCTACCGCAACCGTCAACGCCTTGAGCGTATCGGTGCGGGCAGCATGGTGACGGTCAATCCGGGTGAGGTGCACTCGTGCAACCCGGCGGCCGGTCAGTGGTCGTATCGCATGCTGTTTGTTGATGCCCACTGGTTGGGCTCTTTGCAGCGCGAGACCTTTGGCGGCAGCGCTGACTATCAGGGCTTTCCGGATGTTTGCAGTGTGACGGGGCGAGCGCAGTTCGACGGGCTGTACGCCAGCCTGCAGCGCTCAGACGGCGCGCTGGAAGCGCAAGGGCGGCTGGTCGAGTTATTGCACCCGCTGTTCAGCCGCGCTCAGGAGCACACCCCAACGCTGCATCAGAGCGGCCTGCAGCGCGCGCGGGAGTTGATCATGGATCGGCTTGGCAGCAATCTGCAATTGGAGGAGCTGGCCGAAGCGGCTGAGCTTAATCGTTATCAGCTGATTCGCGGTTTCAAGCGGCTGTACGGTCAGGCGCCGCATGCGTATCAATTGGATGCGCGGATCAAGCAAGCGCGTTCACGCTTGCGCACTGAGCCGGTCAGTCTGAACCACCTGGCGCTGGATCTGGGCTTTGCCGATCAGGCGCATTTTCAGCGTCACTTCAAATTACGTACTGCGCTGACGCCCGGCCAGTACCGGGCGTTTCACCAGGCCACCTGAACGCCTCTCTGAAACAATACAGGCGCCGTAAAGGCGCCTGTATTGTTTGCCAGTCCAGCTGATCAATCGACTGACAGGTCTACTTCTCGGATGTACAGGCGGCCTGCGTCGATGGTGGCGTCGTCGAGCATCTTTTGCTCCAGTACGCCGCCGGTGGACCAGGTGGCGAAGTCATCGTCGTTCAGCACGCCCAGGTGGCCGTTGTCGATGCGCCACAGGCCTTCCATTTTGTCGTGCGGGTAGTTGGCTTCAACCACCATGTCCAGCGCCAGTGTCTTGTCTACCGGGTAGATGCCGACCGCAGCTAGGGCTTCCCAGCCACCTTCCAGTACCACTTGCTCCAGCGTCTTGCCATTGATGGTCAGGCCGAGATCCGGGTCTTGCACCATGCCGGGCAGCAGCGCCACGGTTTCCAGGTTGGTGCCGGTAGACAGGTCAATGCGGTAAACCTGCTTCTGCGCATCGGGCGTGACGCCGGCTGCGCCGTTCGGGCCACCGTAGAGGAAGCTGCCATCACGCTCCAGAACCAGAAAGTCGGTAGCGCTCAAGCCGACCATCTCCGAGTTGGAGTTGGCTGGCAGCTCCTGCCGGTAGAGGTACTGGCCGATCTCGTTGGTCTGCAGGTTGACGGTGACAATACGGGTGATGGTGAGCGAGCGCACTGTGCGGTCCGGCAGGTCCATGGTGGACTGCATCAGGCCGACCAGCGTGGACTCATCCGGGGTGATGGCCAAGCCTTCCATGCCGCGATTGGCGCGGCGATAGGCGTACTCTGCCGGCAGGTTGATGCGGGTGCGTGTATCTGCCGCAAATGGGTTGATACGGTCGATCTCGCGGCCCTCGGCGTCAAAGTGAACCATGTGTGGGCCGTATTCGTCGCTGGCCCAGAAGCTGCCGTTGCGCAGCGCCACCAGACCTTCGCCATCTAGGCCGTAGTCGTCGAGTTTGATCGGGTTGGTTGCGGCATCGTAGGGCTGCATGGGGTCAACCACAATCGGTGTGCCATCGGGGTTGTAGGGCGTTTCACCGGTGCCGCCCAACGCGGAGGTATTGGGCAGACCGGTGATCAGGGTGCCGTCCGGGCGCTTGAGCAGGATGGTTGCCAACTGCTCGACACCGCCGCTGGCGATGATTCGGAAGTGGCCGATGCGCGGAGTGTAATCGGCGACCGGGAATGACTTGCCAGAGCCGTAGGCGCCACCCACAAAGTCGGCGTTGGGGCCGCGGTCGGTCATGGCGTAGAACTCACCGAGGTTGCTCGGGTGCGCGGTCATGGCCGAGCCGTAGCCACCGTTACGCACCTCGAACGGGGCCATGGTCTTGCCGTCGATCAGGTCATCACGCAGCACCGCGAAGGGCAATTCGACCCCTGCCTGCGGGAAGGCGGCCAGGCGTGCGGCCAGCTCTTGCTCGGGGGTGGTTGCGGCGTCGTCGTCATTGCCGCTGTCGGAGTTACAGGCGCTCAGCAGCGCGCTGCCCAGCAGCAGCGCAGACAGCACTTTCCAGTTGGTCATTACATCATCCTTGTCATCGGCAGGGCGCCGGCGGCTGCCGTGCGCGAAGATCGGCAATCTAGCCCCGGGACGTGACAAAACAACGAACGCATGATGACCGTTTGAGGATCAGGCCGGTCCGCCGCTTAGGCGTTATGGCCTGGTGCAGAGGGGGCTGCATCCATGGCGGAGACGCCGTTGGTCTACTCCGCCCCCGTAGCATGGAGAACCGCGCAGCGTTCTCCGTGGGTTCATTTGCCGACGCGCGGAGAAGCCTGCGGCGTTCTCCGCCCTACGTCAGAGCCGCAATGCGCAGGCCCGCCGGTCCGCCGTGCCGTTGCTTATTGGGCCAGTTCGATATGCTCCGAATGAATCCGAATAACGCCCTTTTTCATCAAACCACCAATGGCCTTTTTGAAGTTGCTCTTGCTGACGCCGAAGGCATCGCTGATGGCCTCGGGACTGCTGCGATCACTCAGGGCCAGGTGACCACCGCTGGCCTGCAGGCGGTCGAGTATCTGCTGCTGCAGCAGGTCAGCGGCCCGGGCGCCGACCGGCTGCAGGCTGAGGTTGATCTTGCCGTCGGGGCGCATCTCACGAATGTAGCCCTGCTCCTTGCGGCCCAGCTTGATCGGCCTGAAGGCTTCATTGCGGTGTACCAAACCCCAGTGTTCGCCATTGATGATGGCCTTGTAGCCCAGGTCGGTACGCTCGACCAGCAGCAGGTTGACCGCATCGCCGACCTTGTAGTTGGCCGGTGTCTTGTCCAGGTAGCGATCCAGACGGGTGGTCGCCAGCACCCGGCTGGTGTGCTTATCCAGATACAGGTAGGCGACGCAGTACTGGCCTTCTTCCAGTGGCTTTTTCAGCTCGGCAAAGGGCAGCAGCACATCCTTGGGCAGGCCCCAGTCGAGGAACAGACCGACTCGGTTGCGCGCGACGACTTTGAGGTTGGCGAAGTCGCCCACCTGCGCGCGGGGGCGCAGGGTGGTAGCAATGATGCGGTCTTCGCTGTCGAAGTAGACGAACACCCGCAGGCGGTCACCCACCTCGGTACTCTGATCCTTGGGTACATAGCGGTTGGGCAGCAGGATTTCGCCGTCTTCACCACCGTCCAGATAGAGCCCGAAGTCGGTGTGCTTGGTGATTTCCAGATGATTGAAACGCCCAATGTCGGCCATGCTGCTGCTCCTGATTGCGATAACCGCGCATTCTAGCAGGCTCAGCTCCGCTGTTTAGCCTGCTCGATCATGTCGGCGACGCTGCGTGCCTCGATACGGTCGGTGTCGAACAGGTTTTCCAGGTCGGCGCGGGCCTGACGGGCGGTCTGCATCACGGCTGCTGCATCGTCATAGACGGCGTGCTGGGCCGCCAGTACCTGCTCGTCGTGCCTGCGGAAGCGCGAGAGGCGCGAGTCGGCCTGCTCATCACTCAGCCCCAGGCCGGTCAGAATCTGCCTGCTCATCTCCAGGCTGGAGTGAAAGGTTTCGCGTACTGCCAACACGTTCAGGTCAATCAGCTTGTGCACATGCTGGCGGTTGCGGGCACGGGCGATGATGGTGATCTTCGGATACAGGCGGCGCACGGTTTCGGCGGTGCGCAGGGTGACGTCCGGGTCGCTGCTGGTAATGATAAAAAACTGCGCCTTGTCGACCTGGGCCGCGCGCAGGATGTCTGGGCGTAGCGGATCGCCGTAGTAAATCGGCATGTCGGTACTGATACTGCGCGACAATTCGATACTGTCTACCGAGGTATCCAAAGCAACGTAGGGCACGCGCTGGGCACGCAATACCCGAGCGATGATCTGACCCATACGCCCCATGCCGGAGATCACGACCCGTGGCGCGTCGGCGTCGATTTGCTGGTACTCATCGGGCACTGCGCGCGGTGCTGCCTGGTCCTTGGGCAGCAGCGCGGCCAGCAACAGAATGAGCAATGGCGTTACCGCCATCGACAGGGTAATTGCCAGTATCAGCAGGTTGTTTTGGGTGGGGCTGAGCAACTGATGGGTACTGGCCAGCTGAAACACCACAAAGGCAAATTCGCCGCCAGCGGCCAGCACCAGGCCCAGTCGCAGCGCGCTGTGTCGCCCCAGGCCACCGGCCAAACGGCCGGTCAGGTAGATGAGCGGCAGTTTCAGCGCAAGGATCAACGCGGTCAACAAGGCGACGGACAAGGGGCTGCTTTGCAGCAGCGAAATGTCGGCCCGCATGCCTACGGTGATAAAGAACAGCCCCAACAGCAGCCCCTTGAAGGGTTCGATCTGCGATTCCAGCTCATGGCGGTACTCCGAGTCGGCCAGCAGCAGACCGGCCAAAAAGGCGCCGAGGGCCATGGAGACGCCCACCGACTCCATTAGCCAGGCCGTGCCGATCACCACCAGCAGGGCCGTGGCGGTGGAGACTTCCTGCAGCCCGGTACGGGCCACTACGCGGAACACCGGGCGCAGCAGGTAACGGCCGCCAACAATGATCACGGCAATGCTGCCGAGCACCTTGATGGTCTGCAGCAGCAGGCTGCTTTCGCCGCTGCTGTCGGGCTGAACGCCGAGCAGCGGGATGAGGGCGATCAGCGGAATGGCGGCCATATCCTGAAACAGCAGCACGGCGAATGCCTGGCGGCCGTGGGCGCTGGTCAGCTCGCGGCGCTCGGCCAGCAGCTGCAGGCCGAAGGCGGTGGATGACAGCGCCAGGCCCAGACCCAGCACCAGTGCAGTGGCCGGCGGCTGTTCGAATAGCAGCAGGGCCAGCAGGCCGATGACGGTGGCGCACAGACCGACCTGTAGCGAACCGGTGCCGAACACCGCGCGGCGCATTACCCACAGCCGGCGCGGCGACAACTCCAGGCCGATGATGAACAGCAGCAGCACTACTCCGAGCTCTGACACATGGCTGATGTCTTCCGGGTGTGGTACCAGGTCCAGCGCCCCGGGGCCAATGATCACACCTGCGGCCAGATAGCCGATCACTGCGCCCATCCGCAGGCGCTTGGCCAGCGGCACGGCGATGACGGTGGCGAGCAATAGAACGACGATAAGCTGAAGGACGCTGCCGGAAGGGTTCATATGCGGAGGTACCTGAATAGCGGGAAACGACAACCCCAGTTTAAGTGACGGTGCTGACGCCGTGGCGGAAAATTTGCCGCGCTGCTGGGCAAAGCTGCTACTGTGCCGCGGACAGGACAGGGTGGGAGTATCGCGGTGACCGAATGGCGAGGCTATCTGCAGCAAATGGGGTGGTGGCTGGCCCACCGCCTTGGGCGCGAGCCTGAACGCTTGCTGGCGCGTGAACAGGATGCGCTGGGTGAGTTGCGGGTAACGCAGGCGGGCGAGTTACGTTACCTCTACTTTGGGGCGGAGACTGAACAGAGCTGCGCGCTGATTGGCGACCCCGCCTGGCTGGAGTACGACTACACCCGCGCGATGCTGCTGGCGGGCTTCTGGCTGCCGCAGATTGAGCGGGCACTGGCGCTGGGGTTGGGGGCAGGCAGCCTGGTCAGTGCGGTGCTGCAGCATCTGCAACCGAAGCAGATACGTGCGGTCGAGCTCCGCCCCGCGGTGGTGGCGCTGGCCCGGCGCTGGTTTGCCCTGCCGGAGGTGCCCGAACTGCAGGTGGTGGTGGCAAGCGCCGAGCAGTACATGGCGTCACTGACCGAGCCGGTGGACCTGCTGATGCTCGATTTATACCTGGAAGACGGTATTGCCGGCGCCCAACTGCATATGGACTTTTTGCAGCAGTGCCACGCGGCGCTACGCCCTGGCGGACTGATGGTGGTCAATCAGTGGCAGCAGGGCAGTAGCGGCAAGCCCTACGCCGTCCACCGTCTGCGCGAGCTGTTCGGCGAGCGCTACCTGCAGGTGGAAGTGGTGGAGGGCAACATCATCCTGTTTATTCCCCAGAGCGGTGAGTTGTCTCTGGACCGCCAGGCCATGAACGTCTGGGCCGACCGCCTTGCTCCACAACTGGGCTACAGCCTGCGCCCTTACATCGAGGTGATGCGGCGGGCGGGGTAGGGTCTGTTGACGTTTCGTTCACCCGCCTGCCGGAGGCCATTTTTCGGCCAGGCAAGGCGGAGGGAACGCTGTGTGGTCGCCCCACATAAGCGACCGGCAACGCAGCATGGCCGAAAAATGGCCCCGGCCCTGCGGGTGGGGCCGCCGAGGTTGCGCCTGTAACGCCGCCACTCGGCGTCGCTCGTCGCTCACGTGGAATGACCACAAAACGCCGGGAGCGTTTTTGTGCGCCAGCCCCGAAGGGGTGAAGCGCAGGGATGCGCTGAACACCCTACGCTTCTCGCTCCTTGATTGGCGGCTTTACAGGCTGCAACAGGCGGGTGAACGAAACGTCAACAGACCCTAGAGCTTCAGACCTGCTGGCTCTTGCCGGTAAAGTGCAGCGCATCGCCGCAACGCCGGCACAGATAGCGATTGCCCTTTTTGACCAGCGCATGGCGGCGTGCGGTAAAAGGCATGTGCTCCGGGCAGGCGCAGCGATACAGGTACTGGGTGCTGCGCCTGCGGGCCACGGCGTAGTTGTGGCAACGATCAGCCGGCAGCTCAAACAGCCCGGTCATCAGCGCCTGCCATTCGCGGCCGTGCGGGCGAATGCGGTGGCCGTACAACTGATGGGCAATCAGGTGAGCCACCTCGTGCGCAACGGTCTGCTGCAGAAAGTGCGCGCTGTTCTCCCGGTACAACTGGCCATTGAAGCGCAGCAGGTTGCGGTCAAGGTAGGCGACGCCGGCGCGCTGGCCGCGCAGATCCAGATGGATAGCGGGGCGTGCAAAGGTGCGTTGAAAATACTGTTCTGCCTTGGCGTAGCAGGCTTCGGTACGGGCGATGATACGCTCCATCAGAACACTGCGCTATCGAGTCCGGCGGCCATGTACATACCCAGCTCCTCGACCTGCTGTTCAAAGGCGTCCTGCCAGTCACCGCGCAGGGTCAGTGGCGTCTGCACCCAGTGCCAGCGCAGGCCGGTAACAATCGACTCGACCGCCCTGCGGGTGCCGGTGCCGTCCATCCCGGCGCGAATGTAGAGTGCACAGGGCAGGCCCTGTTTTTCTTCCAGCACGGGGTAGTAGCAGCGATCAAAGAAGTCCTTGAGCGCGCCGCTCATGTAGCCCAGGTTTTCGGTGGTGCCCAGGATGATGGCGTCGGCCTGCAGCACGTCCTCCGGCTGGGCCTCCAGCGGCGGCACCCAGCGGGCTTCCACGTGCTCGATATCCGGATGGCGTGCGCCGCGCAGCGCTGCCTCGGCCAGCTTGCGGGTGTTGGGCGAGGGCGCGTGCGCGACGATCAGGAGTTGTTTGGATGTCATGTCTATCGGCTATTCCACAGCCGTGCTACCGCGCGTTCGCTGCCCAGCCAGGCGACCAGCAGGCCGAGTGCCCCGAGCAGCCCGAAGACGGCCACGGGCAAGATGAAAAATGGATCGCTCCCGGCCGGCAGCAGCAGCCCCAGCGCGCTGGCCAGGGCGATAAACAGCAGACTCATGATGACCAGAATGGCGCGGCTTCTCGGCGCGTAATGGTACGGCGCGTCACCGGCTTCCAGCGGGTTGAGCAGGGGCGCGCAGAGGCGGCGTGCGTGGTCTTTAAGGGTGGCCATGGCGGGGCGAGATTCCTGTCTGCGAATGTCGGCCAGTGTAGCGTCATATGCCCGGTGTTTTGAAGGCACACAAGCCGGGCTGGTCAGTGCGACCCGGTTTGCGGTAGGGTGTTTACAGCTGAATATAAATAGTGCACATCAATTTACGCCCCCCAAACCCTGCCTGGACCCGACGCCACCAAGGAGACTCGGTTCCATGCTTCGACTTGTAGTACCCATTGCGGCCCTGCTGTGCGGCATCGCTCTGTTGCTGCTGGGTACCGGCCTGCTCAATACGCTGCTTGCCCTGCGCGGCAGTGCCGAAGGCTTCAGCGACCAGACACTCGGTCTGCTGGGCTCCGCCTACTTTGCCGGTTTTATTCTCGGTACCTGGTTATGTCCGCGGTTGATTCGCCGCATGGGGCATGTGCGTGCCTTTACCTTTCTTGCTGCAGCCGAGGCTGCCTGCGTGCTGATCCATCTGCTGTGGATGTTGCCTGGCGTCTGGTTGCTGCTGCGGGTGATGACCGGGGTGGCGCTGGTCGGTATTTACACCGTGATTGAAAGCTGGCTTAACACCCAGGCGCCCCCGGAGCGACGCGGACAGGTGTTCGCCTGCTACATGGCGATCAACCTGGGCTCGCTGGCGCTGGCCCAGCAACTGCTGAACTGGGACAGCCCGCTCAACTTCACGCTGTTTGTGATTGCCGCGATGCTGGTGGTGCTGGCGGTGATGCCGGTATCGGCCACCCGCCTGTCGCAGCCGGTGATCACCGATACCCCTGCCTTGTCGCTGCGCCGTCTCTGGGAAGCCGCGCCGGTGGCCTGTGCCGGGGCCTTGTTGTCTGGCTTGGGCATGGGCGGCTTCTGGGGGCTTGGTGCGGTTTACGCCACACGTATGGGCATGGACACCGCGCAGGTTGCCGGGTTTGTGTCGTTGGTGATTGTTGCCGGTGCGCTGGCCCAATGGCCGATGGGGCGGTTGTCGGACAGCATCGATCGGCGCCGTGCGCTAGTGATTATCGCCGGCAGCGCTGCGCTGGGCGGCCTGCTGATGGCGGCGCTCGGCCCGTTCGGACTGTGGCTGCTGCTGGGTGCAGCCGTGTTTGGCGCCGGCTCCTTCTCGGTCTATCCGGCCGTGGTGGCGCACCTGATCGATCATTTACACCAGGAAGATATTCTCTCGGGTAACGCGGCGCTGCTGATGCTGCACGGCGTTGGGGCAGCGATAGGACCGGCGTTGGCTGGCCTGCTGATGGGCGCGAGGCCCGTCGCGCTGCCGCTGTTCTTTGCGTTGATGTTTGCGCTGTGTGCCCTTTATGCCGGCTGGCAGTTGCGGGCCGGCCGTGACCGTATTGTCGATGGCGCCGCCCATCAAGTGCCCATGGTGCGTACCTCCACCGCTGTGCTGGAGATGATGCTGGAGGAGGCGGGCGGCGATGAGCCTGCTGCCGCTGCGCGCACCGATGGGCTCGCCGCTGAAACCGAGCTGGCGCCCGACACCGATTCCGATGCAACAGGGAGACCTCAATCATGATGTTGGCTACTGACCTGGATGGAACCTTTCTCGCTGGCGACCCGGACAATCGTCAGCGCCTTTACCAACTGATCAGCGCGCACCCGGGCATCACCCTAGTGTTTGTCACCGGCCGCGGCCTTGAAGTGGTGGTGCCGTTGCTCTCGGACCCGGCGATCCCGCAGCCCGATTACATCATTTGTGACGTGGGCGCGACCGTGGTGGATGGCAAGACCCTGCAGCCGGTCTACCCGGTGCAGAGCGAGATTGATGCGCGCTGGCCGGGCGAGCAGCTTATTCTGCAGAAGCTGGCCGCCTTTCCCGGGCTGGAGCGTCAGCAGGTGCCGCAGCAGCGCCGCTGTTCCTGGTTCTGTGAACCGGATGCGGTAACCGACGAGCTGCGCGCGGCTGTCGAGGCGCTGGATTGCGACCTGCTGTTTTCCGCCGGCATGTACCTGGACTGCCTGCCCCGTGGCGTCAACAAGGGCAGTACCCTGCAGCGTCTGGTCGAACATCTGGATGAGTCGCTGGACGATGTGCTGGTAGCGGGCGACACCCTGAATGACCTGTCGATGTATGAGCAGGGTTTCAAGGGCGTGTGCGTCGGTGAGTCGGAGGCCGCCTTGCTGGAGGCCACCGCTGACCGCGCCAAGGTACTGCACGCACGCCTGAGCGGCTGCGGCGGGATTCTAGAGGCGATATCGCATTTCGGCTTTCTCGGCCCGCTGGGCGTGGACTCGGAGCTGCGCGACCTGCAGATCAAGGGCAAGGCGGACCTGGTGATGGTGTATCACCGCCTGCCATACGAGGAGGTGGAGCAAGGCGGCAAGGTGATACGCCGTCCGCCGTCCTCGCCCAACGGGATTCTGCCGACGCTGCTGAGCTTTTTTGCTGGCGATCAGCAGGGTTCCTGGGTGGCCTGGTCGATCCATGACCCGCGCCGGCGCGAAGGCTTTGAGGTGCACACCAAGGTGGATGCCGAGCGCTACCCTAATCTGGTCGCCGCGCGGGTGGCGCTGACCAAGGACGACGTCGACGTGTTCTATAAGCGCTTCTCCAAGGAAGCCTTTTGGCCGACCCTACATACCTTCTGGGAGCGCGCCGTGTTCCGCGAGGAGGACTGGGCGGTATTTCTCAAGGTCAATCGCCTGTTTGCCGAGCGTACGGCCGCCGAGGCAGCGCAGGGCGCGGTGGTCTGGCTGCACGACTACAACCTGTGGATGGTGCCGGCGTTCTTGCGACCGCTGCGTCCGGATCTGAATATCGCCTTCTTCCATCACACCTACTTCCCGTCGGCCGACGTGTTCAACGTGCTGCCCTGGCGCCGCGAAATCATCGGCAGCCTGCTGCAGTGCGATTACATCGGCTTTCATATTCCCCGTCAGGCCGAGAACTTTGTTGATGTGGTACGCGGTGTCGCGCCGCTGGAGGTGCTGGAAGAGACCGGCTGTGCGCCGCGCTATCTGACCTACGGTTGCGCGGTAGGGCTGGATCGGATGGCCACGCGCATCAAGGTGCACGGCCGTGAGATCGGTCTGGGCGCGCACCCGGTCGGGCTGGATGTTGACCGAGTGCAACAGGTGCTCGACAGCGATGTGTGTCAGGAGCAGATCAGCCTGCTGCGCAAGGAGCTGGAAGGTATCCGCGTGGTGCTGTCGGTCGAGCGGTTGGATTACACCAAGGGCACCTACGCCAAGCTGCTGGCCTTTGAGGCGCTGCTGGAGGCGCATCCGGAGCTGATCGGCAGGGTCAGCCTGATCACCATCTGCGTGCCTGCAGCCCGCGAGATGACCATTTACGCCGAGCTGCTGGGGCAGATCGAGCAGGCGGTAGGGCGTATCAACGGACGGTTCTCGCGGGTGGGCTGGACGCCGGTACAGTTCTTCTACCGCGCCGTGCCCTTCAACCAGTTGGTGGCCTATTACCTGATGGCGGATGTGATGTGGATTACCCCGCTGCGTGACGGGCTGAACCTGGTTGCCAAGGAATACGTGGCAACCCAGGGGCTCTGTGGTGGCGCCGGGGTGCTGGTGCTATCGGAGTTTGCCGGTGCCGCCGCCGAGCTGCACGGAGCGCTGTTGACCAACCCGCATGATCCGCATGATCTGCGCGATGGTCTTTATATCGGGCTGACGCTGGGCAGGGCAGAGCGCGAAGCGCGGTTGCGGGAGTTGTTCGGGATAGTGCAGCACAACGATATTCGCCGCTGGGGCGATGAGTTCTTGCAGGCGGTACGTGGGGTGCACCGTGAGGCGCTGGAGCATAGCGACGAGGTGGCCTAGCCGCAAATGAACAGGGCCGGCCAAGTGGCCGGCCCCGTGGGCCAACAACGCGTCAGCGGTGTTATGGCAGTACCTGATTGATCTGGTACACGGTTGTGGTGCCGCTGACTTCGTGACCGACGATCAGCAGAGCCTCACCGTTTGGTGAGTCCTCGGCAGAGACAAACACCAGACCTTCCGGCCCCAGATCGCCGGCATCGGCCAGCACGGACTCGGTGTCTTCGGTGGTCCAGTCGGCGCGGGTGTTCAGGTAATCCAGCATTTCAGGGGCGGTCGGGTCGGTGACGTCCCAAACCATGACACCGCCCATGCGCTCCAGGCCGATGAAGGCGAAGGTTCTCTCGCCCAGTTGGCCGATAGTGACGCCTTCGGGCTCAGGGCCCTTGTTGTCACTGCGGTTATCGAATACGTCACCTTCATCATGGGTCGAGTTGAAGTAGTCGGCGCAGGGAATATCGCGGTTGGCGCCCAGCATGCACTCGGCGCTGGCGATGTACTGCTCAAGTGCATCACCTGAATCCCAGACCAGCGCGCCGTCGGCATCGCGAATGGAGAAGGAGCGAGCACCGTAGGCGTACAGGTTGTCGTACATCAGGCGGTCACCGGCGACGTTTTCATTGCCGGCAGCATCGAACATCACCGGGTTGCCGGCGTCGTCCTTGCGATAGCCATCGGTCCAGGCCACGGTCAGGCGGCCCAGGGTTTCGTCTTCACGGCAGTCGCCCGGGTCGGCAGCCGTCGCACCGCAGTAGCTGAAGGTGGTTGGGTTGAGCAGGGCGCCCGCTGCCAATGCACGCAGCTGCGGCGGCAGGTCGTCGCCGGCGCGGCGGTCAAAGCCGCCGGTGTGTAGCAGGTGCTTGGCGCGGAACTCCTCAACAAAGCCCTTGCTGGCATCACCGGCCCAGTAGGCGTCGTCATCCTCGCCCCAGGCGCGGGCGTCACCCTCGTTGGCGGTGACCAGGTAGGTGTTGCCACCTGCGCTGTAGGCGGCAATAGCATCAGGCTGGTACATGCCCAGCACACCGGGCCAGGTGGTGATGTTGATGGCGTCGTCTTTGTCGCTGGCATCAATGCCGTTGGCGGCCACACCGTGATCCTTGTAGCCCAACGGCAGGATGTCGGTGACGGTAGCGCTGGCGATATCGATCTTGGCCAGGGCGTTGTTCTCTTGCAGGGCAACCCAGGCGGTGGTGCTGTCCTCGGCGATGGCGATGTACTCTGGCTCCAGGTCCTGCTCGACACTGGCATTGGGGCCAAAGATGCGCACGCCGGCCTGTATCAGGGCGTCTTTCTGCGCGTTGAAGCTGCTGAAGGTGGCCGTTTTGACCTCGACGATCTCGTCGTCATTCAGGCTGAGAATGCTGATGGAGCCAACCGGGTCAACGCTGTAGTCGTTGCTGGGTTCGCCTTCGTTGGTGGTCAGCAGGTACTTGCCGTCCGGGCTGAAGGCGAGCATGTCGGGCTGCGCGCCAACCTGCTCGGAGCCCAGCAGCTCAAGGGTTGTTGCGTCATACAGGGCGACGTAGCCGTTAGCGGTCTTGGGGGAGGCTTCGATAGCCACCGCCAGGTAGCCGCCCTTGTAGGCAATGCTGTTAACCACTGCGCCAGCGGCAATGCTGGTGGCGGTCAAGGTCTCGAGCAGTGTTGGGTTGGCCGGGTCGCTGGCATCCAGCACGTCGACTGCGCCTTTTTGTGCATTGACGATGAAAATGCGCTTGTTGATCGGGTCAAAGGCCGGAATCTCGGCGGCGCTTTCAGCAAAGATGCCAGCACTGTAGCGACCCAGGAAGCTCAGGTTGATGCTGTCAGGGGTGACTACCGCTGGTGGGGCAACAACCTCGTCGTCATTGTCGCTGTTGCAACCGGCCAAGGCAGCCAGCATGGCGGTGGTGGTGGCGGCGAGTACCCATCTGTTCATTTTTTGTCTGTCCTTGCTGAATACGAATGAGGTGACATTGATACGCAGCCGCGATGACAGAGGCTTGTCGCTTTGATGGCAAACTGATGACGGACAGCAACGGACCAGGGGCTGTTACACTCCCGGTATGATTGAGGTTCAACCTGAAGACCTGCTACCGGCCAATTTCAGCGATGTATTGCTGGATCTGCTGCACGCTCACCCGCAAGGGCTTGGAGAGCATCACTTGCTGCAACTGCTGGCCCAGCGCTGGCCGGAGTCGTTGTTTGCCGAGCCAGGTGCTCTGCGTGACCCACTGCAGCTGTTCCGTTTGCACTTTCTGCTATTCAATCGCCTGTACCTGCTGGCAGATCAGTTGGCGCCAGCGCACCTGGCTCTGGACATCCATGTGCTGAAGATTGTGCTGCGCACGCGCGAGGCGGGCGCGGATGCCATTGAGCTGGCCGACCCGCTGCGGCGTTATTACCTGGACTGGGCACAGTGGCGCCAGACCAACGCCGACGACGTGCAACGACTGCTGGACAGCTTCTGGCAGGGGCGGGGCGCGGTAGCGGATGGGGAGGTAGATGAAGCGCTGGCGGTCATGGAGTTTACCGAGGCACCGACGCCAGCGGCGTTGAAGCGGCGCTACCGCAGCCTGCTCAGTCGTCATCATCCGGACCGTGGCGGCAGTACGGTGCGGGCGCAAGAGATCAACCGGGCGATGTTAATTCTGCAACGCTATTACGGTAAAACCTGAAGTCGCCAATCTCTCTAAGCAGGGTTTCATATGCTCAATGGTTTTTGACTATAGTCAACGCAGGGCATTGCTAAGGCGTGCCCGGGTCTCCGGCTGGGCATCGCTGGTCGGGGCTGAATAATAATGAGGAGGTCAGACCATGATCCATCACGTAGTGGGGTTGTTCACCCATCCTGACGAGGAGTGGAGGGAAATCAAGGGCGAGGACGAAAGCATTGGCCACATGTACCTCACCCACGTATTGCTGCTGGCGGCTATCCCGGCGGTGTCCGCCTATATCGGCACTACCCAGATTGGCTGGACCATCGGCACTGCTGAGGCGGTAAAACTGACCCAGGCCAGCGCTATGCAGATGACGGTGCTGTCGTATCTGGCGATGCTCGCTGGCGTGGCGGTAATGGGGGCTTTCATTCATTGGATGGCGCGCACCTATGATGCCAATCCGACCTTCAACGACTGCGTAATCTTTGCGGCCTATACCGCTACACCGCTATTTATTGCTGGCGTGGCAGCACTGTATCCGAGCCTCTGGCTGGGTATGCTGGTAGGCACCGCAGCGATCTGTTACACGGTCTACCTGCTCTATCAGGGCATTCCCATCTTTATGGACATACCCAGTGATGAAGGCTTCCTGTTCTCCAGTTCGGTGCTCGCGGTCGGATTGGTTGTCCTGGTGGCCATGATAGCGACCTCAGTCATCTTCTGGGGCTTTGGCGTGGGGCCTGTCTACCTGCGCTGAACCACCGGATCACCTTAGCTGTTCTAGGCTTGCCTGAGCCGGCATCAGCCCCCGTCAGTCGCACTGACGGGGGCTGATGTTTTTATGCTCAGCGCTTTCCAGTAAAATGCCGGCTTTTGCCAGACCGGTGCCCTGTCCATGAGTCGTCTCAGCGTCAACCAGAACAAGCTGCAAAAACGTTTGCGTCGCCTGACCGCCGAGGCGGTTACCGACTACAACATGATCGAGGATGGCGACAAGGTGATGGTCTGCCTGTCCGGCGGCAAGGACAGCTACACCATGCTCGACATGCTGCTGTACCTGCAAAAGGTCGCGCCGATCACGTTTGAGCTGGTTGCAGTCAATATGGATCAGAAGCAGCCGGGCTTCCCGGAAGAGGTACTGCCTGCCTATCTGGACAGCGTTGGTGTGCCGTACCACATCCTTGAGCGTGACACCTACTCGATCGTCAAGGAGAAGGTGCCCGAGGGCAAGACCACCTGTTCGCTCTGTTCGCGCCTGCGCCGGGGCAACCTGTATACCTTTGCCGATGAAATCGGCGCGACCAAGATGGCGCTCGGGCACCACCGTGACGACATCATCGAGACCTTCTTCCTCAACATGTTCTACGGCGGCAACCTGAAGGCCATGCCGCCCAAGCTGCGTTCGGATGATGGCCGCAACGTGGTCATTCGTCCGCTGTCCTATTGCAACGAGGCGGACATCGAGTCCTACGCCCAGCTGCAGGGCTTTCCGATCATTCCCTGCAATCTCTGCGGCTCACAAGAGAACCTGCAGCGTAAGGTGGTCAAGGATATGCTGCAGGGCTGGGAGCGCGCCACGCCAGGCCGGCTCGAGAATATCTTCCGCTCGCTCAAGCATGTGCAGCCCTCGCAGTTGGCTGATACCGCGCTATACGACTTTGTCGGCCTGCGTATCGATGAGCAGGCGGCGTCTCGTGTTCTGAACGTCATGAACCTCTGAAGGTGAGCTGTCGATGCGGGACTATCGCTGGTTGCACGAGTACTGCCTGAATCGCTTTGGCTCGGCGCAGGCGCTGGAGGCGCTTTTGCCCCAGCCGCGGACGGTTGATGAGCTGCGCGCAATGACCGATGACCGCTATCTGTCGACTATCGCCCTGCGGGTGTTTCGCGCCGGGCTAAAGCACAGCCTGGTGGATGCCAAGTGGCCGGCCTTTGAAGAGGCTTTCTTTGGGTTTGCCCCGGAGAAAGTCGTGCTGATGAGCGCTGAACATATTGAGCGGCTGATGCAGAACACCCGCCTGATTCGGCATCTGGGCAAGCTGCGCAGCGTGCCACGCAACGCCCAGCTGGTGCTGGATATTCGCGCCGAGCACGGCAGCATGGGCAACCTGATTGCTGATTGGCCGGAAGAGGACATCGTCGGGCTCTGGCGCCTGCTGGCCAAGCGGGGCGCGCAACTGGGCGGACAATCAGCGCCGCGTCTGTTGCGAATGGTGGGTAAGGATACCTGGGCTCCCAGCGAGGATGTGGTGGCCGCGCTGAAGGCGCAGGGTGTTATCGACAAGATGCCCAGCAGTCAGCGGGACCAGGCCGCAGCGCAGGCGGCCTTCAATGAGTGGCGCGCGCAAAGCGGGCGGCCCTTGTGTCAGTTGTCTGCCATGCTGGCGTTCACTGTGAACCATTGATCAGAAAAAGGCAGCTGATCTGTAGCTTGGCGCGGTAAGTTAAAGTAAATTCTTGACCTTGGGCGCTTTAGCGTCCATTTTTTAATCAAACCCCTCGGGCTGGAGGTTGCCGGATGCGGCACAGTGCGCTGTTGATCCTGTTTCTGACCGCTGTTCTGGCAGGCTGCTCCAGTGCGCCCAAAAGCCCCCCCGTCGCGGCACCCGCCCCCGTGCGTGCCTTGCCCTCGGTAACGCCTTCCGACTCCTCCCGGATTCTTGGTAATGACGTGGTCTTTCAGGCGTTTAGCCTGGTTGGTACCCCGTATCGCTGGGGCGGCAGTTCACCTGACACCGGTTTTGATTGCAGTGGCTTGATTCAGTACGTCTACCGCGAAGCGGCCGGCATGGACCTGCCGCGTACCACCTCTGACCTCTACAACCTCAAGGTAACCCGCCCGTCTGAAAGTGCCCTGGCGCCAGGCGATCTGGTGCTGTTTGCCATGAATGGTGGGCGGGTGAACCACGCCGGTATTTATATTGGTGAGGGGCGCTTTTTACATGCGCCCAGTACCGGTGGCGTGGTGCGCGTCGACGAGCTGGAGTCGTCGTTCTGGCAGCGCACGTTCAAGGGCGCACGCCGGGTGCTGGACGTGAATTGACCCAGACCTGCCCGTTTTGTCAGCAAGAGAATAGCTGCACGGCCAGTAGCGGTGACTGCTGGTGTTTCCGTCTTTCAGTTCCCTCCAGCATGCTGGCCCTGCTGCCGGCTGAAGCGCGCAACCGCGATTGCATCTGCCAGGCATGTGTAAGGGCCTGTCAGGCAGCCCCTGATGATTTCGCTGCTCGCGTCCGGCAGCGCTAGGCGGATTTGCGCAGTAACGTCACATCGGCGCCGATCAGCTCCAGCTCTGCCTGCCAGTGCTGCGCCAGCCAGCGAAAACTCTGTTCGCTGAAGAAGCTGATATGCGTCGGGTCGCTTTTGTAATGCCAGGTGCTGAAGGCCTCCGGGCTGGTTACGCGCTTGGTCATCAAGCCGAGCCAGCCGCCGGGCGTCAGGCAACGCCAGAGTTGCTCCAGCACCGCACGCGGATCAGCCAGATGCTCGACTACCTCGGTGGCGGTGATGAAATCCCACTGCTGTTCAAGCGCTGCCGGGTTGGGGTGGTAATAGAGATCGTGCAGGGCGACCTGATGCCCTTGCTCACGCAGCATCAACGCGAGCGCAGGGCCTGGGCCGCAGCCAAAGTCCAGACCACTGCTGGCTGGCGGCAGGCGCTGCAGCAGCGGATCAGCCAGACGCGAGAGAAAGCGCCGGTAGCCCGGATCATCGGGGTGGTTTTCATGGCGGTCGTACTCGGCCTTTTCCTGCTCGGCAGTCAGCTGCCAGGGTGCGGGGACATGCACCATCAAACACTGCTCGCATTGCCAGTAGCTGCGCTTGCGGTCGCTGAGCATCCAGTGGGTAGCTGCGCTGCAGAGCGGGCAGGGCAGGGTCTGGTGTGGCTCGATCACAGTGGCTTGATACGGTCTATCAGGCGCCCGGAGTCAGCCAGCTCCAGAAACTCGTCGCCCATGCGCTGGCTTTCGCTCATCGCCTTGCGCCAGTACTTCTCGCGGCCGTCGTTGTCGTAGACGTAGCGGTTGAAGTCCTTGCGGTCCGGCAGTTTGCGGTGTGGCAAGCGCTCCAGGTACTCGGGCGAGGGAGCGAGCAGCAAGACGTCACGCAGTTGCTGGGCGTTGTGTTTGCGCCAGGGAATGCTCTTGTCAAACCAGCCGGGGATGACCCGGTCAATGAAGTGCGGATACAGAATCACCCCGGGTGCGGTGTAGGGCAGGTCCAGATGGTAGTCGAGCAGGCCGCCGTCGCGGTAGACACCGGGCGCCGCCCCCGGAATCTCGCGCACCGCTTCCATCACCATGGGAATGGAACCAGAGGCCAGCAAGGCCGAACGCAGGTTCTCTGTGGTCAGCTCGACATGGGCGCTGGTGAAGTCACGTAACTCATCCAGTGCGGGCAATTGGCGCGGGTCGTGCAGAATGACCCTTTCAAAGAAGCGGCCAAGGTGGCGGCGCCCCAGCAGGTTGGCGCCAATCACGCCGCCCAGGCCAAGTGCCAGGCGGGTGCGCGAATCATCCCGCAGCAGGCCGCGGCTTTTCACCACGACGATGTTCAGGCGGTAGTGGGGGTTATTGAGAATGGCATCAAACTGCCCCTGCAGCAGCTCGTCGATCATCTGGCCGCAGGCCGCGCTGATGGTCTGGATGGTGACACCCTTGGGGAAGCGCATGGCGGTGTACAATTCGCCGAGCTGGCGCAAGGTGTGTACTGGGTCAGGCATGCAGGCGCTGGCAAAGCGCCAACTGCCGATGGAGGCGCCGATAAGACTGCGCGGCTGCGGCGCGCGCGGCAGCCATTCGCCGAACAGCGCCAGATCCAGCCCCTGGATGCCGAGTGCCTTGGGCCCGCCGGCGGCGCCTGGAATCATGTGCACGTCGGCAGGCTGTAGTCCCTGTTCGCGGATATGCTGAATGGCGCGCTGCCCTGCGCGGAGCGTCAATGCCGGTGCTTTAACCTGTATCGCTGTCATGCTGAGCGGGTTCCCTGTGGCTGCGCGCCCGATTTTAAGGTTGGTTTCAGCTGGTGGCTATAGTCTGTACCTGTCAGAAGGCGGTGCCGATAGGTTCGGCATCGCTCCACACAAAAGAGGAAATGACTATGTACAAGCAACTTGTTTCGCTGTCTTGCGCCGCCATCCTGGGTCTGGGTAGTGCCGCCGTGTTGGCAGATGACGATGTCCGCATGGACGAAGTACCGGGCCTGGTTGAGCAGGGCACCATCCAGTCACTGGAAAGCCTGAATGAAAAGGCACTGTCAGTGCAACCCGGTACCATTACCGACACCGACCTGGACAAGCACTATGGCCGCTATGTCTACGAAGTTGAAATCCGTGATGCCCAAGGGCAGGAGTGGGACATTGACCTGGATGCGAGCAATGGCGAAGTACTGGAACACCGCCGCGACGACTGATCCACGGCCCAGCGGCCGCCTGTTGTTGTGTGCGCTGGTGCTGATCCCGCTAGGTGTCAGCGCGCGCGATCTGAGTCAGGATGAGGCGCTGGCATTGACCGAACAGGGGCACATCGTGCCCCTGCAGGTGTTTGTAAATGACGCGCTGCAGCGCTTTCCAGGCCGCTTGCTGGAGGCTGAGCTGGAATTGGACGATGACCGCTACATTTATGAGATTGAGGTGGTGACGCGCACCCGGCGGGTTATGGAGCTGGAGTACGATGCGGTTACTGGAGATCTGCTGGATGTGGAAGAGGACGACTGATGCGGCTGCTGCTGGTTGAGGATAACGTAGCACTGGCCGAGAGCCTGCTGGCCGTGCTCAAGCGCGCGGGCTATGCAGTGGATTGGCGGGCCGATGGACGTGACGCCTTGCTGCTGGGTGAGCAGGAGCCCTACGATCTTGCCATTCTCGATCTGGGCCTGCCGGGTCTGGATGGGCTTGAGATTCTGCGACGCTGGCGTGCGGGCGGCAGCGCACTGCCGGTGCTTATATTGACCGCGCGCAGTCGCTGGACTGAACGGGTAGAGGGATTGCAGGCTGGCGCCGACGACTATCTGACCAAACCCTTCCACAATGAAGAGCTGGTGCTGCGGGTGCAGGCGTTGCTGCGCCGTGCCCACGGTCGCGAGCCGCAGGCCATGCTCAGCGCGGCGGGTCTGCAACTGGATGAGGCGCATCAGCAGGTGGTGCGTGGCGGCGAAGCGCCAATTGGCCTGTCAGCCAGCGAGTTCAAGCTGTTGCGCTATTTCATGTTGCACCCGGGGCAGGTGTTGTCCAAAACTCGGCTGGCCGAGCACCTCTACGATTACGAAGACGAGCGCGACTCCAATGTTATTGAGGTGTTGATCAACCACCTGCGGCGCAAGTTGGGGCGCGGGGCCATTGAAACGCGACGAGGGCAGGGGTACGTGCTGGTAGGCACAGCCGAATGATGTCCATCAGCCGCCGCTTGACGCTGAGCCTGGTGCCGCTGCTGCTGATCAGTTTGCTGCTGGTTGTGCAGGGCAGTGTCTGGTTGTATGACCGCGCGCAACGCAACTACCTGACGCTGCTTTTGCAGCGCGAGACTGACAGCCTGCTGGCTGCGCTGACCGCTGGCAGCGACGGGCTCTATCTGGACATGGACAAGGTTGACCCTGACTACCGGCGCCCCTACTCGGGGCGCTATTTCGTGGTGCAGGGCAATGAGAAGTGGCGCTCACGCTCGCTCTGGGACCAGCGCCTGCCGCTGCCGGGTGACGGCCTGCAAAGCGACCTGCTGCCGGGCCCGAGCGGTCAGGAGCTACTGGTGTGGTCGGGTGAGTACCTGAAGTCGGGGGAGCGTCTGACCATCAGTGTGGCCATCGACTACCAGCCCCTGCTAGGCGAGTTTCGCCGTGCAAGCTGGTGGCTCAGTGGTTTGGGGGTGCTGGTGGTGCTGCTGGCGGCGGGCGTACAACATTGGTTGCTGCGGCGTTCGCTCAGGCCGCTGCAAAGTGCCCAGCGCGAGTTGGCCGAGTGGCGCAGCGGTGAGCGGCTGCAGCTGAGCGAGCAGGTGCCGGAGGAGCTGGCGCCATTGGTCAGCGAGATCAACCATCTGGGGCAGCAGGTCGAAGCCTTGCTGGAGCGCGCGCGCAACAGCGCCGGCGACCTGGGCCACGCGCTCAAGACGCCACTGGCGGTGATCGAGAGCCGGCTGGACAGCCTCACCGCACAGCTGCCTGCGCAGCAGCGAGACGAGCTGCAAACGCAGGTGCAGGCCATGCGTACCCAGCTGGAACGTACGCTACAGCGCGCCCGCCTGGCGCCCGACCAGTCCCGTGGTCAGCGCTTTGCTCCCGACGCTGACCTGAACGCGCTGGTGCAGACACTGCAGCGCCTCTATCCCGGCGGCCCGCACATCAGCCTCGAGGGCGAGCTGTCCGCAGGCTGG
This sequence comes from Halopseudomonas maritima, assembly GCF_021545785.1. NCBI lineage: Bacteria > Pseudomonadati > Pseudomonadota > Gammaproteobacteria > Pseudomonadales > Pseudomonadaceae > Halopseudomonas > Halopseudomonas maritima. The sequence goes on from NZ_CP079801.1 coordinate 3,412,138, forward strand.
CCGTTTGACCGCGAAGACCTGTTGGAGCTGCTGGGTAATCTGCTGGACAACGCCTGCAAGTGGGCGCGTGCGCAGGTACGGGTAGGATGGCAGTTGGGTGCGGCGCAGTTGACGCTGGAGGTAGCAGACGACGGCCCCGGCATTGATCCAGCCGCGCGTGATCAGGTGCTGGGCCGCGGTGCGCGGCTGGACCAGCAGGCACCCGGCCACGGCCTGGGGCTGGCCATTGTGCGGGATATGGTGGCGACCTATCAGGGCTCGCTGGCTCTGGAGCAGGCGCCGGAGGGCGGCCTGCTGGTACGCATCAGTCTGCCACGCCAGCGCCGCCGTGGGCTTGATTGATCAGAGTGCCGATGCGTCGATGTCGACCAGCAGCAGGTGACGACTGTCGTCGATGAACAACCCTGAAGTCATGCAATACTGGTTGGTGGTGGCGTCGCGGTAGCGATTGGAGAGGATCACGCGGCTGTCTTCGCCAGCTTCGGCCAGAATCTGGTAGAAGTACGGCCGCCAGGACCAGTTGTGGTCCAGGTAGCGCGGGTCGGTTTGCCAGCTGCCGTCGCGCCAGTCGAAGTTGGGGGAAATCTGCGTGCCCTCGGCGTCGCACAGGAAGCAGCGCAGCAACCAGGGGTAATCGCGTGGGTCAGGCAGCTTTGACGGCTGTGCGCCCTGACGAAGCCACTGGCGCAGCTCCGCGAACAGGTCTGCCAGTGAGCGGCGCAGGTTGGCCAGCTTTTCGCGCTCAGCCAGCTTGGCGCGTACGTAGTGGTCGCGCATTACCGAGAACTGCTGCTGCACGGCATCGCTGGGCAGAAAGTTTTCTTCCGGGCGGCCAAACAGGTAGCCCTGTACGTAGCGGGCGCCGCACTCCAATGCAAAGTGCAGCTCCTGTTCGGTTTCTACCCCTTCGGCGATGATCCAGCAGCCACTCTTTTCAGCCATTAGCGCCAGCGCGCGCACAAAGTCGCCACTGTTGCTGTTGCCCGCGGCAGCCTGACGGAATAGCTGAATGTCCAGTTTGAGGATGTCCGGCTCCAGCGCCAGTACGCGGTCGAGCATGGAGTAGCCGGCTCCGAAATCGTCAATGGCGATGCGGATACCGGCGCTGCGGTAGCGCTGTACCACCTCACGCAACTGCTCGATGCTGCCCTGCAGTTCAGTTATCTCGAACACCACCTGATCGGTTGGCAGCGCCAATTCATCCAAGAGTTGCAGGCTGGGCAGCGGCTTGCCGGGCTGCAGCTGGCTGATCCAGGCCGGTGAGATGTTGAGGCTTAAAAAACCTTCAGGGCTGTCGCGAAAGCGTTCCAGCGCCTGGCGCCGGATGCTGCGGTCCAGTTCCAGCAAATCACTTTGGGATACAGCCGGGTCGGTAAACAGAGGGCCTGCGCTGCTGATGTTGCCCTCCTCATCGCGCAGTCGCGCCAGCGCTTCGTAGCCGGCAATGCGGCCGGTGGCAGTATCGATCAGAGGTTGGAAATAGGGCAGGGGCTGGCCTGTGAACACATCATTCTCCGGGGTCGGGACGTCGGGCGCTGACAGTATGCAAGATTATAGCCAAGCAGCCGGAAGCTGCCGCAGGTCTGGATTGGGCAGCTGCTGGCGCTGTCATGAAAGTGTCATTGAGCGCTTTCAGTGCACGATTCTGCCTATTTGGTATGACGATTGCACTAATCAGGGGAGTCGGTCTTGTGGTGCTGCGCCAACATGGTGCCAGTGTGTTGGCGAGTGTCCCAGGGTTTTCGGCTAAGTCAATGAAATACAAATATAAATTTAACAAACCCCGCTAGCTGGGTTGCGTTGTTTAGCAATCGCCCGTTTAGCGTATCGCACCAAATGCGCACACCAAACCGTGTTGTGCACGCATGAGGTGCATTTTGTTTGCAAGAGGCTGCTTGAATGGAAAACCTGCACAGCGCCGTTGAAACCCTGGTTCACGGTGCAAACACCCTGTTTATTCTGATGGGCGCGATCATGGTTCTGGCCATGCACGCCGGCTTTGCCTTTCTTGAGGTAGGTACGGTGCGGCAGAAGAACCAGGTCAACGCGCTGTCGAAGATTATCAGCGACTTCGCCATCTCCTGCCTGGCGTATTTTTTTATTGGTTACTGGATCGCCTACGGCGCAACCTTCTTTACCGATGCGGCTACGCTGTCGCAGAACAATGGCTATGCGCTGGTCAAGTTCTTCTTCCTGATGACCTTTGCTGCGGCGATTCCGGCCATTATCTCGGGCGGTATCGCCGAGCGTGCCAAGTTCGCCCCGCAGCTGTGCGCGTCACTGTTGATTGTCGGTGTGGTCTATCCGTTCTTCGAAGGTATCGTCTGGAATGGTAACTATGGCTTTCAGGGCTGGCTGGAGGCGACCTTTGGCGCCGGTTTCCATGACTTTGCCGGCTCGGTGGTAGTCCATGCCGTCGGTGGCTGGATCGCGCTGGGTGCTGTGCTGCTGCTGGGTGCGCGTAACGGCCGTTATCGCGGCGGCCACGTAGTCGCCATGCCGCCCTCCAATATCCCGTTTCTGGCGCTGGGGGCGTGGATCCTGACCATCGGCTGGTTTGGCTTCAACGTGATGTCGGCGCAGACGCTCGATGGCATCAGCGGCCTGGTGGCGGTCAACTCGCTGATGGCGATGGTTGGCGGCACGCTGGTGGCGTTGCTGGTGGGGCGTGCTGACCCGGGCTTTATCCATAACGGCCCGCTGGCGGGTCTGGTTGCGGTGTGTGCGGGCTCCGACCTGATGCACCCGTTGGGCGCCCTGGCTACTGGTGCGGTGGCTGGTGGCCTGTTTGTCTGGACCTTCATCCTCACCCAAAACCGCTTCAAGATCGACGACGTTTTGGGTGTCTGGCCGCTGCATGGCCTGTGCGGTGTGTGGGGCGGTCTGGCGGCGGGTATCTTCGGCACCGAGGCGCTGGGCGGTCTGGGTGGTGTGAGCTTTATGTCGCAGTTGATCGGCTCGCTGGCCGGTGTGGTGGTTGCCTTTGTTGGCGGTCTGCTGGTCTATGGCCTGATCAAGTCGGTTGCCGGTCTGCGCTTGAGCGAAGAGGAGGAGTACCAGGGCGCTGACCTGTCGATCCACAAGATTGGGGCGACCTCCGACGACTGATCGTGCGCAGTCATGTGCAGCCGTAGGGCGGACAATGCCGCAGGCTTGTCCGCGTGGCACAGCGCAGAAGCCATAAAAAAACCGGGCAGCGTTGCCCGGTTTTTTGTGTCCGCAAGCAGCGGCGACTTATTCTTCCAGACCACCCATGGCGGTGATGTTGAAGCCACCGTCCACGTAGGTGATTTCACCGGACATACCGGAGGCCAGGTCGGAGCAGAGGAAGGCGCCGACGTTGCCGACCTCTTCGATGGTGACGTTGCGACGCAGCGGGGTTTGCGCGGCGTTGTGGGCCAGCATCTTGCGGAAGCTTTTGATGCCGGAGGCCGCCAGGGTGCGAATTGGGCCGGCAGAGATAGCGTTTACGCGGGTGCCTTCCGGGCCCAGACTGGTGGCCAGGTAGCGAACACCGGCTTCCAGACTGGCTTTGGCCATGCCCATGACGTTGTAGTTGGGCATGGTGCGCTCGGCGCCCAGGTAAGACAGCGTCAGCAGGCTGCCGTTGCGGCCTTTCATCATCTCGCGGCCAGCCTTGGCCAGGGCTACAAAGCTGTAGGCGCTGATGTCATGGGCAATGCGGAAGCCTTCACGGGTGGTGACTTCGGCGAAGTTGCCGTCCAGCTGGTCACCCGGGGCAAAGCCGACTGAGTGAACGATGCAGTCCAGGCCGTCCCACTTCTTGGCCAGTTCGACGAACACCTGTTCGATCTCGGCGTCGTCGGCCACATCGCAGGGGAAGCACAGCTCAGGACCGGAGCCCCAGCCGGCCGCGAATTCTTCAACCCGGCCTTTCAGCTTTTCGTTCTGATAGGTGAAGGCCAGTTCGGCGCCCTCGCGGTGCATGGCCGCGGCGATGCCGGAGGCAATGGACAGTTTGCTGGCTACGCCAACGATGAGTACGCGCTTTCCGCTGAGAAATCCCATAGTGCTTTCCTGTTTAGTGCATGGCCGTATCGGCCCTGTTATCGGTTTGCGGCAGGGCAAAGGCCGCTTCCAACAGCTGCCGCGTATACGCGTGCTGCGCAGAAGCGAAGATGTCGCCTGCCGGTCCCTGTTCTACTACTTCGCCCTGGCGGATCACCATCAACTGATGGCTGAGAACCTTGACCACTGCCAGGTCGTGACTGATAAACAAATACGTCAGATTGTACTTCTGCTGCAGATTGCGCAGCAGCTCAACTACCTGCCCCTGTACCGTGCGATCGAGCGCTGAGGTCGGCTCATCCAGCAGGATCAGCTTGGGCTTGAGCACCAGTGCTCGGGCAATCGAGATCCGTTGGCGCTGGCCGCCGGAAAACTCGTGCGGATAGCGGTGCCGGGTCTCCGGATCCAGACCAACTTCCTGCAAGGCCTGAATCACCATCTGTTCACGCTCTGCCTCATTGCCGATGCGGTGAATCTCCAGCCCTTCGCTGATGATCTGACCGACGGACATGCGCGGGCTCAGACTACCGTACGGATCCTGAAAAACCACCTGCAGCTCGCGGCGCAGCGGGCGTACCTCCTGTTGGCTAAGCCCGTCCAGGCGCTTGCCGTCACATTCGATCAGGCCCTGGCTGTCGATCAGCCGCAGGATCGCCATGCCCAGCGTGGTCTTGCCCGAGCCGCTTTCACCGACAATGCCCAGGGTCTGCCCACGGGGCAGGCTGAAGCTGATGTCGGTGACCGCCTTGACGTGATCAACGGTACGTCGCAGCACGCCTTTTTTGATCGGAAACCACACCCGCACCTGCTCCGCCCGCAGAATATCCTCTGCATTCGGATCGACCGGAACCGGCTCGCCGCTCGGGTCTGCAGCCAACAGCTGACGGGTGTAGTCGTGCTGCGGCTTGCTGAACAGAGTAGCGCAATCGTTCTCTTCGACGACGTCTCCGCGATACATGACACATACCCGGTGGGCAATTTTGCGGACCAGGTTCAGATCGTGGCTGATCAGCAGCATGGCCATGCCGAGTTTCTGCTGCAGCTCCTTGAGTAGTTCGAGGATTTTCAGCTGTACCGTGACATCCAGCGCGGTGGTCGGCTCGTCGGCAATCAGCAGCTCCGGTTCATTGGCCAGCGCCATGGCGATCATCACGCGCTGGCGCTGGCCACCAGACAGCTCATGGGGGTAGGCGCCCAGGCGCTTGCGTGGCTCTGGAATGCCCACCAGCTCCAGCAGCTCCAGCGTGCGTTCGCGCGCCTGCGCCTTGTTCAGTCCCTTGTGCAGAGCGAGCACCTCACCAATCTGCCGCTCTACGCTGTGCAGCGGGTTGAGCGAGCTCATGGGCTCCTGAAAGATCATCGAGATGCGGTTGCCACGGACCTTGCGCAGCTGGTTTTCGCCAGCCTTGAGCAGGTCGCTGCCTTGAAACTCGATGCTGCCGCTGGGGTGTGAGGCGAGCGGGTAGGGCAACAGGCGCAGAATGGAGTGCGCGGTGACCGACTTGCCGGAGCCGCTCTCACCGACCAGCGCCAGGGTCTGGCCGGGCTGAATGTCAAAGCTGACATCCTTGACCGCCAGAACGCTGTCATCGCCCTGCCGGAAGGCGACGCTGAGATTGCGGATGCTGATCAAAGGTTGTTCGCTCATCTCATTTCCTTGGGTCAAAGGCATCACGCAGCGCTTCGCCGATAAACACCAGCAGGCTGAGCATCAGCGACAGCACGACAAAGGCGGTAATCCCCAGCCAGGGCGCCTGCAAGTTGCTCTTGCCCTGGGCAATCAGCTCGCCCAGCGATGGCGCGCCGGGTGGCAGGCCAAAGCCCAGAAAGTCGAGCGAGGTCAGGGTGATGACGCCACCGGTCAGAATAAAGGGGAAGAAGGTCAGGGTGGCGACCATGGCGTTGGGCAGAATGTGCCTGAACATGATCACCTGGTTGCTGGCACCCAGGGCGCGGGCGGCGCGCACGTACTCCAGATTGCGTCCGCGCAGGAATTCGGCACGCACCACGTCCACCAGTGCCATCCAGGAGAACAGCAGCATGATGCCCAGCAGCCACCAGAAGTTGGGCTGTACGAAGCTGGCCAGAATGATCAGCAGGTAGAGCACCGGCAGGCCGGACCAGACCTCGATGAAACGCTGGCCGAACAGGTCTATGCGCCCGCCGTAGAAGCCCTGCACCGCGCCGGCAATGACGCCGATGATCGAGCTGAAGATGGTCAGCGTCAGGGCAAACAGCACCGAGATACGGAAGCCGTAGATCACCCGTGACATCACGTCCCGCGCCTGATCATCGGTGCCCAGCCAGTTATCCGCCGAAGGCGGCGCAGGGGCAGGCACCTGCAGGTCGTAGTTGATGGTGTCGTAGTGATAGGGAATGGGTGGCCAGAGCATCCAGCCATCGCCTGCCTCGGTAATCAGCTCCTGCACGTAGGGGCTGCGGTAGTCGGCTTCGATCGGAAACTCGCCGCCAAAGGCGGTTTCCGGATAGCGTTTGAACACCGGAAAGTACAGCTCGCCCTGATAGCCCACGGCCAGTGGCTTGTCGTTGGCAATCAGCTCGGCGCCCAGGCTGAGGACGAATAGCACCATGAACAGGTGTAACGACCACCAGCCGCGGCGGTTGGCACGAAAGCGCGCAAAGCGGCGCTGATTGAGCGGGGACAGATTGAATAGACGCATGGATCAACCCTCCCGGCTGGAAAAGTCGATACGCGGATCGACCAGGGTGTAGGCGATATCGCCGATCAGCTTCACCACCAGACCGACCAGTGTGAAGATGTAGAGCGTGCCGAACATCACCGGGTAGTCGCGGTTGATCGCCGCTTCAAAGCCGAGCAGGCCGAGGCCATCGAGGGAGAAAATCACCTCGATCAGCAGCGAGCCGGTGAAGAAGATGCTGATCAGCGCCGACGGGAAGCCGGCAATGATCAGCAGCATGGCATTACGAAACACATGGCCGTAGAGCACGCGGCGCTCGGAGAGCCCCTTGGCGCGGGCGGTGACCACGTATTGCTTGCCGATCTCGTCGAGAAAGCAGTTCTTGGTCAGCATGGTCAGGGTGGCAAAGCTGCCTACCACCATGGCAAAGATCGGCAGCACCAGGTGCCAGAAGTAGTCGAGAATCTGCTCGCCGGTACTCATCTGCTCGAAGTTGTTAGAGGTCAGCCCGCGCAGCGGGAACCAGTCCAGATAGCTGCCGCCGGCAAACAGCACGATCAGCAGAATCGCCAGCAAAAAGCCGGGGATGGCGTAACCGACAATGATCAGCGAGCTGGTCCAGACATCAAAGGCGGAGCCGTGCTTGATGGCCTTGCGAATGCCAAGCGGGATGGAAATCAGGTAGGTCAGCAGGGTGGTCCATAGCCCCAGCGAAATGGAAACGGGCATCTTCTCCAGAATCAGGTCGGTGACCTTGGCGTCGCGAAAGAAACTGTCGCCAAAGTCGAACTGCAGGTAGCCCTTGATCATCAGCCAGAAGCGCTCATGGGCGGGCTTGTCAAAGCCGTACATGCGCTCGATCTCGGCGATGATGTCCGGGTCCAGCCCCTGGGCGCCGCGATAGTTGCCGCCGCTGGCCACTTCACTGCCGCCCCCGCCGACCCGGCTGGTGGCGCTGCCCTCAAAGCCTTCGAGGTTGGCAATCATCTGCTCGACGGGGCCGCCGGGTGCGGCCTGGATGATCAGGAAGTTGATCAGCAGGATGCCGAACAGGGTCGGAATAATCAGCAGCAAACGGCGAATGATGTAAGCCAGCATGCTTATTCGGCTCCCTCGGCGCTGGGTGCTACCTGTTGCTGATGGCCTTGCAGGCGCGCATCGCGCTCGGCATCAACCCACCAGGTAAACAGGCCCAGGCTGTATTTTGGCGATTTGGCCGGGTGGCCGAACTTGTCCCAGTAGGCAACGCGATAGACGTTGGTGTACCAGTTGGGCACCACCAGGTGCAGTGAGCGCAGGGCCCTATCCAGTGCGCGGGTGTGGGTGACCAGACTGTCGCGTGAGTCCGCCTGAATCAGACCTTCGACCAGGGCATCGATTGCCGGGTCGCGCAGCCCCATGAGGTTGCGGCTGCCCGGGTTGTCGGCGCTGGAGCTGTGCCAATACTCGCGCTGCTCGTTACCGGGAGAGTTGGACTGGCCAAAGCTGGTGACCACCATGTCGAAGTCGCGCGAGCGCAGGCGGTTGATGTATTGAGACACGTCTACCCGGCGCAGCTCCAGGTTGATGCCCAGCGATGCCAGGTTGCGCTTGAAGGGCAGCAGGACGCGCTCGAAATCAGCCTGCACCAGCAGAAACTCGAAGCTCAGTTGCTCACCTTCGGCGTTGACCAGCTTGTCGTCAACGATCTGCCAGCCAGCCTCCTGCAGCAGTGCATAGGCTTGACGGCGCTGTTCGCGCACGGTGCCGCTGCCATCGGTGGTGGGTGGCGTCCAGGCTGCGCCAAAGGCGGCTTCGGGTAGTTGCCCGCGCAGCGGCTCCAGCAGTGCCAACTCTTCTTCATCGGGCGTGCCGCGCGCAGCCAATTCCGAGTTGTCGAAGTAGCTGGTGGTGCGGGTGTAGGCACCGTGAAACAGCTTGGCGTTGGACCATTCAAAGTCGAATAGCAGGGCAATCGCCTGACGTACTCTGGCATCGGCAAAGTAGGCTTTGCGCAGGTTGAAGACAAAGCCTTGCATACCCTGGGTGTTGTGATTGGGGATTTCTTCTTTGATGATGCGCCCGTCGCTCAGGGCCGGGCTGGTGTAGCCGGTCGCCCAGTTCTTGGCGGCCACTTCCTCGTTCAGGTCAATCTGTCCGGCCTTGAAGGCTTCGAGAATCACGCTGGTGTCGCGGTAGTAGTCGGTCACCACCTTGTCGAAGTTGTAGAAACCACGTTGCACGGGCAGGTCCGCGGCCCAGTAGTCGTTGACGCGCTCGAAGGTCACGCTGCGTCCGGGGCGTACCTGGGTGATGCGGTAGGGGCCGCTGCCCAGCGGCGGCTCCAGGGAGCCTTTGCTGAAGTCGCGCTCGGCCCAGTAGTGCTTGGGCAGTACCGGCAGTTGCCCCAGCACCAGCGGCAGCTCGCGGTTGCCGCTGTGCTTGAAGTGAAAGGTGACGGTATGTTCATCGTCGGCGACCACCTGATCTACATCGCTGTAGTAGGCGCGGTAGAAGGGGGCGCCTTGTTCAACCAGGGCGTTGAAGGTGAATACCACATCGTCGGCAGTAATGCCGACGCCATCGTGAAAGCGAGCTTCTGGTCGCAGGTAATAGCGCACCCAGCTGTTGTCCTCGGCCTTTTCGATGCTCTTGGCCACCAGGCCGTACTCGGTAAAGGGCTCGTCCAGCGCGTGGAAGGTCAGGGTGTCGTAGATCAGACCAAGGTTTTCGGCGGCGGTGCCCCGGCTGATGTAGCCATTGAAGGAGTCAAAGCTGCCGAAACCGGACAGTCGCAGAGTGCCGCCCCTGGGGGCGTCCGGGTTGACGTAATCGAAGTGGGTGAAGTCTGCGCCATACTTGGGCGCCTCATCATAGAGCGTGACGGCGTGTTGTGGTGCGGCCTGCAACGCGCCGCTAGCGCATATCAGCAGAGCCAGGCTACAGGTTTTCAACGAGAGTCGCATTCAGGTCCCTTGTTCTTCTATTGTTGCGCCGGCGCTTGCCACCAACTGCGAATCGACAGCGAGTAGGGTGCAATCTCCGGCGTGCGGAGCCAGCTGCGGTAGGCGATGCGGTGGTAATCGACATACCAGTTCGGAATCGTATAGTGGTGCCACAGCAAAACCCTGTCGAGGGCCCGTGCAGCCGCTACCTGCTCGCTGCGGCTGCTGGCCGCCCGAAGCTGTTCGACCAGACTGTCCACGACCGGGTTGTTGATACCCGCGTAATTGCGGCTGCCTTTGACGTTGCGCTGGCTGGAGTGAAAGTAGCTGAACTGCTCCAGACCAGGTGAAAGCCCTTGTGGCAGGGTGGTCAGAATCATGTCGTAGTCAAACTGGTCCAGTCGTGCCTTGTATTGCGCCCGGTCCACGGTACGAATCTGCATATCGATGCCCAAACGCGCCAGATTTGCCCGGTAGGGCTGCAGGATACGTTCCAGACTGGGGTTGACCAGCAGCATTTCAAACCGCAAATCCTGGCCCTGATCGTTCTGCAGGCGCCCCTGGCGCAGCCTCCAGCCGGCTTCGGCAAACAGCTCCACCGCTTCACGCAGGGTATCGCGCGGAATGCCGCGCCCGTCGGTCACGGGTAGACTGAATGGCTGCAGGAAGAGTTCCGAGGGCAGTTGCTCGCGAAAGGGTGACAGGTACAGGAACTCCTGCCCGGCAGGCAGGCCTGTCGCGCTGAACGGGCTATTGGGATAGTAGCTTTGCGAGCGCCGGTAGGCATCGTAGAACAGCACCCGGTTGGACCACTCAAAGTCGAATAGCATGCCCAGTGCCTTGCGCAGCGGCAGGCTGTCGAACGGGGTGCGACGGGTATTGAAGAACATCGCCTGGGTAGGGCTGGGTATCTCGTGGGGTACCGCGCGCTTGATTACGTCGCCGCTGGCCACCGCCGGAAAGGCGTAGGCGTTGGCCCAGTTGGCCGCTTTGCGGTCGATGTAAATATCGAATTCGCCGGCCTTGAAGGCTTCAAAGGCGACGCTGTTGTCGCGGTAAAACTCCACTTCCATGCGGTCCAGGTTGTACTTGCCTCGGTTGATAGGCAGGTCGCGGCCCCAGTAATCCTCCACCCGCTGAAAACTGATGCGCCGGCCGGGGTCCACGCTGCTGACCCGATAGGGGCCGCTGTTGAGGCCGGCCTGGAACGTGGTGGTGGCAAAGTCTCGGCCCTGCCAGTAGTGCGCCGGCAGCACCGGCAGTTCGCCCAGACGCAGGATCAGCATTGAATTGCCGGGGCGGCTGAAGATAAAGCGAATGCGGCGCTCGCCCAGGATGTCGATGCGACTGACGTCTTGCAGCACCGAGCGGTAGTTGGGGTGACCCTGCTCTTTGAGCAGGCGGTAGGAAAAGGCCACGTCGTCGGCGGTAATCGGCTCGCCGTCGTGGAAACGCGCCTCGGGCCGCAAATTGAACACCACCCAGCTGCGGTTGTCGGCAAACTCCAGGCTTTCGGCGATCAGGCCGTAGGCCGAATAAGGCTCGTCAGCAGAGGGGTCATAGATACCGCTGCCCACCATCAACGGCTCGTTCAACTCGCTGATGCCAAACTGCGCAAAGTCGCCGGTGTTGATCGGGCTGGTGCCTTTGAGGGTGTAGGGGTTGAGGGTGTCAAAGGTGCCGTTACCCATAACGCGCAGCGTGCCGCCCTTGGGCGCGTCCGGGTTGACGTAATCCAGATGCTCGAAGTTGGCAGGGTATTTGGGCTGGCCGTAAAGCGAGTAGCCGTGCTGATGGTAGAGCGTGGCCCAGCTGGACGGGGCGGTGATCAGTAGTAGCGCCAGACATAGCGTTCGAGACAGCAAGGGCATGACATTCCGCACGATAGAGTGGCCGGTGACTGACGACACTGCTCTGGCTGCACCTCGAGTGACAGCTGGTGTCGGCGCGCCGTCAGCGATGTTGCCAACGCTACCATTGTGCGGCGCCGGGCGGAAGCCCGGCGCGGTGCCCTGTGGCGCTAATCTGTGCCGGCCTAGCGGACGAACAGCGTCAGTTGCTGGCCTGGCTGCAGGTAGCGACCAAGCTGGTTCCAGTCACGGATCTTGTCTACATCAACATTGAAGCGCTGGGCGATGGTGTAGAGCGAGTCGCCTGAGCGCACCGTGTAGGCCACGCGGCGGGTGTCGCTACCGCCAGTTGAGGCGGCGGCCTGCAGAATCAGGGTGTCGCCTACGGTCAGACCGTTGCTGGCCAGGTTGTTGTCGCGCTTGATGCGGTTGACGGTGGTGCCGTGGGCGCGGGCGATGGTCCAGAGGTTATCGCCTGAGCGAATACGATAGCGCAATGGCTCAGCGCTGCTGGCCAGCGCGCTGGCGGCGGCGTTGGTGGCCGGTGCGCTGCCGCCGAGCTCTGGCAGCATCAGGGTTTGGCCAACGCGCAACAGGTTGCCGTTGATATTGTTGATGTCGCGAATCACGCTGACGCTGAGTTGGTGACGGCGAGCGATTTGCGACAGGGTGTCGCCGCGGCGCACGCTGTAGTGCTGGTAATTGACTCGCTCATCAGCCGGCAGGCTGGCCAGCGCTGTGGTGAACTGCTCAACGTGATCGACCGGGATCAGCAACTGATATTCACCGTTGGGGGCGGTGACGCGTTGGTTGAACGCCGGGTTGAGGCTCAGCAGCTCGTCGGTCGATAGCTCGGCGAGCTCGGCAATCTTGTGCAGGTCGATCTGCTGGTCGATGGCCACCCCGGCAAAGTAGGGCTCGTTGGCCAGACTGGGTAGTACGGTGCCGTAGGCGGTGGGGCTGTCGACAATCTGTGCCAGCGCCAGCAGTTTGGGCACGTAATTCATGGTTTCGCGCGGCAGCTGCAGATTCCAGTAGTCGGTCGGCAGACCGAGTGCTTCGTTACGTTTTATGGCGCGACCAACGCAGCCTTCGCCGCAGTTGTAAGCCGCCAGCGCCAGCAGCCAGTCGCCATCAAAGTAGTTATTCAGCAGCGTCAGGTAATCGAGCGCAGCGGTGGTGGAGGCGGTAACGTCACGGCGGCCGTCGTACCACCAGTCCTGGCGCAGGGAGAAGTTGCGGCCGGTTGAAGGAATAAACTGCCAGAGCCCGGCGGCCTGGGCACTGGAAACGGCCTGCGGGTTGTAGGCACTTTCAATAAACGGCAGCAGCGCGAGTTCCAGCGGCATCTGGCGTTCGTCCAGCTGCTCAACGACGTAGTAGAGGTAACGCTGGGCGCGGGCGGAGGTCAGTTCAAAGTAACGGGTCTGGCTGGCAAAGGCGATGCGCTGCTGGTCGATGCGTGGGTTGTCGATAGCGGCTGGGTCGAGGGTGAAACCGGCGCGAATGCGGGCCCAGAGGGTATGGGGCTTGCTAGCTTCAGGAATTGGTGAGCGGACGGAGGGGGCAACAGACGGGGTGCGGAAAGGTGAAGCGCTGACAGGCTCGCTGGGGGTGCTAAGTTGGCCTGTCTGTCGGTAGCCCTGGCTGTCGGTGGTTTGGCAGCCGGCAATCAGCAGCATGGCTCCGAGGGAGGCTGCTGACAGCAACTTGGGCAAGATGGCAGGTACCGAAATATGCATGGACGACCCCAAAAAATGAGGTCGATTCTATGGACCGCTATCTGGAGGGTCAAGGCAGGCAGTAGTTAAAAGCTGTCCTTCCATTTCCGTACGGCAGCGAAGGTCTCTGGACCGGGCGCCAGCGAGCGACCGGCCTGCGCACTGGCGGCCTGCGTCACAGCGTCGCATTCGCTGCGTAAAAAGGGGTTGGTGCGCTTTTCCAGGGCAAGGTCGGTCGGCAGGGTCATGCGGTCGTCAGCGCGCAGCTCTTCGACCACTTCCAGGCGTACGCGGATGTCGTCATTGTCGGGCTCTACCGCTTGCGCAAAACGCAGGTTTGCCAGGGTGTACTCGTGGGTGCAGTAAATGCGGGTGCTGTCCGGCAGCGCAGCCAGGCGCGACAATGACTGGTGCATCTGCTCTGGTGTACCTTCAAACAGGCGGCCGCAACCACCGGCAAACAGGGTGTCGCCGCTGAGCAGCCAGGGGTCTCCGGCGTTGTCGCAGAAGAAGGCGATATGGCCCAAGGTGTGGCCTGGTACAGCAATCACTTCCAGCTCGAGACCAAACAGACTGATCCGTTCCCCATCTTCCAGGGCTCGGTCCCGGCCGGGGATAGTTTCGTGAGCTGGCCCCCAGACCTTGCATTGGGTGCTGGCCTTGAGCGTGTTGATACCGCCAACGTGATCAGGATGGTGGTGGGTCACCAGAATATGGCTAAGGCTGTACTCGGGGTTGCGCCCGAGCCAGACGACGACCGGCCGGGCGTCGCCGGGGTCGACCACCGCGACCTGTTGGCGCTGCTCGTCGAGCAACAGCCAGATATAGTTGTCATTGAATGCCGGTAGCGCGATAAAGGTGGACATGGGCAGGCTAATCCTTAATGTGTTTGCCCACATCTTAACCAAATGCGGTGAGGGGCCAAGCCCCAGGTGGAGAATCCATGGCACGTGGCGAGGCCACTCGTTCAATCAGTCAGGCTGACCTGTTGCGGTTGCTTCAGGAGGCGCGCCATTGGCTTGGCTCGCCGGCCGGCTTGATGCTGCTGGATGCCGAGCGGGCGGTACAGCGCGAGGTGCTGGCGGCCTGCTTCGGTCAGCACATGGTGCAGTACGGGTTGGCCCCGCAGCTGCTGACACCCGAGGTGCGAGTGCTGCGTCACTGCTGGTTGCTGGATATGAACGGCGAGGGCGGCAGCATCGCGTCGGAGGAAGCCCACTGGCCCTTTGCGCCGCAAGCGCTGGACGTTGTGGTGTTGCACCACGGGCTGGATTTCAGCCTGTCGCCACGGGCGCTGTTGCGCGAGGCCAGTCAAGCCGTGCGGGCGGGCGGCCACCTGCTGATTTTTGGCTTCAACCCCTTGAGCACCTGGGGCTGGCAACACTATCTGGGGCGTGACTGGTTTGGTGAGGCCGGCTTTGTCAGTCCGGCGCGCTTGGAGGACTGGCTGGAGTTGCTTGGCTTTGCGGTGGAGAAACGTCTGGATGGGTGTTATCGTCCGCCGCTTGCATCGCCGACCTGGCTGCAGCGCCTGGCTTTCCTTGAATCCTTCGGACAGCGTGGTGGCCTGCCAGGCGGCGGATTTTACTGCCTGCTGGCGCGCCGTCAGATGCTCGGTGCCACACCGCAGCGCGAGCGCGGCCGGGTCTTCCCCACGTTGGTGATGCCGCCTCTGGCCGCCGGTAGCCGACGGGCGCAGAAACGGAATGGTCATGACCCAAGCGATTGAAATTTTTACCGATGGTGCCTGCAAGGGCAACCCTGGGCCGGGTGGCTGGGGCGTGTTGCTGCGATTGGGCGAGCATGAAAAACGCCTGTACGGCGGCGAACTGGAAACCACCAACAACCGCATGGAGCTGCTGGCTGCCATCCGTGGTCTGGAAGCCCTCAAACGCTCTGCGTCGGTGATTCTGACCACGGATTCGCAATACGTCATGAAGGGCGTGCGCGAGTGGATGCCCAACTGGAAAAAGCGTGGCTGGAAAACCGCCAGCAAGCAGCCGGTGAAAAACGTCGATTTGTGGCAGCAACTCGACGCACTGGTCAGCCAGCATGAGGTGGAGTGGCGCTGGGTGCGCGGACATACAGGGCACCGGGAGAATGAACTGGCCGACGAGCTGGCCAACATGGGTGTGCAGTACATCCTCAGTGAACGGAAGGGTTAAAGCATGCGTGAAGTGGTACTGGATACCGAAACAACGGGTATCGAGCACAAGGAAGGGCATCGGATTATCGAGATCGGCTGTGTCGAGGTGATTGGCCGGCGCCTGACCGGGCGGCACTATCACGTCTATATCAACCCCGAGCGAGACATTGATGAAGGTGCCCAGGCGGTGCACGGCATTTCCAGCGAGTTTCTTGCGGACAAGCCGCTTTTCGCCGATATCGCCGATGACTTCATGAACTTCATCACCGGGGCCCGGTTGGTCATCCATAACGCCGCGTTTGACGTTGGCTTTATCGACAGTGAGCTGACCAGGCTCAATCGCGGGCATGGTGTCGTGGCGGAGCACTGTTCGGTGCTGGATACCCTGGCCATGGCGCGGGAAAAACACCCTGGGCAGCGCAACAGCCTGGACGCCCTGTGCAAGCGCTATGGCGTAGATAACTCGCAGCGTGATCTGCACGGCGCCTTGCTCGATGCCGAGATCCTGGCAGACGTCTACCTGACCATGACCGGCGGCCAGACCGCGTTGTCGCTGGCCGCTAACGGCCAAGGCGATGGCGAGGGTGGTAACACCGCCAGCGCCATTCGCCGCATCGACCCGGCGCTACGCCAGCAACTGCAGGTACTGCGCGCCAATGACGTCGAGCTGCAGGCCCACGAGGCGCGCCTGGACGCGCTGGAAAAGGCGGCCGGCTTCGCCTTTTGGCGAGGTGCGCCAGAGCAGCAGGGTTGAGCAGCCGACGCCAGCCTTGTTAGCTGATACAAAAACGCCCCGCTGAGCGGGGCGTTTTGCGTTGGCAGGTTGTCTGTTACAGCCAATACGTCACCGCAAACAACCCCACACCACCCAGCACCAGCGTGTAGGGCAGCGCCATAAACACCATGCGGCCATAGGACAGGCGCACCAGCGGCGCGATAGCTGACGTCAGCAGAAACAGGAAGGCCGCCTGACCGTTGGGGGTTGCCACGCTTGGCAGGTTGGTGCCGGTATTGATGGCAATAGCCAGACGCTCGAATTGCAGCGGGCTGATCTCACCGGCATCCAGCGCTTGCTTGACCTCGCTGATGTAAACGGTAGCGACGAATACGTTGTCGCTGATCATCGACAGCACGCCGTTGGCAATAAAGAACATGCTGGGTTGCTGCTCGGGCGGCAAGGCCAGCACCGCATGGATAACCGGGCTGAACAGGTGCTGCTCGTGGATCACCGCCACGATGGCAAAAAACACTATCAGCAGCGAAGTGAACGGCAGTGCCTCCTGGAACGCTTTGCCAATCTGGTGCTCATCGGTGATGCCGTTGAATGAGGCGATCAGAATGATCACCATCAGGCCAATAAATCCGACCTCGGCCAGGTGTAGCGCCAGACCGATAACCAGCAACACCGCGGCGAGTGCCTGAATCAGCAGCGCTGCACGCTGCGGGCCTCGGCGTTTGGCCTGTTCGGCGGTGGCAAAATCCTCCAGCACTCGGCGTACCGGACGCGGCAGGCGAGCGCCGTAGCCAAACCAGCTGGTCTTCTCCAGCAGCAGGCAGGTCACCAGTCCGCTGGCCAGCACCGGCATGCTGACCGGCGCCATCAACAGGAAGAATTCAACAAAGTCCCAGCCTGCAACGCCCGCTATCAGCAGGTTCTGCGGTTCGCCCACCAGGGTGCAGACGCCACCCAGTGCGGTGCCCACCGCGCCATGCATCAACAGGCTGCGCAGAAAGGCACGAAACTGCTCCAGGTGCTCTCGCTGACGTGGGTCCTCGTCTGGGTCCAGGGTGCCATCGTCCCCGGGTACGGTGGAGGCAACCTTGTGGTAAACGCCGTAGAAGCCCACCGCAACCGTAATGATCACAGCGGTCACCGTCAGCGCATCGAGAAACGCCGACAGCACGGCTGCGACCAGGCAAAACAGCAGCGCCAGCACGGATTTGGAGCGCACACCGAGGATCAGTTTGGTGAAGGTCAGCAGTAGCAGATCCTTCATGAAGTAGATGCCCGCCACCATGAACATCAGCAGCAGTATCACCGGAAAGTTGCCGAGCACCTCCCGGTATAGCGCGTCGGGTGTGGCCATGCCGATCAGCAGGGCCTCCAGCGCCAGCAGGCCGCCGGGCAGCAGGGGGTAGCATTTAAGGGCCATGGCCAGGGTAAAGATAAACTCTACCACCAGCAGCCAGCCGGTCAGGTAGGGGCCAAGCAGCCACATGGCCAGCGGATTGAGCAGCAAGAAGGCGACAATGGTGCGCTTGTACCAACCCGGCGCCTGGCCGAGAAAGTTCTGCGCCAACGCCGGGATAAGGGCATCAGACATGGTTAATATCCTGTATTAAAGGGGAAAGTGCGTTGAGCAGTGCGCTGGGGCCAGCGGGCTGTTCGATGAACTCTCTGTGAGCGGTCGGGAGCTTAGCGCAAATCGAGCGGCGGTGTGGCCCGTCGATGGTGTTGGTCCAGTGCGCTTTTAGTCCCGGTTTGCGCTGAATTATCAGTCCAGCAGATCGCATTTTCAGTATCTTAGGCTGCTTTGCTGAGTTTTTGGTTATGGTGTTTGCCGGTCGGCTTGTTATAGTCACGCTACTACAACCGTCTGACAGTGGGATCTGCGCTGAGTCAATTTCTGCGCGTTTATCAGACGCATTCACAAAAGAAGAAGGTCTAACGATGCCGGAGTTCAAGACGCTGCTGGTTGAGCAGATCGGTAAGGTCGCTCATATCCAGATTAACCGCCCTGAAAAGATCAACGCCATGAATCGCGCGTTTTGGGAAGAGATGATTCAGGCATTTGCCTGGGTAGACGATACCCCAGAGGTGCGATGTGCGGTGATCTCTGGCGCTGGTAAGCATTTCTCTGCCGGTATCGACCTGCAGATGCTGGCAGAAGCCGCCGCAGGCATGAACCCGGACATTGGCCGCAAGGCCGAGACCATTCGCCGCAATGTGCTGCAGCTGCAGCAATCGTTCAATGTGATAGATCGTTGCCGCAAGCCGGTCATTGCTGCCATTCACGGGTATTGCATTGGCGGTGCCATTGACCTGATCTCAGCCTGCGACATGCGTTACAGCACCGAAGATGCGCACTTCTCGATCAAGGAAATCGACATGGGGATGGCTGCTGATGTGGGCACCCTGCAGCGATTGCCGCGCATTATCGGCGATGGCATGATGCGGGAATTGGCCTATACCGGCCGTGCCGTTGACGGTCAGGAAGCTGCGCGCATCGGCCTGGTCAATCGCACCTGGCCGGATTATGAACAGTTGCTGGCCGGCGTGCTGGAATTGGCGCAGCAGATTGCCAGCAAGTCGCCTCTGGCCATACGTGGCACCAAGGAAATGATCCGCTTCAGCCGCGACCACAGCGTCGAAGACGGCCTGAATTACATCGCTACCTGGAATGCGGCGATGCTGCAATCCGATGATCTGAAAGCCGCAGTAATGGCACACATGAGCAAGCAAACGCCAGAGTTTGCCGACTGATCGGCCAAGGCGCAGTGCAGGGATGGTGGGAGACTGATCGCTATGTTAACCGGTACCACGTCGCTTGATCTTGTCAGGGATGAACTCTTCACCAGCATGGCTGAGGTAGAGGATCTACTGCAGCAGTTTCTGGAAGACAGGCAAAATGGCAGTTTGCTGCAGCAGTCGATCGAGGGGCTGCAACAGCTGCGCGGCACCCTGGCGCTGATCGAGCTCAAGGGCGCTGCCGAACTGCTGGATGAAATGACCGCGCTGGCGACCGATATTCCGGTGCACGAAGGTGAAGAGCGCAACGAACCGCTGGCGGCGCTGTGTGATGCCCTGTTTCTGTTGCAGCGCTATCTTGATCAGGCGCGTCAGAATGGCCGTGAGCGGCCAGAGCTGCTGCTGCCGATGATCAACCAGCTGCGCCGTCACCGTGCTGGCGCAGCGCCCCTGCCTGACAGCCATTTCTATCCTTTGCCGGTGGCCGGTCTGCCACTCAAGCTGCGCCCCGGCGTCACCGATGCACCCAACCCGAAAACCTTTGCGCGGCTGCGTCAGATGTATCAGTTGGGTCTGCTGGGTCTGCTGCGTGAGGACGGCTTGTCGGCCTCCGCACCACTGATGCAGCGGGCGCTGATGCGTTTCGAGACGTGTCTGGGCAGCCGCATGGCGACGCTGTGCTGGGTGGCCGGCGCTGCACTGGAATCGCTGGAGCAGTCGGCGCTGGAGCTGACGCCGGCACGCAAGCGCCTGTTTGCCCAGCTGGACCGGGAAATCAAGCGACATGCGGTGTCCGCAGCTGAACCGGTGAACGAACCGCTGCTGCGTGAACTGCTGTATCTGGTGGCCCTGGCGGACTCCAACTGCCTGCGCTGCCAGGAGGTTGTGCGCGCCTATCAGCTACCGGACCCTGGCTACACCGAGATCGAGATTCAGGATGCCTTTAGCCGGCTGCGTGGTCCGGGCATCGACGTCATGCACTCGGTTGCCGAAGCCCTGCGCGAAGAGATCACGGCCATCAAGGATTTGCTGGACCTGCTGGCCCGTAACGCGGGTGACCCTGAGCAGTCGCTTGAAACCCTCAGTGGCAGCCTGGAGCGCCTGTGGAAAACCCTGAACATGCTTGATATTCAGGCCGAATCGGAGGGTATCAAGGCCGCGGCAACCCAGCTGAGTCGCTGGGAGAGTGGTGATATCGCTGCACTGGAGCAGGTGGCTGATGCAGTGCTGCGCGCAGAAACAGCGGTCAACCGTCTGGATGTTGCGGGTGAAGAGGGCGAGTTGGCTGCGGCTGATGGCGTTGGCTACGGTGAGCCGCTGGAGCTGAAAGAGGCTCGTATCGTGCTGATCGAAGAGTCTCAAGCCGGGTTGGCCCTCGCCAAGCGTGCGATTACCGCCTACATGGAGTCCGGCAACGATGCCATGCACCTGCTGAACGTGCCGCCCTCGCTGGAAACCGTGCGCGGCGGTTTGGTGTTCTTGGGAATGACGCGTGCGGCCAATGTGATTCATATGGCCGCCAGTTTTATCCGCGAAACCATGCTCGAGCGTAAACAGGTGCCGCAGGATGCCCAACTGGAAGTGCTGGCAGACGCGCTCACCAGCATTGAATTTTATCTCGAGTCGGCCGAGCGCGCCGCTGTTGCGACTGGTGACGTGCTGGCGCTGGCGGAGGAAAGTCTGGCCGAGCTCGGCTATGCCGTACCGGGGAACCCCTCTGCATGAGATCTTTCCGGCTGTTTGAACCAGCCACCCGTTTGCAAAATACCGCCCACGACGGGGTGGTTGTGGTGTATCACCAAAATCAGTTTGCGATGTTTGAGGGGCGGCTGCTGCTCGACCCTGATCAGGTCATGTACTTTGGCGACACCGCCCATCGCCTGACGCTGGGCCACCTTGATGGTCGCCCGTGTGAGCTGATTCACTTGAGCAGCAGTGTCGACATGCCCGGTCTTAGCTGGCACGGCCTGCGCACGTTGATCGGCCAGGTAGACGACTCGCTATTCCGTCTGCTGGGGCTGGCGCAGCAGCTCGACGCCTGGTATCGCAGTCATCGCTATTGTGGCAGCTGCGGCCAGCCGATGCAGGCGCGCGAAGATGAGCGTGCCATGGAGTGCGAACCCTGCCAGCGCCGTGAGTACCCCAAGCTGGCACCGTGCATCATTGTCTTGATTACCCGTGGCCGGGAGGTTCTGCTGGCCCGGGCACCACACTTTCCGCCCGGATTTTTCAGCACCCTGGCCGGCTTCATCGAGCCGGGTGAGTCGGCAGAGGAATGCTTGCATCGCGAGGTCAAGGAAGAGGTCAATCTTGAGGTCGCGCAGCCGCGTTATTTGGGTAGTCAAAGCTGGCCATTTCCCAACTCGTTGATGCTCGGGTTTCATGCCGAGTACCTGAGTGGCGAGATCGTTCCGCAACCGGGTGAAATTGAGGAAGCGCACTGGTGGTCAGTTGATGACCTGCCGCGCCTGCCACCCAGAGGTACTATCTCGCGCTGGCTGGTGGACTGTTATCTGGCCGAACTGGATGGCACGCCGATGCCTCCGGTTCCCGCCTGAGTTAGGTTAGGAGTCGCTGGTTATGCAATTTTACGGACTGGCCCTGATTGCGGCAGTTGTAGCAGGGTTACTGGTGCTGTTGATCCTGCGCTATGGCTGGCGCCTGCGCTGGCTAGCTGGCTGGCTGCAGGGCAACCTGCTGTTGTTGGGCTTGTTGCTTGCGACAGCGGTTGGCCTGCTGGCCTGGGACCTGCAGTACTTCAAGGTGATCGAGGCGCGCACGGTCGGCACTTTGAGCTTTAGCAAGGTGGGTGAGCAGCAATACGAGGCGGTGCTCACGGGTGCTGGCGAGGAGCAGCGCGTGCGCCTGGCGGGCGATTTGTGGGAGCTGGAGGTGCAGGTGCTGCGTTGGCACGGCCTGGCTAATTTGATTGGCTTGCAGGATGGTTATCGAATGCATCGCCTGCTGGGCCGTTATCTGGCGTTGGAGCAGCAGCGTGATGCCGGTGAGGCGCTGGCAGCTAACTTCAATCACGCGCCGCCCTGGCGTGATATCTGGGATTGGGCTGACCGCCTTGAAGCCCGTGAGCTGGTGCAGGCCGACGCCTTTGAAGTGCGCTTTGTCCCGCTGGTCGATGGCGCACGCTTTGCGCTGGAGATCGGCCCTACCGGGCTAACCCCCGAGCCTCTGAATGCACAGGCGCGCGCAGCAATGAAAGGTTTGTGAGTTGCTGGAAGTCGCCCAATAAGCAAAAAAGGCTGCCCGAGGGCAGCCTTTTTTGTTGTGGAAGATGCTTAGGACAGCATGCCACCGTCCACATTGATGGCTGCGCCGGTGGTGTAGCTGGACGCTTCGCTGACCAGATACAGCACGGTGCCGGCCATTTCAGACGGGTCGGCGGCGCGTGCCAGCGGGATACGCTGCAGAGCGGGCTTGAGGATAGCGTCATTGGTGGTCAGTGCTGAGGCGAACTTGGTGTCGGTCAGACCCGGCAGCAGGGCGTTGCAGCGAATACCGAACTGAGCCGTTTCCTTGGCGAACACCTTGGTCATGTTGATGACTGCCGCTTTGGTGATGGAGTAGATGCCCTGCAGCTGGCCAGGAACGACGCCGTTGACCGAGGCGACGTTCAGGATGTTGCCGCCACCGTGCTTGCGCATCAGCTTGCCGGCTTCGACCGACATGAAGAAGTAGCCGCGGATGTTGACGTCAACGGTCTTCTGGAAGGCGCCGAGGTCAGTATCCAGTACGTTGCCGAAGTAGGGGTTGGCAGCGGCGTTGTTGACCAGGATGTCCAGCTTGCCGAACTGCTCTTCGATGGCAGCGACGGTGGCAACGATCTGATCCATGTCGCCAATGTGGCAGGCTTGGGCAGACGCCTTACCGCCGGCTGCAACGATGGCATCTGCAACCGCCTGGCAGTCTTCGATCTTGCGGCTGGAGATGATGACGTGCGCGCCCTGCTGGGCCAGCAGCTTGGCGATGGCTTCACCGATGCCGCGGCTGGCGCCGGTTACCAGAGCTACTTTGCCGTCGAGGTCGAACAGTTGGGTCTTTTGCATGGCTTGATCCTTGGTCTCGTTCTGGCCCCTTGCAGAGGCGCTGATTGGATGCCGCGCAGCGGCCACAGGGTCGCTGCGGGCGCCAGGCAGGGCGACATGACCGGTTAATCTAAAGCAGGCGGTGGGCAGGAACAAGAAATGTGCCGGACGATTAGACCGGGTGTTGCCGGTCCATTGGCTGAATCAATGGGCCGCCCGCTGCTGAGTACAGCGGGCGGCGTGGGCTATCAGGAGGCGTTCTGGCTGGCGATAAAGGCGCGCCAGCCGCCAAAGCCGGTAATGTCTCGCGCGCCAGCCAGCGCGGCAGGCTCGCAGATAAAACCTTTCACCCAGCGGCCATCGGCCAGCTGCAGATTGCCGATACCCAACGGCGGCGGTATTTCTGCCACAAACTCACCAAAGCGGGCAGTTGGCACATCCCACAGTTCGACGATGATCTGTGCGCCATCCTCGTTGACGCGTGCGAGCCCGGGTTTGGGTGGCACGGTGCCGGGCAGGGCGTAAAGGCGGTAGTCGGCACTGGTCAGGGTCTGCTCAACCAGGCACGCGTTTCGGCTGGTGAGTTGGACGTTGAGTGGCATGCCGGTCAGGTGCGCGCCTACCACCGCAACACGTACCGAGCCTGGGGCCGGCTGGTTGTTGCCGGAAGGGGGCGGGCAGGGGCGATCCGTGGCGCCAAGGGGCAGGGCCTGGCTGTGCTGCCAGCGCTTACCCAGACTGGTCAGAGCGTAGTCATGCCAGGCCGGTGCGATCAGGGTCACGCCGGCCGGTAAGCCGTCGGCCCGAAATCCCGCGGGTAGTGCCAGAGCACTCAGGTCGGCCAGATTGGTGAAATTGGTGTAGGTGCCAAACTGGCTGTTGTAGAGAACCGGCTCATCCTGCATTTCGCTGATACGACGAATGGTCGGTGAGGTGGGCACCAGTAGGGCATCAAAGTCGGCCAGCAGCAGGTTGATGCGGCGCGATAGCTCAGCCCTGGTGTATTCCGCGCGGTAAGCGTCGCAGGCGCTGTACTGAGCGCCACCGGCGGTAATGCCACGGACCACCGGGTCCATATCCTCCGGGTTGACGCCCTCAACGGCCACCGTGCGCTCGGCGACCCAGGAGCCCTGGTAGAGTTGCGCTGCCAATTCGGCAAAGGGCGTAAAGTCGATCTCACACAGCTCGGCGCCCATGGCGCGCCACTGCTGCAGCGCCGCCTCGTAGGCCGCCTGCATCTGTTGGTCGCCGTGGAACTCGGGGTTGCTGACGATGGCCAGGCGCGGGGTTTGCGTGATACCCACTGGTGCGCTGCCGGGGTTGCTGCGGCTGTAAGGGTCGGCAGCATCAAAGCCGCCGGCAATGCCCGCTACCTGCTCCGCGTCTTCCACGGTCAGCGCGAAGACGGAAATGCAATCCAGCGTGCGGCAGGCAGGGAGCAACCCCTGGTTCGACAGCCAGCCACGGGTGGGCTTGAGGCCAACGATGTTGTTGAAGCCGGCGGGTACCCGGCCGGAGCCGGCGGTGTCGGTGCCCAGGGCGAAGGGTACGAGACCACGTGCAACCACGCTGGCAGAGCCGGAACTGGAGCCACCGCTGACGTAATCAGGGTTGAAGCTGTTGGCGACGGCGCCATAGGGCGAGCGGGTGCCAACCAATCCGGTGGCAAACTGATCCAGGTTGGTCTTGCCGATCAGAACGGCGCCAGCGGCGCGCAGGCGGGCGACGACGGTGGCGTCAGCATCGACCTCATGGGCAAACGCCGGGCAGGCGGCGGTAGTTTGCCAGCCGGCTGCGTCGATATTGTCCTTGATGGCAAAAGGAATGCCATACAGGGGGAGTGCCGTCAGGTCACCTTCTGCGTCGGCCAGCTGCGCTGCCAGTGCTTCCAGCTGACTGTCCAGTTGCTCGGCGCTGGCAAGGGTAATCCAGGCATTGTCTGCGTCGCTAAGCTGAGCACGCAGTGCAGGCAGCAGGCTATCGGGGGTGACGTCTGGTTGTTGGTAGGCTTGTTGCCATTGGCTGAGGGTGAAGCCGGTGGTGTCGTTGCTCATGGTGTTGGATACCGTCTTGGATACAAGATGGTATTAGCTAAAGCAAGTCGCATGCCTTTATATGGTTGTTCAATAAAATCAGGTTGTTATGTCTGATTTTTGGAGAGAGGGGAAGGAAGGAGAGTATTGCGTGCGCGGTTTTTGGGCGCGCAGGTCGGCAGGCTGCCTGATTACGGTGCAGGCGGAGCGCCTGGCGGCGCTCCGTCTGGCTAACTGACTCAGGCCGGGAACAGTTCGCCCAGCTTGAGGGCCAGCATCATATCGCCTTCAGCGCGCAGCTTGCCGCTCATAAAGGCTTGCATGCCATCGGTTTCGCCGGTCATGACGCCAACCAGGGTTTCCTTGTCCATGATCAGGGTTACGTTCGGATCGGCGGCTTCGCCCTGGGCCAGTGCGCAGGTGCCGTCCTTGACGGTAACGTTGAAGTTTTCGTCGTCGGTGATGTTGAACTGGAATACCAGATCCAGACCGGCTGCAGCGGCTGAGTTGAACTTGGATTCCATTTGGCTGGTGATTTCTGCAACGGTAGTCATCGGTCGTTCCTATGCTGATTAAGGTGACGGTGCGGGATGCGCCGTCGCGGTTACCTGTAGCTGATCCATTCCGGGCGCTGGTGGATGTCCAGATGAGCCTGGCCATTGAAGGCCGCCAGGCTCAGTTTGTCTGCCCGGTACTGCAGTCTGCTGACAGAGGTATTCACGATTTGCCAGTTCAGCTCAAAGGCGCTGGTGGCTGGCATTTGCGTGATCAGTTGCACGGCGGCAGTGATAGTGCCGCCTGAGGCAAAGATGGCGATATTCTGGCCGCTGCCGTTGTTGGCAGCCATCACGCGCTGCAGGCCGCCTGCGACCTGGTCGACGTAGCTTTGCCAGCTGGGGCACGCCTGCGGCGGGTTGTCGTCGGTGATCCACAGGGTCACAGCCAGACTGAAAATGCGCTGAAATTCCTTACGGTACTGCCCAGCGTTGGCCAGGTAGTAGTCGGTATCGGCGATCTGTTCGCGGACTCGCGGCAGGTAGGCGGCCATGACCTGATCTGAGTGGTATTCGTTAAATGCCGAGTCGATTTGAATCTCTGTTTCGGGCTGACGCATACCTGCCAGACAGTGCCGTGCGGTATCGATCTGACGACGAAGGTCGCCGGCATAGCAGGCATTGAGGCGCAGGCCACTGCGGTGCAGGAACTCCCCACACAGCTGGGACTGGCGCACTCCGAGCGGCGACAGTTCGTCATAGTTGGCAGCGCCAAGTGACGCCTGCCCATGTCTGATCAGGTAGATACTGCCCACAATCTGCCGTCCGGTTACCTGTTGTGCACTGAGGTTAGGCTTGAGCCGTTGGGGCTGTCAACAGAAAATCATACGAGCGTTTGAATTTTGCGCGCAGAGCCAGCGCCTACGCCGCATTCCTTACTGTATGCTTGGTCGTCAACGCGGTAGATATGGAAACTGGAGAGTGCTGTGGAATGGTTTGATCAGTATGTCTTTTTCTTGGCCAAGGCACTGACGGTGCTGTTGGTGGTCGCGGTGTTGCTGGTACTGATTGCTGCCAGCAAGGGGCGTGGCCGGCGGGCCGAGGGCAGTTTGCAGGTGACGCGCCTGAACGATCGTTTCCAGCGCATGCAGGACCAGTTGAGCGATCTGGTACTCAGTAAGCAGGCTCGCAAGGCGCAGCTCAAGGCTCGCAAACAACAGGTAAAAACGCGCAGCAAGGACGCACAGGCCGATGAACAGGGCAGGGTGTATGTGCTCAACTTTCACGGCGATATCAAGGCCAGTGCGCTGGACAACCTGCGCCATGAGGTCAGTGCCCTGCTGGAATTGGCCCGTCCGCAGGATGAGGTGCTGGTACGGCTGGAAAGCGGTGGTGGCATGGTGCACGCCTACGGTCTGGCGGCCTCGCAGCTGGTCAGGGTGCGTGACGCGGGGATTCCGTTGACCATTTCGGTGGACAAAGTGGCCGCCAGCGGCGGCTATATGATGGCCTGCATTGCCGACCGGGTGCTGGCTGCGCCCTTTGCGATGCTGGGGTCGATCGGCGTGGTGGCTCAATTGCCGAACGTGCATCGATTGCTGAAAAAACACGACATCGATTTTGAAATGCTGACGGCTGGCGAGTACAAGCGCACATTAACTATCTTTGGCGAGAACAGTGACAAGGGGCGGGAGAAGTTTCAGGAAGACCTGGAAAACATCCATCGCCTGTTCAAGGACTTTGTGGCCCGCTATCGGCCGAGTCTCGACATCGAGGCGGTTGCCACCGGTGAAGTCTGGTTTGGCAGCGAGGCACTGCAGCGTGGCTTGGCCGACGAGATCAAGACCAGCGACCAGTACCTGTGCGAGCGGGTTCGGCAGGCGGAGGTTTTTGAAGTGCACTTCGAGCAGCGCAAACGGCTGCAAGACCGCCTCTCCGGTGGCCTTGCACAGGCCGCAGACAAGGTTCTGCTGACCTGGGCGTCGCGTTTTAACAATCAACGATTCTGGTAGGGGTGAGTATGTCTGAATTCAAAGCGTTGGTGGTTTCTGAGCAGGATGGACGCTACGCAGGCGCTGTGCAGCGGCGGCACGTGGATGACCTGCCAGCGGGCGACGTGCTGATTCGCGTGCGTTACTCCTCGCTTAACTACAAGGATGGCCTGTCTGCCAGTGGCAACAAGGGCGTTACCCGCAACTACCCGCACACCCCGGGCATTGACGCGGCGGGTGTGGTTGAAGCCAGCTCGGTACCTGAACTGGTCGCCGGAGATGAGGTGATTGTGACCGGCTACGACCTGGGTATGGGCACCGCGGGAGGCTTTGGCCAGTACATTCGAGTGCCGGCGGGCTGGGTTATCAAGCGGCCTGAGGGGCTGTCGCTGCGTGACAGCATGGTACTGGGGACTGCCGGCCTGACGGCGGCCCTGTGTATCGACAAGCTGGAGCAGGCTGGTCTCACTCCGGGTCAAGGTCCGGTACTGGTGACCGGTGCGACTGGGGGCGTGGGCAGTATTGCTGTGGCGATGCTCTCCAGTCTGGGTTATGAGGTGGCCGCCGCCACCGGTAAGACGCAGCAGGCGGACATGCTCAAGCGTCTGGGTGCCAGCCAGATTGTTGACCGTACCACGCTGGAAAGCGGCAAGGACAAGATGCTGCTCAAGGAGCAGTGGGCCGGTGCGGTGGATACCGTGGGCGGCGACATCCTGTTCAACGTGGTCAAGTCGCTGCGCTATGGTGCCAGTGTGGCTACCTGCGGGATGACCGCCGGTGGCGGCTTTGCGGCCAGTGTATTTCCGTTCATTCTGCGCAACGTCAACCTGCTGGGTGTGGACTCGGTCGAGTTGCCGCTGGTGGTCAAGGCGTCGATGTGGGATCGGTTGTCGCTACAGTGGAAGACTGACCTGCACAATCTGGAGCGGGAAGTTTCTCTGGAGGAGCTGCCCGAAGAGATCGAGCGCATTCTGGCCGGTAAGATGACCGGGCGTGTGGTGGTCAATCTGGGTTAGTCAGCTGACTGTTTCATGCAGGCAAAAAAACCGGGGCAGAGCCCCGGTTTTTTTATGCGTCTCAGGCGCGGCGGCGGAACAGCGGCAGGGGCTGGTCAGTCGCGGCCTGATAGGTGTTGGAGAAGTCTTTCAGGCTCTCCAGCGCCTCGTCGGCGTTGCGGTCGGCGCGCAGGTCAAAGGCATCAAAGCCGCAGCGCTGCATGAAGAACAGCTGGTCACGCAGTACGTCGCCAATGGCGCGGACTTCACCCTGGTACTGGTAGCGATCACGCAGCAGGCGGGCGTTGGAGTAGTTGCGGCCGTCGCTGAAGACCGGGAAGTTCAGCGCGACGACCTGAAACTGGCTCAGGTCGTCGGCGATGCTTTCCACTTCTTCATCGCTGTCCAGCCACACACCCAGACCGCCGTCGCGGGCTTTCAGGGCATGGCTGTGTTCCAGCCACAGGGCCAGCGGCACAATGATGCTGTCGCTGTTGGGCAGACCATCGAGCGTGGCGTCCTTGTCGAGCAGGTGCCAGCTGTCGTTGACGACTTCGCCGTTCTTAATTAGCCGCTGCATACACGCGCTCCTTGAAAGGTGCCATGCCGATACGCTTGAAGGTATCGAGGAACTGTTCTTCGGGGGTGCGGTTCTCGATGTAGACATCGATTACCTTGGTCATCACGCTGGGCATGTCTTCAGCCGAGAAGGACGGGCCGAGGATCTGACCAATGCTGGCATCGCGACCGCTGTTGCCGCCAATCGAGACCTGATAGAACTCCTGGCCCTTCTTGTCGACCCCCAGCACGCCGATATGGCCAACGTGGTGGTGACCGCAGGCGTTCATGCAGCCGGAGATGTTCAGGTCCAGATCACCGATGTCGTGCAGATAGTCCAGATCATCAAAGGTGCGCTGGATGGCTTCGGCAATCGGAATCGACTTGGCGTTGGCCAGGGCGCAGAAGTCACCGCCAGGGCAGCAGATGATGTCGGTCAGCAGGCCAATGTTCGGTGTTGCGAAGCCGTGCTTGCGGCAGGCTTGCCACAGCGCGTACAGGTCGCTCTGACGCACGTCGGCCAGCACCAGATTCTGCTGGTGGGTAACGCGCAGTTCGCCAAAGCTGAACTGGTCGGCCAGATCGGCAATGGCCTCGAGCTGCTTGTCGTCAGCATCGCCCGGGGCAACGGCTGTTGGCTTGAGCGACAGGGTAACCGCGGCATAGCCAGGCACCTTGTGCGCGTGCACGTTACGCATAGCCCAGTTGTTGAAGCCTTTTTCGGCCTCTCGCTTGGCCAGGTAGTCGGCGTCGTCACCGCTGAACGGCTGGTAAGCCGGGGCGGAGAAATGGCCGGCGACACGATCCAGCTCTTGCTGGGTCAGGGTGGCCGGGCCGTCCTTGGTATGTGCCCATTCGGCAGCAACTTTCTCGGCAAACACCTCAGGTGTGAGTGCCTTGACCAGAATCTTGATGCGCGCCTTGTACTTGTTGTCACGACGGCCATAGCGGTTGTACACACGCAGAATGGCGTCGAGGTAGGTCAACAGGTGCTGCCACGGCAGGAACTCGCAGATCTGCGAGCCGACAATCGGGGTACGGCCCAGGCCGCCACCAACCAGCACGCGGAAGCCGATCTCGCCGGCTTCATTGCGTACTACGTTAAGACCGATGTCGTGTACACCGATAGCGGCACGGTCCGCCACGGCGCCGTTGACGGCGATCTTGAACTTGCGCGGCAGGAAGGCAAATTCCGGGTGGAAGGTGGACCACTGGCGGATGATCTCGCACCAGGGACGCGGATCAACCAGCTCGTCGGCGGCGACGCCGGCAAACTGATCGGTGGTGGTGTTGCGGATGCAGTTGCCGCTGGTCTGAATGGCGTGCATCTGGACTTCGGCCAGGTGGGCCAGAATGTCCGGCACATCTTCCAGGGCGGGCCAGTTGAACTGCACGTTCTGACGGGTACTGAAGTGCACGTAGCCCTTGTCGTACTGACGGGCAATCAGGGCCAGCTTGCGTACCTGTCTGGCAGAAATCAGGCCGTAGGGGATGGCAACGCGCAACATCGGCGCGTAGCGCTGTACATACAGGCCGTTCTGCAGGCGCAGCGGCAGAAATTCGCTCTCGCTCAGCTCGCCGGCGAGAAAGCGGCGGGTCTGATCGCGGAACTGCTTTACGCGGTCCTCGACGATCTGCTGATCATATTCGTCGTAGATATACATACAGAAACCTGTTCATGGGGCACTGCTGGCCCCTTCTTTAGTCATGACCCTTCAGGCTTGGGCGGGCAGACAATAGCAGTTTTTGAATATGCACAAAAGGAATGTTTATCTATATGTTTAGATCGATTTTGTACATAAAAAGCGGCCTTGAGAGGCTGATTGGAATGGTCTTAACTGGTACCTGATATGACGGCAATAACCATAACAACAAGATAGAGGGCCTTGATATGACCGACCACAATCTGCAGGACAGCAGCGCCGGTGACTCCTCTCTGGATGCCCTGGCCGCGGTTGCGCTGATTCTAATCGTGGTGGTGGCGGCTGTTTTCTGGGTCAGTGGCCAGTAGGCCGCTGTCAGCCAGCTGCTGTGTGCAGCACCAGTTTCACCACGCCCAGTACGCAGAGTACAAATAGCAGGGTAAAACCTATGCCAGCAATAATGAAGTGACTGGGCTTGCCCTGGCTGAAGTCGCGTTCGCGTGCGCGGTTGCTTTGCACGCCTAGCGCGGCAGCCAGCACGCTGGAGAGAGTGTCGCGCAGGCGCATCGGCTTGTCGTGCGGCTTTTGTTGATCTGAGTCGGTCATGGCACAGCTCCGTTGGGGCGCTCTGCCAGCTTAGGTGTTTGGCGACTCAAATGCGAATCTCGGCCCAGTGCCTGCGCCGCCACATCACCGCAAAGATCATCGAGTTGACACAGCGATACAGGCTTTGCAGCAGCCATACCATCAGCAGACCGCCGCCCAGCAGCGGCCCGGCAATATAGGCGCAGGGCAGAAAGAGCAGCCATTGACTACCCAGGTTTACCGCCATAACGGTGCGGCTGGCGCCAGCCCCCAGCAGTGCCTGGGTCAGCACCAGTGCAGTTGCATCCAGGCTCATGCCCAAGCCGGTGATACGCAGCGGCCACTCGCCAAGGGCTATCAGCTCTGGATCATGGGTGAAGAGGCCAAGAATCAGGTGCGGTGCCAGCCAGAAGGGCATACCCAGCACAAAGAGCACCAGGACGGCTACGCGCACCACGTCCCAGCCCCAGCGATAGGCTTGCTCGGGTTCCTGTTTTCCCAGGCTGTGACTGACCAGCGTGGTAGCGGCCATGCCGAGCCCTACGCCGGGCAGAATCAGAAATAGCGCCAGGTTGACCAGTACGTGGGCGATAGCCAGCTCGTCTGTGCCGATGCGCGCGACAATCCAGAACAGGGTGGTAATGCCGGTGGCGAAGAAGAACTGCTGCAGCGAGTTGGGCAGGGCCAGGCGCAACATGGCGCGAATGTCTGCGCCGCGCGGCCGGGCCCGCAGGAAGCCGTGCTCGCGCCCGCCGTGCAGGGTGATGCCGAAATACAGCGCCGAGCCCAGCAACATGGCTATCGCGGTGCCCATGCCTGAGCCTTCTGCGCCCATTTCTGGCAGGCCGAAGCGGCCGAAAATCAAACCGTAGCTGATCAGCACATTGGCCAGGTGCATGATGACCAGAATCTGTAGATAGCGCCCGGCACGGTGGGTGCCGTTCCAGTAGCCGCGAAAGGCAAAGTTGGCGCCCACTGCCGCGATGGCCAGCACGCGCCACTGGAAGTAATGGGTGCCAATCTCGACCACCGCAGGGTCGTCGGCGAGAAAGCGAATAATGCGCTCGGCTTGGGCCCAGCAAATCAGCGTCAGGGGGATTGCCAGCAGCAGGGCGATCAGCAGGCCTTCATTGAGTGGGCCGGCAACGCGCCGGGTGTCGCCGGCGCCCTGGCGCCGCGCGACCATGGCTTGCACCCCCGCACCCAGCCCCATCACCAGCGCCACGGCCATGAAGTTGGCATAGCTGCCCAGCCCTACGCCCGCCAGTGCTTCGCTGCCCAGGCTGCCGACCATGGCAGCGTCTATCAGGTTGAGCAGGCTCTGGCTCAGCATGCCGCCCATGATCGGCAGCCCCAGCACGGCGATACTGCGTAGCCGTGCGCGGGAGGGAAGCAGGGCCATCAGTTGTCGTAGCTGAGGTTGGGTGCCAGCCAGCGTTCGCTGACTGCCTGATCCTGGCCCTTGCGGGTGCTGTAGGATTCAACCTGGTCACGGGTGATCTTGCCCACCGCAAAATACTGGCTTTGCGGGTGCGAGAAGTACCAGCCGCTGACCGAGGCCGCCGGGAACATGGCGAAGTGCTCGGTCAGGGTTACGCCGCTGGTGCCCTCAGGGTCGAGCAGTTTGAACAGGGTGGCCTTTTCGGTGTGGTCAGGGCAGGCCGGATAGCCTGGGGCCGGTCGAATGCCGCGATACTGCTCACGGATCAGGCTGTCGTTGTCCAGCTCCTCGCTGCTGTCGTAACCCCAGTAGGTCTTGCGCACCTGCTCGTGCAGCCACTCGGCGCAGGCCTCGGCCAGGCGGTCGGCCAGCGCCTTGACCATGATGGCGCTGTAATCGTCCCCCTTGGCCTCGTATTCCTTGGCCAGCTCTTCGGCGCCAATGCCGGCGCTGGTGATAAAGCCGCCAACGTAGTCTGTCTTGCCGCTGTCTGCCGGGGCTACAAAGTCGGCCAGCGAGAGGTTGGGTTTGCCGTCGGGCTTGATGGTTTGCTGGCGCAGGTGGTGCAACTGAGCCAGCGGTTCGCCTTGCGGGTCGAACAGCTGGATGTCGTCATGTGCAACCTGCTGGGCTGGCCAGAAGCCGAAGACCGCGCGAGCGCTGATCAGCTTCTCGTCGATCAAACGGGACAGCATGGTGCGGGCGTCGGCATACAGCGCAGTTGCCGCTTCGCCAACCACCTCATCTTGCAGAATGCGCGGGAACTTGCCGGCCAGGTCCCAGGAGATAAAGAAGGGCGTCCAGTCGATGTATTCCGCCAGCACGCGCAGATCGATGTCGTCGAGCGTCTGTACGCCGAGGGTGCGCGGGGCGGGTGGCTGGTAGTCGCTCCAGTCCAGCTGCAGGCGGTTGTCGACCGCCTGTTGATAGGTCAGGTATTCGGTGCGTGCCGAACGGTTGGCGGTGCGCTCGCGCACCACGGCATAGTCCTCGCGGATCTGCTGCACGTAGGCGGGCTTGAGCTCCTTGGACAGCAGCGAGGTGGCAACACCCACTGCACGCGAGGCGTCGGTGACGTAGATCACCGCATCGTTGTGGTAGTGCGGCTCGATCTTCACGGCGGTATGCGCCTTGGACGTGGTGGCCCCGCCAATCAGCAGCGGCAGGTGAAAGTCGCGGCGCTGCATTTCCTTGGCTACGTGCACCATCTCGTCCAGCGACGGGGTGATCAGGCCGGACAGGCCAATGATGTCGCATTTCTCGTCGATGGCGGTCTGCAGGATCTTTTCTGCCGGCACCATCACCCCCAGGTCGACGATGTCATAGCCGTTACAGCCCAGCACCACGCCAACGATGTTTTTGCCGATGTCGTGTACGTCACCTTTTACCGTGGCCATGAGAATCTTGCCTTTGGCTTCGGGGGTATCGCCCTTTTCCTCTTCAATAAAGGGGATCAGGTGCGCGACGGCCTGTTTCATGACGCGGGCGGATTTAACCACCTGGGGCAGGAACATCTTGCCGGCGCCGAACAGGTCACCGACCACGTTCATGCCGGCCATCAACGGGCCTTCAATCACTTCGATCGGACGCTTGGCCTGCTGACGAGCCTGCTCGGTGTCTTCGACGATCCAGGCGGTGATGCCCTTGACCAGCGAATGCTCAAGGCGCTTTTCCACCGGCCAGCTACGCCATTCTTCGTTTTCCGCTTCCTTGGCGGCGCCGTCGCCCTTGAACTGCTCGGCAATGGCCAGCAAGGCGTCGGTGGCATCAGGGCTGCGGTTGAGGATGACGTCCTCTACGCGGTCACGCAGTTCGGCCGGGATCTCGTCGTAAATCTCCAGCTGACCGGCGTTGACGATACCCATGGTCAGGCCGCTGCGAATGGCGTAGTAGAGAAATACCGAGTGAATCGCCTCGCGCACCGGGTTGTTGCCGCGGAACGAGAAGGACACGTTGGACACGCCGCCTGAGCTCAGTGCGTAGGGCAGGTTGTCGCGGATGTAGGCGCAGGCGTTGATGAAATCAACGGCGTAGTTATTGTGCTCCTCAATGCCGGTAGCCACGGCAAAGATGTTGGCGTCGAAGATGATGTCTTCCGGCGCAAAGCCGACTTCGTTGACCAGAATGTCGTAGGAGCGTTGACAGATTTCGTTCTTGCGAGCCTCGGTGTCGGCCTGGCCAGCTTCATCGAAGGCCATGACGATCACCGCTGCGCCATAGCGCTTGCACAGACGGGCATGCTGCTTGAACTGCTCGACGCCTTCCTTCATGGAGATCGAGTTGACGATGCCCTTGCCCTGAATGCACTTGAGGCCGGCCTCGATCACATCCCATTTGGAGGAGTCGATCATGATCGGCACGCGGGAGATGTCAGGCTCGCCGGCGATCAGGTTGAGAAAACGCACCATCGCCGCCTTGGAGTCGAGCATGCCCTCGTCCATGTTGATGTCGATAATCTGGGCACCGGCTTCCACCTGCTGCAGAGCGACTTCAAGGGCTTCGGTGTAATTCTCCTCGCGAATCAGGCGGGCAAACTTGGCGCTGCCGGTAATGTTGGTGCGCTCACCAACGTTAACGAACAGCGACTCGCGGGTAATGGTGAAGGGTTCCAGGCCGGAGAGACGGCAGGCCGGGGCAATCTCCGGGATTTGCCGGGGCGGGTACTTGGCTACGGTCTCGGCAATGGCACGAATGTGCGCCGGGGTGCTGCCGCAGCAGCCGCCGACGATGTTCAAGAAGCCGGCGCGGGCAAAGTCGTCGATCACCGCGGCCATTTCTTCAGGAGTCTCGTCGTACTCGCCAAACTCGTTCGGCAGGCCTGCATTCGGGTGGGCGGATACAAAGGTATTCGCCTTGTTCGACAGCTCTTCCAGATAGGGACGCAGGTCTTTGGCGCCCAGGGCGCAGTTCAAACCGATGGAAATGGGCTTGGCGTGGCGCACCGAGTTCCAGAAGGCCTCGGTGGTCTGGCCTGAGAGCGTGCGGCCCGAGGCGTCGGTGATGGTGCCGGAGATCATGATCGGCAGCTCGATACCGTCGTCCTCAAATACCTGCTGTACGGCAAAGATGGCCGCCTTGGCGTTCAGGGTGTCGAAGATGGTTTCGATCAGGATCAGGTCGGCGCCGCCTTCGATCAGGCCACGGGTGGATTCGATGTAATTCTCGACCAGCTCGTCAAAGGTGACGTTGCGGTAACCCGGGTCATTTACGTCCGGTGAGATGGAGCAGGTGCGGCTGGTCGGGCCCAGTACGCCGGCAACAAAACGCGGGCGATCCGGGGTTTCGGCGGTTTTGGCATCACACACCTGGCGTGCGATGCGGGCACCGGCGACGTTCAGCTCGTAAGACAGCGCCTGCATGCCGTAATCGGCCTGGGAGATGCGTGTGGCATTGAAGGTGTTGGTTTCGATGATATCGGCGCCGGCGTCCAGGTAGGCCTTCTGAATGGCCGACAGAGCCTCGGTCTGCGTCAGTTGCAGCAGGTCGTTGTTGCCCTTGACGTCGCTGGGCCAATCGGCAAAGCGCTCGCCACGGTAGTCTGCCTCCTCCAGTTTGTAACTCTGGATCATGGTACCCATGCCGCCATCGAGAATCAGGATACGCTGCTGCAGGGCTTCGCGCAGGGCGGTCAGGCGGGTGCTTCGGTCAGACATGGGTACTCCGGAAAAGGCGCGCTGAAAAGCCGAGAAGCATAGCACGACGTGGGCCTGGCCGGCAGTTGGCTAGTGTCTGGATAATAACCAAGCAAAAAGGTAGGGCTTTATTCGTAAGCCCGCATCCCTTACACTTGCGGCCTAGTAAGGTCATTGAGTACGAGGCATTTCATGGCAGGTATCGTTTTTACCCAGGCAGCAGAGGAGTATCTTGCTGACCTGCTGTCCAAGCAGGACTCCGAGGGCGTTGGCATCCGGGTGTTTATCACCCAGCCCGGCACGCCCTACGCAGAAACCTGCATTGCCTACTGCAAGCCCGGTGAAGAAAAGCCGGAAGATCAGTTGCTGAAACTGGACTCCTTTAATGTATGGCAAGACGCCGTCAGCGTGCCTTTTCTGGAGGAGGCGCTGGTGGATTTCGCGACTGACCGCATGGGCGGTCAACTGACCATCAAGGCGCCCAACGCCAAGGTGCCGATGGTCAACGACGACAGTCCGCTGAACGACCGCATCAACTACTTGCTGCAGACCGAGATCAACCCCGGTCTGGCCAGTCATGGCGGCGACGTCAAGCTGGTGGATGTGGTTGAGGGCGGCATCGCCATTCTGCAGTTTGG
The DNA here is from genome assembly GCF_021545785.1 of Halopseudomonas maritima. NCBI lineage: Bacteria > Pseudomonadati > Pseudomonadota > Gammaproteobacteria > Pseudomonadales > Pseudomonadaceae > Halopseudomonas > Halopseudomonas maritima. The sequence goes on from NZ_CP079801.1 coordinate 3,448,987, forward strand.
TGGCGGTTGTCAGGGCTGCGGTATGGTTGACGTCACGCTCAAGGAAGGCATCGAGAAAACCATGATCGCGCGTATTCCGGAGATCACGGCGGTGCGCGACGCAACCGATCACAGCGTTACCGAAAACGCTTACTACTGACACCCTTGCTGGATCGCCGCTTGCGCAGGCGTCATCGATGCTTGCGCGGGGCTGCACCTCTGACGCTATACTGCCGAAAGCGGGCTGGCACCTAGCCAGTCCGTGTTCCATCCGCTTGGTGAGGCAAGGTTATGGCAGGGGTTCTGGATACGGTTGATCAGCGCACGCGCCTGGTAGGCGAAAACCGGCTGGAAATTCTGCTGTTTCAGTTGGCCGGGCCGCAGCTGTTTGCGCTCAACGTGTTCAAGATTCGCGAAGTTCTTACCCTGCCCACGCTTACCCAGATGCCCCAGCGTCACCCTAATGTCGTTGGCGTGATTCATCTGCGTGGACAGACCATCCCGGTGATTGACCTCTCAGGTGCAATTGGCTTGCAGCCGCAGCCGTTAGACGGCAACAGCACCATCATCGTTACTGAATACAACCTCTCCGTGCAGGCCTTTCTTGTCCGCACCGTTGACCGGATCATGAACCTCAACTGGGATGCCGTTCAGCCGCCGCCGCGTGGTGCCGGACGCGCGCACTACCTCACGGCCATTACCCGGCTGGAGAATATGCGCCTGGTCGAGATTATTGACGTGGAGAAGGTGCTTGCCGAAATTGTGCCTTTCAATACCCGGGTCAGTGATGCCTTGCTGGAAGATCCGCTGCTGCAGCGCGCGCGTGGCCGCGAGGTGCTGGTGGTGGATGACTCACCGACGGGTGTCAACCAGGTGCGCGACACTCTGGCTCAGCTTGACCTCAAGCTGCATGTGGCGACAGACGGGCTAAAGGCGCTACGTATGTTGCAGGGCTGGGCGGATGCTGGTGAAGATATGAACGAGCGCTTGCTGATGGTGATTACCGACGCCGAGATGCCGGAAATGGATGGCTACCGGCTGACCACCGAGATTCGCCGAGATCCGCGGCTCAAAGACCTGTTTGTCGTACTGCACACCTCGTTATCCGGCAACTTCAACAAGGCCATGGTCGAGAAGGTCGGTTGTGACGGCTTTCTCTCCAAGTTTCAGCCTGACCAGCTGGTTGAAGTGGTGCGTGCCCGGCTGCAGCGGCTGGAGCCCTGACGCCGCAGCGCGGCGCCAGGAGTGAATGAAACTCAGGGCTCCAGATGACGCTCGTGCTGCTCCATGACCGGCTGGGGGATACCCAGTTTTTGCCCGTAGATCACCGCATAACTCAACACGCTCTGCACGTACTTGCGGGTTTCGTCGAAGGGGATGGCCTCAATCCAGACATCCGAAGGCAGACTGCCCATGCCGCGAGTCCATTGACGGACGCGGCCCGGGCCGGCGTTGTAGGCGGCCGAAGCCAGTACCCGATTGCCGGAAAACTGTTGGTGCAGGCCTGACAGGTAAGCTGCGCCGAGGGCGATATTACGCTCGGGGATCAGCGCGTCCTGATTGCCGGAATAGGGGATGGCGTACCGCCGAGCCGTTTCCCGTGCCGTTGCGGGCATTAGCTGCATCAGGCCCATGGCGCCGGCATGCGAGCGTGCATCCGCCATAAAGGCGCTTTCCTGGCGGGTGATCGCATACACCCAGGTGGTGTTGAGCTGACGGGCCTGGGCCTGCTGTTGAATTGGCTGCTGGTAGGCCATCGGGAAGCGAATATCCAGGTCATCCCAGTACTGCGCCTGGCTGATGCCGCGAATGGCCGGGAAGTACCAGGCCATCTCGTTGGCCAGCAGCGCCTGCGCAATCAGTTGCTCGCGGTTGAAACGGTCGCCGGCGTGATACCACTCGCGACGGGCGTTGATTACTTCGTTACGGTTCAGAAATTCACGGGCACGCAGGGTGCCTGGATCCTGCTGCACGCTTTGCATCACCGCGTCCGGCACGCTGGCCCGCTGGTGATTCAGAGCATAGGGCTGGCGGGCGCGCTCTGCCGCGAGAAAGCCATAGAAGTCGCGTTCCTGTGCCAGCGCCTGGTACTCACTGACCAATTCGCCGACGCCGTTGTTGGCCAGTTGCGCGCTACGCAGGCGCCAGTAGCGCCAGCGGCTCTGCTCGGCCAGCGAGGGCGGTAGTTGAGCTGTTAGCTGGCTGGCGGCATCCCACTGGCGAGTGCGCAGGGCCAGGCGGACACGCCATTCGCTAACGTCGTCATCTTTCATTTGCGGGTCGTTGGCAGCCATGAAGAGCAGGGCGGCAGGGTCGACCTTTTTGGCCAGGCGCACGCCGATATCGCGCGTGATCGCCAGGCGGTCCTCCTCGGTGTAGGGCAGATCCTTGTATTGCGGCCAGAGGCCCAGCGCAGTGCTGGCGTCGTCGCGGCCGAGGCGGCGCAGCGAGACGGTCGCAATGTCAGCCATGCGCTGCGGTGGCAGATTGCGATAGGCGCTGGTGTCGCGGAGCTTGCTCGGCTGGGTGGCAGTATCGACAAACAGGGTGGCTAGTGTCTGATTGTGCTGCATCAGCTTGGTCAGGTAGCGGGCCAGGGCGTCCTGGCGATACAGCAGAGCCAGGCGGATTCGTTGCCAAACGACGTCGTCGTTCAGGCCGCCGGCTGCACGCCAGCGGTCGAACAGCGGGTCACAGGCATCGGGTTGTGAGCGACCTACAGTCCAGAGGGTCTGCGCCTGTTGCATGGCGCCGGCACGATCGCCGCTGTCCCACTGGTGCATGGCGCGGCGGCAGTCCTGGCTGGCGTTGCGGTCGGCCTCCTGGTACTGCTGGTCAAACTGTTGCCATTTGCCCTGGCGCGCCAGGCGCGTCAGCCAGCGGTCCTTGAGGCGACTGGCGAAGGGCAGGTTGCTGTGGTCGCGGACAAAGTCGGCCAGCTCCTGATCGGTAGCGCTGTCGAAGGTCTGGTTCAGGTAAGCCTGGCGCACATAGGGATACAGCACGTAGTCGCGCAGCCCTGGCTCCAGCTGCCGAAATTGCTCCCACTGGGCCTTGTCGATGGCCTCTAGTGCACGGTCGTAGTTTAGACGCTGACTGTCTAATCGGGCATTGGCTTGGGTCAGCGCGGGGAGAAGAAGGCCTGTGAGCAGGGCACAGATGAGCAAGGAGCGGGTGTGGCGACGCATGATTCTCCTGCCGCTGGGGCGTTGCAAGATCGATGATTGTCTTTGCGGCTGTCTGCTTTGCTGGCTGCAGCCTGTTTGGGCACAGCTTAGCCTGTTGCCTGACAGCGGCATAGTGGCCGCATGTGAAATGGTGCACAGCGGTTATCGGCGCGCCCGCCAGAGGGTAGACTATGCGGCTTGCAAACCAACAGGTGAGTTATGGCACTGCTCTCGTTTTCCGACGTATCCCTGGCCTACGGCCTCAACCCGCTGCTCGACAAGGTCAGCTTTCAGCTCGATCGCGGTGAGCGTGTCTGTCTGATCGGTCGCAATGGCGCCGGCAAGTCGAGTTTGTTTCGCTTGGTGACCGGCGAGCAGGGTGCGGACGAGGGGGATATCTGGTTTGCCCCTGGCCTGAAGATTGGCCAGTTACCCCAGGAGCTGCCGGCGGCTGATGATAAGACCGTGTATGACGTGGTGGCGTCCGGCCTGGCAGGGGTAGGTGAGCTGCTGGCTGAGTACCATCATCTGATCACCGGCGAGATGGGCGATGCGGAGCTGGCACGGCTGGAGAAGGTGCAGGTGCAGCTTGAAGCCAAAGACGGCTGGCGCCTGGATCAACTGGTCGATACCACGCTGACGCGGCTAGGCCTGCCGGCCGACAAGCTGATGTCCGAGCTCTCCGGTGGCTGGCGCCGCCGCGTGCTGCTGGCCCAGGCGCTGGTGGCCGAGCCGGATGTGTTGCTGCTGGATGAGCCGACCAACCACCTGGATATCCATACCATTGCCTGGCTGGAGTCGGTGCTGCTGGAGTTTCGCGGTGCTGTGCTTTTTATTACCCACGACCGTTCCTTCCTGCAGGCGCTGGCGACACGGATTCTGGAGCTGGATCGCGGCCAGTTGATTGACTGGCAGGGCGACTACCGTAGTTTTCTTGAGCACAAGGAGCAGCAGTTGGCTGCCGAAGCCACGGCCAATGCGCTGTTTGACAAGAAGCTGGCGCAGGAAGAAGCCTGGATTCGTCAGGGCATCAAGGCGCGCCGTACTCGTAACGAAGGGCGTGTGCGTGCGCTCAAGGCCATGCGTGAGGAGCGTGCCCAGCGGATTGAGCGCCAGGGCAAGGCGAGCTTCCAGCTGGAAACCGCAGAAGCGTCTGGCAAGCGGGTTATCGAGGCCGAGGGGGTCAATTTCGCCTGGCCGGACAAGGCGCCTCTGGTGCGTGACCTGACCCTGAACGTGATCCGTGGCGACCGCATTGGTCTGATTGGCAACAACGGCTCGGGCAAGAGCACGCTGCTCAAGTTGCTGCTCGGTCAACTGCAGCCCACCAGCGGCCGTATTCATAGCGGTACGCGACTGGAAGTGGCCTATTTTGACCAGCTGCGGGATCAGCTGGACCCGGAAAAGACCGTAATCGACAACATCTCCGAAGGGCGTGACTTTATCGAGATCAATGGCGATCGCCGGCACATCATCAGTTACCTCGGTGATTTCCTGTTCTCGGCTGAACGCGCACGCACGCCCGTCAAGGCGCTATCCGGTGGTGAGCGCGCTCGCCTGCTGCTGGCGCGACTGTTCAGCAAGCCGGCGAACATGCTGGTGCTGGATGAGCCGACCAACGACCTGGATGTGGAAACCCTGGAGCTGCTGGAAGACGTGCTGGCCGGCTTTGATGGCACGGTGCTGATTGTCAGCCACGACCGGGCCTTCCTGGATAACGTGGTCACCAGCAGTCTGGTGTTTGAGGGCAAGGGCCGCGTGCGTGAGTACGTTGGCGGTTACGCCGACTGGCTGCGCCAGGGCGGTAGCGTTGACCAGCTAGCCGAGTGGGGAGAGAAGGCCCAGCCCGCAAACGCTGCTGAGCCCGAGCCGACGCCTGCGCCGGCCGCCCCGGCGGCCGCGCCCGCAAGCAAGCCCAAGCTCAGCTACAAGCTGCAGCGCGAGCTGGATGCGCTGCCGGCGTTATTGGAAAAGCTGGAGGCGGAGGTGGAAGCGCTGCAGGCCCAGGTCGGCGATCCTACTTTTTACCAGCAGCCCCACGACGTCACCGCGCCGGTGCTCGCCGCAGTAGAGGTCAAACAAGCCGAACTCGACGCCGCCATGGAGCGCTGGGCCGAGCTGGAAGATCAGGCGGGCGGCTAGGCCGCCCGGCTAGAGGCTAGAGGTGGTAGGGCCGAAAGGTCAGGCTGGTGCTTGAGGGGTAACCTAAGCGCATGGCTAGGCTTTTCAGCCTTCAGCCTTCAGCCTTCAGCCTTCAGCCTTCAGCCTTCAGCTGTTAGTCCTTCTTCCCCAGCCGTACCGCAATGACATCGCAGGGCGCGCCGTGCAACACGTCATTGGCGGTGGAGCCCAGCAGCAGAGCGAGGCCGTGACGGCCGTGGCTGCCGACGACAATAAGGTCGCACGCCTGATCGGTGGCGACCCGGTGGATTTCCTGGCGCGGATGGCCGAAGGCGATCTGCAGGCGCTCGTCCGGCAACCCGTAGTCGGCGGCAAACAGTTGCATGCGCTCCTTGGCTTGCTCGAACTGTTGCTGCTGCAGCATGGACAAGTCCATGGGCACATCCCCGCCGTAAGCCATGGCCAGGGGCTCGACCACATGCAACAGCGACAGCTCGGCATTTAATGCGTTGGCCAGCTGCATGGCATGGTCGGCAACGGCCCGACATTCTTCGATCAGGTCAACAGCCACCAGTACGTGTTTGTACAGCATAGGCACTTTCTCCTTTTTTGAGCGGATACTAGCAGGCCTCTTAGGCTGTGTGCAGTCATGGCAAGGAAACTGTTTCCAGCATACGCCGCTCCCAGCGACAGGCAATGTTTTCAGGCTGGCGAAGGCTCTGGCGCGGCGACTGGAAAGCTGCTTGGTGGCTGCTACAGTGGTTCGATGCTGTGCTGGCACAGTGATTTTATATGCTGCTTATTCGTGCAAAGATTTACATGCAAGTGATTGTTTTTTAATGGTTTTGATATTTCTTGTTGAGGGGCGCAGGCTGGTTGCCGACCGGGCTGCTGCGCGCCGGCAATTGACATCCGAGAGGAATTAAAAGAAGGTGTGCGCACCCGAATCAAACGGTCGTATGAATTCTTTTGGTTCATCCCGTCCCGGATAATCGGGATCGTTCATGACACGGGTTTGGCCCTCGTCTGCACAGGCGGTCGGGTCAGCCGGTGTTTCTCATGTGCTTTTCATAGCGTGGAGATCAGTTGATGATTTACGAAGGTAAAGCCATCACGGTTCAAGGCCTTGAAGACGGCATCGTCGAGCTCAGATTTGATCTGCAGGGCGAGTCGGTCAACAAGTTCAACAGCGCCACTCTGTCCGAGCTCGATGCGGCAGTGCAGGCCATCCAGAACAACGCCGACGTCAAGGGCGTTGTTGTCACCAGCGGCAAGGACGTGTTCATCGTCGGCGCCGACATCACCGAATTCGTCAGCACCTTCAAGCTGCCTGAAGAAGACCTGGTTGCCGGCAACTTGTCCGCCAACAAGATCTTCAATGCCTTTGAAGACCTGAATGTCCCCACGGTCGCTGCCATCAACGGCATCGCGCTGGGCGGTGGTCTGGAAATGTGTCTGGCTGCTGACTTCCGTGTCATGGCCGCCAGCGCCAAGATCGGTCTGCCGGAAGTCAAGCTGGGTATCTACCCGGGCTTTGGCGGCACTGTACGTTTGCCGCGCATCATCGGTGTCGACAACGCCATTGAGTGGATCTGCGGTGGCTCCGAGCAGCGCGCCGACAAGGCTCTGAAAGCCGGTGCTGTTGACGCAGTTGTTGCTGATGACAAGCTCAAAGCCGCTGCCATCGACGTGATCAAGCGCGCCATTGCCGGTGAGCTGGATTACAAGGCCAAGCGTCAGCCCAAGCTGGAAAAGGTCAAGCTCAACACCATCGAGCAGATGATGGCGTTCGAAACCTCCAAAGGTTTCGTTGCAGGTCAGGCTGGCCCGAACTACCCGGCGCCGGTTGAAGCCATCAAGACCATTCAGAAAGCAGCCAACCATGGCCGTGAAAAAGCACTGGAAGTGGAAGCCGCTGGTTTTGCCAAGCTGGCCAAGACGACCGTTGCTGCCAGCCTGGTGGGTCTGTTCCTGAATGATCAGGTGCTCAAGCACAAGGCCAAGAAGTACGACAAGCAGGCCGCTGACGTTAACCTGGCTGCGGTACTGGGCGCGGGCATCATGGGTGGCGGTATCGCCTACCAGTCTGCGGTCAAGGGCACCCCGATCCTGATGAAGGATATCCGCGAGGAAGGCATCCAGCTGGGTCTGGACGAAGCCTCCAAGCTGCTGGGCAAGCGCGTAGCCAAAGGCCGCATGAAGCCTGAGCAAATGGCCAAGGCGCTGAACGCCATCCGTCCGACCATGTCCTACGGCGACTTCAAGGAAGTTGACCTGGTGGTTGAAGCGGTTGTCGAGAACCCGAAGGTCAAGCACGCGGTGCTGGCTGAAGTAGAAGGTCAGGTGACTGAAGACACCATCATCACCTCCAACACCTCTACCATCTCCATCACCTATCTGGCTGAAGCGCTGAAACGCCCGGAAAACTTCTGCGGCATGCACTTCTTCAACCCGGTGCACATGATGCCGCTGGTTGAGGTTATTCGTGGCGAGAAGTCCAGCGAGAAGGCGGTTGCTACCACCGTTGCCTACGCCAAGAAAATGGGTAAGACCCCGGTTGTCGTCAACGACTGCCCAGGCTTCCTGGTTAACCGCGTTCTGTTCCCGTACTTCGGCGGCTTTGCGCGTCTGATCGGTATGGGTGCTGACTTCCAGCGCGTTGACAAGATCATGGAAAAATTCGGCTGGCCGATGGGCCCGGCTTACCTGATGGACGTTGTCGGCATGGACACCGGTCATCACGGCCGTGACGTCATGGCCGAAGGTTACCCGGATCGCATGGCTGACAAGACCCGCACCGCTGTTGACGTCATGTATGACGCCGGCCGCCTGGGTCAGAAGACCGGTAGCGGTTTCTACGCCTACGAGATGGACAAGAAGGGCAAGCCGAAGAAGGTGGTCGACGCCAAGGCTTACGAACTGCTGAAAGATGTGGTTCTGGAGCAGCGCGAGTTCACCGACGAAGAAATCATCGAAATCATGATGGTTCCGCTGTGCCTGGAGACCGTGCGCTGCCTGGAAGACGGCGTCGTCGAGTCTGCGGCAGATGCCGATATGGGTCTGGTCTACGGTATCGGCTTCCCGCCCTTCCGTGGTGGCGCGCTGCGCTACATCGACACCCTGGGCGTGGCTGAATTCGTCGCCATCGCTGATAAATACGCCGAATTCGGCGCCATGTACGCACCGACTGAAAAGCTGCGTGAAATGGCGAAGAACGGTCAGAAATTCTTCGGTTAACCGCGGAACGTACAGAGCGAGAGTAAATCTATGAGCCTGAATCCGAGAGACGTCGTTATTGTCGACTTCGGCCGTACCCCGATGGGCCGTTCCAAGGGCGGCATGTACCGCAACGTGCGTGCTGAAACCCTGTCCGCCAACCTGATTACCGGCGTACTGGCACGTAACCCGAAGATCGATCCGGCAGAAGTTGAAGATGTAATCTGGGGCTGTGTAAACCAGACCCTGGAGCAGGGCTGGAACATCGCGCGCATGGCGTCGCTGATGACCCCGATCCCGCACACCAGTGCTGCGCAAACCGTAAGCCGTCTGTGTGGCTCGTCCATGAGCGCACTGCACACCGCCGCGCAAGCGATCATGACCGGCAACGGCGACGTATTCGTTGTTGGTGGTGTTGAGCACATGGGCCACGTGGGCATGATGCACGGTGTTGATCCGAATCCGGCCCTGTCGCTGTACGCTGCCAAGGCGTCTGGCATGATGGGTCTGACTGCTGAAATGCTGGGCAAGATGCATGGCATCACCCGCGAGCAGCAGGATGCCTTTGGTGAGCGTTCTCACCGTCTGGCCCACAAGGCCACCGTTGAGGGCAATTTCAAGGATGAGATCATCCCGATGGAAGGTCACGACGAGAACGGCTTCCTGAAGCTGTTCACCGAAGACGAGACCATTCGCCCGGAAACCACGCTGGAAAGCCTGGCAGCCCTGCGCCCGGCGTTTAACCCCAAAGGCGGCACCGTGACTGCGGGTACGTCCTCGCAGATCACTGACGGCGCTTCCTGCATGATCGTGATGTCTGCTGAGCGCGCTCAGGCCCTGGGTCTGGAGCCGTTGGCGGTTATCCGCTCCATGGCGGTTGCTGGTGTCGATCCGGCGATCATGGGTTATGGTCCGGTTCCGTCCACCAAGAAGGCCCTGCAGCGTGCTGGCCTGAGCATGAGCGATGTTGACTTCGTTGAACTGAACGAAGCCTTCGCTGCCCAGGCTCTGCCGGTCCTGAAAGACCTGAAGCTGCTGGATCAGATGGACGAGAAGGTGAACCTGCACGGCGGCGCCATCGCCCTGGGTCACCCGTTTGGCTGCTCCGGTGCGCGTATCTCTGGCACCCTGCTGAACGTCATGAAACAGAACAACGGCACCATTGGGATTTCCACCATGTGCGTTGGCCTGGGTCAGGGCATCACCACGGTCTTTGAGCGCGTCTAACGGCTCTGGCTGGTGAATAAAGCCGAGGCCCTGTGCCTCGGCTTTTTTATTGCTTCAAGGAGGTTGTACATGCGTCCAGGACGCTATCGGCACTATAAAGGAAAGGACTATCAGGTCATCGGTCTGGCGCGGCACTCTGAGACCGAGGAACCCTTGGTGGTCTACCGCACTCTGTATGGTGATTTCGATCTCTGGGTCAGGCCGCTGGCCATGTTCAACGAGCAGGTTGAGGTTGACGGGGAGCAATATCCACGCTTTACCTTTATCAGCGAAGACGTGTAGGCTCTGGCCCTCCAGCCTGTCCGGCAGTGTTCTGCCAGAAGGGGTTGAGTGTCAGCTTCGAGTTCAGTTCGGGTCAGGAAAACAAGTATCCATGGGAAAAGCACTGGTCATTGTGGAGTCGCCAGCCAAGGCCAAGACAATCAACAAGTACCTCGGCAACGAGTTTGTGGTGAAGTCGAGTATCGGCCATATTCGCGACCTGCCCACCAGCGGCAGCGGCAAGACCGAAAGCAAACCCAAGGGCGGGCGTAAGGCTGCTGCCAGCGAGCAAGAGAAGCAGCAGAAGGCGCGTGCCCAGTTGGTCAAACGCATGGGCGTCGATCCAGAAAACGACTGGAAAGCCCATTACGAGATCCTGCCCGGCAAAGAAAAGGTGGTGGACGAGTTGCGCCGCCTGGCCAAGGACGCCGACACCGTCTATCTCGCGACGGACTTGGACCGCGAAGGGGAGGCCATTGCCTGGCACCTGCGCGAGAGTATTGGCGGTGATGATTCCCGCTACAAGCGCGTGGTGTTCAACGAAATTACCAAAAAGGCGATTCAGGAAGCCTTTGCCGAGCCTGGCGATCTGGACATGAATCGGGTCAACGCGCAGCAGGCGCGGCGTTTTCTCGATCGCGTGGTTGGCTACATGGTGTCGCCGCTGCTATGGCAGAAGATCGCCCGTGGCCTGTCTGCCGGCCGGGTGCAGTCGGTGGCTGTAAAGCTGATTGTCGATCGCGAGCGCGAGATTCGTGCGTTCGTGCCCGAAGAGTTCTGGGAAGTTCACGCCAAGCTGAATACGCCCAAAGCTGAGAGTGTGCGCTTTCAGGTGGTCAAGCAGAACGGCGAGACCTTCCGCCCAGGCAACAAGGCCGAGGCGGATGCCGCCCTGGCGCTGCTGAAAGAAGCGGCCTACAAGGTTGCCAAGCGTGAGGACAAACCGACCAGCTCGCGCCCCAATGCGCCCTTTATTACCTCCACGCTGCAGCAGGCTGCGAGTACGCGCCTGGGCTTCAGCGTAAAGAAAACCATGATGATGGCCCAGCGTCTGTATGAAGCGGGTTACATCACCTATATGCGTACCGACTCGACCAACCTGTCGGCGGATGCCATTGCCATGGCGCGCAGCTATATCGAGAGCAACTTCGGCGCGCCTTACCTGCCGGAAAAGCCCAATCTGTACAGCAGCAAGGAAGGCGCGCAAGAGGCCCACGAAGCTATTCGCCCCTCGGACGTGAAGCTCAAGCAGACCGATCTCAAAGGTATGGAGCGTGACGCCGAGCGCCTGTACGAGCTGATCTGGCGTCAGTTTGTGGCCTGTCAGATGACCCCGGCCAAGTACCTGTCCACCAATATTCAGGTGGCTGCCGGCGACTTCGAGCTGCGTGCCAAGGGTCGCATCCTCAAGTTTGACGGTTACACCCGTGTTATGCCGCAGCAGGGCAAGGGCGGTGAGGACGAGGTGCTGCCCGAGATTCAGGTTGATGACGTCATGGCGCTGCAGGCCCTGGACCCCAAACAGCACTTTACCAAGCCGCCGGCGCGGTACGCCGAGGCGAGTCTGGTAAAAGAGCTGGAGAAGCGCGGTATCGGCCGTCCTTCGACCTATGCATCAATCATTTCCACCATTCAGGATCGTGGGTACGTCACGCTCAATAATCGTCGCTTTTACGCCGAAAAGATGGGCGACATCGTGACCGAGCGCCTTAACGAGAGCTTCCCGAACCTGATGGACTATGGCTTTACCGCCAACATGGAAGAGTCGCTGGACGACGTTGCTCAGGGCGAAGTGCTCTGGAAGAAGGTGCTGAATGACTTCTACAGCGATTTCAGTGCCAAGCTCAGCACCGCCTCTGCGTCCGGCGACGACAAGGGGATGCGCGCCAATCAGCCGACGCTAACCGATATTGCCTGCCATGAATGTGGCCGGCCGATGATGATTCGTACGGCGTCCACCGGCGTATTTCTCGGCTGTTCTGGTTACGCGCTGCCACCCAAAGAGCGCTGCAAGGCCACCATCAACCTGGTGCCGGGTAACGAAGTGGCCGCTGATGATGACGAGGGCGAGTCGCGCGTATTGCGCGGTAAGCATCGTTGCGGGCTGTGTGGCACGGCGATGGACAGCTACCTGATCGATGAGCGTCGCAAGCTGCATGTTTGCGGTAATAACCCGGACTGTTCCGGCTTTGAGATCGAAGAGGGTCAGTTCAAGATCAAGGGCTACGATGGCCCGACGCTGGAGTGCGACAAGTGCGGCAGTGAAATGCAGCTGAAGACGGGCCGCTTCGGCAAGTATTTCGGCTGCACCAACAGCGAGTGCAAGAACACCCGCAAACTGCTGCGCAATGGCGAGGCAGCGCCGCCCAAGGCCGACCCGGTGCCCATGCCGGAACTCAAGTGCGAGAAGGTGGATGACGTCTACGTCCTGCGTGATGGCGCTTCAGGGCTGTTCCTAGCGGCAAGCCAGTTCCCGAAAAACCGGGAAACCCGCGCGCCGCTGGTTAAGGAGTTGCTGCCACACAAGAGCGAAATCGATCCCAAGTACCAGTTTCTGCTGGATGCGCCGGTCGCTGACCCGGAAGGTAACCCGACCGTGGTGCGCTATAGTCGCAAGACCAAGGAGCAGTACGTACAGACGGAAGTTGAAGGTAAGCCGACTGGCTGGCGTGCATTCCACGATGGCAAGAAGTGGTCGGTGGATGACAGTCGCAGCAAGAAAGCCAAGCGTTGAGGTGATCAGCCATGGCCAATGAAGCTTATACCCGCACCAATCAGGCGCTGTTCTTTGCGCGCAAGGCGATCGAGTCCTGGCAGCAGGCAGAGAGCAGCAATGCGCTGGATGCCCTGACTCAGGCGCAGTACCACCGTGAACACGCGGTGTTTCACTTGTACCGCGGGGCGCTAGCCCTGATCCATGAGGTGGCCGACCGCTACCGCTGGCCACTGGTTGACGCACGTCAGGTTGAGGCCGTGCTGGTGCCGTCGGTAGTGCAGCGCTTTCCCGGCCCGGAATTGGCCGAGTTGACCGAGCTGGCGGATAGCAAGGGCACCTGGCTGGCTGGCGTAGTCGGTGCTTGGCAGCGCCTGCAAGCGCCGCCGGTGCCGGCTGACAGCAACGCCCAGTCGCTGATAGCGAGTAGCGCGGTTGCTGCCACCGAGTGGAGCAGTAGCGATGCGCAGGACGCTCTGCAAGCGCTGTCCGAGCGCGTGGCTGCATACCGTGACGGTATGCAGGAGTGGTAGTGCGGATGCCCTGAGGGTGGCGCTGTGTTACACTGCGCCGCTGTCATACAGGAGAACCGCGTCATGTCCTCACCCTTTCTGGAAATCGTCGAACTCGCCAACGGCAAGGTAGCGCTGCGTCGCTCCGACGAGGAAGGGGAGCCGCTGCTGGTGATCGAGTTCTCCGACGATGCGCGCGAATATCTGCAAGGCAACTACATTGAAGTCGCCAAGGTCATGATCAGCGCCGGCATGCAAATGGCCGGGCACATGGTGGACGATGAAGACGAAGATGGCGAGTTGATCCCGGAGGATCGGGTTCTGCATTGAGCGTCGAAGGGATACAAAAAGGCCAGCTGAGAAGCTGGCCTTTTTCTTTGTATCAGCCCAGATGCACGTTCAGGCTGTGGCAGTGACCGCTGCGGGCGGCGCGCTCAAGCCGAGGCGCGATGCAGCTGTCCTTGTCGAGCCAGCTGACCACGGTATGGCTGCCGCCCATCTTCAGCAGGTCACAGCATAGGGTCAGTGTGTCCATGCCGGACTTGGAGCGCACAATCATGATGCGCTGCGGGTCAAGGTTGGCACCGCGTAACCACTGCTGGCTGACGGCTGCGGGTGGGTCGATCAGTGTCAGCCAGCGCCGGCTGTTACGTGTGCTCAGATCACGCAGTACCGGTGCAAGCCATTGCAGACACTGGCGCGCACTGCCTTGCAGGCTCATCTCGCTATAGCTGCCTTCCATGTCCTCGACGGGTTGTCTGGACGCGGTCTCAAGGCGCTCGTGTTTGAGTTGGCTGGCCATCAGGGCGTTATGAAACAGGTCGGCCTGGGTCAGGGTCTGTTGTTCGGTGCGGGCGTACTGCATGATCAGCTCCTCAGCGACGGATAACGCCGACGCTTAAACCTTCAATGGTAAGGTCCTGTTCGGTGAGGTCGACTTCGATTGGTTTGAAGTCCGGGTTTTCGGCAATCAGCGAGACCTTGCGGCCCTGCTTTTGAAAGCGTTTTACGGTCACTTCTTCGCCGATACGTGCCACGACGATCTGGCCGTTGCGCGCTTCGCTGGTGCGGTGCACTGCCAGCAGGTCGCCATCCATAATGCCGATGTCGCGCATACTTTCTCCCTGAACACGCAGCAGGTAGTCGGCGCGTGGCTGAAAGAAGTCCGGATCAATGCGGCAATGATCCTCTACGTTCTCCAGCGCCAAAACCGGAGCGCCTGCGGCGACACGGCCGATGACGGGCAGCTGGCCTTCGCTGTTGTCAGTTTCTGACTCGGGCAGGCGAATGCCGCGGGAAGCGCCGGGGATCATTTCAATAGCGCCTTTGCGTGCCAGTGCGCGCAGGTGATCTTCGGCGGCGTTGGGGGATTTGAAGCCCAGTGTCTTGGCTATGTCGACGCGGGTAGGTGGGTACCCGTTGCCGTCCATGTACTCCTTGATGAAGGCCAGAACCTGCTGTTGTCGTGCGGTTAGCTTCTGCATGGAAGGGTGCCTGTGTTTTTATCCAGTATCTGGGATTATATACAGTTGTTTGGTCGCGACAACCCCATTGGCTGATTTTCCTGGTTGCTTGGGCGTTGCGGGTGAGGAGCGGGCTGATGAGCGGGGAGGTACGCGCTGCGCCGTATGGCGGGGTAGCAGGGTTGACGGTCTAATGTTTTAAACGTATGTTTGAAACACTTGTTTGTAACCAATCGTTTGCTATCTGTGGGGGACGCATGGCGCAGTCTGATACCGTCAAGCGCATACTGGATGCCGCTGAGCAACTGTTCGCAGAGAAGGGGTTTGCCGAAACCTCGCTGCGCTTGATCACCAGCAAGGCCGGGGTCAACCTGGCTGCGGTCAATTACCACTTCGGGTCCAAGAAGGCGCTGATTCAAGCGGTCTTTGTGCGTTTTCTTGACCCTTTTGTCAGCAGCCTGGAGCGTGAGCTGGATCAGCGCGAGCAGCGTGGAGACAGCACACAAAGCCTCGAAACCCTGCTTGAGATGCTGGTCGATCAGGCGCTGGCGGTCAAGCCGCGCAGCGGCAATGATTTGGCGACATTCATGCGTTTGTTGGGGCTTGCCTTCAGTCAGAGTCAGGGGCATTTGCGCAAGTATCTGAGCGAGGTGTACGGCAAGGTGTTCCAGCGCTATATGGGACTGGTTGTCGGTGCTGTACCCGGAATCCCACCACAGGAGCTGTTCTGGCGCGTGCATTTCATGCTCGGTAGTGCCGCTTTCACCATGTCCAGCATGAAGGCGCTGCGTGCCATCGCCGAGGCTGAGCTGGGTGAGCCGCGTCCGGTTGATAGCGTATTGCGCCTGATGGTGCCGTTCCTGGCCGCCGGTATGCGCGCCGACAGTGCGGTAGCAGGGCAGCAGGCCGAGGCCGTCTGATTTAGCTGCATTTACCTTGGCTGCGCCGTCCGCTATGGTGTGCGCAGCGTTGGAGGTGACATGCAGCTCGACCATATCCATATTTCCCTTTCTGATCAGCAGCTCGTCGGTTTTGTCGATGGTCAGCCGGTGTGCCGCTATCCGGTATCTACGGCGCTCAACGGCGCGGGTGAAGCTGAGGGCTCGGGCTGCACGCCTCGTGGCCTGCACCGGGTGCGCGCGCGCATTGGCGAAGGTCAGCCGTTGGGCGCGGTGTTTATTGGCCGGCGGCCAACCGGTGAGGTTTGGTCTGCTGAGCTCGCTGCAGCCTTCGCGCAGCGTGATTGGATTCTCAGCCGCATTCTCTGGTTGTGCGGTGAGGAGCCTGGTTTCAACCGCGGCGGCAGTGTCGATTCGCAGCGACGCTACATCTATATACACGGTACCGGTGATGATCAGCCGATGGGTCGCCCGCTGTCTCATGGTTGCGTACGGATGCGCAACGAAGACATGGTGGAACTGTTCGCTTGTACGCCGGTCGGTTGCTTGGTCCAGATAGACGCCTGAGAGCAGCGCCATGGTGGCAGCAGGCAGGCGTTATCGCGTATTTCGTCAGGAGAGTTCGCATTGAAACAGGGTGCATTGATGCTGGATCTGCCCGGCCTGTGGCTGCAGGCGGAGGATCGGCAGTTGTTGCGTCAACCCGAGGTGGCCGGCCTAATTCTGTTTGCCCGCAACACCGAGTCACCGCAGCAGGTCAGTGAGCTGGTGCGCGCCATCCGCGCTGAGCGTCCGGACATGCTGATTGCTATCGATCAGGAGGGGGGGCGGGTACAGCGCCTGCGCCGTGATGTGTTGCGTTTGCCGGCGTTGGCGGACGTGGCGGCGGTGTCCGATGAGCATGCTGACACCGTGGCGCGTACGGCGGCCTGGGTAATGGCCACCGAAATGCTGGCGTGCGGCATCGACATCAGTTTTGCCCCGGTGCTGGATTTGGACCATGGCCGCAGCCAGGTGATTGGCAACCGTTCGCTGGGCGGTGATCCGGAGCGGGTTACGCGGCTGGCGACAGCCTATCTTGAGGGCTTGCGCAGTGCTGGCATGGCCGCAACCGGTAAACACTTTCCCGGTCACGGCTGGGCCGAGGCCGACTCCCACTTTGCGTTGCCGGTGGACGAGCGCTCGCTTGATGAGATTCGGCGCAGCGACCTGGTGCCGTTCGCTCGGCTCGCTGGCAAGCTGGACGGCATCATGCCGGCCCACGTGGTTTACTCGCAGGTCGACAGTTTGCCGGCCGGGTTTTCCTCGCGTTGGCTGCAGGAGATTTTGCGCGCGGAGCTGGGCTTTGACGGTGTGATCTTCAGTGATGATCTGACCATGGCCGGCGCGCATGCCGTGGGGGGCATCCCCGAGCGTATAGATGCGGCTCAGGCTGCCGGCGGCGACATGCTGCTGATCTGCAACGATCGGGCCGCGGCTGAAGAGGGTCTGGTGCACGCCCAGCGAATTGGGCTGCAGGCGCCTGAGCGCATTGCGCGCATGCTTGCGCGTCAACCTGTTATGTCTGACTACCGCGCTACGCCACAGTGGCGCGCCGCGGTCTCTGTATTAAAGGAGTTTGAGCTGGTTTGAATGACTTACTGGAACAGCTGCCAGAGCAGATAGAGCAGCTACCGTTGATTGGTGAGTACTGGATTTACCAGGTCTTTGCCGTGGTGTTTTCGGCCCTGGTGCTGGCTTATATCGCCAAGCGTGTGCTCGATCATATACAGCGCCGCGCCGAGCGCACCCGTAATATCTGGGACGATGCGCTGGTAGATGCGGCGCGGCGTCCGGCCTGGGTGATGATCTGGAGTATGGGGTTGATGTGGGCTGCCCGCATCACTGCCGTGCAGATGGATCAGGCGCTGGAGCAGGTGCTTGATCAGATTCAGCGGGTATTGCTGATTGTACTGCTGGCCTGGTTCCTGCTGCGTTTGATGCGACAGATTGAGCGGCGCCTGGTGGACCCGCGCTATCGCGCCAAGCCGGCCGACCAGACCACAGTCAGCGCCGTAGGCAAGCTGCTGCGAGCCTCGGTGGTTATTACCGCGGTGCTGGTGATACTGCAATCACTGGGTTACAGCATCTCCGGTGTGCTGGCGTTTGGCGGGATTGGTGGTCTGGCGGTGGGCTTTGCCGCCAAAGATCTGCTGGCCAACTTCTTCGGCGGCCTGATGGTCTATCTGGATCGACCCTTTGTGGTCGGTAACTGGGTGCGTTCACCGGACCGCAACATCGAAGGCACCGTTGAGCATATCGGCTGGCGGCTGACCCGCATCCGCACCTTTGACAAGCGTCCGCTGTATATTCCCAACGCGATTTTCAACAACATCGTGGTGGAAAACCCTTCACGTATGAGCCATCGACGTATCTACGAGCATATTGGCATCCGCTATGCGGACATTGACCGTATGGAGCAGATCGTTGCGGATGTACGGCAGATGTTGCAGGGGCACGAAGACATCGATCAGGACCAGACGCTGATGGTGTTCTTTGATCGTTGTGCGCCCTCGTCGGTGGACTTCTTTATCTATTGCTTTACCACGCCTGTGTGGGCGGAGTTTCACCGGGTCAAGGAAGATGTGCTGTTGAAGATTCTTGGCATCATCGAAGGGCACGAGGCACAGGTTGCCTTTCCGACATCTACCCTGCACCTGCCGGATGCCCTCGAGCTGCGCCGCGCGCAGCAGGCCGACGAGCCCAGTCAGGGTGCGCCGCAGGCTGATCGTCGCGCCAGCCAGGAGAGTGAGGCATGAGCGGGTTGTGGGGCGTCATTGGCGGTACCGGCCTGAGTCAGCTGCAAGGGTTGCGTTTGACCGGCGAAAGCCGGCCGCACACGCCTTGGGGCGATACCTCTGCGCCGCTGGTGCAGGGTGAGTTGGCTGGTCAGCCGGTGTGCTTTCTGGCGCGACACGGCCACCCGCATACCATCCCGCCGCACCGGGTGAACTACCGGGCCAACCTGTGGGCCCTGCGCGAGGCGGGCGTTAGTCGCATCGTTGCGGTCAACGCGGTCGGTGGTATCCACGCTGATCTGCCTACCGGTCGCTTTTGTGTCCCCGATCAACTGATCGATTACACCTGGGGTCGACCTTCCTCGTTTTACGAGGACGGCCTGGAAGAGGTGGTGCACGTGGACTTTGCCGACCCCTACGACGCTGAACTGCGAACGCGTCTGCTAGCGGCAGCTGCGGCTCAGGGGGTCGATTGTCGTGACGGTGGCGTGTATGCAGCAACTCAGGGGCCGCGATTGGAAACGGCAGCGGAGATCCGCAGGCTGGAGCGTGATGGCGCTGACCTGGTTGGCATGACCGGTATGCCGGAAGCGGCCCTGGCCAGGGAACTTGGGCTGGCTTACGCCTGTCTGGCGCTGGTGGTCAATCCGGCGGCGGGCAAATCGAGTGAGGTGATCACCATGGCCGCTATCGAGGCGGTGGTGAAGGCTGGCATGCAGCAGGTGCGGGCTGTACTGCGCGAGGTGGTGGCGCCGGCAGGCTAAGCCGCCGGCGGTATTGCTCAGCGGCTGATGGTCACCAGCATGCCGAGGCTTTGATGGTCGAGGTAATGCACTTCGTTCACGCGCAAAGCACGGGTCTGGTGCAACTGCTCGGAGATCACCGACGTGGCGGCTTGCAGTCCCAGCTCGGCGGTCGGGCGATTACGCCAGAAAGCCACTTGCAGCTCGGTCAGGTTGTCCTGGCTCAGGCGCACCAACCCTTGAACCGGATAGATGCCGTTGTCCGCCCGGCCGCGGTGCAGGGCCACCACCAGTTCGTTGTCCAGCGGTTGAGTCCAGGCCTGATGCAGGTAGATTTGATATCCGCTCTGCTCCAGTTTGCGCGCCTGCTCATCCAGGCGGTAGCGGGTCTTGTCGATGCTGCGGACGTCGGGGCGGGCGGTTGATGCCAGGTCAATCGCGTTGGCGTCCCAATCCAGGTCTGGCGGAGTGCCCTGCACCAGCGGTGCCGAGGGTTGTCCGAAGAAGACCACCTCAACCAGGTAGTCTTCTGCCTGTGCCAGTGGGGCGACGGCGAGCAGGGTGCTCAGCAGTAGCAGGCCGAGCGCGTTGCTCAACTGTTTCATGGGCGTTTTCCTTTGCCTTGTGGGGTGGTGTTAGCCGGGGTATCTGTCAGGCGCTCGATTAGCGCCTCGACGGTGTTCAGGCGCAATTCGGCATTGCCCATGGGGGCATTGAAGCGAAATACCGTGGCGCCTTCAAGTCGGTAGCGTTGCGGGCTGTCCTGAATCATGCGCACCAGAATCATCGGGTCGATGCTGGTGTCGGCGGCAAACTCGATGCGGCCGTGTTCGGCGCCTACGTCGATCTTGCTGATACCCAGCGGTTCGCAGTGTAGTTTGAGTGCGGTGATGCGGAACAGCGTCTTGACCTGCTCGGGTAGCAGGCCGAAACGGTCGATCATTTCTACCTGCAGGTCTTTCAGTGCCTCGTCGTCGGTTGCGTTGGCGATGCGTTTGTAGAGAATCAGGCGCGCGTGCACATCCGGCAGGTAGTCCTCGGGGATTAGCGCCGGCAGACGCAGGTTGATGTCGGTGCCGCCGCCCAGTGGTTGTTCTAGCTCGGGTTGTTTGCCCTGCTTGATAGCCTTGACCGCGCGCTCGAGCATTTCCATGTAAAGGGTGAAGCCAACGGCCTGAATCTGGCCACTTTGGCCTTCGCCGAGCAGCTCGCCGGCGCCGCGAATCTCCAGATCGTGGGTCGCCAGGGTAAAGCCGGCGCCCAGGTCTTGCGCTGCGGCAATGGCTTCCAGCCGTTTCTCCGCGTCACTGGTGACCTTGCGGCCCTCTGGAGTCAGCAGGTAGGCGTAGGCCTGGTGGTGGCTGCGACCGACGCGGCCGCGCAATTGGTGCAGCTGTGCCAGACCAAACTTGTCGGCGCGCTCGATGATGATGGTGTTGGCACTGGGAACATCGATACCGGTTTCGATGATCGTGCTGGTCACCAGAATATTGAAGCGGCGGTGGTAGAAGTCTCGCATCACCTGCTCGAGCGCCCGTTCCGGCATCTGGCCGTGGCTGATGCCGATACGGGCTTCTGGCACCAGCTCGGCCAGGTCGGCGGCGCACTTCTCGATGGTCTCTACCTCGTTGTGCAGGTAATAGACCTGACCGCCGCGCAGCAGCTCGCGCAGGATGGCTTCCTTGACCACCGGCTTTTGCTGCGCCATGACAAAGGTCTTGACCGACAGGCGGCGCGCCGGCGGGGTGGCAATGATCGACAGGTCGCGCATGCCCGAGAAGGACATGTTCAGGGTGCGTGGAATAGGCGTGGCCGTGAGAGTCAGCACGTCTACTTCGCTGCGTAGCGCCTTGAGCGCCTCTTTCTGGCGCACGCCGAAGCGGTGCTCTTCGTCGATGATAACCAGCCCCAGGTCCTGAAACTGCACGTCGCCCTGCAGCAGCTTGTGGGTGCCGATCATGATGTCGACCTTGCCCTCGGCCAGCTCGGCGGCGGCGGCTTTGACCTCTTTGGCAGACTTGAAGCGTGACATCACTTCGACGCGGACCGGCCAGTTGGCAAAGCGGTCCTTGAAGCTGTTGTAGTGCTGCTGGGCGAGCAGGGTGGTGGGCACCAGCACAGCCACCTGCTTGCCGCTGTGCACCGCGAGGAAGGCAGCGCGCATGGCGACTTCGGTCTTGCCGAAGCCAACATCGCCGCAGACCAGGCGATCCATCGGCTGGGCGCTGGTCATGTCGCTGAATACGGCCTCGATGGCGGCGGCCTGGTCAGCGGTTTCCTCGAACGGGAAGTCGTCGGCGAAGCTCTGGTAGTCCTGCTCGGGGTTGGCAAAGCTGAAGCCCTGGCGTGCGGCGCGGCGGGCGTAGACATCGAGAAGTTCCGCAGCCACGTCACGGACTTTCTCCGCGGCTTTGCGGCGGGCTCTTTGCCATTGGTCTGAGCCCAGTCGGTGCAGCGGTGCATTGTCGTCATCGCTACCGGAGTAGCGGGCAATCAGGTGCAGGTTGGCAACCGGGACGTACAGCTTGGCTTCGTCCGCGTATTCAAGCACCAAAAACTCGGCCTGCTGGTCTTCCACGGTGAGGTTGGTCAGCCCCAGATAGCGGCCCACGCCGTGGTCAATGTGGACCACGGGTGCGCCCTCGCGCAGCTCGGTCAGGTTGCGAATGACCGCGTCGCCAAGGTCGGTGGCCTTGCCCCGGCGCCGGCGCTGCATAACACGCTGACCGAATAGTTGGCTCTCGGCGATCAGCGCTACGCCCGCGCTGTTGATCTGCATGCCCTGGTCCAGCGGGGCGATGGTGATCGCTACCGGCGTTTTGCTGGCAGTGAATTCGGGCCAGCTGTCGACGGCGGTGGGCTTGAGTTGAATGCGTGCCAGCAGTTCGGTCAGTGCTTCCCGGCGGCCGGCGGTTTCAGCGACAAACAGGGTGCGGCCCGGGTGTTGTTGCAAAAAGCGTTGCAGTGCCGATAGCGGGTTTTCCAGCTTGTTATCGATGGCCAGCTCCGGCGCTGCCGGGCAGTCAAAGACGTTGGCCTGTGGCTCATCCGGGCGGTCCTGGTGGCAAACGATGCGAGGCTGGCGCTTGAGCTGAGCAAACACCTCTTCGACCGGCAGAAACAGCTCGGCGGGAGGCAGCAGCGGGCGAGTGGGGTCCACGCCCTGTTCGCTGTGGCGGGTGCGCACGTCTTGCCAGAAATGCTCGGCGCTCTGCTCGATGCCGGGCAGGGTAAACAGACGGGTGTTGTCCGGCAGGTAATCGAGGAGGCTGGCCAGCTCATCAAAGAACAGCGGCAGGTAGTACTCGATGCCGGGTGGCACCAGGCCTTCGCTCAGATCCTGATACAGCGGGCAGCGCCGGTGGTCGACCTCAAAGCGCTCGCGAAAGCGCGCACGAAACCCCGTCAGGGCCGACTTGTCGAGCGGAAACTCCTTGGCCGGCAGCAGGTGAATCTGCTCTACCTTGTCGATTGAACGTTGGCTTTCGGGGTCGAAGGTGCGCAGTGTTTCGATTTCTTCATCGAACAGGTCGATGCGGTAGGGCAGGTTGCTGCCCATCGGAAACAGATCCAGCAGAGCGCCGCGAACGGCGTAGTCGCCATGCTCGTAGACGGTATCGACGCAGCGGTAGCCGGCGGCGTCCAGATTCAAGCGCATCTGCTCGATATCCAGCCGCTGGCCTACTTCCATAAGGAGCACCGAGCCGCCGAGAAATGCCCGCGGCGGTAAGCGGTGCAGGACGGTGGTCATGGGTACCACAAGGATGCCCTGGCCAATCGTTGGCAGTTGAAACAGGGTTTTCAGGCGCTGGGAGATAATGTCCTGGTGTGGCGAGAAGCGGTCGTAGGGCAGCGTCTCCCAGTCGGGAAAGCTGATTACCGGCAGTTGGGGCGCAAAGAACCTCAGCTCCTGCTCCAGGCTGTCGGCTGAGGCGCTGTCTGGCGTAATGACCAGGCTCAGGCCCTGATGCTGTTCGGCCCCTTCGGCGATGGCCAGTGCGCGCGCGGCCCCTTGCAGGCCGGTCCAGTACAGGCGGTTGCCGGTAGAGGCCGTCAACGGCGGGGATAGCAGCGGCTGTGATGCAGGCATGTAATCGCTCTTGAATCGGTTCAGAATGGCGCTGGCCAGCGGCCGGCTGACAAAGGCAGGCAGTTTAGCGCGCTCGCCACGATTGTGCCCGCATCCTTGGGTTTTTCTGCGAATCATTGCCTATGACGACCAGTGAAAGCATAATATGCGCCCTTTAGTTACCAAGACTTGGAAGGTATAGCCGTGACTCAAGCGCAATTTGAGCAGTGTCTGGAAAACTGGACGGACCGTGAAGCAACCGCCGAGGCAATGATTCCTCTGATCGGCCGTCTGTACCGTGAACATAACGTGGTGACCTCCATTTATGGTCGTGGCCTGGTCAATCGTTCGGTCATCAGTCTGCTGAAATCCCACCGCTTCGCCCGTCAGATCGATGATACCGAGCTGTCTGTGCACGACACCTTCCCGGTCCTCAAGGCGCTGCTGGAGATGGATCTTGGTCCGGCTTCCATCGACTTGGCTCGTCTGGTCAACAAATTCCGCTCCAGCGGCAGCGACGATCTGAATGCGTTTCTGCGTGATGAGCTGGCCAGTGTTATCGGCAAGACCGGTGAGCGTCGTCAGGGGCGTGACGTTGTACTGTACGGCTTTGGTCGTATCGGCCGCCTGCTGGCTCGTATCCTGATCGAGAAGTCCGGCGCCGGCGACGGTCTGCGTCTGCGTGCCATCGTTGTACGCAAGGGCGCTGCCAATGATCTGGCCAAGCGTGCCAGCCTGCTGCGTCGTGACTCGGTGCACGGCTCCTTCCAGGGCACCATCACCATTGATGAAGAAAACAACACCCTGACCGCCAACGGCAATCTGATCAAGGTGATCTACGCCAGCGATCCGACCAGCATCGATTACACCGCCTACGGTATTGAAGACGCCATCGTTGTCGACAACACCGGCGTGTGGCGCGACGAAGCTGGCCTGTCTCAGCACCTGCAGTGCAAGGGCGCGGCTCAGGTTGTGCTGACTGCACCGGGCAAAGGTGATCTGAAAAACGTGGTGCACGGCATCAACCACGCGGTCATCACGCCGGAAGACAAGATCATTTCTGCTGCCTCCTGTACCACCAACGCCATCGTGCCGGTACTCAAGGCTATCAATGACAAGTTCGGTATCGTTAACGGTCACGTTGAAACTGTGCACTCGTACACCAACGACCAGAACCTGATCGACAACTTCCACAAGGGCGATCGTCGCGGTCGTAGCGCTGCGCTGAACATGGTTATCACCGAGACCGGTGCTGCCAAGGCTGTTGCCAAGGCGCTGCCGGAGCTGGCGGGCAAGCTGAGCGGTAACGCGATTCGCGTTCCGACGCCGAACGTTTCCATGGCGATCCTGAACCTGAACCTGGAAAAGTCGACCGATCGCGACGAGGTCAACGACTACCTGCGCTACATGGCGCTGCACTCGGACCTGCACAAGCAGATCGATTTCACCAACTCGCAGGAAGTGGTTTCCACTGACTTCGTAGGTTCCCGTCACGCGGGTGTGGTGGATGCCGAGGCGACAATCTGCAACGACAACCGCGTCATCCTCTACGTGTGGTATGACAACGAGTTTGGTTACAGCTGCCAGGTTGTTCGTATCCTGGAAGATATGGCTCACGTTAATCCGCCGGCGTTCCCGGCTTGATTTTCGCGGGTTAGAGCAAAAAAGGCGCTTCGGCGCCTTTTTTGTTGTCTGTTATGCCTGTGCTACTGGAGCAGGGCGCTGCGTAGCGAGTCGGACAGGCCATCTTCGCCCAGCCAGATGCCCAGGTACAGGGTCGCAAGCCCGGGTGTGTCGCTCTGATAGCTGAGCGTGCCATTGTGGCGGAGTGTCAGCGTGCCCTCTGCGCTGCGCTCAAGGCTGTAGCTGTCGCCATCCTTGATGTCGCTAAAGCGGCTGTGCAGGGTGTCCAGTTCGGCCTGCCAAAGGCTCAAATCGTTCTCGCCATGCTGGCGTCGTAGGGTGGTTTGCGCCGCTTTGATCAGGTCTTTTCTGGCAATGTTGCGGTGATAGCGCAGGGTCAGTCGCGCTGCCTGATCGCTCGCCAGTAATTGTTCGAGGGGCGCCTGGGCTGGGGCGTACAGCTCTGCCGTGTAGATATCCATCAGCAGATACCGAAACAGGTGTTGGTTGCGCAGTGTCAGCGCGTTATCCGCACTGTGGATAATGGGGCTGACGAGTAGGGCGCCAAGAAGGAAGGTGCGGATGATCGGGTGCATGACTTTGGTCTGGTTGCTGGTGATTCGTATTTAGCTTAGAGGGCTATCCGGCCTCTTTGTTGCTTGCTGGTAGATACAGTGTTTCCGGGTGTTTCCGCTTGGTGCCCAATACCCGGCTTGTTTATAGATTTCGTCAATGTAAGTTATTAAAAAAAGGAAAAAACCAAGTGGCTGAGTAGCATTGAAAAGTCATGCTATTTATACTTGCAGGGATTTTTTATTGGGGTTTGAGGCTGCTTTGCCCTGATCGTTTGCACCTGCTGTCAAGTGGTACTCGGCGCATGCATTTGCTCGCGTAAGCGGCCCGCCCTGAAAGATTCCACCAAGTGATTAGGCTATTCGTATGATAAAAATCAAACGGGGCTTGGATCTGCCGATCACCGGTTCTCCAGAGCAGCGTATCGAGGACGCCCGTCCGGTACGCAGCGTCGCTGTTGTTGGCTTCGATTACCACGGTATGAAGCCGACCATGGAGGTGCGTGAAGGAGACCGGGTCAAGCTGGGGCAGATTCTGTTCAGCGACAAGAAAACACCCGGAGTTGTGTTTACCGCGCCTGCGGCAGGCACCATCAGTGCCATCAATCGTGGTGATAAGCGCGTGCTGCAGTCGGTTGTCATCGATATCGATGGTGATGATGCGGTCAGCTTTGACGCCCACAGTGCTGCCACCCTTGAGCAGTTGACTGATCAGCAGGTACGTGACCAGCTGATTGCCTCCGGTCTGTGGACCGCGCTGCGCACCCGCCCGTTCAGCAAGACGCCCGCCGTCGACGCCAAACCCAGTTCGATTTTTGTCACTGCCATGGACTCCAATCCGCTGGCGGCTGACCCGGCTGTGATCATCAAGCAGCACGCCGCTGAATTTGAAAGCGGTTTGAAGGTGCTGGCGCGTATGGCCAAGGTCTGGCTGTGCAAGGCCGACGGTGTCAGCCTGCCGGGCGAAAGCGTCAGTGGTGTCAGCACTGAGAGCTTTGCCGGCCCGCACCCGGCTGGTCTGGCCGGTACGCATATCCATCACCTAGATCCGGTTGGTGAGAGCAAGAGCGTCTGGCAGATCAACTATCAAGACGTGATTGCCTTCGGCGTGCTGTTTACCGAAGGCCGCATCTGGACCGATCGCTATGTTGCCCTGGCTGGTCCGCAGGTCGAAAAGCCCCGCCTGCTGAAAACCCGTCTGGGTGCCCAGCTGGACGAGCTGACTGCTGGCGAGCTGAAAAGCGGCGACAATCGCCTGATTTCCGGTTCGGTGTTCGGCGGCCGTGTGGCCCGTGGCCCGGTTGCCTATCTGGGACGTTTCCATTCCCAGGTGTCGGTCCTGAAAGAAGGTAACGAGCGTCAGATGCTGCATTACCTGCGTGCCGGCGTTAAGAAGCACTCGGTACTGAATATCTTCGTTTCCAAGCTGAACCCCTCCCGCCTGTTCGACTTCGATACCAGCACCAACGGCAGTCCGCGTGCCATGGTACCGGTGGGCAACTATGAGATGGTCATGCCGCTGGATATCCTGCCGACCCAACTGCTGCGTTACCTGGTGGTGGGCGATACCGACATGGCGCAGAAGCTGGGCGCCCTGGAGCTGGACGAAGAAGACCTGGCGCTGTGCAGCTACGTCTGCGCTGGCAAGTACGAGTACGGCCCGATTCTGCGGGACAACCTGACTCGCATCGAGAAGGAGGGCTGACAGATGGGCCTGCGTTCATTCCTCGACAAGATCGAGCACAACTTCGAAAAGGGCGGCAAGCACGAAAAGTGGTATGCCCTCTACGAAGCCGTAGATACATTCTTCTATCGTCCGGGTAGCGTCACCAAGACCACTGCCCACGTGCGTGATGGTCTCGACCTCAAACGCATGATGATTACCGTCTGGCTGTGCACCTTCCCGGTGATTTTCTACGGGATGTACAACATCGGTTTTCAGGCCAACAGCATTTACGCGGGTAACCCCGATCTGCTGGCATCCCAGGACAACTGGCGTCTGGCGCTGATCGCGATGTTTGCCGGTTTTGATCCGGCAAGCCTGTGGGATAACCTGATCCACGGGGCGGCGTACTTCCTCCCGGTTTACGCTGTGACCTTCCTGGTCGGTGGCTTCTGGGAAGTGCTGTTCGCCTCCATCCGTAAGCACGAGGTCAACGAGGGTTTCTTTGTTACCTCCATCCTGTTTGCCCTGATTGTGCCGCCGAGCATTCCGCTGTGGCAGGTTGCTCTGGGTATCAGCTTTGGTGTGGTGATCGGTAAGGAAGTCTTCGGCGGTACCGGCAAGAACTTCCTCAACCCGGCGCTGACCGGCCGTGCCTTCCTGTTCTTCGCCTATCCGGCGCAGATGTCGGGTGACGCGGTGTGGACAGCGGTTGACGGCTTTGCCGGTGCGACTGCGCTGAGTATGGCTGCCTCCGGTGGTGTTGAGCAGGTCATCGCCAGCGGTATCACCTGGTGGGATGCTTTCTACGGCAACCTGCAGGGCTCCATGGGTGAGGTGTCTACACTGGCTATCTTCATCGGTGGTGCGGTATTGCTGATGACCAAGATTGCCAACTGGCGCATCGTGGCAGGCGTGATGATCGGCATGATCGCCACAACCCTGCTGTTCAACGGTATCGGCTCCGATACCAACCCCATGTTCGGTGTGCCGTGGTACTGGCACATGGTGATCGGTGGTTTTGCCTTCGGCATGATCTTTATGGCGACTGACCCGGTGTCGGCCTCCATGACCAATACCGGTAAGTGGATCTTCGGTGCCCTGATCGGTCTGATGGTCATCCTGATTCGTGTCGTTAACCCAGCATTCCCTGAGGGCATGATGCTGGCAATTCTGTTTGCCAACCTCTTCTCTCCGCTCATCGACCACTTCGTGGTTCAGGCCAACATCAAACGGAGGCTTGCACGCAATGTCCAGTAAGAAAGAATCCGTTGTCCGCACGCTGACAGTCGCTCTGCTGGTCTGTCTGGTTTGCTCGGTGGTGGTCTCGGCCGCAGCCGTGGCGCTGAAGCCGGTGCAAACCACCAACCGCCTGCAGGACAAGCAGCGTAATATCCTGCAGATTGCCGGTCTGTACGAAGAAGGCCGCAGCATCCAAGAGCAGTTCCAGCAGATCACACCGCGTCTGGTTGATCTGCGCACTGGTGAGTTCAGCGATGCTCAGGACCCCTTGACCTTCGATCAGCAGAAGGCCTCCAAGGATCCGGACATGTCGCAGCAGCTCACCGGTGAGCAGGACATTGCCAGCATCCGCCGCCGTGCCGACTACTCGACTGTCTACGTGGTAGAAAACCCTGATGGCAGCATCAAAACCCTGATTCTGCCGATTCACGGTTATGGCCTGTGGTCGACCCTTTACGGCTTTATGGCGCTGGAAAGCGACCTGGAGACTGTGGTTGGTCTGGGTTTCTATCAGCACGCTGAAACCCCTGGTCTGGGCGGTGAAGTCGACAACCCGAACTGGAAGGCGCAGTGGCAGGGCAAGGTCGTTTACGACGAGTCCGGTGATGTTGATATCAGCGTCGTCAAGGGCAGCGTAGATCCGAATAGCCCCAAAGCTGAACATCAGGTTGACGGCCTGGCCGGTGCCACACTGACCAGCCGCGGCGTAGAGAGCCTGGTGCGTTTCTGGCTGGGTGAGGACGGCTTTGGTCCGTTCCTCGATCATCTTCGTGCAGGGGAGGCATAATCATGGCTAAAGCCACTGCAAAGCAGGTTCTGTTCGAGCCTATTTTCAGCAACAACCCGATTGCCCTGCAGATTCTGGGCATCTGTTCGGCGCTGGCGGTAACCACCAGCCTGAGCGTCACCCTGGTCATGTGTATCGCGCTGACCTCGGTAACCGCGCTGTCGAACTTCTTTATTTCCATCGTCCGTAACCAGATTCCCAGCTCGATCCGCATGATCGTCCAGATGGTAATCATTGCGTCGTTGGTAATTGTCGTAGACCAGGTGCTCAAGGCTTACGCTTACAGCATCAGCAAGCAGCTGTCGGTCTTCGTCGGTTTGATCATTACCAACTGCATCGTGATGGGCCGCGCCGAAGCCTTTGCCATGCAAAACCCGCCGCACATGAGCTTCCTGGACGGTGTGGGTAACGGCCTGGGTTACAGCTTTATTCTGATCTGCGTCGCTGTTGTGCGTGAGCTGCTGGGCGCTGGCAAACTGTTCGGTATCGAGATCCTGCCGCTGGTCAACGCCGGTGGCTGGTATCAGCCTAACGGCCTGCTGCTGCTGCCGCCGTCCGCGTTCTTCATCATTGGTCTGATCATCTGGGGCCTGCGCTCCTGGAAGACCGATCAGGTGGAAGCGGAAGAGTTCAAGATGGCTCCCCAGACGCGCGCCATGAAGGAGGCTATGTAAGCCATGATTGAACATTACATCAGCCTGATGGTACGGGCGATTTTCGTCGAAAACATGGCGTTGGCCTTCTTCCTGGGGATGTGTACCTTTATCGCCATCTCCAAGAAGGTACAGACCGCGCTGGGTCTGGGTATTGCGGTGGTTGTGGTACTGACCATCACCGTGCCGGCCAACAACCTGATCTACACCTACCTGCTCAAGGACGGCGCACTGGCCTGGGCCGGCATGCCGAACGTGGACCTGAGCTTCCTGGGTCTGCTGAGCTATATCGGTGTGATCGCAGCGATCGTGCAGATCCTCGAGATGCTGCTCGACAAGTTCGTACCTGCGCTCTACAACGCCCTGGGTGTCTTCCTGCCGCTGATCACCGTGAACTGCGCCATCATGGGTGCATCGCTGTTCATGGTTGAGCGTGATTATGCTTTCGGTGAGAGCGTCGTCTACGGCGCGGGTGCCGGTATCGGCTGGGCGCTGGCCATCGTTGCGTTGGCGGGTATCCGTGAAAAACTCAAGTACAGCGATGTGCCGGATGGTCTGCGCGGTCTGGGCATCACCTTCATTACTGTTGGTCTGATGTCGCTGGGCTTCATGTCCTTCTCCGGCGTGCAACTGTAAGAGGAGCTGTAACTGATGAACATGGAAATCTATCTGGGCGTCGGGATGTTTACCGCGATTGTATTGTCGCTGGTTACCATCATTCTGATTGCCCGGTCCAAGCTGGTCAGCAGCGGCGACGTGAGCATCGAGATCAACGGTGAGCGCACCGTTACCGTTGCGGCTGGCTCCAAGCTGTTGAACACCCTGTCTGCTAACGGCATCTTCCTGTCCTCCGCCTGTGGCGGCGGCGGTACCTGTGCCCAGTGCAAGTGCATCGTTGAAAGCGGTGGCGGTGAAATGCTGCCGACTGAGGAGTCGCACTTCACCAAG
The DNA here is from genome assembly GCF_021545785.1 of Halopseudomonas maritima. Classification (NCBI taxonomy): domain Bacteria; kingdom Pseudomonadati; phylum Pseudomonadota; class Gammaproteobacteria; order Pseudomonadales; family Pseudomonadaceae; genus Halopseudomonas; species Halopseudomonas maritima. The sequence goes on from NZ_CP079801.1 coordinate 3,479,622, forward strand.
CGTGAGGCGAAGGAAGGCTGGCGCCTGTCCTGCCAGACTCCGGTCAAGCAGGACATGAAGATCGAAGTGCCGGAAGAAGTCTTCGGCGTGAAGAAATGGGAATGCACGGTCGAGTCAAACCCGAACGTGGCCACCTTCATCAAAGAACTGACCCTGAAGCTGCCGGAAGGCGAAAATGTTGACTTCCGCGCGGGCGGTTACGTGCAGCTGGAATGCCCGCCGCACACCGTCAACTACAAGGATTTCGACATTCAGCCGGAATTCCGTGGCGACTGGGACAAGTTCAATCTGTGGAAGTACGTCTCCAAGGTTGATGAAACCACTATCCGCGCCTACTCCATGGCTAACTACCCGGAAGAGAAGGGCCTGGTGAAGTTCAACATCCGTGTTGCTTCGCCGCCTCCGGGTCGTGACGATCTGCCGCCGGGCAAGATGTCCTCTTGGGTTTTCTCGCTCAAGGCTGGCGACAAGGTGACCGTGTACGGTCCGTTTGGTGAGTTCTTCGCCAAGGATACCGACGCCGAAATGGTCTTCATCGGTGGTGGTGCCGGTATGGCGCCGATGCGTTCGCACATCTTCGATCAGCTCAAGCGTCTGAACTCCAAGCGCAAGATGAGCTTCTGGTACGGCGCCCGTTCGCTGCGTGAAGCCTTCTACGTTGAGGAATACGATCAGCTGGCGGCCGAGAACGACAACTTCAAGTGGCATCTGGCGCTGTCTGATCCTCTGCCGGAAGACAACTGGGAAGGCCCCACCGGCTTTATCCATAACGTACTGTTCGAGAACTATCTGAAGGACCATCCGGCGCCTGAAGACTGTGAGTTCTACATGTGCGGACCGCCGATGATGAACGCATCCGTGATCAAGATGCTGCAGGATCTTGGTGTTGAACCCGAGAACATCCTGCTCGACGACTTCGGCGGCTAGTCCATGCGCCTGAGCGTCATCCGGCCCGTTATTGCTGTTGCCCTGGCAGCAGCTCTAACGGGCTGTTTCAATTCTGTAGACCCGGTTGCCGAGATGTACGGCGCCACCATGGGCAGCACCTATTCGATCAAATGGGTGCCAGTCGAGGATGCGCCGGACACCGAAACCCTGCAGGCTGATGTTGATCGCATGCTGGCGCAGTTTGACGCTGAGGTGTCTACCTGGCGCTCTGATTCAGCGCTGGCGCATTTCAATGCGGCACCTGCCGGCACCTGCATGGACATGCCGCCGTCGGTGCTGGCGTTGATGGCGCAGGCGGATCAGCTGGCTGACGAAAGCAGCGGAGCCTTTGACGTTACCGTGGCGCCACTGCTCAAGCTTTGGGGGTTTCACGGCGATCCGCAGCAACAAGCGGTGCCCGAGCAGCCCCTGCTGGATCAGGCCATGGCCAAGGTCGGTCAGAAGCACCTGCGGGTCGACGCTGGGCAACTTTGCAAGGATGTCGCGCTAACAGTGGATTTCAGCAGTATCGGCGCCGGTTATATGGTTGACCGGGTGGCTGAACGACTGGAGAGCTATGGCATCCAAAATTATATGGTGGAAATCACCGGTGAGTTGAAGGCGGTTGGCCGCAAGCCGGGTGACCGGCCCTGGCGGATTGCTATCGAAGAGCCGCGCGACGATAACCGTGTGGCGCAGATTATTCTCTCGCTGAGCGGCGAGTCGGTGTCGACTTCAGGGGATTACCGCAATTATTTTGAGCTCGACGGGCAGCGGTTTTCCCACACCTTCGATGCTCGCACCGGGCAGCCAGTGATGCATCGCCTGGCCGCCGTCACCGTGCTGGACCCATCTGCAATGAGGGCGGACGGCTTGTCCACGGTGTTGATGATTATGGGCGAAGAGGCTGGCTGGGATTATGCGGTCAGTCATCAGATCCCGGCGTTTTTTGTTGTGCGGGCCGGTGAGCTGTTTGAATCTCGAGCCACCCCCCGCTTTACAGCCCTGACAGAGGGCGAGGAGTAAAACATGGTTTGGCTGCTGGCGTTTGCCCTGATGCTGTTGCTGTTTGCTGGCATGGCTGTGGGTGTGATGATGGGGCGCAAGCCCATTGCCGGCTCCTGTGGCGGCATTGGCGCTGTTGGCGTCGATAAGGCGTGTGGCATTTGCGGTGGTGACACCACCAAATGCGAAGAGGCGAGTGCCAATGCGGGTGTTGTACAGCGTCCGCGTAACGATCTGGCTCACGACGCGACCAAGGTCGACTAGGTCAGTGCCACCTCCCGTGGCACTCTGAATTGCCTGTTGAAACAAGGAAATACTGAATGGCCGTATATAACTACGACGTAGTGGTGCTGGGCTCTGGTCCTGCGGGTGAAGGGGCGGCGATGAATGCTGCCAAGCACGGCCGCAAGGTGGCCGTGGTGGAGGAGCGCAAGGAAGTCGGCGGCAACTGCACTCACCTGGGGACCATTCCCTCCAAGGCGTTGCGTTACTCGGTCAAGCAGATCATCCAGTTCAACACCAACCCCATGTTTCGCCAGATTGGCGACCCGCGCTGGTTCTCGTTCCCTGACGTTCTGCGCAGCGCTGAGAAGGTAATGAGCAAACAGGTGGCTTCGCGCACCAGTTACTACGCGCGTAACCGCGTGGATGTGTTCTTTGGCAAGGGCAGTTTCGCTGACGAGCACACCCTGGAGATCGTTGACGGCTCTGGCGCAGTCGACAAGTTGGTTGCCAAGGAAATAATCATCGCGACCGGCTCGCGGCCTTACCGCCCGGCGGACGTGAATTTTGGCCATCCGCGTATCTACGATAGCGACACTATTCTCAAGCTCAATCACACCCCGCGTACGCTGATTATCTACGGTGCAGGGGTGATCGGTTGTGAATATGCGTCGATCTTCTGCGGGCTGGGGGTGAAGGTCGACCTGATCGATACGCGTGAGCGCCTGCTCAACTTCCTTGATGATGAGATCTCGGATGCGCTGAGCTATCACCTGCGCAACAGCAGCGTGCTGATTCGGCACAACGAGGAATACGAAAAGATCGAGGGCGTGGACGGCCGTGGCGTGATCCTGCAGCTCAAGTCGGGTAAGCGCCTGAAGGCCGACGCGCTGCTGTGGTGTAACGGCCGGACCGGCAACACCGATGGCCTGGGGCTGGAGAATGTGGGCCTGCATCCCAATGGCCGTGGTCAGTTGGAGGTGGACGAAAACTACCGCACCAGCGTGCCCAACATCTATGCGGTGGGCGATGTGATTGGCTGGCCGAGTCTGGCCAGTGCCGCGTTCGACCAGGGGCGTTCGGCGGCCGGTAATATCGTCAGCAACGACGCCTGGCGCTTTGTTGATGATGTACCAACCGGTATCTACACCATTCCGGAGATCAGCTCGCTGGGCAAGACAGAGCGCGAGCTTACCGAGGCCTGCGTGCCCTATGAGATCGGGCAGGCATTCTTCAAGAGTATTGCCCGGGCGCAGATCAGCGGTGAGCCGGTGGGGTTGCTGAAAATTCTGTTCCACCGCGAAACCCTGGAGGTGCTGGGCATTCACTGCTTTGGTGACCAGGCGGCGGAGATCGTGCACATTGGTCAGGCCATCATGAACCAGAAAGATGGCGCCAACACCATTAACTACTTCGTCAACACTACCTTCAATTACCCGACCATGGCTGAGGCCTACCGTGTCGCGGCACTGGACGGTCTGAACCGTCTGTTCTGAGCTGCCGGGGCGTGAGGGTCTGTTGACGTTTCGTTCACCCTCCTGTTGCAGCCTGTAAAGCCGCCAATCAAGGAGCGAGAAGCGTAGGGTGTTCAGCGCATCCCTGCGCTTCACTCCTTCGGGGCTGGCGCGCAAAAACGCTCCCGGCGTTTTTGTGGTCATTCCACGTAAGCGACGAGCGACGCCGAGTGGCGGCTTTACAGGCGCAACCTCGGCGGCCCCACCCGCAGGGCCGGAGCCATTTTTCGGCCATGCTGCGTTGTCGGTCGCTTATGTGGAATGACCACACTGCGCTCCCTCCGCCTTTCCTGGCCGAAAAATGGCCTCCGGCAGGCGGGTGAACGAAACGACAATAGACCCTAGCCGCGCCCCTGGCTCACTTCCATCGCTCTTGCCGGGTAGTCCGTGATCAGGCTGTCGACGCCCATGTCGATCAGCTGCTGCATGCGCAAGGCGTCATTTACTGTCCAAACGGATACGTGCAGACCCTGCGCCTGGGCTTGGCGCAACCGCTCCGGGTTACACAGCTTCCAGTTGAGAATCAGGTAACGGCAGCCGTAGCGTTTTGCGCTTTTCAACGGGTTGAGCAGTCCATACTCCTCGACCAGGCCGGTAGGCAGGGTGAAACCGCTGCGTTTGGCGTAGCGCAGCAGGGTGCGGCTGGCTGAGGTGACTACGACCTTGTCGTGCAGGTTGTACCGCTCAACCAGGGCCATGATGGCCTGCAGCACGATACGTGACTGGCGCTCGGAGCCGCTTTTTACTTCCAGCTGGTAGTGCTCAATCTCCGGGCAGGCCTGCAGTAACTGCTCTAACGTCGGAATGGGACAGGGCTCGGCCCAGCCGGGCAGTCCCAGCCGTGCGTCCATACGGGTAAGTTCTGCGGCGCTGTGCTGAGCCACCTTGCCGCGTAGTCCAGTGGTGCGCTTGAGGGTCGGGTCGTGAATGACCATCAACTGCTGGTCTGCCGACAGGTGCAGGTCTAGCTCCACCCGGGTAACCCCTGCCTCCAGCGCTTTTTTGAAACTGGGCAGGGTGTTTTCTGGTGCTTCTGCCCGCGCACCACGGTGTCCGTAAATCTGCGTCATCGGGCTTAGGGGGCCTTGTGTTGGCGAACGGCGTCAATCACCTTGTTGTACTCGAAGTAGACGCTGAAACCGGGGTAGTCCCAGCGGGTAATCGGCGGTTGACCGACAGCGGCATGGCGGCGGCTAGGCTCGCCCCAGCGCGCGCTGACGCTATCGAAACTGGCGCCGCGTTGGGGCAGAGCGGTTTGAGCCGAGCCGGCTTGCTCGCCGACCGGAATGCGCAGGGTGTCGGCCTGAGCCGCACCAGCCAGCAGCAGGCTGGCGCCAAACAGCAAAGCAGGTAGGGTCTTCATGGTGAGTTCCTTTCAGGTTGATTTGGCGGCGCGAATATCCTGCGCCTGCTTCTGCAGGATATGCCGCGCCAACAGTTGACGTTGGGCGTCATTGAGCACATCAAAGTTCACTGCAATTTTGAAGCTGCCTGCCGCCTCGCTCGCTTCGCAGCGGGTGACCCGGGCCGGCAGGGCCAGGCCAAGAGGCGAGGGCAGCAGCACAATGTGCAAGGCAAGCCAGCTATTTGCGGGGTAGGGCTGAGGGCTGGTGAAGTCCATGCCGCCTTCGCTCAGGCCAACCTGCTGCGGCGCACCAAAGTCTGCACTGAGCTCCATGGCCAGCGCGCGACTCAGCAGATCGATGCGTTTATTGATGATCTTCAGATACTGGGCTACCGCGCGGTCGCGCTCGCTGATCTGGCGCAGCAGGTGCTGGGACTCGTAGTCCAGCATGTGCATGTCGGTGAATAGGTTGAAAAGACTGCTTTGGTGGGAGTCGAGATCGACCTCTGGTCCGGCAATGGGCTTGCATTCAAGATGTATCTGATCCTGAATGCGGAAGAACTTGCGGCTGTCTTCATGGTCTGTGTGCATGGCAAATCTCGTTGGGCGCTGATGACAAGCGCTGACCAGCCTTTGCCGTTCAGTGTAACATGTCGCGCACAATTCACCGGCTGGGGCCGGATTCAAGGTAGCCTGCTTTTCATGTTCAGACCCTTACCGTTTTTTATCGGCCTGCGTTATACCCGTGCCAAGCGGCGTAACCATTTCATCTCGTTCATTTCGCTGATTTCCATGCTCGGCCTGACCCTCGGCGTTATGGTCATGATTTTGGTGTTGTCGGTGATGAACGGCTTTGATCGTGAGCTGCGCACGCGCATTCTTGGCATGGTGCCCCACGCGACTATCAACGGCTATCAGCCGATTGATGACTGGCGCGCGTTGGCAGAGCAGTTGGAGGCTAACCCCAAGGTGGTTGGCACTGCGCCCTTCATTCAACTCCAGGGCATGCTGACGCACAACGGCAGTGTGGCGCCGGTGCTGGTCAACGGGATTGAGCCGCAGGCCGAAAAGCGAGTGTCGATTCTGCAGAATCATATGCAGTCCGGTTCGCTCGACAATCTGGCTGAAGGGGAGTTTGGCATCGTAATTGGCGAGCTGATTGCCAAGCGCTTTGATGTGGCACCCGGTGACAAGCTCACCTTTGTGCTGCCGGAGGCATCTGTCACGCCGGCTGGCGTGTTCCCGCGCCTGAAACGCTTCACCGTGGCGGGTGTGTTCAAGGTGGGCGCTGAGCTGGATGGTTCGCTGGCGATGATCCATGTGGCCGATGCGGCGCGCCTGAGTCGCTGGCAGCCGGGACAGGTTCAGGGTGTGCGCCTGCAGTTGCAGAACCTGTTCGAGGCGCCCCAGGTAGCTTGGGAGCTGGTTCGCGAACTGCCCGGCGACTATTACGCCCAGGATTGGACGCGGACCCACGGCAATCTGTTCGCGGCGATCAAGATGGAGAAAACCATGATCGGCCTGCTGTTGATGCTGATCGTTGCGGTGGCGGCCTTCAACATTATCTCGACCCTGGTCATGGTGGTGACGGACAAGAAAGCCGACATCGCGATCTTGCGCACCCTGGGTGCCACTCCCGGTTCGATTATGGGCATCTTTATGGTTCAGGGCTCGCTGATCGGCATCGTCGGCACGGTCAGTGGCTGTATCCTTGGCGTGCTGGCGGCACTCAATGTGTCCGATATGGTCGCCTGGCTTGAGCGGGTGCTGGGTATACAGTTCCTCAGCTCGGACGTGTATTTCATCAGCTACCTGCCGTCTGAACTGATCTGGAGCGATGTGGCGGTTATCTGCACTACCGCCTTGAGCCTCAGTTTCCTTGCAACCCTGTATCCCGCCTGGCGGGCATCGCGTACCGAGCCGGCGGAGGCCCTGCGTTATGACTGATGTCGTTCTCGAATGCCGTGACCTGAGCAAGGAATACTCGGTTGGTCCGCAGACCCTGCGTGTGCTGGACCAGGTGCAGTTGCGCCTGCTGCGCGGTGAGCGCGTGGCCATCGTCGGCAGCTCCGGCTCTGGCAAGACCACCTTGCTGAACATGCTTGGCGGGCTGGACACGCCAACGTCAGGTGAGGTGCGGCTGGCCGGCCAGCAGATGTCCAGGCTCAAGGAGGCCGAGCGGGGCCGCTTGCGCAATCAGCAGCTGGGCTTTGTCTACCAATTCCATCACCTGCTGCCGGAGTTCACTGCGCTGGAGAACGTTTGCATGCCGCTGTTGATCGGAAAAACCCCGATTGCCGAGGGGCGCCAGCGTGCAACCGCCATGCTTGAGCGGGTTGGGTTGGGCGAGAGGATAGGGCACAAGCCTGCTGAGCTATCGGGTGGTGAGCGTCAGCGTGTGGCCATTGCCCGTGCCCTGATCAGTCAGCCGGCCTGTGTGCTGCTGGATGAGCCGACCGGTAACCTGGATCAGCAGACCGCCGAGAGCATTCAGCAATTGATGCTGGAGCTGAGCCAGACCCTGCAGACCGCCTTTCTGGTGGTCACCCACGATCTGGCCCTGGCGGCCCGCATGGATCGTACTTTCACCCTCAAGCAGGGGCAGCTGCGCGAGCAGGCCTGAGGCGCTGATTAATCGGGCGACTGGGGACGGCGTCGCAATTTGCGGCGCTGCCAGTTGCGCGACACCCAGATGCGCCAATACAACAGCGTCAGCACATAGCCCAGCGCCGCAACCACCGTTCCGACGATCAGCGAGCCGAGCAGTAGCGGCTGCCAGATATGCTGCAGCTCGGCCATCAGCCAGGTGACGGATAGCTCCATCGGCATGCCGCGTTCCGGCGCACCCAGCAGCAGGGTGCCAACCTTGTATTGGGCGAAGAAGATGGGCGGCATGGTGACCGGGTTGGTCAGCCAAACCAGGCTAACCGAAATGGGTAGGTTGGAGCGCGCGACGATGGCCACTGCTGCTGCTACCGCCATCTGCATCGGGATGGGCATGAAGGCGACAAACAGGCCGACGGCCATGGCGCGGGACACGCTGTGGCGGTTGAGATGCCACAGATTCGGATCGTGCAGCAGGTTACCCAGAAACTGCAGGGACTTGCTGCTCTTGATCCGATCCGGATGGGGCATCATGCGTTTGAGAAAACGGCGTGGCATCGCAGGATTCGGCTAGGTGGGCGTGCGCCAATTATGCCCGGATTGATACCTCGGCACTACTGCCTGAGAGCGAGGGTCAACAGACCCCAATAGGAAAACAGGATGTTTCCGTGAGCGAGCACCGTTTGCTGCTGATTGCCTTGCTGGCTGGTTTGCTGCTGCCGCTAGGGTTTTCAAGCCTGCCGACGGTGTCTTGGTGGGGCTGGCTGGTCCTCCTGCTGGTGTTATTGCCGGCATCGCGCAGGCCCCTTGGGCGCATGTTGCTGGCCTGCGCGCTAGGCCTTATCTGGTCACTTGCCTGGCATCAGGGGCAGTTGAGCGAGCAATTGCCGCAACAGCTGGATAACCAGGTGCTCGAACTGGAGGGCACGGTGACGGCGCTGCCGGAGCAGACCGAGACGGGGTGGCGCTTTATGCTGCAGGATGTGCACAGCCTTGACGGCCAGCGCCTGCCACTGATGCGCTTGCACTGGTGGGGCGGCGATGCCATTCGCGCCGGCGAGCGCTGGCAACTGAGCGTGCGCCTGCGAGCGCCTCGCGGCATGCGTAACCCAGGCACCTTTGACTATGAAGCCTGGCTCTATGCCCAGCACATCGGCGCGGTAGGCAGTGTGCGTGGTGGTCATCGCCTTGCCGCTGCGCCGGCATTAGGCCAGTGGCGCGATCGCTTGCAGCAACATCTGGGCACCAGCCTGGCGTCGGCGGACAATCGCCGCCTGCTGGCGCTGCTGGTGGGTGATCGCCAGGCGCTGAGTGATGCTGATTGGGACGTGTTGCAGCGGACCGGCACCAGTCATCTGCTGGTCATTTCAGGGTTGCACGTGGGTATGCTGGCACTGGCCTTTTTCCTGCTGGTGCAGCAGTTGGTGCGCTGGTTACCCTGGCATTGGCCCTGGCCTCAGCTTTGGTTGTCGGCGCCTCTGGCGCTATGCGCGGCCGCCAGTTACGCGCTGTTGGCGGGGATGGCGGTGCCGGTACAGCGCGCCTTGTTGATGTGCGCAGCTGCCTTGCTGCTCAAGCTCTGGCGGCGTGCTATCGGCCCCGTGACCTTGTGGTTGTTGGCAATGTGTATGGTGGTGCTGGCGAACCCGGCAGCGCCGCTGCGCGCTGGTTTCTGGTTGTCCTTTATTGCGGTCGGTCTGTTGATTCTTGGGATGGGCGGGCGCCTGCACAATCGGGGGCTTTGGTGGCGCTGGGGGCGGGCGCAATGGGTTGCCTTTATTGGACTTTGGCCCTGGTTGGTGCTCTGGGGCATGCCGGCCAGCGGTGCTTCCATGCTGATCAACCTCGTAGCGATTCCCTGGATCAGTCTGCTAGTGGTGCCGTTGGCGCTGCTGGGCAGTCTGCTGCAGCTGGTGACCGGGTTGGATCAGCTGCTCCTGTTGGCGGCCTCGTCGCTCAACCTGTTTATGGGCTTTCTTAGCTGGGCGGCCGGCTGGAGTCCGCTGATTTACCTGCCCTTTCCCGGTTGGTGGGGCTGGTGTCTGGCCCTGGTCGGCAGCCTGATGCTATTGCTGCCGGGCGCTGCGACTGTGCGCCCGCTGGCGCTGTTCTGCCTGTTGCCGTTGTTGCTTGCCGAGCAACCGCGTCCGGCACAAGGGCAATTGCGCGTGGTGGTGCTGGACGTCGGGCAGGGGCTGTCAGTGCTGCTGCAAACGGCAGAGCATGATCTGCTGTATGACGCTGGCGCGCGGCTGGCCAGCGGCTTTGATCTGGGCGAGGCTGTGGTTGTGCCCAGTTTATCGGCGTTGGGCGTCGAGAAGCTGGACGTGCTGCTGATCAGCCATGGCGATAATGATCACGCCGGCGGCGCGTTCAGCGTGTCGCGCATGTTCCCTGCCGGGCGATTGATAGCCGGCGAGCCTGAGCGGCTGTTGGGCTTGTCGGCAGAGCCGTGTCAGCACGGCGAGCGTTGGCAGTGGGATGGCGTCGAGTTTCAGCTGTTACGTGCCCGCCTGCCTGCAGCGCCGGCCAACGGCCAATCCTGCGTGCTGCAGGTAACGGCGAGCGGTCAGGCCGTGCTTCTACCAGGGGATATCCGCCAGATCGAGGAATACGCCTTGCTTTCAGCGCTGTCTCCGGCCGAGGTGTTGCTGGCACCGCATCACGGTAGCCGAAGCTCGTCGAGTTACGCTTTCATTCGGCGCCTAAACCCTGACTGGGTGGTGTTCAGTGCGGGGTATCACAGCCCCTATGGTCATCCACATCCGCAGGTTGTGCAGCGCTACCGCGAATTGGGCAGCAATGCGATTTATACTGGCCAGTCGGGGGCGGTCGGTTTTATGCTGGGCCGGCCGGGGCAGGTACGCCCCGAATGGCGCTGGCGGGAGGCCGCACGCCGTTTCTGGCATCAATGATAATGACGGGCAGTGCGGCGGTTTTCCGCGCAGCAGCCTGTGCTAGAGTAGGCAACCATTTTTGGGGGAGGGATCGCTTGTGTGGGAATTGATCAGTTCTGGCGGTTGGTTGATGGCGCCCATCATCCTGTCGTCAGTCATTGCTGTGGCTATCGTCTTTGAGCGTTTGTGGGTGTTGCGCGCCGCGCGGGTCGCACCAGCAGGTTTGCTCGGTCAGGTCTGGCAATGGGTCAGGGAAGGCCAACTGGACGCAGCGAAGCTGAAGACGCTGCGGGCTGATTCACCGCTCGGTGAAATCCTTGCTGCTGGCCTGGCCAACTCGCGCCACGGCCGCGACATCATGAAAGAGTGCATCCAGGAAGCCGCCGGCAAGGTGGTGCATGAGCTGGAGCGCTATCTAAATACCCTGGGCACCATCGCCGCCATTACGCCGCTACTGGGCCTGCTGGGCACTGTGATCGGCATGATCGATGTGTTCAGTGCCATCATGGTGCAGGGCACCGGTAACACCGGCGTACTGGCTGGTGGTATCTCCAAGGCGCTGATTACCACCGCTGCGGGCTTGACGGTCGCTATTCCGGCGGTCTTTTTCCATCGCTTTTTTGTGCGCCGGGTGGATGAGCTGGTGGTGACCATGGAGCAGGAAGCGACCAAGCTGGTAGAGGTGGTGCTGGGTAATCGTGAAGTGGACTTTAACGGCAATGGCAGCGGTCGCAAGGTTGCCGCTGTGGCCAGCGCTAGGGGAGCCTGAGCGTGAACTTTCGCCGGCAGAAGATTGAAGAGGTCAGCGTAAACCTGACGCCGCTGATCGATGTGGTGTTTTTGTTGCTGATCTTCTTCATGGTGTCGACCACCTTTACCCGTGAAACCCAACTCAAGCTGGACCTGCCGCAAGCCGCCTCGGGTGAACGGGTTGAAAACCGCAGTGTGCAGCAGCTGGAGCTGACTATCGCTGCCAGCGGCGAGATGGCACTGAATGAGCGCACCTTGCTGCGTTCTGACCTGCAAACCCTCACTGCAGCACTGCAAAAAGAGTCAGGCGGCGACACGCTGTTGCCGTTGGTCATTACCGCCGATGCGCAAACACCTCATCAATACGTGATCACCGCTATGGATGCTGCCGGGCAGCTCGGTTTCAGCCGCCTGCGCCTGACCACCAGTGAAACCGAGGCGGACGCTACGCAGTGAGCGGTCAGTCCCTGGAGCAGCGTTTGCTGCGCGCCTGGTACGGCAAGGCGCGTTGGCTCACGCTGTTGCGTCCGTTATCCTGGTTGTATCGGCGGGTGGTGGTGCGTCGCCGACAGCAGTATCTGGCAGGCGAACGCACGCAGTGGCAACCACCTGTCCCCTTGATTGTGGTTGGCAACATCACACTGGGTGGTACTGGCAAGACGCCCATGGTGATCTGGCTGGTCGAATTCCTGCAGCGCCAGGGGTGGCGCGTTGGCGTGATCAGTCGTGGCTATGGTGCCAGCCCCCCATCCTTGCCTTGGCTGGTAACGCCAGGCGATAGCGCCGCAGTGGCTGGTGATGAGCCACTGCTGATAGTGCAGCGTTGCCAAGTCCCTCTGGTTATTGACCCGGATCGTCCTGCCGCGGCCCGGCGCTTGCTGGCCGAAGGGGTAGATCTGATCATCAGTGATGATGGCTTGCAGCACTATGCCCTTGGCCGCAGCGTCGAGCTGGTGCTGCTGGATCAGCAGCGCGACCTGGGTAACCGGCGCTGCCTGCCCGAAGGCCCGCTGCGTGAGCCCGCCGAGCGGCTCCAGTCGGTTGATCTGATTGTTCGCAATGGCGCCAGCGCCGATGGTGCCAAGGGCTATGCCATGCAGCTGGTGCCCGGCGTCCTGGTCAACCTGGCCAGCGGTGAGCGCCTGCCAGCTACGCGCTGGTCCGGTCCGCGGCAGGTGTCCGCGATGGCCGGCATCGGCAATCCCGAACGCTTCTTTTCTACCCTCGAGGCACTGGCCTTTGAGTGTGAAACCTACGTCTTTGCCGATCACGCCCGCTATGATGAGCAGATGCTGGCGGCATTACCTGTTAATCGCCCTGTGTTGATGACCGAAAAAGATGCGGTCAAATGTGCCGGGCTGGCGCGCGACAACTGGTGGTATTTGAGTGTCGACGCGCAGCTTAGTGAAGACTTCGCAGCAGCCTTGTTGACGCTGCTGCCTGCGGCGCCTCAAAAAGGTGCGTGAACCAATCCAGGAGTAACTGATGGACCCCAAATTGATGGATGTGCTGGCCTGCCCCCTGTGCAAGGGGCCGCTGGTGCTGAGTAACGACAAGCAGGAACTTTGGTGCCGCGCCGACGGATTGGCCTTCCCCGTGCGCGACGGCATTCCAGTGATGCTGGAGTCCGAGGCGCGACCGCTGAACGCTGACGAAAAGCTGGGTGGCTAACGATGTTCCACGTCATTATCCCTGCTCGTTACGCGTCCACACGTTTGCCTGGCAAGCCGTTGCAGCTGATTGCCGGCAAGCCAATGGTGCAACATGTGTGGGAGCAAGCTTGCAAAAGTGGCGCGGCGACGGTCACCGTGGCCACCGACGATCAGCGCATTGTCGAGGCGTGTAAGGGCTTTGGCGCCGAGGTGGTGCTGACCCGTGCCGATCACCCCTCGGGCACTGATCGTCTGCAGGAAGTGGTGAGCCAGCTCGGCCTGGATGACGGTGCCTGCGTGGTTAACGTACAGGGCGATGAGCCGCTGATACCGCCGGCGGTTATCGACCAGGTGGCGGCCAATCTGCTGGCAGCGACCGACGCAGGCATCGCAACCCTGGCTGAGCCAATTGGCGATAGTGAGACCCTGTTCAACCCGAATGCGGTCAAGGTGGTGACTGATCATCAGGGCTACGCCTTGTACTTCAGTCGTGCACCGATGCCCTGGTGTCGGGATCAGTTTGCCAATGGCCCGGCGCCGTTGCCTGGGGATATTCCGTTCCGTCGACACGTCGGCATTTATGCCTACAAGGTGAGTTTTCTGCATGCCTATGTTGGCTGGCCGGCCAGTGCGCTGGAAACGGCCGAGTCGCTGGAGCAGCTGCGCGCGCTGTGGTTTGGCACCCGGATTCATGTCGCCGATGCCTGTCAGACACTGCCGGCTGGCGTAGATACCGCAGAGGATCTGGCGCGGGTGCGGGCATTGCTGGAGTCAGCATGAAGCGCGTGCTCTTCGTCTGCCTGGGCAACATTTGCCGCTCGCCCAGTGCTCAAGGTGTGTTTGAGGCGCGTCTGGCCGAGCGCGGCTTGCAGCAGGGTTATCAGGTTGATTCGGCCGGTACGGGTGGTTACCACGCCGGCGAGCCGCCAGATCGCAGGGCGCAGGCTGCTGCCCGACGGCGCGGCTACGACATCGGCGGACAGCGGGCTCGCGCGGTGCGTGACGGTGACTTTCACGAGTTTGACCTGATACTTGCGATGGATCGCAGCAACCTGGCTAACCTGCTGCAGCGCGCGCCCGCCAATTGTCGAGCGCAGGTTCGTCTGTTCATGACAGGTGTCGAAGGTTGGCCGCAGGAAGTGCCTGACCCGTATTTCGGTGGTGAGCAGGGCTTTGAGCAGGTGCTGGATATGCTTGAAGCCGCCTCTGATGCATTGCTCGCGGAGCATGGCCACTGATGCTGTTGCGCGACGGAGTGGACCTCCAACCCTTCAATACCATGGCGCTCGCCGCTCCGGCTGCGCACTTTGTGCAGGTGCGTTCCGATGCGGAGCTGCAAGCGGCGCTGGCGCTCGCCGAAGGCGAGAGCTGGCCGGTGACCCTGTTTGGCGGCGGTAGCAATGTGATCCTGGCTGGCCCGGTGCCTGGGCTGGTTATCCGCATGGCCAGCCGCGGGCGCCGGGTGCTATCGCGCGGTACTGAACAGGTGCTGATTGAGGCAGAAGCAGGGGAAAACTGGCACCAATTGGTGTGCTGGAGTCTGGATTTGGGGTTGAGTGGCCTGGAAAACCTGGCGCTGATCCCCGGAACCGTGGGCGCGGCGCCCGTGCAGAATATCGGTGCCTACGGCGTCGAGCTGTGCGACTGTTTTGACAGCCTGCAGGCGCTGGACCGGCAGACTGGCGAGTTGTGCTGGTTCAATCGTGAAGACTGTAAGTTTGCCTACCGCGACAGTCGCTTCAAGCGAGAGGCGGGGCGTTACGTGATCTTGCGGGTTCGTCTTAGCCTGGCGCGGCAGCCGCGTCTGGCGGTGGGTTATGCGCCGCTGGCTGAGGCCTGGAAGGCGACGGGGCTGCAAGTGCCTGATGCGCGCGTCGTCGCTGCCTTGGTAACTGGGATTCGGCAAAGCAAGTTACCTGACCCTGCCGTGCTGCCTAATGCCGGTAGCTTTTTCAAGAACCCGGTGGTGGCAGTCGAGCAGGCGCAAGGGTTGGCGCAGCGTTTTCCTGCCATGCCGCAATTTGCGCAAGCCGATGGCTCGGTGAAGTTGGCTGCAGCCTGGCTGATTGATCAGGCTGGCTGGAAGGGTTTTCGCGACAGTGCAGCTGGCGTGCATAGCGAGCAGGCGCTGGTGCTGGTTAACCACGGCGGTGCAAGCGGTGCGCAGATTCTGCAGCTCGCGGCGCGTATTCGTGCCGATGTGCTGGCGCGCTACGGTGTCGAGCTGGAGCAGGAACCTCCGGTCATAGGTTCTCTTTAGACGAGCAAGAAAACGCCCGACGAACTCGTCGGGCGTTTTTTGTAAATAGCGCGCACAAAAAAGGGGATGCCAATTGGCATCCCCTTTTTAGTTGCTACCCGTCAGGGCTTTTCGCTGTCGACTGCGTGCGCGTCCTTGCGGGCTTGCTCGCTGTCTTCGCCTTCTGTCTGCGTCTCGGCATCGGCGTTAGCGTCAGCCTTGGCATTGGCTTCCGCTTCTGCCTCAGCTATTGCTGCCGCCACCGCGGGCTGCTCTGCATCTGCCGGTTCCGTCAGCAGGTCGGCCTGTTGCGGCTGAGCGGTCAGGGCAACCTGCGCCTGGGTCTCAGCCTCTGGCACTGTGACGCCTTCCGGCTCGGCTGCAGCTACGCTCGCTTCGACTGCAACAGGCTCGGCGGCCGGCGCTGCCTCGCTTTGTGCTGCCTGGGCGGCTTCCTCGGCCTGACGCTTGGCCTCAAGCTGACGCTTGCGGATTTCGCGTGGGTCGTTGTAGGCACGGCCGCTTTCGGTCAGGGCCGGAATGGCTGTTTCTTCCGCAGCGGCTGGCGCCGCTTGCTCGGGCTCAGGGGTGGCAGTAGCTGGCGCTTGCGGCTGCTCAGGGGCTTGCTCGACTGCCGGCTCAACGGGTTCTGCGACGGGCTCCGCTGCAGGAGTGGCTTCAGCGGCCGGTTGCTCAGCCGGTGCCGGCTCAGCCTGCGGTGCACTGGCTACGCTTGCCTCGGTGCTCTCCTCGGCTGCAGGTTCTGCGGCGGGCGCTTCGGCAGGCTGCTCGGACGGTTCTGCATTCTCCTCGGAGCGGTTGCTGTTGCGCTCGCGGCGGGGGCGGCGGTTGCGCTCGCCACGCTCACGGCGGGACGGGCGTGCCTCTGCCTGCTCGGCTTGCTCGCCAGACTCTTCGCTCTGCGCAGTGTCAGTCGCTGCCTCGGTAGCGGCCTGCGGTTGCTCTTCGCTATCAGACTTGTCGACCGGCTGTGCCTGGGTGAAGGCCTCAACGGCGGTTTCGATGGAGGCTTCCAGCTTACTGGCAGCTTCGGTCAGACCCGCTTCAACCGGCGTTTGCACGTCGGTGACGGTCTCGGCATCGGCGTCGACTGCAGTGGTTACTGCAGCATCGCTGCTGGGGGGCTCGGCAGAGGTGGCTACGGCTGCGGCGACGGCAGTGGTGCCGACTTCGCTGTTCTCACCTTCCTGCTGAGCGCCTTCGGCCTGCGGACGACGACGGTTGTTGCGACGACGCTGGCTGCTGCGTGAACGGCGCTTGGGACGATCGCCTTCGTTAGCCTCGGTGGCGTTGTCCTGGGCCTCGTCAGCAGTAGCCTGCAGGTTGTTCAGCTCATCTGTTTGCTCGGCTTCTTCGGCGCGCGGTTGCGGGGCCCGACGCTCGCGCTGCTCGCGTGGCTGACGGTTCTGGCTGTCGTCGTCGCGGTTGGCGCGTTGCTCGGCATCAGCCGGGCGGCGACGGCGGCGGGTGTTGCCGCCCTCATTTTTGCGGGCTTCGCTGGCGTCGTTCTCGCCGCGCTGTTCGGGCTTGGCGCCTTGTGCCTTGCGTTCGCCGTCCTGGCGGTTGCCACGATCGTTGCGCTCACCGCGCTCACCGCGCTCACCGCGCTGGCGACGGTTGCGGTTGTTGCGGCGCTCGTCGGCATTGCGCGGGTTGCGCTCACGCTTACGTTCGTTGCTGTCGCTCTGTTCCGGCTTCTCTGTTTGCTCTGCAGCCGGCTGTTCGCTGGCGAACAGGCCTACCAGGCTCTTGATCAGCCCCTTGAACAGGTTCGGTTGAGCGGCTTGCACGGCTTCGACCGGTGCCGGCGGAGTCGGTGCCGGGCGGGCAGGGGAGAGTGCCTTGACGGCGGCTTCCTGGCGCACGATGGCGCGGGTCTGGCTAACCGGAGCGGGCTCTTCCACTTCGACAGCAGCGGTAGCGGTGTAGCTGGACTCGCCGTTCAGGACCGATTCGTGGTCGTCACGCAGACGCTGCACGTCAAAGTGCGGGGTGTCCATGTGCGGGTTGGGCAGTACCAGCACGCGTACGCGAGTGCGCGCTTCGGTCTTGGCCAGGGCATCGCGCTTTTCGTTCAGCAGGAAGGTGGCGACCGGTACAGGTACGTGGGCACGTACTTCGGCGGTGCGGTCCTTCAGGGCTTCTTCTTCGATCAGACGCAGCACGGACAGCGACAGGGACTCGACGTCGCGGATGGTGCCGCGGCCATTACAGCGCGGGCAGACGATGCCGCTGGTCTCACCCAGGGATGGGCGCAGACGCTGACGGGACATTTCCAGCAGGCCGAAGCGGGAGATGCGACCAACCTGTACGCGGGCGCGGTCGGCTTCGAGGCTTTCACGTACGCGTTCTTCGACGGCGCGCTGGTTCTTGGCCGGCGTCATGTCGATAAAGTCGATAACAATCAGGCCGCCGATGTCGCGCAGGCGCAGCTGGCGAGCGATCTCTTCGGCTGCTTCCAGGTTGGTCTGCAGCGCGGTTTCTTCGATATCGCCACCCTTGGTTGCGCGGGCGGAGTTGATGTCGATGGAAACCAGGGCTTCTGTGTGGTCGATCACGATGGAGCCGCCGGACGGCAGTTTCACTTCGCGCTCGAAGGCGGTCTCGATCTGGCTCTCGATCTGGAAGCGGTTGAACAGCGGTACGCTGTCTTCGTACAGCTTCACCTTGCTCGCGTACTGCGGCATGACCTGGCTGATGAAGCTCAGGGCTTCTTCCTTGACCTCTTCGCTGTCGATCAGGACTTCACCGATGTCCTGGCGCAGGTAGTCGCGGATGGCGCGGATGATGACGTTGCTTTCCTGATAGATCAGGAACGGGGCCTTGCGCTCTTCCGAGGCGCCCTTGATGGCTTCCCAGAGTTGCAGCAGGTAGTCGAGGTCCCATTGCAGTTCTTCTGCGCTGCGGCCAAGGCCGGCGGTGCGCACGATCATGCCCATGTCAGCTGGTACGTTCAGGCTGTTCAGGGCTTCGCGCAGTTCGTTGCGCTCTTCGCCTTCGATGCGGCGGGAGATGCCGCCGGCACGGGGGTTGTTTGGCATCAGCACCAGATAGCGACCGGCCAGGCTGATAAAGGTGGTCAGGGCTGCGCCCTTGTTGCCGCGCTCTTCCTTGTCGACCTGGACAATGACTTCCTGGCCTTCTTTCAGAACGTCCTTGATGTTGACGCGGCCTTCAACCTGCTTGGAGAAGTATTCGCGGGAGATTTCCTTGAGGGGGAGAAAACCGTGGCGTTCGGAGCCGAAGTCGACAAAGGCGGCTTCCAGGCTGGGTTCGACGCGGGTGATACGGCCTTTGTAGATGTTGGCCTTTTTCTGCTCGCGGGCGCCGGACTCGATGTCCAGATCGTAGAGGCGTTGACCGTCTACCAGGGCGACACGCAACTCTTCGGGTTGAGTTGCGTTAATGAGCATTCTTTTCATGAAGTACCGTTGTGTTTCCAGAGCTATCCGGTCTACACGGTCACGGCACCTGCGACTCTTCAGTTGGGTGTCAGGTGTGTTTCTGTCATCGGCCAGGCCGAGGCGCAGAGTTCACATCGCCAGCAAGGTGGCGACAGTTCATTCTGTTACTGCGTACAGAGAAACTGCTTCAGGACTCCCTGCCTTGCGGTCTGGCGGGGCGTGGCAGCGGGTTGGCTGCCGGGTGGGGCCTGGGGCGTCTACGCAAGGTCTGCGGATGCCGATAGGGCCTTAATGCCTGCGCGCCGGAGCGCTATTGCAGGGAATCCGTGGGGAGGAATCAGCTGGACTGGGGACGGGGACACGCTGGTTGGCAAGTGTCTACGCTCGTCACATGATCCTGAGGCTGTGCATCTCCACCTAAACACTTACCCATCTGAATCGGGTGCCGCTCCGTACATTGAACGGAAGCGGGTTAATGTTCTGGTCGCCCGTGGGCGCTCAGTCGTTCAAACACAGGGCCTGTCGACGTTTTGAATTCTGCTTGCTGCGTCAGGCCGCCGTGCGGTTGTTTCTGGGGGTGACAGGCCGTTGTCTGGTCTGAGTTCCCCGGCTGCAGAATCGGCAGCTCGCCGGACTATAGCAGCATTTTTTAAGTGCTTCAATTGCATGAAAAATTGTATGATGCGCCGATGAAAAACACCGCTCCAGACCTTCCCGCTCAGGTTCAATTCGACCATATCTCCGCCGACCAGGCGGGGCAGCGGATCGATAATTACCTGATTACGCGCCTCAAGGGTGCGCCCAAAACCCTCGTTTACCGCATTCTGCGCAAGGGCGAGGTGCGGGTGAACAAGGGCCGAGTCAAGCCCGATTACCGCTTGCAGGCGGGTGATCAACTGCGCATTCCGCCGGTTCGCCTGCCGGCGCCGGATGAGCCGGTGCTGGTGGGGCAGGGCATCTTGAATGCGCTTGAGCAGAATATTCTGTTCGAGGATAAGGGCTTGATCGTGGTCAACAAGCCGGCCGGGCTGGCAGTGCACGGTGGTAGTGGTCTGCATTTTGGGGTGATCGAGGCGATGCGCCAGTTGCGCCCCGATTGTCCGCAGCTGGAGCTGGTTCACCGGCTTGATCGCGATACCTCAGGCTGTCTGATGATCGCCAAGAAGCGCAGTGTGCTGCGTCATCTGCACGCCGCGCTGCGTGGTGATGGCGTCAACAAGCGCTACTGGGCGCTGGTGCGAGGGCGCTGGCCGGGCTCCACCAAGAAAGTGCATGCGCCATTGCAGAAAAATAACCTGCGGTCGGGCGAGCGCATGGTAGAGGTTGATCCGGCCGGCAAGGAAAGTCTGACCGTGTTTAGTGTGCTGCAGCGTTTTGGCGATCGCGCCACGCTGGTTGAGGCGCGGCCCATTACCGGGCGTACCCATCAGATTCGTGTGCACGCCAAGCACGCTGGTCATCCGATTGGTGGTGACCCCAAATACGGTGACGATGAATTTTCCCGGGAGCTGCGCGAGCTGGGCGGTAAGCGGCTGTTTCTGCATGCGCGCTCGTTGGCGGTGACGCTGGCCGATGGCGAAGCGCTGGAAGTACAGGCTGAACCGGGCCCCATGTGGGACGAGACGCTGCGCAGGTTGGCTGCCCATGTCGATTGATACGCTTATTTTTGACTGGGACGGCACTCTGGCCGACTCGATAGGTCACATCGTCAGCACCATGCAGAGCGCTGCCGTGGCGGTTGGGTTGCCGGTGCCCAGTGACGAGGCGGTCAAGGGGATTATCGGCCTTGGTCTGCCGGAGGCGGCTGCGGTGCTGTTTCCGCAACGCCCTGATCTGGCCGTGCCGGTGGTTGATGCTTACCGCGATATCTACTTGAGCGATGATCGGCAGGCGGTGCCGTTGTTTGCTGGTGTTCGGCAGGCGCTGGATGAGTGGCGCGAGCAGGGTTATCTGCTTGCCGTTGCCACGGGCAAGGGGCGTCGCGGTCTAGATCGAGTGTTGGGTCAGCACGATCTGCTGGATTATTTTGACGCCACGCGTTGTGCTGACGAGACTGTCAGTAAGCCGGATCCGGCCATGCTGCATCAGATATTGCGGCAGCTGGGGCGAGGCGCCGGCGCGGCGGTTATGGTCGGTGATAGCAGTTTTGATGTTCAGATGGCGCACAACGCAGGCATGCGTGCGGTGGCGGTCAGCTATGGTGCGCAGTCGCGTGCTCAACTGGAGCAACTGACGCCAGCGGTGTGTGTGGACAGGTTTGTCGAGCTTGCGCCCTGGTTGTCCGGGCGGCGGGCAGGTTCTCGTGGCATCGCGTTGGAGAGAGTTTGATGGATCAGGATCGTTGGACGGAAGGCGGGATGGTGTCAGGTGAGCAGCGCCGTGAGGTCAAGGAAGATGCTAAGGCGTGGAAGCTGTTGGAAAAAACGCTGACCGCCTCGCTGCAAGAGCAGCGTCGCTCGCGGCGCTGGGGGATCTTTTTCAAAACGCTGACCTTTATATATCTGTTTGTTGCGCTCTTGCTCATCTCTCCGCTAGGCAAGATGGGGGCGGCAACCAGTGTTGGGCCGCATACGGCTGTGATTGAGGTGCGCGGCGTGATCGCTGACCAGGAGGAGGCCAGTGCCGACAATCTGGTAGGCGCATTGCGAGAGGCGTTCGAGGACGAGAATACTCAGGGTGTGGTGCTGCGCATCAATAGCCCGGGTGGCAGTCCGGTGCAGTCTGGCTACGTCTATGACGAGATCAAGCGTTTGCGTGCCCTGAATCCGGAGATCAAGGTCTATGCCGTGATCACCGATCTGGGTGCCTCCGGCGCCTATTACATTGCATCAGCGGCGGATGAAATCTACGCGGACAAGGCCAGCTTGGTTGGCTCTATTGGTGTGACGGCTGCCAGCTTTGGTTTTGTTGACACCCTGGAAAAGCTTGGTGTCGAGCGGCGGACTTACACGGCTGGTGAGCACAAGGCGTTTCTTGACCCGTTCCAACCGGAGAAGCCGGAGGAAAGGGCGTTCTGGCAGCGGGTGCTGAATACCACGCATCAGCAGTTTATCGATAGCGTGAAGGCAGGGCGTGGCGATCGTCTGAAGGATAATCCGGATCTGTTCAGTGGTCTGGTCTGGTCGGGTGAGCAGGCGCTGGAGCTGGGTCTGGTCGATGGCTTGTCCAGCACCTCGGCGGTCGCGCGCGATGTGATTGGTGCTGAGGAGCTGGTTGACTTTACTCGCCAGGAATCACCGCTGCAGCGCTTTACCCGTCAGCTGGGCGCCAGTATGGGGGCTGAGCTGGCTACCCGTATCGGCCTGAATGGTCCGCAGCTGCGCTGATCAAGGTAGTTGAACGCCTTCTGCTGCCAGCATGGCGCGCAGGCGAATCAATGGCAGTCCGATCAGGCTGTTGGGATCATCTCCCTGCATGCGTTCGATCAGGGTGATGCCCAGGCCTTCGGACTTGAAGCTGCCGGCACAATCGTAGGGCTGTTCACTGCGCAGGTAGCGCTCAATCTCGGCGCTTGTCAGTGAGCGAAAGGTGACATGGTAGGGCTCTACTATAGATTGGCCCTGCTTGCTGGCGCTGTTATAAAGGTAGAGCGCGGTAGAAAAGGTGAGGGTGCGTCCGCTGCTGCGGGTGAGCTGATCAACTGCGCCGGCGTGGTCGCGCGGCTTGCTGACGGGCTCGCCGTCCAGCAGGACGACCTGGTCGGAGCCGATGATCAGGTGAGCAGGGTAACGCTCGGCCAAAGCCTGTGCCTTGCTGCGGGCCAGGCGCTCGGTCAGGCTGGTTGCGCACTCGAAGGGTTGTGCTGTCTCGTCGATGTCCGGCGCTGCGTACTCGAAGGGGAGTTGCAGGCGTTCGAGCAGGGCCTTGCGATAGATCGAGCTCGAGGCGAGGACAAGTGGCAGCATGGTCAGTCTCCGGTTGATTGGGCGCCCATGGTAGCGGCATCTGTGGACGGTTTGCGAGCCGCTGAACGGCAAGCGATCGAGTCTAAATAGTTTTGACAGGCGGGGCGTGTCCCCCTAGAATTGCGCGCTTATGTCTGGAACCATACCCCCGCACATTGAGCCGCTCCGGCTGGTAGACCGCAGAATCACGCTGGAAGGCGTGGTGAAGACGTCCAGTCTTGGGCGTTTGGCTGCACTGCTGGATGCGCCGACGGGCGATGTACAGGTCGAGCTGTACTTCTCTCGCGACGAACAGGGTATCGCCACCATGCATGGCCGCTATCAGGTAGATGCACCTCTGGTGTGTCAGCGCTGCCTGGAGCAGGTTGTGGTGCCGATCGACAGTGAATGTGATGTGGGGTTTGTAAAAAGCGACGAGGCCGCCAAACAGCTGCCGCGTCGGTATGAACCGGTTTTTGTGGGTGAGGAGCCTCTCGATCTGTTTGCGCTGATCGAAGACGAGCTGCTGTTGGCGCTGCCAGCAGTGCCGATGCATCCGCCACAAACATGTCAGCATCCGCCAGGGTATCGCCCTGAGACGGCGGAGCTGGAGGAAAAGTCTGAGAAGCCTAATCCTTTCAGCGTGCTGGCCAATTTAAAACGCGATACCTGAGCTTAGGAGCTTATTAGTCATGGCTGTTCAGCAGAACAAAAAGTCCCGTTCCGCACGCGGCATGCGTCGTTCCCACGATGCGCTGTCCTCCGCTGCCTTGTCTGTCGACAAGACCACTGGTGAAACTCATCTTCGTCACCACGTTTCTCCTGACGGTTTCTACCGTGGTCGTCAGGTAGTGAACAAGGACAACGACGAATAAGTTTTGTCCGCGTCAATCCGCATTGCGATTGATGTGATGGGCGGGGACCGCGGTCCCCGCTGCATTGTCTCCGCTGCCCGGCGTAGTCTCTCTCTTTATCCCTCCCTGTGTATCACCCTGGTTGGCGCTGCCGATAGCGTTGAGCCGTTGCTGACACCTGCCGATCTTGCCTCCGGGCGGATTGTCTTGCGGCCTGCCCGCGAACAGATTCTTGCTGATGACCCGCCTGCCAGCGTCCTGCGTGGCAAGCCTGATGCGTCCATGCGCGTGGCCCTGCAATTGGTGCGCGATGGCGAGGTGGATGGCTGTCTGAGTGCGGGCAATACCGGTGCGCTGATGGTGCTTGCGCGCGCGGTGCTGGGCACCCTTGATGGCGTGCGGCGGCCGGCGATCATGGCGGCGCTGCCTGTATCCGGCAAGCTCTGTCATGTGCTGGATCTGGGCGCCAATGTCGACTGTCCGGCCGAGCAGCTCTTCGAGTTTGCGGTCATGGGGTCGGCGGCCGCAGCGCAGCTGAGCGGCAACCCGGCGCCGCGAATCGCCCTGCTCAATATTGGTAGTGAAACCCATAAGGGCAATCGTCAGGTGCGTGATGCAGCGAGCTTGCTGGCATCTTGCGGTCAGCTCAATTATATCGGGCACATTGAGGGCGACGGGCTGTTCCGCGGCGAGGCCGACGTGGTGGTGTGCGATGGGTTTGTGGGTAATGTGCTGCTGAAAGCGAGCGAAGGGCTGGCGCGCTACCTGCAGGGCGAGCTGCGCGCGGCCTTTGCTGGTAGTCGGCTGCTACGCTGGTTGGCGCCGCTGGTGTTGCATGCAACCCGCGGCGTGCGCGAGCGGCATGATCCGGGTCGCTACAACGGGGCGAGTCTACTGGGGCTGCGCGGTGTGGTGATGAAAAGTCATGGCGCCGCGGATGAGGCGGCCATGGTGGCAGCCATCGGGCATACGATGCGTGCCTGCGAGGTGCGGCTGCCCGAGCGCATTGCCGGCTGCGTGCAGGAATATCGGGCTGCGCTGTGACCTCGATCGAGGGCGGGGCATCCAAAAAACCAGTTAAGGTCTGTTGCCGCCTCGTGATCCTGCCTGCTGTAGTCTGTTGTCGAGCAGGCAGTGAAAAGCGTGGCGTGGTTTAAACCGTAAACTCTGCAATCTTTTGATAACAGGATGATGATATGACGTATTCCCTCGGCTTTGTTTTCCCCGGTCAGGGTTCGCAGTCGGTTGGCATGCTTGGTGAGCTGGCTGAACAGCACGCCGTCATCAAGGATACCTTTGCCGAAGCTTCTGATGCGTTGGGCTATGATCTGTGGGCGCTGAGCCAGAATGGCCCCGAGGCTGACCTGAATCGTACCGATCGGACACAGCCGGCTATCCTGACTGCATCGGTAGCGCTCTGGCGCTTGTGGTGTGAGCAGTCCGCTGCGCGCCCGGATTTTGTTGCGGGTCACAGCCTGGGTGAGTATTCGGCGCTGGTTGCTGCCGGCGTACTGAAATTTGCCGACGCCGTTCGCCTGGTTGAGCGTCGCGGTCAGTTGATGCAGCAGGCCGTGCCTGAAGGGCAGGGCAGCATGGCTGCGATTCTGGGGCTGGAAGATCAGCAGATCATCGACCTGTGCGCTGCAGCGTCTCAGGGTGAGGTGGTCAGTGCGGTGAACTTTAACGCGCCGGGCCAGGTCGTTATTGCTGGTCAGGTGGCGGCGGTTGAGCGTGCTATCGAAGCTTGCAAGACTGCTGGCGCCAAGCGTGCATTGCCGCTGCCCGTCAGCGTGCCGTCGCACTGCGCACTGATGCAGCCAGCCGCCGAGCAGCTGGCGGACGACTTTGCTGCGCTGACCTGGCAGGCACCTGAAATTACCCTGGTGCAGAACGTTACGGCGCGTCCGGCGGCCGATCAGGCGGCGCTGCGTCAACTGCTGGTTGAGCAGCTCTACAGCCCGGTGCGCTGGGTTGAATCGGTGGTATATATGGCTGATCAGGGTGTGACTGATCTGGTCGAATGTGGGCCGGGCAAGGTGCTCGGTGGGCTGAACAAGCGTTGCGCCAAGGGCGTCAACAATCACAGCCTGGAAAGTGCTGCGGGTTTCGAGGCCTGCCGCGCACAGTTTGCTTGAGGAGCAGGACATGAGTCTGGAAGGAAAGGTAGCGCTGGTCACCGGCGCGAGCAGAGGCATCGGGCAAGCCATTGCCCACGCATTGGCAGCGCAAGGCGCCGTCGTTGTAGGGACGGCAACCAGTGACCAGGGCGCTCAGGCGATTGGCGACAAACTGGCTGCTGCGGGGTACAAGGGCGCTGGCATGAAGCTGGATGTACGTGACCCCGAATCGGTTGCTGCGGTATTGGCTGCGATCACCGAGAGCTACGGTGCGCCGGCGATCCTGGTCAACAACGCGGGTATTACCGCCGATAATCTGCTGATGCGGATGAAGGATGACGAGTGGGATGATGTTATCGGCACCAACCTCAGCTCGGTCTACCGTTTGTCCAAGGCTGTCCTGCGGGGCATGACCAAGGGTCGCTGGGGGCGTATCATTAACATCAGTTCGGTGGTGGGCGGCATGGGTAATGCCGGTCAGTCCAACTACGCGGCAGCCAAGGCGGGTATGGAAGGTTTTACCCGTGCGTTGGCCCGTGAAGTTGGCTCACGCGCCATTACTGTGAACGCGGTTGCACCCGGCTTTATTGACACTGACATGACGCGTGCGCTTAATGACAGCCAGCGTTCGGTCATGCTGGAGCAGATCCCGCTCGCGCGTCTGGGGCAGGCAGAAGAAATTGCTGCTGCGGTTGCATTCCTGGCAAGCGAGAGCGCTGGCTACATTACCGGTGCTACACTGCCAGTCAACGGTGGCATGTACATGTAACTGGCTGCCGCCGATGGCACAGCCGTCGGCGGTGACGAGTTTCAACAGGTGGAAGCCGCAGGCTTTGACCTCATTTGCGTAAGATACGATTCACGCTTGAAACCAAGAGAATTGTTTCTATAAACTACCCGCAGTCCGGCTTCTCGGAACTGCAAATAGGAGTGAGAACAAGGTATGAGTACCATCGAAGAACGCGTCAAGAAAATCGTTGCCGAGCAGCTCGGTGTCAAAGAAGAGGAAGTGACCAACAGCGCTTCTTTCGTTGAAGATCTTGGCGCTGACTCCCTGGACACCGTGGAGCTGGTGATGGCTCTCGAAGAAGAATTCGAGACCGAGATTCCGGATGAAGAAGCCGAGAAGATCACCACCGTTCAGGAAGCTATCGACTACGTGAATGCTCATCAGAAGTAATCACGTCGCTTGCTGACTGAAAGAGCCGCAGAGCCGAATAGCCCTGCGGCTTTTTTGTGTCTGCGTATTGTCGATAGCTTGCCGGTTGGCATGCCTGTATTGCCGCTATCGTCATTTGCGCCGACAATAGGGCAGTTTTGCGGCCGTTGTCGGCTGCTCTGATGTTCAAGCGTTTAATAAGGAGTGTGCCGTGTCGCGCAGACGCGTGGTAGTTACAGGTCTGGGGATGTTGTCGCCACTGGGTAATACGGTCGAAAGCAGCTGGCAGGCCGCACTGGCGGGAAAGAGCGGGATCGGCCCGATTGAGCACATGGATGTCAGTGCCTTTGGTACGCGCATCGGCGGCTCGGTGCGTGATTTCGAGGTTGAGCTGTACATGGCCGCGAAAGAAGCGCGCAAGCTGGATTTGTTTATCCAGTACGGGTTGGCTGCCTGCATTCAATCGATTACCGACTCGGGACTGGAGATTACCGACCAGAACCGTGATCGTATCGGTGTTGTGATGGGTTCCGGTATTGGTGGCCTGACCAACATCGAGAAAAACCACGAGCAGTTGCTCAATAGCGGTCCGCGCCGTATTTCTCCCTTCTTTGTGCCCGGCTCGATCATCAACATGGTTGCTGGCTATCTGTCCATTCAGTACGGTCTGCAAGGTCCCAACTATGCGCTGACCACCGCGTGCACCACGGGTACGCACAGCATCGGCATGGCGGCCCGCAACATTGCTTACGGTGAGGCGGATGTGATGGTGGCGGGTGGCTCGGAAATGGCGACCACCAGCCTGGGTCTGGGCGGTTTCAGTGCGGCTCGTGCCATGTCGACCCGTAATGATGATCCCCAGGGCGCCAGCCGCCCTTGGGATCGTGAGCGTGACGGTTTTGTGCTGTCTGACGGCGCCGGCGCCCTGGTGCTGGAGGAGTACGAGCACGCCAAGGCGCGTGGCGCAACTATTTATGCCGAGCTGGTTGGCTTTGGCATGAGCGGCGACGCCTATCACATGACTGCTCCGCCGGAAGACGGTCGGGGTGGCGCCAAGTGCATGGAGAATGCCCTGAAAGATGCTGGCCTGAACCCGGATCAAGTGGACTACATCAACGCCCACGGGACGTCGACCCCCGCCGGGGATGTGGCTGAGACCCGTGCGGTCAAGTCGGTGTTTGGTGCTCATGCCAGCGAGCTGGCAATCAGTTCGACCAAGTCCATGACCGGTCACCTGCTGGGCGCTGCCGGCGCCGTGGAAGCGGTTTTCAGCGTGCTGGCGCTGCGTGATCAGGTCGCGCCGCCAACCATCAATCTGGATAACCCGGATGAAGGCTGTGATCTGAATTATGTGCCGCATCAGGCGCAGCAACGCGCGCTGAATGTCGTGCTGTCCAACTCCTTTGGTTTTGGCGGTACCAACGGCAGTCTGGTATTTCGTCGCTGCGAATGAGCGCTGACGCCAAGCCGGTGAGCTGGACCTTGGTCAATGGCGAACCGGCTGGTAGCTTGCCGGTGAGCGATCGCGGCCTGGCCTACGGCGACGGCCTGTTTGAAACCCTGCGCGCTGTGGCTGGTGGCTTGCCGCTATTGCAGCGCCACCTGAAACGCCTGCAGCGTGGCTGTGAGGCGCTGGCAATACCCTTTGCCAGCGCGCAGATCGAAGCCGAGCTGCGCGACGCCGCGGTGCGGTTGGGTGAGGGGGTCATCAAGCTGACGCTGACACGCGGCAGTGGCCCGCGGGGTTATGCCGCGCCGTCAGAACCGCAGCCAACGCGCATTCTCAGCGCTGCTCCAGCGCCGGTTACCGACCCGGCACGACGCGAGGGCATAGCACTGTTTGCCTGCCGCACGCGCTTGTCGGAACAGCCTCTGCTGGCGGGGTTAAAGCACCTCAATCGATTGGATCAGGTGTTGGCGCGTAGCGAGTGGCAGTCGCCCGAATTTGCTGAAGGTCTGGTGTGCGATCAGCAGGGAAGGCCAGTAGAGTGCACCATGAGCAATTTGCTGATTTGGTTGGACGAGGGGTGGGTTACCCCCTCGCTCGAGCATTGCGGTGTGCGCGGTGTGATGCGCGATTATCTACTTGATACGCTGACCGCGCGGGGCGTCCCGGTAGTAGAGCAGTCGATTGATATGGATATGCTGTTCAGCGCGCAGGAAGTTTGCTGCTGCAACAGTCTGATTGGCGTCTGGCCGGTGATACGGTTGGGCGAGCAGCGTTGGTCGGTAGGGCCGCAAACACGCTTCCTGCAAACCCTGGCAGAACAGGTTTATCAGTGAAAAGTATTGGTAAGTTTTTGGTTGTAATGCTGTTTCTTGGCGTCGTTGTGGGGCTGTGCGGCGGTGTATGGGGCTTTGTTACCTTGCAGCGTGCGCTGCACCAGCCGCTGCAGCTGAGCGCCCCCGAGACGCTGGTGGTGCAACCGGGCAGCAGCCCGGCGCGGGTGTTCAGCGAGCTCCAGCAGCAGGGTGTGCTGCATGACGCCGCCTGGTTGCGGCGTTACTGGCAGTGGCAGATGGAAGGCGCCGTGCTGCATGTTGGCGAATACCAGCTGCAGCCGGAAATGACCGCAGCAGAGCTGCTGCACATGATGGAGCGGGGCGAAGTGCTGCAGCGCTCGGTGACTCTGGTCGAAGGCTGGAACTTCCATCAGGTACGCGCCGCGCTGCGTGCGGCCGACAAGCTGGAGCAAACCCTTGCTGCTGACCTGAGCGATGCCGAGGTGATGAGCACCCTTGGCTTTGAGGGTGAGCACCCAGAAGGCCGGTTTTTCCCGGATACCTATCAGTACACCTTGGGTATGAGCGACCAGGACATCCTGCGTCGCGCCCACGAGCGCATGGTCGCGGTACTGGCAGAGGTCTGGGAGGCGCGCGCCGACAAGCTGCCAATCGACTCGCCCTACCAAGCGTTGATTCTGGCTTCCATTGTTGAAAAGGAGACCGGCGTACCCTCCGAGCGCGGAGAGATTGCCGGCGTCTTTACCCGCCGCTTGCAGATCGGCATGCGCCTGCAGACCGATCCGACCGTGATTTACGGCATGGGGGCTGACTACCAGGGCAATATCCGTCGCCGCCATCTGCAGCAGGCTACGCCCTACAACACCTACGTCATTGACGGTTTGCCGCCGACGCCAATTGCGATGCCCGGACGCGAGGCACTGGAGGCCGCTGTCAATCCAAAGCCCGGCAAGAGCCTGTATTTTGTCGCCAAGGGTGACGGCTCCCATGTATTTTCCAACTCGCTGCGCGAACACAACCGAGCGGTGCGCGCTTATCAGCTGCAGCGGCGCAGTGACTACCGCTCCAGTCCGGCGCCGGAGAGCACCCCGTGAGTGGTGTCTTTGTCACGCTGGAAGGCCCAGAGGGCGCCGGCAAGTCGACCAATCTCGCTTATATCGCTGACGCTCTGCGCGCGGCTGGCTGTGAGCCGGTGCTGACCCGTGAGCCGGGCGGCACGCCCATCGCCGAGCAGGTGCGTGGGGTGCTGCTGGCGCACCATGAAGAGCCGATGGCAGATGATGCCGAGTTATTGTTGGTGTTTGCCGCTCGCGCGCAGCATCTTGATCGGGTTATTCGCCCGGCCCTGGCGGCTGGCCGTGTGGTCATCAGCGACCGCTTCACTGACGCCACTTACGCCTATCAGGGTGGCGGACGTGGCATAGATCAGACGCGGATTGCCGAGTTGGAGCAGTGGACGCAGGGCGACCTGCGCCCCGACCTGACCTTGATTCTGGATGTGCCCGTTGAGGTCGGTATGCAGCGTGCCCGTGCCCGTAGCGCGCTGGACCGCTTTGAAAGTGAGCAGCAGACGTTTTTCGAGGCGGTACGCAGCAGCTATCTCACGCGTGCAGCGATGGCGCCCGAGCGCTACGTGGTGGTGGACGCCAGTACGGACCTGGCTCAGGTGCAGCAAAGCCTGCAGCCGTTTATTGACCAACTGCTGGAGTGCTGGCGTGCTTGATGCTGTCACCGCCATGCCCTGGCATCAGGGGCATTGGCAGGCGCTGGTCGCCCAATCACAGTTTGCTCATGCCTACCTGTTTACCGGACCATCAGGCGCGGGCAAGCGCGCGTTCGCCAGTGCCTTTGCGGCCTGGTTGATGTGCGAGCAACCCGCTACGGGTCAGGCGTGCCAGCAGTGCCGCAGTTGCCTGCTGCGACAGGCTGGCAGTCATCCCGACCTGCTGACTATCGCACCGGAGGAAGAGGGCAAGGCGATCCGCGTGGATGCGATTCGCCAACTGGTCGACTTTATTGCCCAGACCGCTCAGCAGGGCGGGCGCAAGGTGGTGGTGCTGCACCCCGCTGAGTCGATGAACCAGAACGCGGCCAACGCGCTGCTGAAATCGCTGGAAGAACCCACCGCTGATACCTATTTGTTGCTGATCAGCGATCAGCCGAGCCGGTTGTTGCCGACCATTCGCAGTCGCTGCCGCGTGCAGCCGCTTGGGCCGCCGGCGGCGGAGCAGGCGCGTAGCTGGCTGGCGGGGCAACTGCCGGACAGCAGTCCCGAGCAGCATCAGTTGTTGTTGCAGATGGCCGGCGGCGCGCCGTTGCGTGCCCTGGCGTTGCAGCAAATGGACGCTCTGGCATTGCGAGACAAGGTGGTAGAGGGCGTAAAGGCGCTGCTCAAGGGGCAGGTGTCTGCGCCGCGCCTGGGCGAGCAGTGGAACGCCGTGCCGATGGAGTTGTTGCTCGCGTGGTTTGCCGACTGGACGCTGGATTTGCTCAAGCTGCAGCAAAAGGCCCAGGAGGTTGCTCACAACGCCGATATGGATAAGGTGCTGGGTTACATGGCGCAACGTGTGCAGCCGTTGGCGCTGCTACACTGGCAAGAGTGGTTGCTGGCACATCGCCGTCAATTCGACAATAAAGCGAACCTGAATCGCCAACTGTTTTTGGAAAAGCTGCTCGCAGAGTGGAAAACGCTCGTTGAAAGGCGTTAACCTTTCAGTCATTGCTTGATACCAAAAAGGAATAAAGATGACCACCCCTGCTGCTCCGGGTCCGCGTAACGGCATTCTATCGCTGACCATCAAGGACAAGTCTGTGCTGTATGCGGCTTATATGCCGTTTGTGAAGCACGGCGGGCTGTTCATTCCGACCAATAAGAGTTACCGCTTGGGTGATGAAGTCTTCATGCTGCTCAACCTGATGGAAGAGCCAGAGAAGATCCCCGTTGCCGGTAAGGTTATCTGGGTCACCCCCAAGGGGGCGCAGGGTAATCGCGCTGCCGGTATTGGCGTGCAGTTCAGTGATCAGGACAACACCGCACGCAGCAAGATTGAAACCTATCTGGCCGGAGCCCTGCAGTCCGACCGCCCGACCCATACCATGTAGTTGTTATGCTGATTGACTCGCACTGCCACCTTGATCGTCTAGACCTCACCCCTTATAACGGATCCCTCGATGCCTTGCTTGACGCCGCCAGAGCGCGCGGCGTTGGCAAGTTTCTATGCATCGGGGTGGATGCCGGCAACGCCGCGCGAGTCCAGCAACTGGCTGACTCCCACCCGGATGTGTACTGCAGCGTCGGCGTGCACCCCCTGGACCTGAAAGACGGCCACAGCACTGACCTGGACTGGCTGCTGGCAACGCTTTCGCATCCGCGCACTGTTGCCATCGGCGAGACCGGCCTTGATTATCACTACGAGCCAGCGTTGGCCGAGCAGCAGAAGGCGTCCTTCGCCATTCATCTGCAAGCTGCGCAACACACTGGCAAGCCGGTGGTTATTCATACGCGTGCTGCGCGGCAGGATACGCTGGACATGCTGCGCGCGGCTGATCTGGCCAACGCCGGTGTGTTGCACTGTTTCACCGAGGACTGGCCCATGGCCCGAGCCGCGTTGGACATGGGCTATTACATCTCGCTTTCGGGCATTGTCACCTTCCGCAATGCCGACGCGCTGCGTGAGGTTGCCCGGCAGGTTCCGGCTGACCGCTTACTGGTCGAAACCGACTCACCTTATCTCGCGCCGGTACCACATCGGGGCAAGCCCAACGAGCCGCAGTACGTCTGCGAGGTTGCGGCGTTTCTTGCCGAGCTGCGTGGCGAAACGCTGGAGCAGTTGCAGCAGCAGACGACGGATAACTTCCATCGACTGTTTCCGCTGGCGGCGGGCTGAGGGCAAAAAAAAACCCGAATTCTGGGGGATGAATTCGGGCCAAGACCATTAGGAGTGATACAGAGGCAGGACGGTGCCTGCCCGCTCAGGAATGACACTTGGGGGGGATGTCGTTCCTGATAGCTTCAGTATTGTCGAAAATCGCCGGCTTTCCACTGCGCTTTCCCGCTTTTATAAACTGATTTGGAATACGCTCGCTGCAGCTTATCGTGAAGGGTTTTTATCGCCGGTGTTGGCGATCAGCTCGGCCAGATGAGCGAGTGCCCGCTCCAGTGTCGTCTCCGGTGTGTAGAAGTGGGGTGACCAGCGAATGCCGCCGCCGCGCAGCGCGCAGACAACCCCCCGTTCCATCAATGCCTTGTGTAGCGCTTTATGGTCCAGACCGGCGACGACAAAGGTGATGATGCCCGAGCGCCGCGCCGGGCGCAGATCGCTCAGAATCGTCACTCCCGGCAGTTTCGCAAGTTGCTCTGCAAGCAGGCAGATGCGCGCATCGATCTGCGTCTGGACCCACGCCATGTCTGCCTCCAGCAGCAGTGACAGGCTCGCTGACAGGGCTTGCTGTGCGAGGGTGTTGGGGCTGCCCGCCTCAAAACGTCGTGCTGATCTGGTCGGGCGCCAGTCGAGCCGATCATAGTCCCCCAGCGCTTCGACCATATGCCAGCCGTGCTGCGTCAGCTGCAACTGCTCGCGCACCCGCGCATGGCAGAAAAACACGCCCAGACCCTCCGGGCCCAGCAGCCATTTGTGACCGTCTGCCATCGCGAAGTCGCAATCAATCTGCTGAACGTCAAAGGGGTGGGCGCCGAGGCTTTGAATGGCGTCAACGCAAAACAGAATGCCGCGTTCCCGGCAGGCTGTGCCCAGTTGCTGCAGGTCTAGTCGCAGGCCGGTGCCGTATTGGACCGAGCTGATACTCAGCAGTCGGGTGTGCGGGCCCATGGCGGCGATCAGTGCTTGCTCGGGATTGTCGCCCAGCTCCACTGCAATCACCTCCACCCCTTGGTCGCGCAACGCTTCCCAAGGCAGGCGGTTGGAGGGGAACTCCTGGTTGCTGATGATGACCTGCTCGCCGGGTTGCCAGGTCAGGCCTTGGGCGACGAAAGACAAGGCCTCGGAGGTGTTCTTGACCAGTGCGATGTCGTCGCTGTGCGGCGCATTCAGCAGCTCGCGGAGCTGGTTGCGCAAGTGTTTCTCGGTGCGGCTCCACTGAGGGTAGTGCTGGGCCCCGCGGAAAAGGTTTTCACGGGCAAAGTCGCTGACGGCATCGGCGGCACGCTGGGGCCAGGGGGCGACCGCCGCGTGATTGAGATAGCAGAGGTCGGCTGCCTGCGGAAATTGTGCGTGCCAGCGTTGGCTGTCGATCATGGGGGCTCCCTGTGTCATTTCGGCCAATGTCGGGACTCTTTGTTTGCGCCCTGTCACAAAGCCCGTCAAATGGCCGCTAAAGCCACATTTAGACACATCTGAACTGGATAGTCAGCTTATAAGCAAATCTGGGCACAGGGTCATCAACTTTGGCATAATGAAGCACTTTGCCAAATTGAATCCGGGTAGCTGAATGCAGAAAGAGTCACGTAAAGTCCGCGAATTTCGTCGTCGCGAGCAGGAAATTCTGGACAGCGCCCTGCGCCTGTTTCTGGAACAGGGCGAGGACAGCGTCACGGTGGAAATGATCGCCGATGAAGTAGGCATTGGCAAAGGCACCATCTACAAGCACTTCAAATCCAAGGCGGAAATCTATCTGCGACTGATGCTGGATTACGAGCGTGATCTGGCCGAGTTGCTGCACTCCGAGTCCATCGAACGGGACAAGGCGGCGCTGTCGCGCGAGTATTTCGCCTTCCGTATGAGCGACCCGGAGCGCTATCGCTTGTTTGATCGGCTGGAAGAGAAGGTGGTCAAGGCCAATCAGCTACCCGCCATGGTCGAGGAGCTGCACCATATCCGCACCTCCAACTTCAATCATGTCACCAGTGTCATTCAGTCACGTATCGACGATGGCAAGCTGGAGGATGTGCCTGCGTACTTCCATTATTGTGCTGCCTGGGCTCTGGTGCATGGGGCCATGGCCATGTACCACTCACCGTTCTGGCAGGACGTAATCAAGGACAAGGACGCCTACATGCAGTTTCTGATGGACGTGGGCGTGCGTATGGGCAACCGCTTCAAAAGGCGCAAGGAGTCCGAGGGTGCCGACGCACCCTGAACTCCATGGCGGGGTGACAGTCTGAGGTTGCGGAGCCCATGACAGGAGCCGCCCCGTGTCCCTCACGCGTAGTCTTTTGGCCGGTGCATGCTGCGCCGGTCTGCTGTTTTCTTCGCCATTGTTCGCCCGCGATTACCGCTATTCCGATGCGCATTTGCATTACGTGGATTTTTTTCAGGAAAGCGAAGGTTTCAATAACCTGCTGGCAGCGATGGATGCGGCCAATGTCGAGCATGTGATGCTGTCAGGCATCCCGGTAGCCAAGCAGTGGAGCGAGAACGAGCCCAAGCGCCCGCGCTATTACGCGGGCGATGATGGCAGCGCCTACTGGTTTAGCGCCACTGACGTGCTGATTGCCAAGGCGTTTGAGCAGGTCCCGGCCGAGCAGCGCCACCGATTCCATCCCTTTTTGTCTGGCTTCAACCCTAATGACAAGAACGCCGACGCGCACATTCGCCGCATGCTGGAGTTGTATCCAGGCGTGTGGCAGGGCTTGGGCGAAGTCTTCACTCGTCACGATACCCTTACGGCGCTGATTCACGGGGAGGCGCCACGGGCCAATAGCGAGGCGATGAACCGTGTCTATGATCTGGCCGAGGAATATGATCTGCCGGTATTGGTGCACAGCAATATAACCTCCTGGCGCGAACGTAATCCGTTGTATCTGCAGGAGCTTGAAGAGCCCTTGCGCAATCACCCCGGCGTGCGGATTATCTGGGCGCATGCTGGTACCAGCATGGAAATCCATCGCCATCAGGATTACCTTGAATTTCTCCTGCCGACATTGCGGCGCATGCTGACTGCTTACCCCAACCTCTATATCGATATGTCCTGGACGGTGCGCGAGCCGTATCTGCTCAATGCCGAGGGCCAGCCGGACCAGGAGTGGGTGCAACTGGTGGAGGATTTTCCGCGCCGCTTCATGCTGGGCTCCGACGTGGTTGGCCGCTTCGACAACCTGGGCAAGCATATGAGCGGGTTTGACCCGTTTCTGGATGCGTTAAGCGAGGAGGTGGCTCAAGCGGTTGCCTTGGACAACTTCCTGGCGGTGTTGCCGGCGGCGCAAGAGCATGCCGCAGAGTAAAAGGCCCCGCAGAGCGGGGCCGTTGTGCCTTAGCGGGCGCTGGGTAGAGTCAGCGGTGGCGCCTGCCAGTAGGCGCAGTTGTGATAGCCAAGGAAGCCGAGGGCACTGCTGCTGGCAGCATTGGGTACGTCCAGCACCTGCAGGTTTCCGCTAGCCGCCTGCGCCCAGGTGGCGGCCACGCCGTCACTGGTGTTCGGGTCGCCGTTCTTGGCGAACTGGGTCCAGTAGTCGACCATCTCTTCAGACAGGCTGAGTAGATCTGCCTCGGCGCCGGTATAGCGGCTGCGCATCAGTGCGTCCGGGTATAGCACGTAGGGGATTTCGCCCGCGTGGGTCGCGCCCAGCGGAAAGCTCACTGCAAAGGGTGGCACCAGCGTCCAGGGGGCATCTTCATCGCGGAACCAGTACTGGAAGGTGTTCATGTTGGCCGCAGCAAAGGTGTTGGCGTGCACATAGGCATTGCAGGCGAATGTGAAATCCGTCCAGATCGCGGACAACGCAGCCTCATAAGGCTTGCTGGCACCGGCAACCCGCGCAAGATAATCGGTGGCGATCTGGCCTGCATCGTAGGGGACGCTTGCCTGATAAGGTTGGAAGAATTCGTCCACGCGAGACCGGTACTCGGCTTCGTCATCGATCGGGTCACCACCGACCTCATCCAGCGCGACAAATAACGTGCCTTCGTTTTGATTGCTGCCAATCAACACATCCAGGTTGTCATTGAAGCTGCCTTCGTTAAGCGACTGCATGATGGATTTGGGCAGCAGGTCTGAATCAGGATCAACGGTTGGCATGGCCTGCGAGCCCTGTGCCGCCAGCAGGCTGGCTACCGGCAGTGCGCGCAGGCAGTCCGCGGCCGTGGCCAGGTCGCTGCAACCAAGGGCGTTGGCGACGCTTATACCGCCTGCTTGTGCAGCGGCCTTGGGCGCCTGGAAGGGGGCGTATGAGCCGCTTTGCACGATGGCGCGCTGGAACAGGTCTTCTGCCTCTGCGCGCGGCGAGACGATATGGCTCATTACACTGTGGCCGCCGGCGGACTCACCAAAGAGGGTTACGTTTCCAGCATCACCGCCAAAGGCGTCGATGTTCTGTTTCACCCAGCGCAGGGCCTGCTGCTGGTCCATCAGGCCGAAGCTGCCGCCGTTCGATGCCAGCGACGGGTGGGCGAGAAAGCCCAGGTTGCCCAATCGGTAGTTGAGGGTCACCACCACCACACCCTCGGCGACCAGTCGCGTGGGGTCATACTCACCGCCGCCATTGCCGAATACGAAGGCGCCGCCGTGGATCCATACCATCACCGGCAGGTCGCGGGCGTCGCTGGGCGTGTAGATGTTCAGGTACAGGCAGTCTTCGTTGCCGGCGGCTGCTCCAGTGCTGATGTCGCTTTGCGGACAGCTGTTGGCGAACTCATTGGTGAGCGTAAGATCTGCGCTACGCTTATCCAGCGGCTGTGGTGGAGCAAAGCGCAGCTCTCCAACCGGCGGCTTGGCGTAAGGAATGCCGCGAAAAATACGCATGCCGTCGGTCTTGACGCCTATCACAGCTCCTTCGGTGGTTGTTACGGCCAGAGGGTTGGGCGCGGTGTCGTCATCGCCTCCACCGCCGCCTGACAGGCAGCCGGTCAACGAGAGGGCGGCTACCGCCAGGCCAAGGGTCTTGAATACAGCGAGCCCGTCCGGGCGAGGGAAAGCAGCTTGCATTATTGTTGTCCTGTGCTTGGAAAAGGCCGCGACAATTGATGGAGTTGTTTCGTTGTGGGGCGAAAGTCGCGGCTGGCACGGGAACTATATGTGAAGCGTGTCACGCCGGGCTAAACACGTCCGGGTGGTTTGAATCGGCAGAATTGCTCGTTATGATGACCGGTTTTGCCGTGTGCCGTGCCATAAAAAAGAGAGCCCTGATGATGCAAGAAGCCTTTCCTGTCAGTTACATAGAACCGGTTTTTCGTCCTCCAAGTGAGGCGCACTCGTTGATCCTGCCGGTCACTAACGGCTGTTCCTGGAACAAGTGCACCTTCTGCGAGATGTACACGGCACCACAAAAGAAATTCCGTGCACGCGACGAGGCAGAGGTATTGGATGAGATTCGCCGGGTAGGGGAGCGCTACATCGTGCAGCGCATCTTTCTGGCTGACGGCGATGCCATGGTCTTGCCGACACATCGCCTGCTGCGCATTCTGCAGGCTATCTCAGAGCACATTCCGAGTGTCGAGCGGGTGACCTCTTACTGCCTGCCGCGCAACGTGAAACGCAAATCGGCCGAGGAGTTGCGTGAACTGCGGGACGCCGGTTTGGCGATGCTGTATGTCG
Source organism: Halopseudomonas maritima (assembly GCF_021545785.1). Lineage (NCBI taxonomy): Bacteria > Pseudomonadati > Pseudomonadota > Gammaproteobacteria > Pseudomonadales > Pseudomonadaceae > Halopseudomonas > Halopseudomonas maritima. Next base: position 3,517,949 of record NZ_CP079801.1, read on the forward strand.
GTGCCGAATCGGGTGACGACGACGTGCTGGAGCGGGTCAACAAGGGTGAAAGCTATGCGTCGACTGCCGATGCGCTGCACAAAGCGGGTGAGGCCGGGTTGAAGCGCTCGGTGATGATCCTTAACGGCCTGGGCGGCAGCGTGCTGAGTGATCAGCACGCCGACAACTCGGCGCGGCTGGTCAATGAGACTCAGCCGGAGTTTGTGTCTACCCTGGTGGTCAGCTTTCCCCAGGGCATGGAGCGTTTTCAGGCGCGCTATCCGGATTTTTCACCGCTGACACAGGATCACCTGTTCCACGAGCTACAGCGCTTTGTCAGCGCGTTGGCGCTGGACAACACTACCTTTCGCAGCGACCATGCTTCCAACGCGCTGGTGCTCAAGGGCGAGCTTGGTCGCGACAAGGCACGCCTGCTGGCGCAGATCGAAGAGGCCATCGCGCGGCCGGATTCGGCCGGTCTGCGCCCGGAGTGGATGCGCGGGCTTTAGCGTATAACTGAGGTCACAAAATATGCGCATGGTATTGATTGCATTTTGTTTTTTGTTGCTGTCTGGCTGCATGAAGCCATCGGATATGCAGCAGCAGGCCAGTTATTACATGGGTGATGCTGGGTTGCTCAATCATTACCGCATCCAGCGCAGCAGCACCTGGGTGCTGCAATCGGACTCCAAGCTCTATATCGCCCAAGGGCACTTCCTGCCGGTTGGCGAACCCTACGCTCGACCCAATGTCGTAGCAGAAGAGGCGTTTGCTGCAGCGGTTGAGGTCTTTCCGATGGTGCGTCGCTCGACGCAGCCGCTGGGGTTGGAAGAAGCCCTGCTGGAGGCGAAGGGGTTTGGTTATGACTACCTGCTGTACACCCGCTTTGCTGCGGCCGAAGATTCGGTTGGTAGCCGCGAAGAGTGGGAGACCTCTGAGCAGTGGGGTGATGTAGGTCGCGACCGCGGGGTGCTGCAGCTGATGCTGTTGGAAGTAGGCACTCGTCATCTGGTAGATTTCGCCCGCATCGAGACCCGCGGTGGTTTCCTGCAGTTTTATAATGCCTCGCCTGACGACCTGCTGCGCCCGCCGCTGCAGGACTACACCCGGCAATTGCTGGGCAGGTAACGTAGGCGCTGTTGGTGTTTTGTTGGCCTGCGGCAGGCGAAACGTCAACAGGCCCTAGGCAATAGGAGAGCCCATGTCCCGTCGTGCCCCACCTCCCCAGTCGCTACTCGACAGCATCCCCCAGCGCGGCGCCTTGCAGCGCCGTGACCCGGCGCCGGTCGACCAGTGGAATCCGCCGCTCAGCGGTGAAATGGACATGCGCATCGCGCGTGACGGCACTTGGTATCACGAGGGCGACCCGATCGAGCGTAAAGCGCTGGCGCAGCTGTTTTCCAGCATCCTTCGGCTGGATGATGACGGTCGCTACTATCTGGTGACCCCGGTCGAACGCTGGGGCATTCAGGTCGATGATGCGCCCTTTGTCGCTACACGCTTGCGTGTTGAGGGGCAAGGTGAGGACCAGCGTCTGTACTTTACTACCAACCTAGAAGACGAGGTGGCGCTGGATGCCGAACACCCGCTGCGGGTTGAGGTTGACCCCGATACTCAGGAACCTTCGCCCTATCTGCTCTTGCGTCGCAACCTGGAGGCGCTGGTGGGGCGGAATGTGTTCTACCAACTGGCCGAATTGGCCGTGGAGCGTGAAGACCGGGGCGTCACCCGGTTGGGCGTCTGGAGTTGCGGTCGTTTCTTTGCTCTGGATGGTAGCCGATAAGGCTGAACGGCGTCCGCGCCGTCCGGCGCGGAGCTATGATGATGCATCATTTTCCCCCATATCCCCCAAGAGGGGGGTGAATCCCGGTATCCCACCTCTTCTAGCATCAGGCTCTGATGATCGCATCGGAGCCCCCTCCCATGGCCTACCTGACGGTGAACGATGTCCGTCTGTATTTCGAGCGCTACCCTCAGCCCGGCAAACCGGTTCTGGTACTCAGTCATTCGCTGTTTTTCGACTGGCGCATGTTTGAACCGCTGATTGCGTTGTTGCAGAAGGATTTCGAGATACTGGTCTACGACCACCGGGGGCAGGGTAAAAGCAGTCGTGGTGGCGCCCGCGACATGGATACGCTGACCGAAGACGCGCTGGCGCTAATCGACGCCCTGGAACTGGCGCCCTGTTATTTTGCGGGCAATTCGATGGGCGGCTTTGTAGCGCTGCGTCTGGCCGCGCGGCATTCCGACCGGTTGCGTGGGTGCATCGTGATGGGCAGCAGCGCAGATCTGGAGCACCAGTTGGCTGAGTTTCAGCCTCTGGTGGAGCAGTTGGCCCGCGAAGGTGCTGCCGATCAAATCGATACCCTGATGTACATCATGTTCGGGGATGACACGCTGCGCAGCCCTGCCCAAGCGGCGCTCTGCGCCCAGTGGCGTGCCCGTATGCGCGAGCTGGGCAGTGAGATCGGTGCGGCGGCGCACGGTGTCATCAGCCGGGCGAGTGTGCTGCCTGAGCTGGCCGGGCTACAGGTGCCGCTATTGGTGCTTGCCGGCGCGCAGGACCACGCTTACAGCGTTGCCCAATCTGAGCAGATTGTCAGCGCCAGCGGCCGCGGCCATTGCAAAGTGATACAAGCGGCCGGTCACTCGGTCGCGCTGGAACAGCCGCAGCAGGTCGCCGAGGCGATCTGTTTATTTGCGCAAGAATAAACCCGGGGCCTGGCCCCGCTCATAACAACAACGACAGACGAGTAGCCCATGACACACACTCTCTCCCGCCAGTTGCGCGGCACCCTGATGTTCTCCCTGCTTGGTCTGGGCGTCGCGGCCCAAGCCGCTCCGGTGGATACCGCCGCGATGCTGGCAGCTGAAAGCGACGGCGCTCAATGGCTCAGCTATGACCGCACCTGGTCGCAGCAGCGCTTCAGCCCCTTGCAGCAGATCAACACTGAAACGGTCGAAAACCTGGGCCTTGCCTGGTCCATCGACCTGGATAACACCCGTGGCCTGGAAGCGACGCCGTTGTACCACGATGGCGTGCTCTACACCTCGCTGTCCTGGAGCCGGGTGATGGCAGTTGATGCCGGCAGCGGTGAGGTGCTCTGGAGCTATGATCCGCAGGTCAACAAGGCCAAGGGGCGTCAAGCCTGCTGCGATGCCGTGAATCGCGGCGTGGCGCTGTGGCAGGGCAAGGTGTATGTCGGCACGCTGGATGGCCGTTTGATCGCACTGGATGCCAAAACCGGCAAGCCGGTATGGACTCAACAGACCACCGACAACAGCAAGCCTTACACCATCACCGGAGCGCCGCGTGTACTCAACGATATGGTGCTGATTGGTAACGGTGGCGCGGAATTCGGCGTGCGCGGGTACTTTTCGGCCTATGACGCGGCGAGCGGTGAGTTGCGCTGGCGCTTCTACACTGTCCCGGCAGACCCGGCAGACGGTCCACAGTCCAGCCCTGCGTTGACCGAGGCGCTGAAAACCTGGAGCGATAAAACTGACTGGAGCCTGGGTGGTGGCGGTACGGCCTGGGACAGTATGGCCTATGATCCGCAGCTGAATCTGCTGTACGTGGGAACCGGCAACGGTGCCCCCTGGAACCGGGAGATTCGCAGCCCCGGCGGCGGCGATAACCTTTATCTGTCCTCCATTCTGGCGCTGCGCCCTGAAACCGGCGAGCTGGTTTGGCACTATCAGGTCACCCCTGGCGAAAGCTGGGACTACACCGCGACACAGCAACTGACCCTGGCCGAGCTGGAAATCGACGGCAAGCCACGGCAAGTCATCATGCAAGCGCCCAAGAATGGCTTTTTCTACGTGCTGGACCGGGCGACTGGTGAGCTGCTGTCTGCGGAGAAATACGGCAAGGTCACTTGGGCTGAACGGATCGATATGGCGACCGGTCGCCCGGTAGAAGTTGCCGGGGCCCGCTATGAGAGTGGTGAGCCGGTGACTATCTGGCCGAGCCCCTTCGGTGCGCATAACTGGCATTCGATGTCGTACAGCCCGCTCACCGGACTGGTGTACATCCCCTACCAGGAAGTACCGGCGACCTACGTTAACGAAGGGGGCGAATTCTCCCGCATTTCTGGCTTCAATACCGGCTCAGGGCTGGAGAACAAGGAAATGCCTGCCGCCTATACCACTGGCGCGTTGGTGGCGTGGGACCCGGTCAAGCAGGCGGCCGCCTGGCGAGTGGAACGTCCCACCCACTGGAATGGCGGGACACTGGTTACCGCGGGCAACCTGGTGTTCCAGGGCACGGTTGCAGGGCAGCTGGAGGCGTACAGCGCTGATCAGGGCAAGGCACTATGGCAGTTCCCCACCCAGACAGGTGTTGTGGCAGCGCCAATGACCTATCAGCACGAAGGCCAGCAATACATCGCGCTCATGGCCGGCTGGGGCGGGGCCGCAGCTCTGTATGGTGGTGAGGCCTTCGCTAATGCGGGTGTGCGAAACGTTAGCCGGATGCTGGTCTTCAAGCTCGGTGGCCAACAACAGCTGCCGACCCTGGCCGGCCCGACACGGGTGGAGCGAGAGCCGCAGCCGGTCGTAGCAGCAGCCAGTGACCTGGCCGCAGGGGAAGAGGTTTACGCCCAGTACTGCGCTATCTGTCACGGTGCCGCGGCTGTTGGTGGCGGTGTCCTGCCGGATCTGCGCTACTCCTCGGACGCGATCCGCGGTGCCTGGGAAGCCATCGTGTTGCACGGCGCGTTTCAGGGTAAGGGCATGGCAGCCTTCGGTGATAGCCTGACCCCAGAGCAAGCCAACCAGATCAAGCTGTATGTCATGCAGCGTGAGTACGAGAGTTGGGTGGAGTCGATGAAGCAGGCGGAAGAATAAGTAACAGGCTGTAGTCAGGGTGTGACTCAAAATTCGTTTTGAGTATTTACTCTAAAACAGGGGGTTCGTATCATGGGGGTGTTCGGCAGCAGGCCAGCACCCTCATATCTGCTATGCTGAAAACAGACCTGCCGACAGCACGCTGTCGGTAGTGAATAACAAAAAGAGGCTGTCCGAGACAGCCCGTGCTCGGCATGGATCGACCTCATGAACAGCAAAACCCTGGCACGCCTGGTGCCGCTGCCTGAATCTGGGTATGTCGGCAATGACGAGATACCCCTGCTACTGACTACCAAGATCACTGCGCCCCGTCGTGGCCGAGGCATATTGCCCAGGCCTCGCTTGGAACAGTACGCCGAGCACCTTGGCGAGCGGCGCATCAGCATTCTCAAAGCACCTCCCGGGTTTGGCAAGACGACACTGGCCACCATCTGGGCTGAGCGGCTGGGCGCACTCGGTCACTCGGTGGCGTGGCTATCGCTAGATGCCGAAGATGACAACCCCCAGCGCCTGCTCTACTACCTTTCCGCTGCCTTGAACAGGGCTTGCCCGCAGGTGGGTAACGCCTGTCTTGGGCGCAGCACTGACCTGTGCCTGCAGCGTAGCGAGGTGCTCGCCAGTCTGCTGATCGAGGAGCTTTCGTTGCTGCAGCAGCCCTTGACGCTGTTTATCGATGATTATCACTGCATCGATGACGCGGTGCTGACCGAGGCGCTGAGCTTTTTGGTACACCGTGCGCCGGCGCTGTTGCATCTGGTGTTTGTTGGCCGGCGAGAGCTGCCCGAAGGCATTGTTGACCATTACTACGCAGACGAGCGGCTGGAGATCGACAGCGCGCAATTGCGCTTTGAGCTGGAGGAAACCCGCGACCTGATGCGCAAGGGAGGAGTGCAGCCCGAGCAGGGCGGTGATCTCAACTTGCTCCAGTTGGCCTCCGATGGCTGGATTGCCGCGCTGCGCGCTTATCTGCTGACGCCTAGCCCAACTTCGATACGCAATACCCCGCGCAGCTTGAGCAACCTGTTTGACGATGTTCTGCGCCAGTTGGATGAGCACGTGCGTCTGTCCCTGTATCTGGTTGGCCTGCTGGACAAGTTCAGCGCAGGCCTGTTGCAGACCCTGCTGGGCGGCGTCAAGGCGCACGAGTTGCTGGGGGTGCTGCGCCAGCGCCAGTTGTTTGTGACGGCGCTGGATGACCAGCACACCTGGTTTAGCTTGCACCCGCTGTTTCGTGACCATCTGCGTGAGGGCTGTCTGCGGCTGCACGAGTCCCAGGCGCGCGAGTGCATGTTGGGTGCTGCGCATTGGTTTGCCGAGCGCGAAATATGGCTGGATGCGATTCGCCTGGGCCTTGCGGCTGGCGCCGTACCCCAGGTGCGCGAATGGATTGAGCAGAGTGCCAATACGCTGATAGAACAGGGCGACTTCAGCACCCTGGTGGCGTTGGAAAAACGCTGGAAGCTGCAGTCGGACGACTGTCCGCTCTCGCTCAAGGTGGCTCGAGCCTGGGCGATGGGGCTGTCGCAGGAACACCAGTCGGCAATGGATCTGGTGGTAGAGCTGGAGGCAGAGCTGGGTGGGCCAGGAGATGACCCCGCCCGGGCGGACCTGTATTGGGAGGTGCAATCGCTCAAGGTCATGCTGTGGGCGCTGGATGACCGCTACTCGCTGGTCTCGCCGCTGGCTTTTGACTGCTATGCCGCCGGCCGCTGGCGCCCCTGGACACGGGAAGTGCTGGTGAATGTGATTGCTGGCGCCCACCTGCGAGCCTGTCAGTGGGAGAAGTTATATGCCTTGCCCCCTGTGGAAGCCATGGATCGCGGCAATCGCGGGTATTTCTTGCATGCCTGCTATCGTCAGTCGCTGTATGCACTGGGTGAGTACTATCAGGGGCGGGTGGTCCAGGGCATGGCGTCGCTCGACGCCCTGCTGGAGCATGTAGATGAGGTGTACTCGCACGGCCTTTCGCGCCCCAATCCGGTGCTGATGGCGCTACCGCGTGGCATGAAGGCCTATGCTCACTACTTGCGCGGAGAGCAGGAGGCCGCTGAGGTCAGCCTGCAGGAAAGCATGCCGTATATCTGCATGGGCAGCTTTATCGAATGTATCGCCTTTACTCATACCGCGCAGGTGCGGCTGCTGTCACATCAGTCGCGTTTTGCGCAGGCCAGGCGAACCCTCGACAATCTGGAGTCGGTGGCGCTGGCGCGTGACTGGCCGCGTTTGCAGGCGCGAGCACTGCTGGAGCGGGTTCGTCTGCATTTGCTTGAACGCAAGATGCGCGAGGCGCAGGTTTGCTGTGCTCTACTGCAACAGCTGGCAGAGCTGGAAGGGTGTGATGAATGGGTTGATCGGCGCTATTTCGCGCTGCTTGCCCGGCTATGGCTGGCGCTGGATGCGCCGCAGTGTGAGGCGTCGTTGCTGGACGAAGGGTTGCAGTTGCTCGATTGGTTGCAAAGCCGCGAGCTGTGGCTTTATCACACCGAGATGGCTGTGGTGCTGGGGCTGCTGCTTAGCCGGGAGCGGGGCAGCGACGCTGCCGAGCCTTTGCTGCTGACAGTGCTGGAGCAGGTCCGGCACAACGGTGCGATAAGCCTATTGTCCGATGTGCCCTGCAACGAAGCGGCTGCTCTGTGGCGTCGGCTGTGCCCAGTGTCGCTGCAGAGCGAGTTTTCGCAACTGCTGGGTGATACTCAGGAAGATTGCAGTGCCGCGCTGTTAGCGCTGACAGTGAAGGAGCGTCAGGTTGTACAGCTCGTCGCCGAAGGCAAGTCCAACAAGCAGATCGCACGTGATCTGAGCGTCACACCCGAAACCATCAAGTCGCATATGAAGAGCATCTTTGCCAAGCTGAAGGTGGACAATCGCGCGCAGGCGGCGGTGATGCTGCAGCAACGCTAGCGGCGGTAAGGGCAAGCTATTAGCCGCAAGCCGCAAGCCGCAAGCCGCAAGCCGCAAGCCGCAAGCCAGAAGCAAAGGTAAAAGTGGGGAGGGAATGGAAGCGGTCAGCTTGTAGCTTGCCGCTAAAAGGAGCCCTCCCCCGTGCCGCCCGGAGCAGCGGAAACGGCAGGGGGAGGGCGTAGGGGTTAGCGGATACCCGCAGCGCGTAGCGCGTTGGGCGTAAAGTCCGCCGATGAGCCTTCAAAGCTGAAGTCGTAGTTCTGACGTTCCTCGTTGGTCATACCCAGCGCCATGTAGCGGCCATTTTGCAGGTCGTACAAGGTTTCGAGAGCGTAACCGGGTACCTGATGGTCGAAGCGTTGCAGGGCAATGGCTTCGGCGACACGCCACAGGCCGCCGCGACCGTCGTAGTGGTCGATGGCTCCAGCCTGCCAGTTGTCCTCGTCAATGAAGAAGTGGCGCTTGGCGTATACGTGGCGCTGACCTTCCCTGAGGGTGGCTTCGACTTCCCACACACGGTGTACCTCATAACGCACCAGGTCCTGATTGATGTGGCCGGGCTTGATGATGTCATCGTACTTCACATCCCGCGAGGCGATGGCGAAGTTGTTGTAGGGGATCAGCAGTTCGCGTTTGCCTATCAGCTTCCAGTTGTAGCGGTCTGGTGAGCCGTTGTAGAGGTCGTAGTTGTCCGAAACGCGCGTGCCGTCAGCGCTAAACGCCGGGCCGTCATAGGCAACCTGCGGGGCGCGGCGTACACGACGCTGGCCAGCGTTGTACATCCAGGCAGCGCGCGGCTCCTTGAACTGGTTGATGTTCTCGTGCACCAGCAGCACGTCACCAGCCAGGCGTGACGGTGAGAGGATGCGCTGGGTGAAGTAGAACATCAGGTTGTCGGAGATCTTTGGGCCGTAGTCGGTCAACGCGGTAGCGAAGCTGAAGGCATCCTGCAGAACCACCATGGTGTTAGAACCGTTGGCCTGCGGGGTGGCCTGAGCCATAACCCGCGTGAAACTGCCGCCGCGGTAGCGCGTGATGTGGTTCCAGATGACTTCGATGCCGCTTTGCGGAATCGGGAACGGGTAGGCGGTATCGAAGTTCTCCAGACCATTGCCGCCTTCAGCCAGGTTGGTGTTGACCGCGTTGCGGGCAATGGCGTCGAACACCTCCTGCGGTACCGTAGCGCTGCGATTGGTCTTGAATACCCGCAGCTTGTAGGTTTCGGGATAGCGCGTCAGCATCGCCTTCTGGCCATCGGTCAGCAGCTCTGCGTACTGGTCCATGTTGGCAGCGGTGACGGTGTACAGCGGCTGTTCGCCGGCAAAGGGGTCAGCGTAGAAGCCATCGCTGTCGACGGCGGCGGCGTCTTTGGCCATGCCGCCGGTCCACTCGGGGATAGTGCCGCTGGCGTTGCCGGCGCGTTCGGCACCCATTGGTGTCAGGCTGGATTGCAGCTTGGCTGCTTCGTCAGGCGATACGGCAGCGCTAACCGACAACGCCAGTGCACTCAGAACGGCGCCGCCGAGCAGTTGCAGGGATCGTTTTTGCATCATTTTCATCGCTTGCTCCGTTGTTATTAGAAGTTGACGCCGACGCTGACGGCGACAAAGTCACGGTCGGTGTTCGGGTTGTAGTCGCCGCCAAAGAAGTTGGTGTAGCTGACGTTGGCGTTGTACTTGTTGTTGTACACAGCGGTCAGGCCGAGGCTTGCGGCCATCGAGCCTTCAACGAAGTTTGGACCTGTGCCGTCAACATCGTGAGAGAAGGCAAGACTGGGCTTGAGTGTCACGCCTGCAAAACCGGCGTATTCCATGTTGACCAGGGCGCGGTAGCCCCAGGAGCTGGTGGTGTAGAAGCCGTCGTCGTTGCAGTACTTGGGTTGTGCGGCGTTGATGCCCTGACAGGCACCTGCTACCGGCAGTTCGCCTGAACCGTACAGCGAGTCGCGGCCATAGCGAAGCTCACCCATACCGCTGTTGATGCCGCTGATATGGTTGTATCCCACTTCGCCGATTAGGGTCATGCTGCGTGCGCCCAGTACGTTGTCCAGAATGTGCACAGCGGTCATCTGCGCCTGGGTAACTGGGAGGCGCTTGTAGCCCTGAAGCTCGGTGCCTGCGACGATCGGTACGCCAAATACAGCGCCCGGTACGTGTCCGCTGCTGCTTAGAGGGGTGATAGGGTTGCCTAGCGCTGCGCCTACCAGGTCATTGGAGCTGATCTGCACGGGTTGGTTGGGGCGATAGCTGACTTCGCCAGACAGTGCGGTGCCACCAAGGTTGGTCTGGAAGCTCATGCCGTAGATACGAATGTCTTCGGGGTAAGCCAGGAAGTAGTTGCCCAGCAGTGCCACATCAGTCTGGCCTGTCTGCGAGTTTGGCTGCGCGCCGGCCACAGTCTGACCGCCTGCAGCGATGGTGTTGAAGGTTGGCAGTCGGCTGTGGATGTTCATGAAATACAGGCCGAACTCGGTCTGGTTCAACTGCTCCGCGTAGTAGCGGAACGAGGCACCAAACTGGCCTTCATCTTTGGCATCACGGTCTGCGGCGCGCGGCACGTACACGAAGGTAGGGTCGCCGTTGGCGCCATTCTGGCTGCCGCCGACGCCGACCTGGTAGCAGCCGTCAGCCAGCGTGTCACTGGGCGAGAAGAAGGTACCACAGTTGTCGATGACGGTTTGATCCCACTCCAGCTGGTAGAACAGTTCCATCCCCAGGTTGTCGGTCAGACTCTGGGATAGATACAGCATGTTTACCGGAATCAGACCTTCCTTGATCTCCGCGCCAGGGCGACGGAAGGCGGCCACGTCAATTGGGTTGATGCTGTTGATGCCGTTCTGGATAAAGGTGCTTTCGCCCCAGCTCACCACCTGCTTACCAATACGCACGGAACCCGGCATGTCGCCGATGTTGTAGTTGTGGTAGAGGAAAGCGTCGAGCAGCTGTACGCCGGAGGCTTGGGCTGCCGTCTTGCGATTGTCATCGCTGATGTCGTACAGGTCCTGGCTGCCGTCCTTGAGCTCAAAGTCGTACCAGTACTTGCCGCGCAGAAAGACGCCGGTCTTGCCGTACTGCAGTGACAGGTCATGGATGCCTTTGAAAATCGTCGAGAAGGCATCGCCCTTGTCGAAGTTCAGGCGGTTGTCGTCGGTGTTGGCGGCGTTGGCATTGCCACCGTTGTTGGCCCAGATGTGGTCTTTGTCTGGGCTGGCCGCCGCCCAGCTGGAACCGACAGAGATACTGGAGTCGAACTGGCCTTCGATATCACCGATATCAAAACGCACAGCGTGGGCAGGTAGAGCAGAGGCCATCGCAACGGCAACTACCATGGGCTTCAGGCTGCATTGCAGCATTTTTTTTGTTTTTGTACTTGTCATGTTGTCCTCGCGCCGGGCGCTTGTTGTTATTGAGGATCTCTGGTTGCGGTACGGGACGGGCTCCTGCCGTCGCGTTTATCACCGCTGTAACTGACTCTATGCGTATGCCCCGGCGGTTTATCCCCCCCTAATGGGGGAGCGCGGGGGAGGGGCTCGCACGCTTGCGCAAGCGGTTTGGTGGTACATAATGCGGGCGGACTAACTGCTTCTGTCGCAAGGAGAACTGCTGATGACTACCCCTGCACTTTTTATTGGTGCCAACGCCGCAGGTGGCGTTGCCATAGCCCCGCGTATGGCCAACCGTCACGGGCTGATTGCCGGCGCCACCGGTACTGGCAAGACCATTACCCTGCAGGTGCTGGCGCAGGCGTTCTCCGATCTGGGCGTGCCGGTGCTGGTACCCGATATCAAGGGAGATTTTTCCGGTATCGCCAAGGCTGGTGTGCTCAGTGACAAGCTCAATGCCCGTGCGGCCCGAGTAGGCATCAGCGACCTGCAGGTGGCTGCGGCACCAGCGGTGTTCTGGGATGTGTACGGCGAGCAGGGCCATCCGCTGCGTCTGACTATCAGTGAACTCGGGCCGCAGCTGCTCAGCCGCCTGTTGGGGCTTAACGAGACCCAGAGCGGCATCATCGACATTCTCTTTCGGGTGGCCGATGACGAGGGCTGGCTGTTGCTGGACATGAAGGATCTGCGCGCCATGCTCAACCATCTGCACGAGCAGCGCAGTGCTCTGGGGCCGCGTTACGGCAATATCTCGTCAGCCAGCGTCGGCGCCATCCAGCGCGCGCTGTTGCGCTTGGAGCAGCAAGGTGCAGAGCAATTGTTTGGCGAGCCGGCGGTGTGTCTGGATGACTTTCTGCAAGTGGACGAGCAGGGGCGTGGGGTAGTCAACATTCTGCATGCCGAGCGTCTGTACCGTGATAGCCCGCTGGGCTACGCCTGCATCCTGTTGTGGTTGTTGTCAGAGCTGTTCGAACAGTTGCCTGAGGTGGGTGATGCCGACAAGCCGCGCTTTGTGCTGTTTTTTGACGAAGCCCACCTGCTGTTCAAGGATACCCCCAAGGCGCTGCTGGATCGTATTGAGCAGGTGGTGCGGCTGATTCGCTCCAAGGGCGTGGGCGTGTACTTTGTCACGCAGAATCCGCTGGACCTGCCCGACAGCGTACTGGCTCAGCTGGGCAATCGGGTGCAGCATGCGCTGCGGGCCTTTACCCCGCGTGACCAAAAAGCGGTGCGCGCCGCCGCTCAAACCTTTCGAACCAACCCCGAGTTGGACACCGAGGCAGTGATCACCGCGCTTGGAGTCGGTGAGGCACTGGTGTCAGTGCTCGACGACAAGGGTACGCCCTCGGTGGTGCAGCAGGTGTTGATCCGCCCGCCGGCCAGCCAGATGGGGCCGCTTACTGCGCAGGAGCGCAAAGCCTTGCTGGAGGCCTCGCCGCTTAAGGGTGTCTACGACCAGCCGGTGGACCGGGAATCGGCCTTTGAGCTACTCAAGCAGCAGGCCGAGCGGTCCCTGTCCGAGCAAAAGCCACAGACACGCACGCAGGGCAGCCGTCGCGCCCCGCGAGAAAAAAGTATGGCCGACGAACTCGGCAGCATGGCCAGCGCGTTCGGCCGCAGTGCCATGCGCGCCTTCGGTACTCAGCTGGGTCGCCAGATCATGCGCGGCCTGCTTGGCTCACTGCGCAGCCGCTGACGGTTACATTCAAGCGCGTGCACAGGGATAATGTCCGCAGCTGAAAGGAGAACTGAATGCCCGCGCTTGATCTGACCCTGTTGTTGCCTTTGATTTCACTTGCCTTGCTGGCCGGCTGGGGGCTGACGGCCTGGCTGTTGATGCGGCGCAGCGCCACGCTGCAGGTGCAGCTGGCTGATGAGCAGGCGAAGCTGAGTGAGGCGCAGATGGCGACGCAGCAAGCGCAGCTGGAGCTGCACCAGCAGGGCAGCGAGCGAGTTGCGCAGTTGACCCGCATCGAGCACCTGCAGGAGTCGCTGGCCGAGCTGCGCGACCAGCAGCAAACTCTGCAAACCAGGCTCAGCGAGCAGCAGGCGCAGCAACAGCATTGGCAACTGCAGGCCGAGCGTGCGCAAACGCTGGGAGCAGAGCAGGGGCGGCAACTGGATGAGCTGCGCAACGAGCGTCAGCGGCTGCAGGGGCGTCTGGATGCCGTGCAGCACGAATATGAAGAACTCAAGGTGCGTCACTCCACGCTGGAAAGCTCGCTGGAGCAACGCCAGCAGCACTTTGCCGAGCAGCAGAAACTGCTTAAGGATAGCCGCGAGCAGCTGAAGATGGAGTTTGAGCAGCTGGCCGGCAAAATCTTCGAGTCCAAGGGGCAGGCGTTTTCGCAGACCAGCCAGGAGTCGCTCAACGCGCTGCTCAAACCCTTCCGTGAACAGATCGACCAGTTCCGCGCCAAGGTCGAAGATATCCACCACAAGGATACGCAACAGCAGGCCACGCTATCGGCCGAGCTGAATCATCTGAAAGAACTGAACCGCCAGATCACCCAGGAAGCCCATGACCTGAGCACCGCGCTGCGCGGTCAGAAGAAAACCCAGGGCAACTGGGGTGAGCTGATTCTGGAGAATGTGCTGGAGCGTTCCGGCCTGCGCGCAGGTAAGGACTTCCAGCGCGAGGTCAGCATCAACAACGCCGAGGGCAAGCGCCAACGCCCCGACGTGCTGGTCTACCTGCCGCAGGACAAGCACCTGATCATCGATGCCAAGGTGTCGCTTAACGCCTACACCCGCTACATCAACAGCGAGGATGAAGCCGAGCGACGCATCGCGCTGAGCGAGCATGTGCAGTCGGTCAGTGATCGCATCCGTGAGCTGTCGGACCGCAACTACTTCGAGCTGCCGGGGCTGAATGCGCCAGAGATGGTGTTCATGTTCATTCCCATCGAGTCAGCCTTCGTTGAGGCGCTGAAGGCCGATGAAGGGCTGTTCCAGAAGGCGATTGAGCAAAACGTGTTGGTCGCCACCCCAACCACGCTGTTGACCAGTCTGAATATCGTGCGTCAGCTCTGGCGCTTTGAGGATCAGAATCGTCATACCGCTGAACTGGCCGAGCGTGCCGGCAAGATTCACGACAAGTTGCGGACCTTTCTGTCCAGCATGGACGGCATTGAAGGCAGCCTGGAAAAGGCCTCACAGGCGTATCGCAAGGCGCGGGATCAACTGGTCGATGGGCGCGGGAATTTGGTCAAGCAGGTTAACGAGTTCAAGGAGTTGGGCGTCTCGGTCAAGGCAGAACTCAGCGAGGAGTGGACCGATCGCGCTGCGCTCGAGCTGTCCCACGAACGCAGCGAACAGACGCCCTGATACGGTGCATTGCCCCGGGCCGGAGCAACTACTCAGAGGTGGAAGTCACCGTTGGCTTCCGGCTGATAGAGCACATCAATGATTTTTAACCGCAGCGGGCGCCCGGCCGGGCCCTGCCAGTTGATGCTCTGACCGACCTTCAGACCAATCAAGGCCATGCCGACCGGCGCAAGCACCGAAATCGTGCCGGGGCGGCCGGCCTGATCCGGATAGACCAGTGTCAGCACAAACTCTCGCTCACTGGCTTCATCCGCAAACCGCACCGTTGAGTTCATCGTGACCACGTCGCTGGCAATCTGCTTGTGGCCGATGACCCGGGCGCGCAGCATCTCGTCCTCCAGCGCTTCGAGCATTTCCAGAGGGGCTGGTATGTCAGCCATTACCTTCTCCAGACGTTGCACATCCAGACGTGTCATCACGATTGCAGGGGATTTGTTCATGGCGAACGGCATTACTCCTTGATCAGAGTTGAGCATATAAAGAGACAGTGGGAATACATCGGCAGAACGCCGACTTGTCGACCCTACCAGATCGGGGCGGGGTTACAAGATGGTGAGTGTATCCAATTATGCGCAATTGTGGTGCACGAAAAAGCTGTCCAGGTGGTCAGTGAGTCAAGTTGGTGCACGTCGCAGTGCGCCAGGCCTGTGCATCCCGCGAAATCAGGGCGCGCTTGTATGGCATGGCACTTGCTCTGTATTTCGGGATTTTTGCAGGAAGACGAGTACGCATGACACACGCCTGGCACCTTGAGCAGCACGACAGCGCACTGAACTGGCAGGCCGGGCTGCGGCTCGGTTTTGTACGCACCGGCGCACGCACTCAGCTTGCTCACACCAGTCACCGCGGCCCGCTACGCGTGCAGCGTCCCTTCACCCCGGAAGGGGTCGATTGCCCGCATCTGTACATCCTGCATCCGCCGGGTGGCCTGGTCAGCGGTGACAACCTGCGCCTGCAGGCTGACATGCAGCAGGACGCCTGCGCGGTACTGACCACGCCGTCGTCCGGCAAGTTCTACCGCGCTCGCGACAACGGCACGCTGCAGGTGCAGCACAACCGCTTTTCGCTGGCGCAAGGCAGCTGCCTCGAATATCTCCCGCAGGACAGCATCGCCTTCGAGGGCTGCAATGCCCGCATGATCACCCGCATTGATCTGGCCGCAGATGCCCGCTGTGTTGCCTGGGATTTGCTCTGCCTTGGCCGCCCCGCGGCGGGTGAGGGCTTCAGCTATGGTCAGGTAGACCAGCGGCTGGATGTCTGGCGCGATGGCCGTCCGATCTACATCGAACGCAACCAGTTCGTCGGTGGTGATCCCTTGCTCGAAGCACGCTGGGGCCTCGGCGGCTGCGGCGTCAGTGGCACCTGGCTGGCGACCGTGCAACTGGACCGTCAGCAGATGGATGACCTGCGCGAGAGCCTGACCGATTGCCCCGAGCTGGCGCTGACCCAGCGCAATGGGCTGCTGATCGGTCGCTATCTTGGGCTGCATGCCGAGCACGCCCGCAACACCTTTATTCGTTTGTGGCGGCAGCTGCGACCGTTGATCAACGGCCGTGAACCCTGTGCACCACGCATCTGGAACACTTGAGATGGAGCCCTCTTCATGGAGCTGACCCCCCGCGAGAAAGACAAGCTGCTGCTGTTCACTGCCGCGCTGCTGGCCGAGCGCCGGCTGGCCCGTGGTGTGAAGCTGAACTACCCCGAGTCGATGGCCTATATCAGCGCCGCCATCATGGAGGGCGCGCGCGACGGCCGCAGTGTTGCCGACATGATGAGCTATGGTCGCACGCTGCTGACCCGCGAGCAGGTGATGCCCGGTGTGCCGGAGCTGCTGGCCGAGGTGCAGATCGAAGCCACTTTCCCGGACGGCACCAAGCTGGTCACCGTTCATAACCCGATTCCGTAGGAGCCCAGCATGATTCCAGGAGAAGTGCAGACCCGCCCCGGCGTGCTGCAACTGAACGAAGGCCGCGAGACCTTGGTGATCAGCGTTGCCAATACCGGCGACCGCCCGGTGCAGGTCGGCTCCCACTACCACTTTGCCGAGACCAACCCGGCGCTGCAGTTTGATCGTGATACGGCGCGTGGCTTTCGTCTCAACATCGCCGCTGGCACCGCCGTGCGTTTCGAGCCGGGCCAGAGCCGCGAGGTGGAACTGGTGGCGCTGGCAGGTGAGCGCAAGGTCTACGGCTTCCGTGGCGACGTCATGGGCAGTCTCTGAAACCGGGTTAGTGACAGGAGCATAAGATGGAAATCAGCAGACAGGCCTATGCGGAAATGTTTGGCCCGACCACCGGAGACCGGGTCCGCCTCGGTGATACCGAGCTGTGGATCAGCGTCGAGAAGGATCTGACCCGCTACGGCGAAGAAGTGAAATTCGGTGGCGGCAAGGTCATTCGTGATGGCATGGGGCAAAGCCAGCGTACCCGCGCCGAGACGCCGGATACCGTCATTACCAATGCCTTGATTGTGGATTGGTGGGGCATCATCAAGGCCGATGTGGCGATCAAGGAAGGCAACATCCAGGCTATCGGCAAGGCGGGCAACCCGGACATTCAGCCCGGTATCGATATCATCGTCGGGCCGAGCACCGAGGTGATTGCCGGTGAGGGCATGATCCTTACCGCCGGCGGTATCGACGCGCACATTCACTTTATCTGCCCGCAGCAGATCGATGAGGCGCTGATGTCGGGCGTCACCACCATGATCGGTGGCGGCACTGGCCCAGCCACCGGCACCAACGCCACCACCTGCACACCGGGCGCCTGGCACATCGGCAAGATGCTGCAGTCGGCCGAGTGCTTTCCGATGAATCTGGGCTTTCTCGGCAAGGGCAACGCCAGTCTGCCGGACCCGCTGGAAGAGCAGATTCAGGCCGGTGCCATGGGCATGAAACTGCACGAAGACTGGGGCACCACCCCGGCGGCCATCGACTGCTGCCTGAGCGTGGCCGATGCCTTCGACGTGCAGGTGGCGATCCACACCGACACCCTGAACGAATCTGGTTTTGTGGAAGACACCCTGGCGGCAATCAACGGCCGGGTGATTCACACCTACCACACCGAAGGTGCTGGTGGCGGTCACGCACCGGACATCATCAAAGCCTGCGGTGAATCCAACGTGCTGCCGTCCTCGACCAACCCGACGCGGCCGTACACCATCAACACCGTCGATGAGCACCTCGACATGCTGATGGTCTGCCACCACCTCGATCCGGCCATCGCCGAAGACGTGGCTTTTGCCGACTCGCGCATTCGCCGCGAGACCATCGCCGCCGAAGACATCCTGCATGACCTGGGTGCCTTCTGCATGATCTCCTCCGACTCGCAGGCCATGGGTCGCGTCGGTGAGGTGATTACCCGTACCTGGCAAACCGCGCACAAGATGAAAGTGCAGCGTGGCCCGCTGGAAGGCGACGACGACTGGTCCGACAACGCGCGGGTCAAACGCTACATCGCCAAGTACACCATCAACCCGGCCATCACCATGGGCTTTGGTCATGTCGTCGGCTCGATTGAAGTCGGCAAGCTGGCGGATCTGGTGCTGTGGAAGCCTGCCTTCTTCGGTACCAAGCCAAGCCTGATTCTCAAGGGCGGGGCCATTGCGGCTGCGCCCATGGGTGACCCGAATGCTTCCATCCCGACGCCGCAGCCGGTGCACTACCGGCCGATGTTCGGCGCCTTCGGCCGGGGCATGGACACCACCTGCCTGACCTTCGTCTCGCAGGCGGCGATTGATGCTGGCGTGGCGGACAAGCTGGGCCTCAAGCGTCGTCTTGAGGCCGTGCGCAATACCCGCACTATCAGCAAGGCCGACATGAAACTGAACGATTATCAGCCGGACATCAGCGTCGATCCGCAGACCTATGTGGTCAAGGCCGACGGTGTTGAGCTGCTTTGCGAGCCGGCTGACGAGCTGCCATTGGCGCAGCGTTACTACCTGTTTTAAGGAGAGCACGATGCTGGAATGTCATGCCTGGCTGGAAGAGTCCGGCCCCCATGACCACGTACTGGAGCTGACCTACGAGCTGCGCACCCGCAGCCGCCTGCGCGCCGAGACGGTCGCCGGTGATGAAGTTGGTCTGTTTCTGCCCCGTGGCCGCGTGCTGGCGCAGGGCGATCGCTTGCAGTGCCTGGATGGCAGCGTACTGATGATTGCGGCCGCGCCAGAGACGCTGTCGCGCGTGGTCTGTGACGACACCCTGAAACTGGCCCGCGCGGCCTACCACATGGGCAACCGCCACGTAGCGCTGGAGGTGCATGCGACCGAGCTGCGCTACCAGTGCGATCATGTGCTGGACGCCATGCTGGTCGGCTTCGGGCTGGAGGTCGAGCAGATCACCGCGCCGTTCAATCCGGAGAAGGGCGCCTATCACAACCACAGTCACAGCGTCGCGACGCCTGCCGCGCCGCTGCTGCGCCTGGCAGGGCACGCACATGACTGAGCTGAGCCCGGTCGCCGATCTGGCCCTGCTGCGCGTGCTGCAGTTGGCCAGTCCGGCGCTGCCGATTGGTGCCTACGCCTACTCGCAAGGGTTGGAGTACGCCATCGAGCAGAACTGGGTGAGCGACATCGACAGCGCCGCCCACTGGCTGGACGGCTTGCTGGGTCACTCGCTGGCGAAGCTGGATATTCCGTTGCTGCTGCGCCAGTACGATGCGCTGGAGCGGGGCGATGAGGGCGCGCTGTTTTCCTGGAATGACTGGCTGCTGGCCAACCGGGAAACGGCAGAGCTGTACCTTGAAGACAGCCAGCAGGGCGGGGCGCTGCTGCGCCTGCTCAAGTCACTGTCCGTGCCGGCGGCGCTGGAATGGCCGCAGGGCGAGCCGATTGCGCTGATGACCGCACTGGCGATGGCCGGGCAGTACTGGCAGACCGGCGCCCGCGCCTTGGCGCTGGGTGCGCTCTGGAGCTGGCTGGAAAACCAGACCGGCGCCGCTACCAAGCTGATTCCGCTCGGGCAGACCGACGCCCAGCGGTTGCTGGATCGCATGCTGCCCGATTTGCCTGCGGTGGTGGATACCGCCGCCACACTGTCCGCCGATGATCTCGGCGCAGGGTTACCGGGCCTGGCCTTTGCCAGCGCCCGCCATGAACATCAATACACCCGATTGTTTCGATCATAAGGAGCACTGACACATGACTTCCAGACCTGCACTGCGGGTAGGCATCGGCGGACCGGTCGGGTCCGGCAAGACCGCGCTGGTTCGCACCCTCTGCGAGCGCCTGTATCCGCACTACAACCTGGGCGTGATCACCAACGACATCTACACCCGTGAAGACGCCGACTTTCTGCTACGCCACCAGGCGCTGCCGGAAGATCGCATCCTCGGTGTAGAAACCGGCGGCTGCCCGCACACCGCGATTCGTGAAGACGCCTCCATGAACCTGGCGGCGGTTGCCGAGCTGCAGGAGCGCTTCCCGGACATGGAACTGGTGCTGGTAGAAAGCGGCGGCGACAACCTGGCCGCGACCTTCAGCCCGGAGCTGTCTGACCTGACCCTCTACGTGATCGACGTTTCCGCCGGTGACAAGATTCCGCGCAAGGGCGGCCCGGGTATCACCCGTTCTGACCTGCTGATCATCAACAAGACCGATCTGGCCCCGCTGGTTGGTGCCGATCTGGACGTGATGGACCGCGACGCCAAGAAGATGCGCGGCGAGCGTCCGTTCGTATTCTCCAACCTCAAAAGCGGTCAGGGCGTAGAGCAGATCATCGAATTTATCGCTGCCCAAGGCATGCTGAAGGCCCCGCCGAGCGCAGCCGTCGGTCAGTAAGGTTTTGTTAAAGCGCTGATCAGCTCCAGATGCCAAGGGCTTTGGGGGATCAGCGCTTTTTTATGCGCGGACTCATCCGCGTTTTCCGGAAACGCGTTTCTCTCGGCCTGTAGGCGCCGCGTACACTAACGGCTGAATGCAGTGTGGATGGCGAAACGGAGTAGACATGAAAAAAGTACTGGTACTGACAGCCATGCTCGGCCTGCTGGCAGGCTGCTCGGATAACAACGAAGTAGGGGATGTATCGCTCGGGGTATTTACCCTCAAGGACATAAAACTGCACTCGCTGGTCGACCCAGAGGTGCCTGGTGTGACTTGTCATATCGCTTCAATCGAAGCCAACCTCAGCTTTTCAGACCCCAGCGACAGCGCTATTTCCTGCCGTCAGACCGGCGAGATAACGCCGCAGATGATCGCGCAGATTGATAAAAGCGATTCGGGTGAGATTGTCTTCAGGCAGTCCAAGAGTGTGTTCTTCAAGACCATGAAGGTGCGGCGTATCTACGATCCGCAGCACCAGACGCTGATGTATTTGTCTTACTCCACCAAGGAAACCACCGGCAGCTTCAAACACAGCCTGTCCACGGTGCCTTTGTGGGGCACTGCTGCCTATCAGGCTGGGCAGCCGCTGGCTGACTAGCGCGATGCGTTTGCTGCGGGCACTGATTAGACTGTCAGGACGATTCGTTGCTGGAGTAGCAGGATGCAAAATCTGAAGCAGATAGGACTCTTTGTACGTACCAACCTGTGGATCGTCCCGCTGGCGCTGCTGCTGGTGTGGTTGTTATTTCGCTTTCTTGATCCGGCGCCGCCCAAGGTGCTTGTCATGACCACCGGCAGCGAAAGCGGTAGCTACCATCAGTTTGGACTGGCCATGCAGCAGGAGCTGGCCAAGCAGAATCTGGAGTTGCAGCTGCGCCCCAGCCGTGGCTCGCTGGATAACCTGCAACGTCTCACCGACGGTAGCGGCGAGGTGCAGCTTGGGCTGATCCAGAGCGGTACCGAACAGCTGCTGGCACCTGCGCAGCGCAGTCAGCTGATGGGATTGGCAGCGCTCTACCACGAACCGCTGTGGTTGTTTCAGCGTCAAGACGTGAACATCACCCAGCTGTCAGATCTGCAGGACAAGCGTGTGGCGGTGGGCAGTGAAGGCAGTGGCACCTGGGCGGTATTAAAGGGGTTGTTTGAGCAGCGTCAGGATGGTGCGCGGTTGGAGCTGTTGAACAACGGCCTGTGGCGCAAGATGGGCAGTGCCGCAGCCGCCGATGCGCTGCTGGCTGGTGAGCTGGACGCAGCGTTCTTGGTGTTGCCAGCTGACAACCGGCTGGTCACCCGCCTGGCGGCTAACCCGGAGGTGTCGCTGGTCAATCTGGCTCAAGCCGATGCCTATGCCGCACGGCTTCACTTTCTGGAAGCGCTGGAGCTGCCCAGAGGGCTGTTGAATATTACGGCCAGCATGCCGCCGCAGGATACCAAGCTGCTGTCGCCGGTCGCTATGTTGGTAGGTAATCAGGACTTTCATCCGGCACTGACGGCCGTGGTGCTGGAAGCTGCGCGCAAGGTGCTGCGCGAGGGCAACCTGCTCGACAAGCCGGGGCGCTTTCCGGCCGGTGAGCCCATGGGGCTTGAGTTGAGCAAGGAGGCGGACTACTACCACCGCCAGGGTATGCCTTTTTTACAGCGCTACCTGCCGTTTCAGGTGGCCTCGGCGATTGATCGCTACGTGGTGCTGATCATTCCCTTTATCGCCATCATGTTTCCGCTACTCAAGACCATGGGCCCACTGTATCGCTGGCGCGTGCGTGCTCGGGTGTACCGCTGGTACGAGCACCTGCGGCGCATCGACAAGCTGATCTACAGCGGCAAGATCAAGCAGCAATACGCCGAGCAGATTCAGGGGCTGAAAGCACTGGAGTCGGAGCTGAATCACGTTGATGTTCCGCTCTCCTATGCCCACGAGCTCTACAGCCTGCACTTGCACGTGCGCTACATGATTTACCGGCTGGAGACGCTGCAGGCTGAGGAAGAGGGCGGCGAGAAACCTTCGCCGGCCTGAGCGCTGACAAAGCAGGTAACCTGCTCGATCACCGGCGCCCAGTGCTGAAAGGGAGAGGCCAGGGTGAGCAGGATCTTGATGTGGCCGATATCTGCCAACACCTCACTCTGGACGCTGACGTCCTGCGCTTGCAGCGCCCGGGTCAACTGCTCGGTATTGCGCTGCGGGTCAACCAGGTCGTCGTCTGCGCCGGCCAGCAGCAGTGCGGGCGGACTCTTTGCGCTCGCGTGGACCAGCGGCTGTGAGTCGACCGGCGTTTGCGGGTGATAGAAAACCGGCTGCACGTCCGGGTTGATGATCGGCAGAAAGTCATAGGGGCCCGCCAGGCCGATCCAACCGCTGAGTATGTCGGGCGAGAGGTTCTCCTGCGCCAGCCAGCGATCATCCAGCGCGAGCATGGCCGCGTTGTAGGCGCCGGCGCTGTGGCCCATGACAAACAGCGGGCCGTTCGGGCTGCGCCATTCGCCTCGGTGTGCCTGCGTCCAGGCCAGCGCCTTGGCGCTATCGCGCAGAAACTCGGGGTAACGCACCTCGGGGTAGAGCCGGTAGTCGGGGATCACGGCGATCATGCCGCGACTGGCCAGCGCCTGCCCGACAAACCGATAGTCAGCGCGCTCGCCGTTGCGCCAACTGCCGCCGTAAGAGAACACCACTACGGGGGCGTCCGGTTTCAACTTTACTGGCAGGTAAACGTCCAGTCGCTGGCGCGGCAGCTCACCATAGCTGAGGCCTGCAAGGGTGTCGTAGCCGCTGCTCGGCACCAGCCAGTTGACCGGTGCCAGGGCTGAGCAGCCGCCCAGCAACATCGTGAGCAGCACCGACAGAGTGCGCAGTAACCGCATGGAACCCCCTCAAATTCGCATGATGAGCAGCGTATAGGCTGTTACAAGCTATTGCGTTTGTCTTTCGCGCAGCAGCGCTTGCACCTACCATGGCATGGTAGCCCGGAGAAGAGGTGAGCATGAAGGATGCGTTAAGCGCGGCGCAGGACGCGATAGACAAGGTACTGCTGGGCAAGTCCCATTCGATCAAGCTGGCACTGGCATGCATTCTGGCCAAGGGGCACTTGCTGATTGAGGATTTGCCGGGCATGGGCAAGACCACGCTGTCGCAAGCGCTAGCCCGGGTGCTGGGCATGAGCTACCAGCGTATTCAGTTCACCAGCGATCTACTGCCCGGCGATATCTTGGGCACCTCGGTGTTTGATCGCAACAGCGCCCAGTTTGTCTTTCATCCGGGGCCCATCTTTGCCGAGTTGATTCTCGCTGACGAGATCAACCGCGCCACACCCAAAAGCCAGAGCGCACTGCTGGAGGCGATGGAAGAAGGGCAGGTAACGGTGGATGGGGCAACCCGTCAACTACCCGATCCCTTCTTTGTGATCGCCACGCAGAACCCGGTATCGCAGTCCGGCACCTTTGCGCTGCCTGAATCCCAGCTCGACCGCTTTCTCATGCGTCTGTCGCTTGGCTATCCGAGCGAGGCTGCTGAAAAGAATCTGCTGATGGGAGCCGAGCGCCGTACTCGCCTGGACGCGGTTGAGCCGATATTGGGGCATGAGCAGTTGCGTGCGCTGCAGGCGCAGGTGCCGCAGGTGACCGCCAGCGAGGCGTTGGTCGATTACATTCTGCGCCTGGTCAACCACACCCGTAACAGCGACAGCTGCGCCTGGGGCTTGTCTCCACGCGCCAGCCTGGGCTTGCTGGCGGCTGCGCGGGCCTGGGCCTTGCTGGAACAACGCCATTACGTGATTCCTGAAGACGTGCAGGCGGTGCTGCCCGCGGTTGTCAGCCACCGCTTGCGGGCAACCAACGACCCGACCGGGCATGGCGGTGACAGCCTGGCGCGCTGGCTGCTTAACGAGGTCTCGCCGGTGTGACTGCCGCTATCCGCGCCAGGGCACGGCGCTGGCACCAGGGCTGGCTGCGTCGCAGGATCCCGCCAGCTCGCTCTCTGCGGCTGGACCATCGGCGGATATTTATCTTGCCGAGTCGCGCTGGCATGGCCTTTTTGCTGTTACTGCTGATCATGCTGATCGGCGCCATTAACTACCAGAACAGTCTGGTTTACGGGCTCACCTTCACCTTGCTCAGCCTGTTTTGGGTCGCCCTGCATCACACCTATCGCAATCTGGCTGCCGTGCAGCTGCGAGCCACCGGCGGGCGCGCCGTGTTTGCCGGTGAGCAGGTGCCGCTGGGGCTGACACTGCGCTCAGAGCGCCGCGAGCACCAGGCTCTTAAATTGCGTTGGCCCGGGCTGGACGCCGTGTCGGTAGACGTCCCTGCGGGTGACGAGCAGGCGCTGACGCTGTTTCACCCCACCGAGCGCCGCGGTTGGCTGGTGCTGGAGCGTTTGCGCATCGAAACCCGTTACCCGCTTGGCTGGTTTGTTGCCTGGAGTTTGGTTGATCTGGATTGGCAGGTACTGGTGTACCCCAAACCGGTCAGTGCCCCGCTCCCGGTAGGCGCAGCGCCCGATGGCGAGGAGGGTGACCAGCCCCATGCACAGCAGGAAGGGGTGGCCGACTTTCAGGGGCTGCGTGCCTACCGCCCCGGTGATTCGCGCAGACGCCTCGATTGGCGCGCCTGGTCTCGCGGCCAGGGGCTGCATAGCAAGGTATTTGCCGAGCCACAGCAGCAAAGCCTGTGGCTCGACTTGGCCGCCGCTGCCGGGCGCGACCTGGAAGAGTGCCTGGGCATGCTGACCGGCTGGGTGCTGGAGATGGAGCGTGAACAGCGTCCTTACGGCCTGAGCCTACCGGGTGTACGTATTGAGCCGGCACAGGGCGATCGCCATCGCGAGGTCTGCCTGCGGGCGCTGGCACTCTATGGGCTGGAGGCGCGAGCGTGAGTACGGCACTGATTCCGCGTAATGCGTTGGCCTGGCTGCTGGGTGCCCAAGTGGTGGTGCTGCTGCCGCATTTGCCGCGCCTGCCCTGGTGGGTAGCCGTGCTCTGGCTTGGTTGTGCGGCCTGGCGCGTGCAGATTCAGCGCATGCGCTGGGGGTATCCTGGGCGCATTCTGCGGGCCGGTGGGCTGCTGCTGACAGGGGTTGCGGTGTTCGTTACCCAGGGCACGCTGATCGGCCTCGACGCCACCGTGATGCTGCTGTTGTTGCTGTTCATGCTCAAGCTGTTGGAGATGCGTAACCCGCGTGATGCGTTGGTGGTTATCTACCTGGGCTTCTTTATCCTGGCTACGGCCTTTCTATTTGATCAGGGTATTCCCCTGACGCTCTATCAGTGCGTGGGTGCCGTGGTGCTGGTTGCGGCGCTGATCGGCCTGCAGCAAAGCCCTGCGCGCAATGACCCTTGGCGCGCGTTGCGCAGCGCGGCAGCCATGTTGCTGCAGGCGCTGCCGTTGATGTTGCTGATGTTTCTGTTCTTTCCCCGGCTGGCGCCGCTGTGGACGATCAACCTGCCCAGCGCCGAGAGTCGCACCGGGCTGTCTGACACCATGGCGCCGGCGGATATCGCCAATTTGGCGCAGTCTCCTGAACTGGCGTTTCGGGCGAGCTTTGAGGGGGATATCCCGCCGCCCAGCAGGCTCTACTGGCGCGCTATGACCCTTAGCCGCTTTGATGGCCGGGTGTGGTCGCAGGACCGTCTGCTGGAGGGGCGCCAGCCGCAGGCTGTGGAGCGCAGTGGCGCTGCGCTGGAGTACCAGGTTGTCGCACAGCCTACAGGCCGCAACTGGCTTTACAGCCTGCCCGGGAGTGTCTCGGATAGTCCTGAACTACGCGCAATGGGTGACGATACCCTGCGTGCCAAGCGCCCGCTGAGCAGCACCTTCGGCTATACGGCTACCGCCTATGAGCACGTCCAGCGTCAGCGTGACGGCCTGCCGGACGACGAGCGTCAGCGCCTGTTGCAACTGCCAGAGGACAGTGACCCGCGTAGCCGCGCCTGGGCCGAGGAGCTGCGCCAACGCTACTCCTCCGACGCCGAACTGGTGAATGCATTGCTGCGGCATTTCAACCAGCAGCCGTACCATTACACTCTGCGTCCGCCCACCCTGGGCAGGCACAGCAATGACGAGTTTCTGTTTGATACCCGGCGCGGCTTTTGCGAGCACTATGCCGGCGCCATGACCTTTGTGCTCCGCGCCGCCGGCATTCCCGCCCGGGTGGTGACCGGCTATCAGGGCGGCGAGCTGAACCCCCGCGGTGGTTATCTGCTGGTCCATCAGTTTGATGCCCACGCCTGGATTGAGGCGTGGCTGCCGGGGCAGGGCTGGCAGTCCTTTGATCCGACCTTTCAGGTGGCCCCAAGCCGTATCGAACGGGGGCTTGAAGAGGCCATGCGCGAGGAGGGCAGCTTTCTGGCTGACGCGCCTTTGGCCGGCTCGCGCTATCGCGATATCAGCTGGGTCAATAATCTGCGTCTGACGTGGGACGACATCAACTACCAGTGGCAGCTGCGGGTGCTCAACTTTCAGTCCGAAGAGCAGCTGGCGCTGTTTAAGCGTTGGCTGGGCACCGCTGACTGGCGGCGTATCGGTGTAGTGGTGCTGTCGTTGGTTGGTCTGGTCATGGTGGTGCAGGCACTGATCTGGCTGCGGCCTCGGCGCCTGTCCGGTTCGCCTGCGCAACTGGCCTGGCAACGGTTGGATCAGCGCCTGGGCAAACTGGGTCTTGGCGTACGCGCCGGTGAGGGGCCGCGGGATTGGCAGGCGCGTCTGCGACAGGCGTTGCCGCAGCAGCGCGCGGCCATCGACGGGTTTTTTGATCGTTTTATAGAGCAGAGCTATGCGCAGCGTCAGCCGGGTGAGGCGCAGGCTCAACTGCAGCCCTCGCTGCAGACGCTGCTGCGATCCTTGCCCAGGCGACGCCCACCTGCGCCTAGCCAGGCCCTAGATTAGCGCTGTTGCCTGGCCGCAGCAGCGCCCTATAATCAGACTCACCTCGGGACAACTTTGCAGCGGAGTTTGCATGCATCCATTCAATGCGACACAGCCCCCCAAACTCGCTTTTGCGCTGGGCTTGGCGGGCCTTGTGCCTTTTGTCTCCGGGGCATTGGGGCTGTGGGTGACGCCCGAGGCCTGGCGCGAGCGGGTACTGGAGGAGTTGCTCAGTTACGCGGCAATTACGCTCGCGTTTCTCGGTGCAATCCACTGGGGCCTGGCGATGCGCGCGGAAGAGAACAGTGACAAGGCGCCGGTGCAACTGGGGCTTTCGGTTATCCCGCCGCTGCTGGGCTGGTTTGCCCTGGCGCTACCTAACGACTTGGGCTTGCCGGTTATTCTCTTAGCCTTTGCCGCCCTGTATTTTGCCGATCTCTGGGCCGTTGATCACGGCGTCGCCCCCGTCTGGTACCCGGCCCTGCGCAGGCCGCTGAGCATCACGGCGGTGTGTTCGTTGCTGATTGCCTGGTTCGCTACCTGGCAATAGCCAAGCGCCAATTGCGCGGCAAAATGCGCACTGCATCGCCTTTTGCCGGGTCGGCCCCTGCCAAACCCTAGCGTAATCCGTAACCTCAGCTCACGCATTATCTGCCGAGGAACAACGGATGTTCTCCCCCGCCAATCAGGCGCACTTCAGCCTCGAAATTGACGGCGCCGCACATGACTTCAAAGTGTTGGAGTTCACTGCCCGTGAGGCGCTCAACCAGCCCTATGCGGTGCTGCTGACGCTGGTCAGCGAACGTCCGGATATTGACCTCTCGAGCCTGCTGCACCTGCCAGCCTGGCTGGATACCGGTGCCGGCAGCGGCTTTCACGGCTTTATCGATCAGCTCACTCAGGGCGAGTCAGGTCGCCGGCTGACGCGCTATCAGCTGCGCCTGCAGCCGCAGTTGGGGTACCTGCAGCACCGCATCAACCAGCGAATCTTTCAGCACCGCAGCGCCGCCGAGATCATTGCGGCTGTGCTGCAGGAGCACGGTATCCACAGCGACGCCTATCGCTTCACCGTCAATACGCCGCTGCCCGCGCGCCGCTACTGCACCCAATACGATGAGAGTGATCTGCACTTTATCCAGCGCCTGTGCGAGGAGGAAGGGCTGCACTTTCACTTTGAGCACCAACGTGACGGCCATACCCTGGTGTTTGGTGACGATCAGACCTGCTTTGCACGCCTGCCCGAGATCGGCTACAGCCAGGGCACCGGCCTGGTGGCAGATCAACCCGTAGTCAAACGCTTCAGCCTGACTGCCGCCACCCGGCCTGATCGGGTCGCCCGCCGCGATTACGACTTTCTGAAGCCGCGTCTGCACATGGAAGCCGAGGCCCGGCTGGAAGATGGCGCGCCCCAGCCGGCACTGGAAGACTACGACTATCCCGGGCGCTTTAGCGACCGCGAACGCGGCAAGCATCTTAGCCGCATCCACCTGCAGCGCCACCGTAGCCATCAATTGCAGGCTAACGGTGAGAGCGATCAGCCTGGCCTGCGCAGCGGCTATTTTCTACCGCTGACCGGCCACCTGCGTGATGACTGGAACGACCTCTGGTTGCTTACCAGCATTGAGCATCAGGGCAAGCAACCGCAGGTGCTGGAAGAAGCCGTCACCAGTGACACCAGCAAGCAAGACGGTTTTACGCAAGGCTACCGCAACCGCTTTATCGCCACCCCCTGGCAAGCCATCTGGCGCCCCGCACTGGAGCACCGCAAGCCGCGCATCGCCGGCAGTCAAAGTGCGGTAGTTACCGGGCCAGAGGGCGAAGAGATTCACTGCGACCCGCACGGCCGCGTGAAGGTGCAGTTTCACTGGGACCGCGAAGGCCAGGCCGACGACACCACCAGTTGCTGGCTGCGGGTTGCCAGCGGCTGGGCCGGCGACCGCTACGGCGCCCTGGCCATTCCCAGGGTTGGCATGGAAGTGCTGGTGAGCTTTCTTGAAGGCGACCCGGATCAGCCCTTGATCACCGGCTGCCTGTACCACGCCGAACACGTGCCCCCGGTGGATCTGCCTGCCCACAAGACCCGCAGCACCTTCAAAAGCCTCAGCTCCCCCGGCGGCGAGGGCTACAACGAGCTACGTATTGAAGACAAGAAGGGTGCCGAGCAGATCTACCTGCACGCCCAGCGCGACTGGGACCAGCGCATCGAGCACGATCAACGCCTGCATGTGGGCAATGAACGGCACGACCACATCGTCGCCAACCACTACAGCGAGCACCTGGCCGAAGTACACCGCACCGTCCACGCCAACCGCCTGACCGAACTCAAGGCCAACGATCATCTGACGATCGCCGAGAGTCAGCACACTCGCGTTGGCCAGCGGCAGCTCACCGAAGCCGGACAGGAAATTCACCTGGCCAGCGGCCGCAAGATCGTGATCGACGCCGGCATGGAAATCACCCTCAAGGCCGGCGGCAGCTTTATCAAGATCGACCCCAGCGGCGTCACCGTCACCGGCGCCAACATCCGCCTGAACTCCGGCGGCAGCCCGGGGCAGGGCACACCGGCGGAGCCGCTGCTACCAGAGATGCCAGAGCACGCCGCATTGGATAGCGCAGGGGAAATGACTGGCAGAGCAGCGTCTAACCAGCCAGCTGCAGAGTCGAATCAGAAGTCGGTGCTGGAGCAACTGATCGTAGACGTGTGGGGAGACCCGGCGTTCGGCGGGCAGGTACAACTGCTGGACCCTGAGGATAAGCGATGAGTGAACTCAAGGACGAGTCAATCGAGCAAGGCACGCGCAAGCGGGCCCAGTATGCCAACGCACAGCGAGCCAACCTGGCGTTGAACCTTGAACGAGAGGATGGTGGCATCCTGCAGATTGTGGTCGAGCAGGACATGCGCAGCCACGAGGAAGAGCCGGAAATTCAGCAAAATACCTTCCTGGCAATCGTCCCCATGGCACGCCTGCCTGTCGGTGAGGGCGCCGACCGGGAACCTGTTGGTGCACTGACCAGGCCGGGGCGCATCTATGTTTTTCGCAAGGGCAAGCTCTGGCGTGAACAGGTCTGTGATGGCAAAGGGGCGCTTGCCGACGTTGATGTGAGCTACTGGCGAAGTCAGTCGGCGGTGGGCCAACCCTGCGACGACCGTGCCGCCGTAGGCAAGCCACTGGCACTCACGTTGGTGCCCGTATTACTACAGGGGCGCTACGTCGGCGATCAGATCGACATGGCCTACAGCGAGATGCCCTGGACTTGGGAGTACATCAGTTGGCTTGAGGCGGACAGTAGCAGGGTCAAGGCGCGCTGCCAGAACGTAGCGCCCGCCTGGGCAGCAGCCGTGGTCGGCAAGGAACACTGGCGACCGACTCTTGCGATGCCCGCCGTGCTGGTCGATGCACTGGAAAGCGGCCTGCGCCCTCGAGACCTGCATCTTGAGTGCCTACTCAGCAGTCCCGACACTTTCACGCCTGCACTGCTGGAGCTAAGCCCTGACGAGCCGCTTGTACGCTTGCACAGCCACCAGCAGGCCCTGGCCGAACACATGTCAACACAAGGCCCGCAGCCGCTGCCGGCGTTGCCGCCTGCCAATGATGTGCTGGATGACAAAGCCCTGCGAGGTTACCCCAAGCTGGTCGGCCTATTGTTGAATGATCCGCTATTTGAGTTTCGCCATGCTGTTGAGCAATCTCGTTTGGCGACCGAAACCCTGCAAACCTGCAACGCGCTGATCCCCTACCAGCCCCATGGTCGTTATGCCGAGCTGCTGCATCAGTGGGCCATGTCGGCTGATGCTCCTTTGGCCCACTTGCGCGCGCAGGTCGACACTCATGCACTGAACAAATCGATGATGGATCAGGAGCGACGTATGGCGCGCGACTGCCTGCACCGGCAACTCGATCGCACCATGTCGCTGTGCCGCGGCGGCCTTTCAGTCGTCTGGAACGACTGGATTTACACCCGCGATGAACGTCTGCTTGAGCCATATAGCCTGCTGATAGAACTATTGGAGCAACTTGGCCGCCTGCCGCACGATACTGACGCGCGCAGCACCGCAGCGGATAGCCGCCGGCTGTTGCGCTCGATAGAGCGCCTGGTAACCCACCTTGCGGAAGCCAGTCACCCGCTGACGCGGGCTGCGCTTGCCGCAGGGGAGGGGGAGCTGCCGGAGCTGGCCAGCCGACTGGCTGACCTTGCTGCAAAAGCGCAGCCGGCAGACCCAGAGAATATGGGTATCAGTACCCTCGCGCTGTTTGCTGGAATGGAAAGCCAGGGCAATGCTAACTATCAGTACTCCACCCAAAATCTGGCTCTGGCAGTTGATGAGTGGCTGGCGCACTTGTCGAAAGTGATGCTGATGACGCTGCGAAAACTGCGGGTAGCCCCCTCTACCGTGCAGGTGGAGTTGCCGCGCCTGTTTACACCCACAATGGGGTTGTTGAAGTCGCTTCACTCCAAAGCAAAGTCGCTTCAGTTTCTACCCCAAGGTCAGGCACTGGCGCAGGATATGGTGGTGCTGGGCGTACATGGCGCGGGCCTGAGTTTTGGACTGACGCCCAGCGAGCGAACCACCCTGACCCGAGAAAACTACCTTTACAGCAACCTGCAGGGCCGTTCCGGAGACGTGCTCGGCACCTCCAGCGGCAAGCTCGCAAAGGCGAACCACTTTGCGAGCAAAGACCTGGGCCGCCTCATGGTGGTTGCTGCCCCGGCAAACGACCCGCTGGTGCAGGAACTCAATAGCTGGCGGGTGGGTGCCTCTAATGCTGGGCGGGCTGCGCAACTAGCCAAGTCGCCCGCGTTGCCGTTGTTGGCGACGGTGATGGCTGCGTATAACTTGCATGTGAATACGGTTGGAGCTGC
Organism: Halopseudomonas maritima; assembly: GCF_021545785.1. Taxonomy (NCBI): domain Bacteria; kingdom Pseudomonadati; phylum Pseudomonadota; class Gammaproteobacteria; order Pseudomonadales; family Pseudomonadaceae; genus Halopseudomonas; species Halopseudomonas maritima. The sequence continues at coordinate 3,549,921 of NZ_CP079801.1, forward strand.
CGGGCTTCTGGAAGAAGGTCAGAAGGGACGTTGGCTTGTGGGTTGGATTTCCGCGCTCGCGGATCTGTCTCTTGCTTCTAATAACGTGGCTTTGAAGGTTGTCGAGCGGACCGGTGCAAGGTCGCCCTGGTATCTGCTCTGGGAACAGGGGCGTATCGACGTTTCAAAAGTATCTGAGCGCTGGGCGGGTAATTTACAGAAGCGCACTGGTAGCACCTGGCTTAACGCTTCTCGCATAGCGGGTGGCGCCGCGATGGGTATTACAGCTCTGATTTTTGTATGGGACGCCAAGCGTGCTTTTGATGCAGGTGACAAAGACGTTTCGGTTGCGAACGCGATAGCGGCAGGGGGCGGTGCGATATGGGCATTGTATACGATAGGTATACTGGCAAGTCCCTGGGTGCTGGCGGCGGGTGTGGTGTTGCTCATCGGCGGCGCGTTAGCGGCGGCGCTGATGGCCGACGGTGCGATTGAGCAGGCGATTAAGCACGGCCCCTTCGGCATTGAACAGCGCTTACCGCATATGAACGATCCGAGAATTGCCTACCAGCAATTACTGGGCGCCATTGGCGAACCGCGGGCAAAGATCTCGCGCTTGAGCGCCTGGACCGCGGCAGCGTCGGAAGAGGAGCGCCGAAAACTGGAGCTGGCCGCGCGTGCGAGGCAACGGGAGTTACACCCCCTCGACTGGGTAGTTGAGCTGCAGTCAGGTTTGCTGGGCCAATATCCTAACGACAGCCGGTTCCGGTTAATGGCCTCTGAGCTGCAGTGGGTTAGGGGGCACCAGACAGGCTGGAAGCGCCTACCAGCCGGGCCGCTCTCTCATTACAAACTAGGCGCGGTGGTTATGGACGCCAGCCGCGTTGTCTATGTCTTGCCGCATATTGGTAGTCAGGCTCGCACTGGCCTTATGCAAATGCAATACGCCCTTAAAGTGAGGGCGCAGTTTGCGTTGGGGCGACAAGAGTGCAGGCCGAATGATCCCTTTCCTGCCTTCGATGATCTGGTGCTACCGCAGCCCGCCGCACGTGACTGGGCGGTTTTTAACCCGCGGCTTCTTCCCGCAGAGCAGGATGTTAACGGCAGTGTGCCTTACTGGCTGATTGCGCTAAGTGAGCGGGACTCGCTATGAGCCAAATGCTGAGTAGTACAGTGTATGCCGCCAGTGCCTATGATTCGCGCCAAATACCCCGGCAGCCTACTCATAAGTGGCAGCAAGACGAAAACCGTACCAATCTTCGCCGTACCCAGTTGAGCTGGGGGCATTACGCTGGACTTGATCCGTGGCAGGTTGTCGATATGCAGCTGCAGGGGAAGGAGCAAGCATGGTTAGAGCACACTGGTGGTGGCGATACTTATTGTGATCATCAGCGCTGGAGATTTGAGAATTTCAATAAGATTATTTTGTTGTTTATTTATTTTAAGTACTTTTTTCTCCTCGTTATTACTTGGATGTCTTGGGCATTTTCAGTGGTGGAGCTAATACCCGATGAGTCTGATGACGTTCATCAGGTGGCTGCCTTACTGATGGGGCTCGGAGTTTTTTGTCTAATTATGATGGTTGTCAGTGTCTGGCTATATTGGGAGAAAAGCTTTAAGTCATACTTGGTGCACTCAATCTCTGGTTTGGGCGTAAGCGTTGTATGTGTATCTATTGCGCACTTTTGGCTTGACAAGGACGTAGAGATTTTCTGGTTTCCAGTGGTCATGGGGCTATCCATATTTATGGCAGCCATCGGTTTTGACCTGTTGATCGCGCTTTATCTGCGCCTGTTCAAATATGACGGCAGCGGATTTAACCGTCAGACAGGGATGGTGACCGTTGCACGTCGCTTTCGTAAGCCCTTTATGGCGCCGTTCTATGAGTTTGATGTCACCATGGAATACCGCCCCGGCTCGCACGGCAGCGGTGGTATGGCGCTATGGCTACACCATAGATACACCACCTGTGAGGTGTTCTTGGGCGGCAAACTGCATCCCTTGGGGCTGTCACCAGAGGAGGCGATGGCGTTCTGGGACTGTCTGCAGCGCTATATGGATACCAGTCAGCCGCTGCCGGATTTGCCGGTGCTGGAGCAATTCCGTCATCTTGATCCGACCACCGCGGAGTACGATGCTCAACGCGGCAGACCGCCACGCCGCTGGCGCGATACCAATGCCCGCGCCTGGCAACGGCGCGGCCAGCATGAATCCATGCGGCGTAACGCGGCGCATCGCTGGCAACAACAACCCTGCATTCTGCGCGCTCGCATCGACCCAGAGTTGAGCATCGAGACCTACTACCGCGAACAAGAGGCGCGTGGCGTTCAGGCTACGCCGAAGGCGGATGACTATGACAACGTTCATCGCGGCTGAGAGTTGGGGCCCTATGCTACTCGCTCCGCTACCCATCCCTACCGGCCAGGCCGCCAGCGATCTGATGAATACCATCTGGCGCAAGAATGACGTCTACCTAGATATCGGCAGTTTTGCTATGGGCGCGGGTTGGATGACGTTGCATATGGGCTCCGTTATGTTTTTGGCTATTTCAGTTTGGATTGCCGCAAGCGGAGATATTTGGCTGAGCCTAGCGATTCTGGCAGTTTTGGGGGTAGGGGTGATGGGCACCCTCTGGTACCTGTTTATCAAACAGTGGCGCAAGCCGTTTTACTCCCCCATTCGCTTCAACCGTCATCGCCGACAAGTCCTTATTACCGAGCCTGGTGGTGAGTATTGGTTGGCGGTTGCACTCAGCTCCTGCAACCGCCCCCTTAAAGTCAGAGCGCAGTTTGCGCTGGGGCGACGAGAGTGCAGGCCTAATGACCCCTTTCCTGCTTTCGATGATCTTGTGCTACCGCAACCCGCCGCCCGTGACTGGGTCGCCTTTAACCCGCGACTGTTGCCCGACGATAGTGATGTTGATGGTAGCGCCCCCTACTGGCTGACTTCGCTAAGTGAACGTGCCCCCTTATGAGCGAAATTCTGACTAATACGGCTTATGCCGACAGCGCCTACGATTCGACCCGTATACCTGCTCAACCACCACACAAATGGCGGGAGGACGAGAATCGCACCAGCCTACAGCGCACGCAGTTGAACTGGGGTTGCTACTCCTGGCTGGACCCATGGCAGGTGGTTGATATGCAGTTGCAGGGTCAAGAACAAACTTGGTTGGAGCGTCCGGGCGCCGGTGACATTTACTGTGATCACCAGCGCTGGAGGTTTGAAAATTTCAACAAAATAATTTTGTTGTTGATCTATTTTAAATATTTTTCGCTTCTGATTGTTACTTGGGTTTCTTGGATGGGCTCTGCGATTGAAGCAATTCCGATTGCTGAATATATGGAGCGCCAGACTGTTGTTGTGTTGGCTGCTATAGTGGTTGTTTCTGTGTTTATGATGATATTAAGTGGTTGGTTGTATTGGGAAAGAAGTTTTAAATCTTACTTGGTTCATGCTCTTTCTTGTTTAGGGGTGAGCTTTTTGCTTGCCTCTATTGGTTGCTTTGTGTTTGATAACGGAGGCGGCCTTTTTTGGTTTCCGGTGGTAATGGGTTTATCTATATTTATGGCCGCCATCGGTTTTGACCTATTGATTGCCCTTTACCTGCGCCTTTTCAAATACGATGGCAGTGGATTCAATCGCCAGACCGGCATGGTGACCGTTGCACGTCGCTTTCGTAAGCCCTTTATGGCGCCGTTCTATGAGTTTGATGTCACCATGGAATATCGACCGGGCTCACATGGCGACGGTGGTATGGCTCTGTGGCTGCACCACAGATACACCACCTGTGAGGTTTTTCTGGGTGGCAAGCTGCATCCCCTGGGGCTGTCACCGGAGGAGGCGATGGCGTTCTGGGACTGTCTGCAGCGCTATATGGATACCAGTCAGCCTCTGCCGGACTTACCGGTGCTGGAGCAATTCCGCCACCTTGATCCGACTACCGCGCGATACGACGCTCAAAGCGGCAGACCACCACGCCGCTGGCGCGATACCAATGCCCGCGCCTGGCAACGGCGCGGCCAGCATGAATCCATGCGGCGTAACGCGGCGCATCGCTGGCAACAGCATCCCTGCATTCTGCGCGACCGCATCGATCCGCAGTTGAGCATCGAGGCTTATTACCGCGAACAAGAAGCCCGTGGCATTCAGGCGACGCCCAAGGCAGATGACTTTGACAATGTTCATCGTGCTGGTGCGTAGAACCCGACAGTGAAAAAGTCCCGCTTGTTAGACGCGCAAGCTGCAGCTCACTGATTCAAGAAGGTTTTCACGCGGTTTCGCGGCAGCAAAGGAACTGAATTGAACACCCTATCAACTGGCCTTACATACGCCGACAGCGCCTATCATTCGAGCCAAATGCCCCGGCAGCCACCAGATAAGTGGGGTAGAACCCCTCGCTGTTTTTTCACCCATGGAAAGTAAGCAAAGGAAATGCATTGAATACTGCACAAACTGAACTTTCGTATGCGGCGAGCGCATACGATTCAACTAACATTCCTAGCCAACCGCCGCATAGATGGCGGGAAGATGAAAACCGAACCGGGTTGCGGCGTACCCAATTGACCTGGGGGTATTACGCCGGCTTGAATCCTTGGCAACTGGTGGATGGCCAACTGCGAGGGCAAGAGCAGACTTGGCTCGAGCGCACCGGCGATGCTGATATTTATTGTAATCATCAACGATGGCGGTTCGAGAATTTTAATAAGATTCTTACCCTGGTCCCCTTTTTTAAGTACATATCGCTATTACTCTTGCCGTGGCTATTTGCTGTTGTTTCCTTGCTGGAGTTTCTCCCGAAAGTCGAGCTTGCCTATTTTGTTATGGCGTTTGCAGGGTTACCCCTGTGCGCGTTAAGCGCTTGGCTTTATTGGGGACGAGGTTTAAAAGCGTATTTGTATCTGATGAGCCTACCCGTGGCTTTGGCGGCAATAGGTGGTGCCTATAATTACCTTGCTTCTGGCGATTACGCTTCGCTAGTTATGTGTGGCTATATCGTTTTGGCCGTGTTCATGGGGGTGGTCGGCTTTGACTTTCTGCTTGACCTGTATCTGCGCTTGTTCAAGCACGACGGAAGTGAACTCAACCGCCAGACCGGTATGGTGACGATTGCACGTCGCTTTCGTCAGCCCTTTGTAGCTCCGTTTTATGAGTTTGATGTGACCATGGAGTACCGACCAGACCACTTGGCGGCGGTGGCATGGCGCTCTGGCTGTACCACAGGTACACCACTTTTAAGGTGTTTTTAGGTGGCAAATTGCATCCGTTGGGGCTCAAGCCGGAAGAGGCCATGGCCTTCTGGGACTGCATGCAGCGTTACATGGATGTGAGCCAGCCTTTGCCTGAGCTGCCGGTGTTGGAGCAATTCCGTCACCTTGATCAGACCTCCGCCCAATACGATGCGAAAAAAGCCAAGCCTTCACGCCGCTGGCGTGACTTCGATCCTCGTGCCTGGCAGGAGCGCGGCCAGCCTGAAGCGGTACGCCGCAACACAGCCTATCGCTGGCAACAGCGGCCTTGCATTTTGCGCGCTCGCATCGACCCTCATTTAAGCATCGAGACCTACTATCGCGAACAAGAGGCCCGTGGCATTCAGGCGACGCCCAAGGCAGATGACTACGATGATGTGCACCGAGGCTAGGCCGACTCCGGCAGCTTTGGACGCGGGTACTTAGCGAGGGCTCACCACTACGGGTGATGGGCGCGGTTGTTGGCCTGTGGTCAAGTGGCGGAAAACAACAAAGGCAGGCTTGTCGTGCACCCGCAACCTCTCCCGCATAGCGTTGATGGCCGCTGGCTGTTGGCGCTTTATCTGGTTATCCCGGTTTCCCTCGTCCTGGTCTTGATCGACCTGCTGCTATTTGAGCGCCAGTTTCAGCAGCAGTTCTTGCCGGATGACCCTAATAACTGGGCAGTGTGGGCACTGCTGTTTGGTTTGCCGCATATCATCGCCAGCGCGCTGACCGTGGCGCGGCCGGCTTATGTACGTCACTTCTGGCGCCGCCTGCTGCCGGCGCTGCTGGTGTTTGTCGTGATCAGCCTGCTGGGGTTGCTGGGGCCGCAGCCACTGAGCTATCAGGTGTTGTTTGTGTTCTTTGCAGCTTTTACGGTGTACCACGTGCTGTCGCAGCAATTAGGCGTGGGGCTGCTGCTGGCCGGACGTCGCCCTGATGCGTTGTTTGTGCGCTGGAAGTGGGTCGCCATCATCTGCGGTTTGGCGATCTATCTGAATGTCTATGGTCAGCAGTTTCTAGGGAGGGTGTCGCTGGCAGGCTGGGACCTGTATCAGGCGCTGGCCTTGTTGGCTGGGCTGCTCTGCGCTGCGCTGGTGGTGTTGACCTGGCAGCTGGTGCGAGTGACTGAGAACAAACTGGGCCGAGCCTACCTATGGGCCAATGCGTTGTTGCTGTTGTCTGCGCTGTTGATAGACCGGCTTGGCTACACCCTGTTTGTGATTCTGATGCCGCGCTTTATCCATGATCTGACAGCCTACAGTGTGTACATAACCCATGATCGCAATCGTAACCAGGGCGGTGAGTCGGGGCTGTTGTACCGTTGGTTACCGCGCGGTCGCTGGGTGCCTTTGCTGTGGCTACCACTGTGCTCGGTGGCCATTGCCTGGCCGCTAAATAACCTGCAGCACTATTGGCCGGTGGCGGCTGCCGTGCTGGTGGTGTCGTTTATGCACTATTACTACGAGGGGTTTGTCTGGCGCGGCGATAGCCCGCTACGCCAGCATGTGCGTTTCAGTCGTTGAGAGTCTTTCAGGCCTTTTTGACAAACTCCGACTTGAGCTTCATGGCGCCGATGCCGTCGATACGGCAGTCAATATCGTGGTCGCCGTCTACCAGGCGTATGTTTTTGACCTTGGTGCCAACCTTGACCACCAGCGATGAGCCCTTGACCTTGAGATCCTTGATAACGGTCACGCTGTCACCATCGGTCAGCGGGTTACCGTTTGCGTCCTTGATCTGCTTGTCGTCTGCGTTGCTGTCGTCTTGCTGGGGCCATTCGTGCGCACACTCGGGGCAGACGTACATCAGGCCATCTTCGTAGGTGAAGCTGGATTGGCAAGCGGGGCAGGCGGGCAGATCAGTCATGGGATACCTTGTTGCGATGATGACCCTGCAAAATGCAGGGTCTTTGAGCGCCGCATGATGCCCCATGTGCCTGATACTGTCTATGATGCGTGACCACTAAACAGGTATCACTCTTTGGCGTGAGCAACAATTTTGCGGTCGTCGGCACTGATCAGCACCAGGTTACCCTGCGCATCCAGGTCAAAGCGTTGGACGTGCTGCAGCAGGTCAAACAGCTGTTGGTCCTGCTGCATCAATGGCGCGGCGCAGGCACGCTGGGTCGCGGCAATTGCCTTGCTGCTGAGGCCTTCGGCGTTGACTACATAGCTGGTCGTGAACTGGTTGCAGGCACCCTGGCCCCCTAATCTTCCGTCGGCTCCAAATTCGAGGGTGGGGCTATACTCCGGATCGACTGGCTCGCCGGCAATGGTCGCGACCTCCCAACGGGTGCCGATCAGCAATGCTTGCGCAGCGCCTCCGCAACCTTCGAGATGCATATCGGCGTTTTGCACGCTGACCTCGTAGGGGTAGGGCATTCCGGTCATGCTGTCGCGGCATAGCTGGGGCGTCAGGCGCACACGCAGCTGGTTGGTGGCGTTACTGGCGTCAAATTGATAGGTCGTGCCGTCCATGGTGGCGCTTGGTGTGGGAGTCAGTTGAGTAGCGGTGCTGTCCTGGCGCGACAGGCTCATACGTTGACTATCCATCTGCAGTGTCCAGCCGGGTTCGTTGCCGGACGCATGCAGGGGAAGCACCTTGCTGACATCAACTATCTCAGCGTCGTTCGCGACGCGGCCACTGACCTTGACCATGTTCAGCAGGCCCAGTTCGTTCACCTCCTGGCTGGTGTCGATCAGGTTGGTGGTGTCGGTGGTCCACAGCAACTCGCCGGAGGCGCTGCGAATCTGCGCCGATACGCTGTAGCGCATACGCGCGTCGAACATGCGGGGTTCTACATCCAGCTCGAAGGGTACGGGTACTTGAGTGCCAATCAGGGTGGTGTTCTGTTCAGCCAGCACGGCTGCCGGGGCGCCGGCGCGCGACACGTCAAGCAGTTTGATATGTGCCACGCTGCCAGGCGGCAGCGCTATACGTTCCCGGTAACCGATCGAGCCTGTGACCAGGCGGGTGCGGGGCATGGCCTGTTCATCCATGCTGCCATTTTGTGCAGTAGGAGTTGGGGCGGTTGCTTGGGTCGAGGCGCAGGCGCTGACCGCCAATGCGATGGTCAGCGGCAGCATCAGGTGAATGTTGAGTTGAGGCATTGAGTCCCTCCGGCAAAGTAGTCACGTCGACGTGATCCATCAGAGTGTAAACCAATCTGCCGGGGACACAGCGCGCGACTCCCCGGACCCGGTTCACAGGTTTTGATAGCGGTTGATATCGAATAGACCGGCCTGGACTGGATCAGTTTCTTCGACATACTGCTGAAAGTCGGCAAGGATCTCCCAGAACTGCGGATGAGTGCGGCGCACGCCCCAACGGTCGGCGACCCGCTCCAGACTCTCGCTGTCGGTTGCTGCTTGCAGTGCGGCGACAAAATCTGGCAACGCCTGCAGCTCAACGTCGAAGCTGAAGTTGGGGTAGCTACCGAGGGTGCCTTCCATAATGGTCAGATCATCCTGCTGGGGCAGTAGGCGATCTTCTTCGCCAAACATGAAGGCGACGTTGGCGTGGGCCCGATTGTGGACCAGGCTGTAGACCCAGCGTTCCTCGCCGTTGGTGACGCGCAGGAAGCTGACTTCTGGTAGCAGTGGAATTACCGGCAGGCTGGCGCCGGTTTCCTGCGCCAGCGGGCGCAGCAGTTGCTGAATCTGCTGCTGCGCTGGGGTCAGGTCTGGACGTTGGCAATTGTCCTGCGGACACCGATTGAGGGTGTCCGGTGTACCGGCTACGGCGCTGCCGCGCTCGGCCAGTTGAGCGGCGAAGCGGCGCATTACCGAGCGGTTGTCGGAACGGTCACTGGGGCTATAGCTCAGGGTTGTGGGTGTCTCCAGGTCAAGGCCGGTATAGGCAATGGCATCTTTGAGTTTGGCTTGGCCCTGATACCACTGGTCATAAAGTCCCTGGCGCTGCTCGGCCGGTACATAGCGCAGGAAATTATGCTCTGCGCCATTGCGGATCAGGTCGAAGTACAACCGGGTCTGCGCCTGATGTGAAAGGCTGCCGAAGACGTTGAAGTTGACCACCAGCTCGTAGTAGGTGCGTTCGAGCAGCGGGTAGTCCATAACCCAGATGGTGTCTGGCACCCGGCCCCAGAGGCCGCGCCGTACAGAGGCGCTGTCGTGATGGCGGAAGATGGTCAGCAAGGCATCCTGATTGTAGCCGTCACCGTCCCAGATCTCGTCCAGGCTGGCACCGGCTGGCTTGCGCGCGGCGTAGTGCTGGCCACGCAGCTCAAGGTACTGGTTGCGCTTGCCGTTGTATTCCAGCCAGGCGCTGCCCAGGGCCAGCAGGTCGCTGTTCTGCCCGGGCAAGCCTAGCAGGGGCGTTGCTTGGCTGCGGTAAAGCGGATCGTTGACGTAGGCTTCTTGTGATGGGTCCTCAAAGACGGTCCAGAACTGGTCGCGGATAACGTCAGTGGCAACCTGTCCGCGGCAGACGGGGCCGCGGATGAAGGTGCGCACAAAATACTCAGCAGTGTCCAGCATGAACTGGTAGCGCGCTTTGGCCGGAATGGCGTTGAAGGTGGCAAAGGGGTTGGCTCGTTCGCTGTAGCCGTAGCCGGGCAGCACCGCCAGATCCCAGTCGTCGCCCAGGAACAGCTGTCGCCAGCGCTGCATGCGCTGATCGTCCAGGCCGTAGGTGATGTGGGTTTTCTCTACCAGGGTTTCGCGCAGCGGGCGCAGGCGATAGTAGAAGGCTTTGTCCGGTGCATCGTTGGGTCGCACGGTGCGCAGTGGCATGATCGGCTCGCCCGGCGGGGTGCTCGAACGTACCAACTCATAGAAGCTGCTGCCGCTGATGGTAGGGAAGTGGATGTGCGCCACAAACAGGTGCTCGAACAGGTAACGGGCGACCAGCTGTTCACGTTGCCCGCGCTGGTTAAAAAAGGCTTCCCAGCGTTCGATACTGGCTTGTTCGGCGGCCGAGGGTTGCCAGGGCATCGGCTCGGTCACGGCGCCTTCGGCAATCCACTGGCTGATGCGGGCAAACTCCGCAGCGCTCAGTCCGGTAGTGGCGTAGGGCATACCGCCGTGCGGGTTGGCCTGGGCATAGTCGGCGATATTTTCCAGTGTTGGGCAGCTGAAGGCGTGGTCGGTGCCTATTTTGATGTCGTCCGGCAGGCGGCTGTTGGGTGGTAGCGGATTGCGCTGGGCTAGCTCAAGCATGCGGAACAGCAACGACCCGTCCAGGCCGGAGGCGTTGCCTTCGTCGGCGTCGTGCAGTACCGAGAAGAAGCCTTGTTCACGCCACTGGGCCTCACTGTGGGCGTCGGTGCCAAGGCGTGTTGGCGGCATGTCCTCAAGTCGCGCTGCATCATAGACTTGCAGCAGCGATGCTCCTCTCTTGATGCCCTCTGCGCTGGTCAGCTTGAGCTGGCAGGGGGCGTCGTAGCAACCGTGACAGGCCATGCAGCGGTTTTCCAGAATCGGTTTGATGTCGCTCTGGTAGCTGAAGCTTTGACGCGATGCCACTGTTTGTTCGGCGTGCGGGTAGGTCGGGATATCGCTGCAAGCGAAAATCAGGGCAATAACAGCGAACAGCCCGGCGCCGAGCAACCGGCGTGGCGAGCGTGCGAGGAACTTCATGACAGCATTCCTTAATAGGCGTAATCAGCGGCCTCGCTATGTTGCACGAAGCCGGCAGGCGCCTCAACGACTGGCTGCTCTGGGCCCTCCGATCACCAGTGCGATGCCCCCCAAAATGGCCAACGACGCAATCATGAGTAGCAGGCTGGGCGCTTCGTTCAGCAGAAGCAGACCGCCTGCGGCAGTAATGACGGGCACGCTCAGTTGCACGCTGGCGGCGGCACTGGCCCGCAGCCCGGGGAGTGCAGCGTACCAGATGGCGTAGCCGAGGCCTGAGGTGATAGCGCCAGATGCGAGGGCGTAAAGGGCTCCGTTGGCATCCACGCTTAGCCAGGGCAAAGCGAGTGCCGACAGGCCGAGAGCCAGCGGTACTGCGCGGACAAAATTACCGGCGGTGGCGGCCAGCGGGTTGCTTGCGCCACGCCCGCGTAGCGAATACAGCCCCCAGGCGACGCCCGCGGCGAGCATGCTCAGAGCCGGTAGTGCCGGCGGGGTGCTGGCGCTGGGGAGCAGCAGGGCAGCCAATCCGATTAGTGCAAGAGCAAAGCCTACGCTTTGGACTGGGCTCAGACGCTCGCCGCGCAGCAGGCCAATGCTGAGCATACTGACTTGCACGGCAGCAAACAGCAGCAGGGCGCCGGTGGCAGCGTCAAGTTGGATGTAGGCCCAAGAGAAGGCGGCGGCGTAAACGAAGAGGGCGGCAGCAGAGGCCCAATTGCCACCGGTGAGCGCAGCTTGCCGGCCGGGCCAGTGCAGTAGCACCCAGAGCACCAGGGCACCAGATGTCAGGCGCAAGGTCGTGAAGGTTGCAGGGTCAATCTCGGTATCGCGCAGCGCCAGGCGACACAATACCGAGTTGCCCGCGAAGGCCAGCATGGCCAGGGTGGTCAGAAAGGTCAGGCGTGTTGCAGACATTTGGCGCTCCCATTGAGTCCGCCCTGTTATGCCTTTCATATACCTGATAATGCAATGCTACTTTGTGCTGGCTGATGTCAAACCCAGGCGCTGCATGCGGTAAAGCAATGTACGACGTGGTAGCCCCAGGGCTTGGGCGGTCAATGTCTGATTGCCGCCGTGCAGCTGCAGCCCTTCGATCAGCAAGTTGCGCTCCAGCGCTTCCAGCTGTTCGCGCAGGCCCAGGCGGTGTGCGTGCTGCGGGGTGTCCGGCAGCTGCAGGTGTTCAGGCAGTAGCAGGTTGCCGTCACACAGCAGCAAGGCGCGGGCAATCAGGCCTTTTAGCTCGCGGACATTGCCTGGGAAACGATGACTGGCCAGATAGGCAAGGGCACTGTCACTCCAATGACAGGGACTGCGCTGGAGGAAGGTACAGGTATCGACGGCAAATTGCAGCGCCAGCTGGCGGATGTCGCTGCCTCGGTCACGCAGTGGTGGCAAGTTGATGGGAAAGTGCCCTAGTCGGTAATAAAGGTCTTCGCGGAACAGGCCGCGCTGCACTTGCTCATGCAGGCGCTGATGGGTGGCTGCGAGGATGCGCACGTCTACCCGGTGGCTCTGGGTACTGCCCAACGGGCGAATCTCGCCTTCCTGCAATACGCGTAGCAATTTGGCCTGCAGAGCCAGCGGCATATCGCCGATTTCATCAAGAAACAGGGTGCCGCCGTCGGCTGCGTCAAATAGCCCGGTGCGATCTTGCATGGCGCCGGTAAAGGCGCCTTTGCGGTAGCCGAACAGCTCGCTTTCCAGCAGTTGCTCAGGCAGCGCGCTGCAGTTTTGTGCAACAAAGGGCTTGCTGCGGCGCGAGCCATAGTCATGAATGGCGCGGGCTACCAGCTCCTTGCCGGTGCCGGTTTCGCCGCCGATCAGAACGGTCACCGGGTTGTGTAACACCTTGCTGATCAAACGGTAAACCTGCTGCATGGCGGGGCTCTGACCAATCAGGCCGAAGCTGCCGTGCTCCGGTTGGCTATTGGGTGGCGCCGGCTCGTTGTGCTGGCATTGCTGGAGGTCTTGCTGTTGTTGCAATAGCCGCAGGCGGCCCAGGCCAATACCGCCCAGGTGGCGCACCGGTTCAGTCAGAGCATCAGCAATATCGCCTTGCTGTTTTGCCAGCAGCAAAAGCCCGGCTAGCTGCTGATTGGTATCTTGTAGCGGCACGCACAGCAGGCTGTGCCAGGGCTTGGCGCTGTTGGGCAGGAAGGGCGTGGCGTACAGGCTGTGGTCAAGGTCGCGCAGATTCAGGCTGCGATTCTGGGTCAGGCAGTACTGTAGCAGCTGTTGCTCGAACCAATTGGTGGGTGCCTCACCTATGTTGCAGTGTAGGGGGGCGCCGTCAAACCACTGGCTGCTCAGGTGCAGCCGGGTATGCGTCTTGTCCAGCAGGTAGAGCTGCGCCAGCGGGCATTGGGTCAGCTGGCTGGCGCAGGCCAGCAGCTGTTGCTGCAGCTGCTGCGGCTCGCTGGCCAGCTGGGCCAGACAGGCCAGCAACGGTGCTGCGCAGGTGAGCGGGTGCGTGCTGTCGGGCAGACTAAGCGATTCAAGCAAGGTCACACCGGATGCCTCCGTCGTCTTCCAAGTGAACATGAATGCAGCTGACTGCGTTCATGAGCGATAGCAATTGATTGGCGATAGGCGCCTGAATGTGCCGTTCTATCCAGCGCTCAACCAGGCGTGCGCCGCCTTCGCGTTGACATTGTCTGGCGATATGGGCCGGTAGCGCGGGGTCGTATTGCAGGCTCAGCTGGCGGCCTGCCAGTCGCTCTTCAAGCCGCTGCAAGCGCTGACGCACAACGGCGGCCAGGGCGTCGTTATCCATCGGCAAGTAGGGCAGCACCCGCATGCGCGCCAGCAGTGCCGGCTTGAAATAGCTGCGCAGAGTCGGCTCGATTTGTGCCAACACCTGTTCTGCCGTCGGTCGCACACCCTGACATAGCTGATTGATCTGCTCGCTGGCCAGGTTGGAGGTCAGCAGGATCAGGGTGTTGCGAAAATCGATCTCACGGCCTTCGCCGTCGTTGGCAATGCCCTTGTCAAAAATCTGGTAGAACAGGTTGAGCAGCTGCGGGTGCGCCTTCTCCACCTCATCCAACAGCACCACGGAGTAGGGCCGCCGACGCACCGCTTCGGTCAGCTGGCCGCCTTCGCCGTAGCCAACGTAGCCGGGTGGTGCGCCGATTAGCCGTGCCAGGCTATGGGGCTCCTGGTATTCGCCCATGTTGATGATGGTAAGAAAGTCCGCGCCACCGTATAGCAGCTCGGCAATGGCCTCGGCGGTGGCCGTTTTGCCGACGCCACTGGGGCCGATCAGCAGAAACACGCCGCTGGGGCGATCTGCTCGGCTGAGACCGAGGGCGGCGGCGCGCAGAGTCTGGTCCAGCTCGGCGATGGCTTCATTCTGACCATGCAGGCGCTGGCCAAGCTGCTCGGCAAAACCGGCGATTTGCTCGCTGCGAGAGCCTTGCAGCCGCTCTAGCGGGATGCCGGTCCAGCTGCTGACGACCTCGGCGACCGCGCGGCTATCCACCTCGGCGCTGACCAGCGGTGTCTGCTGTTGCAATGCGATTAGCTCTGCGCGGGTGGCCGCGTGCTGTTCACCGGGCTGGGTTAACTGGCGGGCCAGCGCGCGCTGGGCGTCCCAACTGTCATGCAGGGCTTGGGCTTTTTGCTGTGCGCCTGGCTGCGCGCTTTGCAGGCGGTCCAGTAGCGCTAGCTCAACGGCTAAGCCGCGTTGGTGATCTTGTTCCAGTGCGCTGCTGTGCCGTTGGGACTGCTGAATCTGCGCCTCCAGCTGGTCAACGGCCAGTGGCGGGCAGGCCAGGTTGACTCTGGCTCTGGCGCAGGCGGTGTCGAGCAGGTCGATGGCTTTGTCGGGCAGTTGCCGGTCCGGCAGGTAGCGCGCGGCCAGCTCGACAGCGGCGACCACTGCCGCGTCGGAGATGTACAGGCCGTGGCTGGCGGCGTAACGCGGAGCCAGCCCGCGCAGTACGGTGGTGGCCTGGGCGATATTCGGAGCATGCAGCATGATGGGCTGGAAGCGGCGAGCCAGTGCTGGATCCTTGTCGATGTGTTTGCGGTACTCGCTCCAGGTGGTGGCGGCGATGGCCTTGAGGCTGCCGCGAGCCAGTGCCGGTTTCAGCAGGTTGGCGCTATCGGCTGTACCGGCGTCGCCGCCGTGTCCGATCAGGGTATGAGCTTCGTCGATAAACAGAATGATGCGGGAGGCGGGCTGACAGGCTGCACTGATCACGCCCTGCAGCCGTCGCTCCAGTTCACCGCGCATGCCCGCGCCGGCTTGCAGCAGGCCCAGATCCAGTGACAGAACCCGGTAATCGCGCAGGGTGTCGGGCACTGTGCCGGCGATGATGCGCTGCGCCAGACCTTCGACCAGTGCGCTCTTGCCAACGCCTGCCTCACCGAGAATGGCCGGGTTGCTTTTGCGGCGGCGACAAAGAATGTCGATCATCTGGCGCAGTTCACTTTCTCGACCCAGCACGGGGTCCAGCTCGCCGGCGGCGGCTTGGCGGGTCAGGTCCTGGGTGAATTCGTCGAGCAGTTGCTGGTTGGCGGCGGGTTCGGTGTTGTGGGTCTGGTCGGCGAGCTGCTGCAGTTGATCTGCATCCAGCCCGGCCAGCAGCTGGGGATCGGTCGGGGGCTCGCGTAGCCAGGCCAGCAGCAAGGCGCGCTGGTCGATCAGGCGTTGTTGCAGTTCGGTGCTGGCGAGCAGCAGGGCCCGCTGTAGCCAACCGATCAGGGCGGCGGAGAGCACCGGGTTGCGTGGCTCCCCGTTGCCCGAGCCGGAGAGCTGCAGGGCGTTATTCAGAGCGTCTGGCTCTTGGCCGCTGGCCAATAATGCTCGTTGCAAGAGGCTGTCTGGCCGTTGCAGCAGGCTCAGTAGCAGATCTTCTGGCTGAACACTGTGGCCGCCACGCTGCAGGCAGTGCGCCGCAGCGGCTTCCAAATCGCGGCGCAGGTCGTTGCTGAGCAGGCGCACCAGTTGATGGAGGTCGAGGTTGATCATGGGGCTGTGTCTCTCATATGGGGCGTCAGCAGAATGTGCGCATCATCGGCCGGCTGGCCTAGCCAACTGGTCCAGCCAAGGCGGCAGGGGGTGTGCTGACCGAGGCGCAGTTCGCGTAGCTCGTCGCGACGCAAGTGCAGTTGCAGGTCGTACTGCAGGGGTGTGCGTAACACGAACGCCAGCAGTGCACAGAGTGGTTGATGGTCCTGCCCGGGCGGCAGGAAGCGGTGGAAGTCATTCCAGTCGAGCTGGAGAAGCCGCACGCGAAAACGGCCGCTGCCATCCATTACGCTGCGGCCTAGTACGCAGTTGTCTGCCAGGCTGCTGCTCTGCTGGCCGAGCCGGCACAGCTGCTCGCTTGGGATGTCGATGCGTTGCGGCAGGCACTGCTGTAGCTCGATATGCGGGTAGCGGAAGTAGTAGCGCAATACGGCGCAGACCAGTTCGGCTGACTGACTGCGCATGCCAATCAAGCCCAGATACGGCAGCAGGCGGCGCGGCTGCAGGCACGCATGCGGGGTGTCGTAATCCAGCCCAGCACTGGCCAGCAGGCGCTGGGAGAGCTGGTCGATAGCGCCACCCTGAAAGCGGCTGTAATAACGGTACTTTTGCCAGATCGGCAGCAGCAGGCGTTGCAGGCGGTCGTTGAACAGGTCCAACAGGTCTCGGATGCTGCGGCTGCCGGCGTCATCCCCCAGCGCCTGTTCGACGTAGCTGGCAGGCAGCGGAGAAGCGGCGCCGCTGAGAGCGATCAGGTTCAGCTGCAGGTGACAGTAGAGGCCGTCGTCGCGGTGCTCGAAGCTCAGTAGCTCGATATCCCGGGTGGCAAAGCCAAGGCTCGGGTTGGCGCTGAAGCTGATGCGCCGGTACAGAGCCTCGGGGCTGAGGTCGGGGTGCTGCAGCTGCAACTGGTCGAGCAGACGCAGCAGTGCCTGGTACAGGCTGTAATGCTGAATGTCCCGCTGCAGGCGGGTTAAAACAGGGGCTGTAGGCCCATGCGCGGCGCCCATTGATAGGCATCCCCCTGTAGCGTGGTGACAGACAGTTCGTGATAGGTATTGAGGCAGGCATGGTGAGCCAGAAACTCATTGAGCACCGAGCAAAACAGGTACAGATCGCCGGCGCCGTTATAGCGCTCGGCGTCCAGCTGCAGCTCGGTGCGAATGCCGCGTAGTGGCAGCCCCTGCTGCAAGCGGGCGACCTGGCGGTGCGCTACCTGCAACAGACCGTCGAGTCGCTGCTGACTGATACGGGCGGCCTGCTGGTCGTGGTGACGTGGCAGGTCATAGGAGCCGAGCACGCGGCGCAGGGCGCCGATGTCTTCCAGGCTCTGGTAGTTGAGCGCCATGTTGCTGATCAGTCGCCACATGCCATCTTCCTGCAGCGGCGGCGCATAGCTGGGGGTCACCCGTCCGATATTGCGAAACTGGACGAACTCGGGGGTGCCATCGCAAGGCAGGCAGATATCGCCCTGCGCCAGACGGGTTGGCAGGTGATGGTTGGTGCAGGTCAGCTCGACCGAGAGGGTTTCCTGCTGGTCCTGGCTGTGCTGTGCGAAGCAAAGATAACTGTCGGGGTTATCGCCAAGCAGCGATGGGTATTGGCGCAGGCTGTAGCAAGGTGCTGGCTCGCCGTTGCCCAGGCGTCGGTCGTGCTCGAATGACTCGAACGGCGCGTAGCGGCGGTAGCCCATGCCACCCGGTTTCCAGCCGGTGACCTGGTCCACCGAGAAGATGCCGCAGTGTTCGCCGGAGAGCTCCGCCGGGCGCAGCAGGTACTGGTCTTGCCGGCCGTCCAGGCGTATGGGCGTCGCGTCGTGGGCAAACAGGTTGACCACGGGGGCGCAATGCAGCCGCAGGTGTTCACGACCAGGGTTGATCTGCCGGCAGCTTGGGTGGCGCAGTTCAAGTTGCAGGCGCAGGCCGCGGGCCGTTTTCATTGCGCCACCGGACTGCGTTTGTAGTTGGGACAGGCCGGTTAGCTCGACGAACAGGAATTTTTCGGCAAAGGCGAAGTATTCCTGCAGGTGGCGGTAGCCGGCAAAGGTGTTGTCGGGGTAGGGCAGCAGCGCCTGGCCAGCGTCAAAACCTGCGGCTTGCAGCTGGCTACCGGGCAGGTGCAGGCTGCTTCCATCGCTGCCTAGCGGCTGTCCGTCGTTATCCAGTACCTGAGCTTTTATGTCCTGCAGGTGTTGGGCGAGCAGCAGGTAGAGACTGCGGCTGACATGCTCGTCGCCGGTCAGGTGCAGGCGCAGGGGCTCCAGCGGTAGATCCTGCAAGCTGCCTTCAGCGGTCATTCCCAGACGCAGCTCCAGGCGTGCGCCCAGACTGTGGCTGTGATAGCTCACATGCTGAATGTCTAGCGGCAGTAGCCGGGTTTGGCCGGCGGTACGGAAGCGGCAACGCACACCATCAACCGGACGCGATTCAACAGGGGTGCCGGCGGGCACCAGTAGTTCCGGTTGTGGGCGTTTCAGCGGTTCGAATTGCAACATGGCAAAGGACGGCAGCGGTCGCATGCAATTGGGCCATAGCAGATGCATCAGCGAGTGGGTTAGTTCGGGTAGCTCGTCGTCCAGCTTCTGTCGCAGTCGGCCGGTCAGAAAGGCGACCCCTTCGAGCAGGCGCTCTATGTCCGGATCGCTGCTGCTACTGGCCAGATAGGGGGCCAGCGCAGGGTTGCGCTGAGCGAAGTGACGGCCTTGCTCGCGCAGGGCGCTGAGTTCGCTTTGATAATAGTGATTGAAAGACATGCTCAGTGCGTTCCGGTTTGCTCTACCTGGGTTTGACCCTGCCCGTCCAGCTGCACGCAGAAGCGCACGGGGTGTTGTAACTCGGCCATGTTCAAGCGCGCGTGGATATCAAATGTGAGGTGCAAGGGGTCGTCGCCGTTGCTGTGGCTGACCACCCGAACCTGCTGCAGGCGTGGCTCGTAACGGGTGATAAAACGCTCGATGGCGGCGCGGGCCTGTTGGCGGGTGTCGTGCAGCGACAGGCGCATGTCGTTCAGCTCTGGCAGGCCGTAGTCCGGCAGCATTTGCACACTGCCGGCGCGGGTGCTGAGCAGGCGCGCCAAGTGGTTGGCGATGGACGCGCTGACACTGGCCTCGCGTGACTGGGTTCGGCGCGCCTCGACCTTGCCGCCAAGGCGCTCGAACAGGGTGCCATAGGGCTGGGCTGTCATCAGTCACGATCCAGCTTGCCGACCAGCGACAGGGTGAAGTCGGCCCCCATGTACTTGAAGTGCGGGCGTACACTGAGGCTGACGCGGTACCAGCCTGGCTGCCCGGCCACGTCCTGCACCTGCACTTCGGCGGCGCGCAGTGGCCGGCGGCCACGGACTTCGGCACTGGGGTTGTCCTGGTCGGCCACGTACTGGCGAATCCACTTGTTCAGCTCCAGCTCAAGGTCGGTGCGCTCCTTCCATGCACCGATCTGCTCGCGTTGCAGCACCTTCAGGTAATGGGCTAGCCGGTTGACGATGAACAGGTAGGGCAGCTGAGTGCCGAGACGGAAATTCAACTCGGCGTTTTTGCCTTCTTCGCTATTGCCGAAGAAGCGCGCCTTCTGTGTCGAGTTGGCGGAGAAAAACGCGGCATTGTCGCTGCCCTTGCGCATGGTCAAGGCGATGAAACCGGCGTCTGCCAGTTCGTACTCGCGGCGGTCAGATACCAGTACTTCGGTCGGGATCTTGGTTTCGATTTCGCCCATGCTGGCGAAGTGGTGCAGCGGCAGGTCGTCTACTGCGCCACCACTTTGCGGGCCGATAATGTTGGGGCACCAGCGGTAGCGGGCAAAACTGTCGGTCAGGCGGGTAGCAAAGGTAAAGGCGGTGTTGCCCCACAGGTAGTGCTCATGGCTGTCGCTGACCGATTCGCGGTAGGCGAAGCTGCGCACCGGATTGTCTTCAGGGTCATAGGGAGTGCGCAGCAAAAAGCGCGGCAGCGTCAGGCCAACATAGCGGGCGTCTTCACTCTCGCGGAAGCCTTGCCATTTGGCGAACTGCGGGCCGTCAAAGTGATCCTTTAGGTCTTTCAGGTCGGGCAGGCCGGTGTAGCTGTCCAGGCCGAAGAAGCCGGGGCCGGCGGCAGCGATGAAGGGGGCATGGGACATGCTGGCCACGCCGGCAACCTGTTGCAGCAGGCGGATGTCCTGGGTGCCTGGGCCGAACTGGTAGTTGGCGATGATGGCGCCGACTGGCTGGCCACCAAATTGGCCGTACTCGGCGGTGTAGACATGCTTGTACAGGCCGGACTGGACCAGCTCCGGGCTGTCCTCGAAGTCGTCGAGCAGGTCTTGCTTGGAGGCGTTGATCAGCTCCAGACGAATGTTCTCGCGAAAGTCGGTGCGCTCGACCAGCAGTTTCAGGCCACGCCAGGCGGACTCCAGTTGCTGGAAATCGGGGTGGTGCAGAATGCTGTCCATCTGCCGACTGAGTTTGTTGTCGATTTCGGCAATCATGCGGTCGACTAGTGCTTTTTTTACCGGCTCGCTCTGGTTGTGCGGTTTCAGTAGCTCGCTGATAAAGGCCGAAACGCCGCGACGGGCAATGGCGTAGGATTCGTCTTCAGGGTTGAGGTGGGTTTCGGCAATGACGCGATCGAGCAGGCTATCACTGCTCTGGCTGGTGCTTTGCTGTACGGCGGCTTGGATACTCATGGGGTGGCTCCGGTCAGGCGTTGTCGGCAAGGCCCAGCTCAGCCAAAACCTGGCTGCGGGCCTGTTCGTCATTGAGCAGCGCTTCGATTGCGCGGCGGAAGGCCGGGGTATTACCCAGCGGCCCCTTGAGGGCCACCAGTGCCTCGCGCAGTTCCATCAGCTGGCGCAGCTCCGGCACCTGCTGAACCAGGCTGGCGGGGTTGAAGTCGCGCATTGATTGGATATCGAGTTGCACTGGCAACTCGTCTTCGCTGCCGCTGTCATCTTGCAGGCGGTTGGGCACGGTGAAGGCGAGTGACAGCGCCTGTTTGGCCAGTACGTCGTCGAAGTTGCCGGCGTCGACGGCGATTGGTTTGCGCTGTTCGATGCTGCGCTCATCCTGACGCTGGGTGAAGTCGCCCAGCACCACGAGCTTGAGCGGCAGCTCGACATCCTGCTGGACGTCACCGGTGTTGGGTGTGAAGGTGACGTTGACGCGCTCACGCGGGGCGACGCTGCTGTCTTTGGCCATCAGGGCTCTCCTTGCATGGCAGGCCGGACGGCCTGTTCGAGGGTGTGTTCAATGTCCAGCCAGGCCAACTGCTGCTGCAGAGCCTGTTGGCGTTGTTGGTTGGTTTTATCGCGGGGCAGGTTGGCGCAGCTTTGCTGCAGCAATTGCAGGGTGTCGATCAGTAGCGCTGGCTCCCAAAGCGCCAGCGCCTGGTTGTGCTGCATTTGTTGCCTCAACCCCTCAAGCAAAGTGCGGGCCTGCTCGGTTTGACCGCTGTGCAGGTGCAGGCGGGCCAGCTCCAGACGGGCGATGACGCGCGGGCGCTCGCCGGGCTGACTACCGAGTTGTTGGTGCAGTTGAGCTGCGGCGGCGGCGAAACCCTCACGTTGCAGCACCTCCAGCGGCTGAGCGCTACTGGCGGAGGCTGATGCCTCGTCCGGCTGGCGGCGGGAGCCTTCTTGTCTGGCGGCTAGCCATTGGCGGGTCGCAGTGCTGGCAAAGGGGCTGCCGTCGCTGAATTTCAGCTGTTCCAGACCGGGCAGGTCGCGCAGTAACTGTTGCACTTGCAACAGGATTTCGTCGGCAGCAGTGTTGGCATTGAGGGCTTGGCAGCATTGCCAGGCCAGGTGGTGGCCATCCAGCCAGAAGGGCGCACGGCGCAGGCTGTTCTCGATGTCGTGCAGTAACTGGCGGTGATCGCCGTTGGTGATCTGTTGGTGGTAGTAGGCCAGGCGCTCGGCCGGCGGTGGACGCAGTTGCGTGATGGCCTGATCGTCGTGTTCCGGCACATTGTCCAGACTGGCGCGGCTCAGGCTGCGCATCAGGCGCAGGGCGTGCTGTTCGCGTCCGCTCTCGCTCAGCCACCACTGCACCAGTGGGGCAGCCATGTCCTGCAGGCGGCGCAGCCGCTGCAGGGCTTCTCGTTCACTGCTGATCGGGCTGTTGTCGCTGGCGGGCGCAGTGGCTTGTGTGCTGGCTGTTGGCACCGGGGCAGCGGCTGGCTGTGCTGTTGCTGGCGGCTCGGGGCTCTCTAATTGGTCGGCCAGTTGCTGATAGAGACTGGCGTGCTCTGCGTCTATTGCCAGCAGGGCGTTGGTCAGCTGCTGCAGGCTGGTTTGCAGGTGGCCGCGCAACG
Source organism: Halopseudomonas maritima (assembly GCF_021545785.1). NCBI lineage: Bacteria > Pseudomonadati > Pseudomonadota > Gammaproteobacteria > Pseudomonadales > Pseudomonadaceae > Halopseudomonas > Halopseudomonas maritima. The sequence continues at coordinate 3,571,989 of NZ_CP079801.1, forward strand.
GCTCTTCGGTGTTGATCAGACTGGCGTGCGAGGCCAACTGTCCGTGCAGCCAGCTGAGGGCTGCCAGGCGCCCGCGAGGTCGTTGTGGATAGCTCTCAGGCCAATGGTTGTTGATCAGCGTTGTTAGCTTTTGCAGGCCATCTATAAGTGCGCTGCTGCCTTGAACCTGAAGGCCGCTCAGGCTGTGCCAGCAGCACAGGTGAAGGTCATGGCTGCCGGCGAGTAGCTGCGCGCTAATACGCTGAACCTGCTGCCAGTCAGGTTGCTCGGTGTGCAGTGAGGTCAGTTTGCCAATCTCGCGCTCGAGTAGCAGAAACTCGTCGGTGCCGCGCAGATTCGCGTTGTCCGCGCTGGTGCTGGGGTGCTTTGGGCTGGCTGCTTGCGACATGTTGACGGTCCTGTCCGGTGGCTGGCGATACGTCCTGTTCGCCATCAAACCCTGATGCCTGGTTTGCCCGCGCATGCTATGGCGGGCTGCGTCGGCCAAGCAAATGCGCAGGCTGTGAACCGGTTGGCGACCTGCCGAGCAGATCGGCGCGATTGAAATCGTTGTTTTTTATTTTTATTGTTTAAAAGCAATCTCTTATGTTTGGTTTTTTAGGCTGTTTGTACGGTTTTAATCCTCACTTCAGACCTGCCTTATCTGTGCGCCAGTCATCATTTACCGGGTGTAGTACTCCGCTGTTACCCGCCGAGCACGGCCTGGGTGCATCATCGGGTCTTACTCAAACGCATGGAGGATGCGACGTGTCGACCAAGAAGATTCTGCTGCTGGCTGGTGATTTCGCTGAAGACTACGAGACCATGGTGCCGTTTCAGGCGCTGACCATGCTCGGCTACCAGGTTGATGCGGTGTGCCCGGACAAGGCAGCCGGTGATACCGTCAAGACAGCAATCCATGACTTTGAAGGTGACCAGACCTACACCGAAAAACCTGGCCATCTGTTTGCATTGACCGCTGACTTTGCCAGCGTCAAGGTAGAGGACTACGTAGGCTTGGTGGTGCCCGGTGGGCGGGCGCCAGAGTATCTGCGATTGAACGAGCGGGCGCTTGAGATTGTGCAGGGCTTTGATGCTGCCGGTAAGCCGATCGCTGCGGTGTGTCACGGTGCGCAACTGCTGGCGGCGGCAGGTATCCTGCAAGGCCGCGAATGCAGCGCTTACCCTGCTTGCGGGCCTGACGTGCGCATGGCTGGCGGGACCTACATCGATATCCCGGCCGATCAGGTACACGTACAGGGCAACCTGGTAACAGCACCTGCCTGGCCGTCTCACCCCCGTTGGCTGGCGGCCTTCGTCAAGCTGCTCGGTGCGCGTATCGAGCTGTAAGTGCAGTAGTCCGTCAACGGCGGCAGGAGAGCAATATGTGTGAACTCTACGTCAAGGCTGATCCTATTTTGTACGAGTCGCGTTCGCGCTCGTTGCGCATCCGTGGGGTGGTGACCACGCTGCGACTGGAAAACCAGTTTTGGGACATCCTGCAGGAAATTGCCGAGGTTGACGGCATGACCACCAATCAGCTGATAACCAAACTCTACGACGAGGTCATGGAGCTGCGCGGAGAGGTGGTCAACTTCGCTTCCTTTCTGCGCGTCAGTTGCACGCGTTATCTGGCTCAGCGCGAGGCGCGCGTGGTGCCACTGGCGCTGGTGGGGCGCAGTACAGCACAAGGCTGAATTGCTGCTCAGCTGTACGGTTGGTGGTCAACGGCATCCTGTTAGGATGCCGTTTTCATATGCATGGCGGGATATTTCATGTCGCTCGATACTTGGCTGGCTTTTGTTCTGGCGTGCTGGATTATTAGCCTGTCGCCAGGTGCTGGCGCCATTGCGTCTATGTCCAGTGGGCTCAATTACGGCTTTGCCAGAGGCTATTGGACGGCCCTGGGGCTGCAGCTTGGCCTGGTGTTGCAGGTGGCGGTGGTTGCCGCCGGGGTAGGGGCCTTGCTGGCAACCTCGGCGCTGGCCTTTACCCTGATCAAGTGGTTTGGTGTGCTTTATCTGCTTTACTTGGCGCTGCGTCAGTGGCGGGCTCCGGTTGCGGCCCCGGATACGGCCAGCTTGTCAGGCTCTTTTGCCGCCCGTCCAGGAGGACTGTTGCTGCGTGGGTTTCTGGTCAATGCCGGCAACCCCAAGGCGGTGGTTTTCATGCTGGCGGTACTGCCGCAATTTCTCGATTTGCAGCAGCCGCTGGCCACCCAATACCTGATTATGGCCGCTACCATGATCGCGGTTGATCTGATTGTCATGGCCGGTTACACCGGGCTTGCGGCCAGGCTATTACGTTTGTTGCGCTCGCCGCGCCAGCAGCGCGCCTTGAATCGCACCTTCGCGGGTTTGTTTGCAGGTGCTGCGGGGGCCTTGACGTTGGTAAGACGCGGCGTCAGCTAACGCGGCTTCGGTAGCCTGAAGGGGGGACGCCCATTGCCTGGCGAAAGCGGTTGCTGAAGTGGCTGGCTGAGCTGAAACCGCAGCGCAGGGCGATCTCCAGCAGGCTGATCTGGCTGTTACGCAGCAGTTCGCAGGCTAGTGCCAGACGGCGGTTCATCACGTACTGGTGGGGCGCCAAACCGACGCTGCGTTTGAACATACGGGCAAAGTGGTACTCGCTGAGCTGGCACTGCATTGCCAGCTCAGCCAGTGGCAGCGGCTGATCCAGATGCGCCTCGATGTAATCGAAGACGCGCCGACGCTGATGCGGCGCCAGGCCGCCGGTAACGCCGGGTACCTGCCAGTTGACCTGGGTGTAGTGGCGCAGCACATGGCTCAGCAGCAGGTTGCTGGCGCTGCTAAGGATGAGCTGGTCGCTGTTGTCGTGCCAGTTGGCCTGCAGCAGGAAATGGCGGTATAGCAGCGCAATCTGCGGGTCATCGGCAAACAGCCGTTCATTCACACTGAGGTTCAACGGGCTGCGATCCCACGTCTGCTCAGCCAGTTGGCGCAGGTGTTGATCGGTGAAATACAGGTGAACAAAAGACAGTGGGCCGCGTATGTCCCAGGTGGAGCTGTACTGCTGGGGCAGCAGGCAGAGGCGGTCCGGCCCTCCGCCATTGTGCCAGCCGTCGGCAGCCCTGAAGTAAGACTGATAGCCGTCGGCAGTGTACAGACTGAGGGTGTGGTGGTCGGCATTTTCCAGTGCAATCAGGTCCTGCTCGTTGTACCAGGCAGCCAGCCCCGTGCCGTTACCCAACTGCGCATGGTTGAGCAGGCGGGCGTTGTGCTGGCGCAGACTGTCAAATACCTCAAACCTGTCGTCTGTCATCGTGCTGCTCGCCGTACCGTTGTCTGTTGTGCATGGTAAGCCTGCCGGTGGTACGCGCCAATAGGCGGGTAGTCTGAGGGCTAAATAAACCGCAGCAATCTGCAAGTCGACGCAAGAGGATGCAAGCGCCGGCGCAGGTTGATCGGGATACTGGGCATCGGTTATCTGATTGGGGAAGGGGAATGAACGCCACGCTGTACGCGGCCACAGTGCTGATTTGGGGCACCACCTGGATTGCCATCGCAATGCAGTCCGGTCCGGTGCCTTCGGCGGTTTCGGTGTTCTACCGCTTTGCTCTGGCGAGCCTGTTATTGCTGGCGGTGCTGCTGGTCACTGGACGCCTGCGGCGCATAGGGCCGCGCGATCACCTGTTCTGCCTGTTACAGGGCCTGTGCGTGTTCAGCTTCAACTTTTATTGCTTCTACAGCGCCAATGCCTACATCAACAGCGGCCTGGAAGCGGTGCTGTTTTCCATGGCGACGCTGTTCAATGCCATTAACGCAGTGCTGTTTTTCGGGCAGCGCCTTGAGGCGCGCCTGGTGCGGGCGAACCTGCTTGGCTTGGTGGGTATCGTCTGCCTGTTCTGGCATGACCTTAGCGCCGCCCATCTCGGCCAGGATACGCTGATCGGTATTGGTCTGTGCCTGCTGGGGACTTATGGGTTCTCCCTCGGCAACATGATCAGCGTGCGACATCAGGCACGGCGCCTGGATGTCTTTTCTACCAACGCCTACGCCATGGGCTATGGCGCCGTGGCGATGTTGCTGCTGGTTTGGTGGCGGGGGGATAGCTTCGCCTTGTTGTGGACGCCGGCCTACTTGGGCGCGCTGCTGTATCTGGCAGTGATTGGATCGGTGGTGGGCTTTGCTGTGTACTTTATGCTGATTGGCCGCATCGGCGCTGGGCCGGCAGCTTACGCGACTGTCCTGTTTCCGCTCATCGCGCTGGGTATGTCTACGCTATTTGAGGGCTATCGGTGGAGCGGTATGGCGATAGTCGGCTTGGCGCTGATTATCTGCGGCAACCTGCTGCTGTTCCATCGCCCGCGACCGGTTGTCACGTCGCCGACGCAGGCCGAGCGCGTATAGTTTGGGGACAAGGAGGGCGCATGGACTATTTTATCATCGCCGTTGTTACTCTCAGTGGTCTTTACTTTCATTGGTGGCTGTATCGCCGTATTCGCCGCTGGTCTGATCGCGACCTGGCCCTGTCGATGGCGGGCGACTCGCCGCAGAAGCGCCAGTTTATGCTTACCAGCCTGGAGCAGGCGCAGCAGCAGAAGGTTTCGCGTAAGGCACTGGAGGCCTGGTTGCAGGGTGCCGCCGAACGGTATGAGCGCGATCACGTGTAACTGCCTCGGAACTCGCGCGCCTGCCGGGCACTCTGTTTAAGTGACGCACGCCTGATACCGGACGGTTGAAATCATTTTCGAGCGAGGAGAGTCACGATGGAACTGCACAATAAAGACCTGGGAACCCTGTTCGAGCAACTGGGCCTGGATTCTGACCAGAAAAGCATGGACGCATTCTTTGCCAGCCACTCCCTGGCACACGACACCAAATTGAGCGAGGCGCCGTTCTGGACGCCAGCTCAGGCGGCTTTTTTGCGAGAGGAGATCCGCGAGGACGCAGAGTGGGCACCGCTGGTAGACGAGCTGAACGCCCGTCTGCACGAGCAGTAAGACTGAGACATGCACACCTTTAATCCATTGAGTGAGGAATGATCATGACCAGTACCACAGACAAACTGAAAGGCAAATACAACGAGACTGTCGGCAAGGCCAAGCGTGAAACTGGCCGCGCCCTTGACGATGAGGAGCTGCAGGGCGAGGGCGAACTGCAGAACCTCAAAGGCAAGGCAGAATCGACTAAAGGCAAGGTCAAGGAAAAGCTCAAGGATTTAGTCGATCGGAGCTGAACGCTGACCTGAGATAAACAACAACGCCCGGGCTTGCCGCGGGCGTTGTTGTTTGCTGTATAGGCGGGACAGGTGAGGGCGTTTCTGGCATCATGCAGGTCATTCGCTTGCTAAGGAATTGCGCCGTCCTGTTCGTACAGCCGATACGGGCATGCTGGACCGCGCCGACCCTTGGCTGCAGCTGCTGCTCCTCGATCGGGCCTGTGCCCCACGGAAACCTGCCCTATGCCACTTCATATACTGCTCATTCTGGGTGGTCTCAGTGCTTTTGGCCCGCTGGCCATTGATATGTATTTGCCGGCGTTTCCGGCCATTGCCAGCGCTCTGGATGCCAGCACCGAACAGGTGCAGCTCAGCCTGTCGGTCTACTTCGTCGGTCTGGCCAGTGGACAGTTGGTTTACGGGCCGCTGGCCGACCGTTTCGGGCGCCGTGCACCGCTGTTATTTGGGATTGCACTGTTTTGCCTTGCCTCGCTTGGTTGCGCGTTGGCACCCACATTGGAGTGGTTGTTGGTAGCACGTTTTGCGCAGGCGCTGGGTGGCTGTGCAGGTATGGTGGTCAACCGTGCGGTGGTGCGCGATCTGTGCGAGCCAATTGATGCGGCCAAGGCGTTTTCCCAATTGATGCTGGTGATGGGCGTGGCGCCCATCCTCGCACCGCTGGCGGGCACGGCGTTGCTTGGACTGGGCGGTTGGTCGAGCATTTTCCTGTTTCTCAGCCTGTTTGCTGTGCTGTTTGCGCTGGCGGTCTACTTCTTTCTGCCTGAAACCCTGCCAACACAGATGGCGCGCCCGCCGCTAAAAAGCGCGTTTGGACGCTACTTGCGTCTGCTGGGTGAGCCGTTGTTTATGTTCCATGCACTGACAGGCGGGGTGGCGATGGCGGGTATGTTCGCCTATATCGCGGGCTCACCCTATGTGTTTCTCGAGCTGTATGACGTGCCGGTCGAGCAATACGCCTGGCTATTCGGGGGCATCGCTGCCTGCTTTATCCTGTCGGCGCAGCTCAACTCACGCTTTCTGAGGTACTGGAGTCAGCTTGCTGTCATTCGTGGCACGACGCTGGTCTACATGCTGGCGACCTCAACGTTGCTGCTGGCGGCCTGGCTGCAGGTAAGCAGTCTGTGGCTGTTTCTGCCGCCACTGGTACTGAGCGTGGCCGTGATTTCCCAGGTGTTGCCTAATGCCTCGGCTTGCGCTCTGGCTGGTCATGGTCATCAGGCAGGTATTGCTTCGGCGTTGATGGGCACCATGCAGTTTGCCATCGCCGGGGTTACCTCTGCTGCCGTTGGTGTACTGCACGACGACAGCGCCGTGCCCATGGCTGGCGTAATGGCGGTCTGCGGTGTATTGACTGTGCTGATGGCGCTCATGGCACGTCGTGTGAGCGCCAGGCAAAGTATGGCTTCCACCTGAGCGTTTTGCTTCGATCACTAGCGGCGGCCAACCGCCTCCGGTAGTGCCGCGCGGCGTCTCTGCGCGGGCCGCTTTCACTCTTAGCGGCGCTGTATACCGTTGTCGATTGCTTCTCTCACCCCTTGCTTGAGCCGGCCGGCCGGCCGAGTCATGCCTTTGCGATGTGATCGCTGGGGCCCGACACAGGCGGCCCATGCCGCCGAAATATAATTAAACACTTTTCTAATTAGCAATATTTATCATTTGTGTTTAGAGTGCGATCGCAAGGTGTCGCACCTGCGTGAGCGCGTGCCACATCTGAGCACTCTCCTGGGGAGGGGAGATTCTATTTCAATAACAGGAACTGCCATGAAAACAATACCCTTCTTTGCCCGTCATCTGGTGGCGATTGCTGTAGCTGCTGCAGCCCTGCCAGCCAGCGCGCTCGCCGACTCTGACGCTGCGTTGACCCTGCCTGCGATTGATGTGGTCGGTTACGGTGCGGATGACCTGTCGCGCCAGACTGGTGCCGTCGTGGTTATCAAACGCGAGGAAATTGAGCGCCTGCAGCCGATCTCAACCGAAGACGTCTTGCGCCGAATTCCGGGTATTAATGTCAAGACTGAGGAAGAGTCAGCTGTCGTCAGCAATATTGGTATTCGCGGTCTGTCTGCCAGCGAAGCCAAGTCACTGGTGCTGGAAGACGGCGTCCCTGTTGCTCCCGGGTTGTTTATCGGCAACGATCGCTATTACAACCCGCGTATTCAGCGTATGGAAGGTATCGAGGTGCTCAAGGGATCAGCGTCCCTGCGCTACGGCCCTTCGACTATTGGTGGGGTGATCAACTACAAGACCAAGACGCCTGAGGGCGTTGCAGTGTTCACCCGTATCGGCTCTTTCAACACCCGTGAGGCGACGCTGGAAGCCGGCGGCCGCAGCCCGTCCGGCGATGCCTATGCAGGCTTGGTTGCAACAAAGGCTCGTAGTGACGGTTTCCTGGACCGCGATTACGATATGACCGACCTGATGTTGAAGGCCGGCAGCGCCATTGGTGAAAACCAGACCTTTGGGGTGAAGTTCTCCTGGTACGAAAATGACGCGAATATTTCCTACCGCGGCATGTTCCTGCAGGACTATCGTGACGGTCGTACCTACAATCCGGCGCCGGACGATTACTTCCTGACTGACCGTCGCGCGTTCGATATTAACCACGAGTGGTTCATCTCTGACCGCGCGACTCTGCAGACCCTGGCCTACTGGAGCGAGTTGACGCGTGACTACTGGCGTTACTCGGTAGACACTGCGGCCTCCAATGCGGCTGGTCGCTGGGTTTACACCGATTCGCTGACCGGTAACAACCGAAGCTTCGAGCGTATTGGGCTGGAAACGCGGCTGATGTTGGATCACGACCTGTTCGGTCTGGTCAACGAGGCTGAGTTTGGCCTGCGCTTTATGGAGGAAGAGTCGGATGACAAGCGTATCCGGGCCACGCGTGATCAGGATCGTACCGGCGTCAACGACCGCCACCGCGAGGACAGCGCAGAAAGCATGGCGGCCTACGTGCAAAACCGTTTCGTTATCAGCGAGCGCCTGGCGATCACGCCCGGTCTGCGTGTGGAGTCCTATGAGCAGAAGCGCAAGGTGCTCACCAATAACGGCGCATCTGAAACTACCTCCAACACCGAATGGCTGCCTGGTATCGGCTTTACCTATCAGTTGATGCCCGCTGCGCAGCTTTACGGTGGTGCCTACCGCGCGTTTTCTCCTGCATCCAACGGCGTTGCGCTGGACGGACTGGTAGACCAGAAGCTCGACGGTGAGCGTTCGGACAACTATGAGTTTGGTCTGCGCGGCAACAACGGTGCCTACACCTATGACGTCACTGCGTTCTACATGAACTTTGATAATCAGGTGGTAACGGGCAATAGTGATCCGAACCTGTCACAGTCCAACGCAGGCAAGACATTGCACTACGGTCTGGAAGCAGCGCTGAGCGTAGAGCTCGGTGGCGGCTTCAGCATCGATAGCAACCTGACCTGGGTGTCTGAGTCCGAGTTTCGCTCTGGTGCCAACAAAGGTAACCGTCTGCCCTATGCGCCGGAGTACCTGGCCAACGTAGGGTTGAACTACACCGACGGCCGTTTTAGCAGTGCGCTGAATATGCACTATCAGAGCGAGCAGTTTGGTGATGCCAGCAATCGCAAGGACATTCCGACCGGCGCCGAGGGTGGTATCTGGGGAGGTCAGATTCGTTCCTATGCCCTGTATGATCTGCTGGCTCAATATCAGGTGAACGATCATCTGCGCCTGCAGGGTGCGGTGAAGAACCTGACCGACAAGCGCTACATTACCGGCTTGCGTCAGGGCATCTATGTTGGCCCCGAGCGCTCGTTTGAAGTGGCTATGAACTACCGCTTCTGAGTGCAGGCCGGGCAGCCTGATATGGGCTGCCCGGCTATGTGTGATCGATGTCTACGCCCAGGCCGGCTGCGTTCTGGGTGTGTTCACGCTGGCGTACGACCGCTGCGCGTGCCCTTCTTGCAGCAGGGCAGACAATCGGATGTCGGCCCCCAGAACGTATCGCAGCTGTCCGCGTTCATCCAGAACCGGCGCCGACAGAGTGAAGCAGAAGCCGTCGGTTGCCGCAGAGCGGTACACATCGCTGATAAACGGCGAAAGCGTATCGCGTACGTTTGAGAACCACGGACGATTTGACCAGTTCTTGCCTCGTGCACTACTGCGATTGCCGTCCTGCAGGTCGGCACTCAGGATGTTCTCGCTGACTTGCACGCCATCTGCGCCAACCAGATACATCAACTCAAACCGGCCGTCCTGCTCAATCCAGCGCTGCATGGCCTGCTCCGCGCCGGCGCCGCCGCGCGCCAGCTCTGTACTGGCGGCCATTTCGGTTACCCGTTGGCGAATGAGCTGATGCACACCCAATTGGAAGCCGCCGAGGCCCTCCAGCAGGCGATCACCTTCGCTGCGTACCGCTTCACTGTGGTCGCGCACCGAGGAGGCTTTCTGCATCATTGAGCTGGCTACCCCGGCCACGCTTTGTACGTCCTGGCTGACTGAGCGCACCGCCGCGCCAATCTGCTCTGCACCGCTGGCGATGCTGGCGATACGCTGATCAAGCTGGCCCATTGCCGCGGTGGCGTCGCTGAGGCTGCGATCCATGCTGATGATACGTTCGCGGCCGGTCGCAACGGCGTTCTGCATTTGGCTGCCGGCGGTATTGAGGCTCTGCATGCCAGTGCGGAAGTTGTCGATGATCTCGCTTACCTTGTCGGTGGCGGCGGTGGTCTTGCCCGCCAGCGTACGCACCTCGTCAGCGACCACGGCGAAGCCGCGCCCTTGTTCGCCGGCTCGCGCTGCCTCAATTGCCGCGTTCAGTGCCAGCAGGTTGGTTTGCTGAGAAATGGTGGCGATCATGCCAATGACCTGGGTTATTTCCTCCAGCTGTTTGCCAATTTCGCCGATGCGGCTGGTCAGCTCGGATTCGCAGCCGTTGATGGTCTCGACCTGTGCCAGCACGTTGCGACTGTCTTGTTCACAGCGATTGAGCTGCGCGCTGACGTCGCCGGAGAGTTGCGCTACCGCAGTGGTGCCGGGTACCAGCTCGGCGTCCAGCGTGGTGCTGACCTGTTCGGTGGCGCTGGCAATTTCTTCGGAGGACTGGGCCAACTGTTCGCCGTGGGCCTGACTGTCAGCAGCGATGCGTGCTAGCTGCGGTGCGTGAGCGGCAATGCCGACAGCAGCGTGCAGGCTCTGGGTTATTCGCTGTTGCAGGGTTTGGGCAAACTGGTTCAGGTCGGCAAGGGCGCCCGGCTGCTCTGGTAAGTCGGCGGCGAGGTTCAGATCCTTGAACAGGGAGGCGGTGGCGCTGGCTTGCGCCCGCTGATGGCGTGCGAGTGTGAAGATTCCCATGGTAGCTCCTTGCCGACGGCGTGTTCATTGGGCAAGCAATTACCAGGCCACCAGGCAAGCGGGGTAATCAGTGGGAGTAGGGGACACAGGGAGCGTAATCGAGCGCCGCGTTGGTGCGTCGCGCGTCAAAAGAGGGCAGAAACAACAAGGCCGCGACAGGTGTCGCGGCCTTGTTGGCTCAGCCTGATGGTTCAGGCAGCCCAGCGCTTGAGGATCAGGGTGGCGTTGGTGCCACCAAAACCGAAGCTGTTGGACATGATGAGATCAACCGCCTGGTCCAGACGCTCGCGCAGGATCGGCAGATCGCCGGCGTTCTCGTCCAGCTCGTCGATGTTGGCCGAAGCCACCAGAAAGTTGTCGCGCAGCATCAGCAGGCAATAGATGGCTTCCTGTACACCGGCGGCGCCCAGCGAGTGGCCAGACAGGCTCTTGGTCGAGCTGATCTTTGGCGCTTTGTCGCCAAAGACTTCACGAATGGCCTTGAGCTCCGCCACGTCGCCCACCGGGGTGGACGTGCCGTGGGTGTTGAGGTACTCAACGGCACCGTCTACGGTGGCCAGCGCCTGCTGCATGCAGCGTATCGCGCCTTCGCCGCTGGGAGCGACCATGTCGTAGCCGTCGGAGGTAGCACCATAGCCCACCACTTCGGCGTAAATCTTCGCGCCACGGGCTAGGGCGTGCTCCAGCTCCTCAACGACCACCATGCCGCCGCCGCCGGCGATAACAAAGCCGTCGCGGTTGGCATCGTAGGCGCGAGAGGCCTTTTCTGGCGTCTCGTTGTACTGGGTGGAGAGCGCGCCCATGGCGTCGAACAGCATGGTCTGGGACCAGTGTTCCTCTTCACCGCCACCGGCAAACACGATGTCCTGCTTACCCAGCTGGATCAGCTCGGCCGCGTGACCGATGCAGTGCGCACTGGTCGCACAGGCTGAGGAGATCGAGTAGTTGACGCCCTTGATCTTGAACGGGGTGGCCAGACAGGCCGAGACGGTGCTGCCCATGGTGCGCGGTACGCGGTATGGCCCGATCTTCTTGACGCCCTTTTCGCGCAGGATGTCGATGGCTTCCATCTGGTTCAGGGTGGAGGCACCACCGCTACCGGCCACCAGGCCAGTACGCACATTGCTGACCAGCTCTTCGCCGAGGCCGGCGTCGGCAATGGCCTGCTGCATGGACAGGTAGGCGTAGGCAGCGGCATCGCCCATAAAGCGCTTGATCTTGCGATCAATGGCGGCGTCCAGGTCAATATCGACCGAACCGGATACCTGACTGCGCAGACCCATTTCGGCGTACGAGGGATTGAAACGGATGCCGGGTTTGCCAGCTTTCAGGCTGGCGGCTACGGAGTCCAGATCCTGGCCCAGGCAGGAAACAATGCCCATGCCGGTAATCACGACGCGACGCATAGTGATGATCCTCAGAAACTATCGGTAGAAGTGAACAGACCTACGCGCAGACCTTCGGCGCTGTAGATCTCGCGACCATCGACGGCCACGCTGCCATCGGCGATGCCGAGGGTCAGGGCGCGGTTCATGGTGCGCTTGATATGAATGGTATAGGTCACCTTCTTGGCGGTCGGCAGCACCTGACCGAAGAACTTGACCTCGCCGGAGCCCAGTGCGCGGCCGCGACCCTGGAAGCCCAGCCAGCCGAGGTGGAAGCCAACCAGCTGCCACATGGCGTCCAGACCCAGGCAACCCGGCATGACGGGGTCGCCTTCGAAGTGGCATGCAAAGAACCACAGGTCGGGGGTGATATCCAGCTCGGCGACGATCTCGCCCTTGCCGTATTTACCGCCGGTCTCGCTGATGTGGGTGATACGGTCGATCATCAGCATGTTGGGGGCTGGAAGTTGTGCGTTTCCGGGGCCAAACATTTCGCCACGGCTGCATTTCAGCAGCTCTTCCCGGGTGTACGCATTCTGTCGTGTCATAGAGGCTCCTGCTCGTCCCCGTCCTCGGGGCACTATTGATTCGGCTTGTTCTGTGTCAGCAAGCATCCGAAAGGGCGCGCGGCCAGTCATGATAAATCAGCTGGAGGGCGTTGACTGTGTCATCTGCATGACCTGAGTCAAGCTTGTGCACTCTGTACGCCTGCCTGCACTGCGCTTTCGGTTGGCTGCTGAGCGTTTTTTGTTCGCGTAAGCTCAGACTCAGTGCCTGCCGAGAAAGTCACAACATCCACGTTTTGCGTGTGATGAGGCGTTGAGGATACCCGCGAAGGCGAGTCAGGACAAAGTTTCTGTGTCCTGACTCGCCCGCGGGAGAGCAGGAAGGATCAGGCCAGCACGCCGAACTCGGCCAGGAACTGGTCACGCAGTTCGCGCTTGAGCACCTTGCCGATGGCGCTGCGTGGCAGCTCGTCGGTGATGATGACGCGGGTCAGGCGCTGCGTCTTGCCAACGCGCTCATTGAACCAGGCCTTTACTTGCTCGGCCTCTACCGTGCGGCCTGCAAAGGGCACGATGTAGGCGACCGGGGTTTCGCCCCAGCTAGTGGAAGCCACGCCCACAACGGTTACGTCCTGCAGGTCGGGGTGCTTGCGCAGCTCGGCTTCCAGGTCACTGGGGTAAATGTTGAAGCCGCCGCTGATGATCATATCCTTGCGACGGTCCATCAGGGTGAGGAAGCCTTCCTCGTCAAAACGGCCGACGTCGCCGGTACGGATAAAGCGCTTGCCGGTGCTGTCGTACCACTCCGCCTCGGCGGTTTTTTGCGGCTTGTTCAGGTAGCCGGCCATCATTGCGGGCGAATGGCCGACGACTTCACCAATCTCGCCGCGCGGCAGCTCAACGCCATCCTCGTCAATCACGCGCATATCGTGGCCTTCCATCGGTAGACCCACGGTATGCAGTTTGTCGGGGTAGGTGTGCGCTGCCAGGGCGCAGGAGCCGCCGCCTTCGGTCATGCCGTAGAACTCGACCAGGCCGCCGGGCCAGCGTTTGAGTACATCGGCTTTCAGCTCGGCGTGGAAGGGCGCGCTGGTACTGAACTTCATGATGTAGCTGCTGAGGTCGTAACTGTCGAAGTCCGGCCGTGCCATGATGCGTTGGTATTGCACCGGGACCAGCATGCTGTGGGTAATGCGGTTGGCCTCTGCCAGCTTCAGGTAACGCTCGGCGTCAAACTTGGCCATGATGACGACGGTGCCGCCCAGGCCGATGGTCGGCAGGAAGGAGACCAGCGTGGTGTTGGAGTAGAGCGGGGTCGACATCAGGGTGCGGCAGTCCGGGCCATAGCCCATGGTCAGGCCGCGCTGAATGTGCGACCAGCGCATGCCGTGGGACTGCACGATACCTTTCGGCTCGCCGGTGGTGCCCGAGGAGTAGATGACGTTGAAGGTCATTTCCGGGGTGATGTCGACCGGGCTCGGTTTGGCGCCGTCTGCTGCCAGCCAATCATTGTAGTGGCGCTCGGCACCGCTGTTGTCCAGGCTCAGCAGCGGCATGCCCAGGCGCTCACGAATGGCGTCGATGGCGTTCAGGGTGCTGACGTCGGCAAAAAACAGCTTGGCAGCCGAGTCGGCCAGCATGCCGAGCAGGCTCTCGGGGGTAGAGGAGGGAGCGAGCGGAGCGACAGTGACGCCAGCACGCAGGGCGCCGACGAAAAGCACGGCGTAGTTGATCGAGTTGGCGGCACAGATGGCGATAGCGTCACTGGCCTGCAGCCCGTCACGCTGCAGTGCGGCCGCAACGCGGTCGGCCTCGGCGCTCAGCTCACGGTAGGTCATGCGCTGGTCGCCCTCGATCAGCGCGGGATGGTCGGCACTTTCCTGCGCGTGGGCGGCGATCAGGGCGGGCAACGTGGTATAGGGCGATTCGAGGGTAACTATGGACATGCGTGAGGCGCTCGACTGGAGTTGTTGTTGGCGTAACGGCTGATCGTCTACAGATGAGACAGCCAAGTTTGCCCCAGTGTCGCTATTTGCTGCCTCTGAATCCAGCGTTGCAGAGGCCTTGGCCGCCGGTGGAATGGTGCACGATCAGCGCCATCAATGGTTGGACTGATGCAACCATGGTTCCAACGCCTGCAGTAAGGCCTGCCTGGTTACCGGCTTGCTGAGGAAGTCTTGCATGCCTGCTGCGGCGCTGTCACGGCGATCTAATTCGAAGGCGCTGGCGGTCAGTGCAATGCAGGGGATGGGGGGCTGGTTGTGCTCTGCACAATGTGCGTGATAGCGGCGACAAACCTCCATACCGTCAATGTCAGGCAGTTGGATGTCCATCAGTGCGGCGGCATAGCGTCTGGGTGAAGACGTCAGCTGGCGCAGCGCCTCTTCGCCGCTGGCAACCACGGTGACGCTGATGTCGGCGGTGTTGAGCATACCCTCGATCACCATCTGATTGACCGGGTTATCTTCCACCAGTAGCACCGGCAGGTTGCTGCGTTGGCCACTGGGCAGCGTCCGTGATCTTGGCTCTCCGAGCGGATGCTCGCGGAGGGTCAGGGGTATTTCGAAGGTAAACACAGACCCTTGGCCCTCGTGACTCTCGGCGACCAGCTCGCCGCCCATCTTCTCCGCGAAGGTGCGTGCGATAGACAGTCCCAGTCCCGTACCGCCAAAGCGGCGCGAGGTGCTGCTATCGGCCTGCTGGAAAGCGTCGAACATGCGCTCCAGGCGCTCGGGAGCAATGCCGATACCGGTGTCGGATACCGCGCAACGCAGCCAGAGACTGTCGGTACCGGTTAATTGCCAGCTGGCGTGCACGGCAATGTAGCCCTGCTCGGTGAATTTCATGGCATTGCCGACCAGGTTGACCAGGATCTGGCGAATGCGCGTGGGGTCGCCCACTACTTCGCTTTGGGCGTCGCTGCCGTTCAGTCGTGTGATCAACTGCAGCTTCTTTTGTCGCGCTGTGTGCTCAAACACGCTGACCGATGACTGGATCAGCTGGGGCAGATTGAAGGGGATGTGCTCAAGTTCCAGAGCGCCGCGCTCAATACGCGAGAAGTCGAGTATGTCGTTAATAACCTTGAGCAGGTGGTCGGTGGACTCTCCGGCAATGTGCACGTACTCGCTTTGCTCGCTGTTCAGCTCTGTGGTCTCAAGCAATTGAAGCATGCCTAGCACGCCGTTCATCGGGGTGCGCAGCTCGTGACTCATCATGGCAAGAAATTCCGACTTGGCGCGGTTGGCAGCCTCGGCATCCTCGCGGGCGCTGATCAGCTCCTGCATGGCACGCTGTTGCTGATTCTCCGCGTGCTCAAGTGTTTCGGCCAGACTGTTGATGTTGCGCATCAACTGACCTATTTCGTGCTCATCATCGACGTTAAGGCGGGTGTCGAGCTTGCCCTGCTGCAGCTGGGAGACAGTTTGCCCCATGCGCACCATGGGGTCGGCCAGCGCCTTGGCCAGACGCAGCGCGAGAAAGAGCGTGGCAATCAGCACCAGGGCGGCGAGCCCCAGGGTTTTCAGCAGCATACTGTGTTGACGCTTGATGAACGCGCTGTTGCTTAGGCCAACGTGCACCTGGCCAAGATAGCGCTGCTGCTCGCTGCCAGGCTGGGGCGGGCTGTCGAGCAGGAAGAGGTCGTTTTGCAGCGCGATGCGCTCGCGCAGGATATCGGCGACAAACACCTGCAGTCCGTCGTGATCGGCCTCGGCGGCGCGACCAAGATGCAGCAGCGGCCGGCCGGTGCGGTCGTAGACTTTGACATAGCGTACATGTGGTACGTTGAGGGCACCTTTGACCAAGCTCTCGAGGGTGCGCAGATTGCCGCTGATCACACCGTACTCGGCGGCGGGCGCTAACTGCTCCGCGATCAGTTGGCCGGTTACCTGCAGCTCGCGATTGACGTCGTCCAGGCGAGCGGTGGTGAAGAAGGTGAACCCCACGACGCCCATCAGCAGCGCCGGCAAGGTAGCGATCAGTATCAGGCGGCTATAGATGGTGCCGCGTCGCAGAAAATTCATGGTTCTTGCTCCAGCTCGGCCAGGCGGCGGGCGAGGGTGGCATCGTCCGGCAACGGAATACCCAGGGAACGAGCCACCTGGGTGTTGCTCAGCACGGAAAAGTAGCGGGGGTAGGACGCTGCATTGGGGGGCGCGCCCTGTTCAATCAGATAAGCGACGCTGCGCGCCATATCCTCGGGGCTGCTGTAGGTAGTGCTGAGGCTGCCCGCATCGATAAAGGGCGCGCTGGGGCCAATCAACACCTTGTTGCGCGAGTAACTGGTCAGCAGAATTGTTTTCAGGTTGTCCGCGTTGTAGATGTTGCTGTCATCGGTACCAATCAGGAGATCACTTTGGCCAATCAGGCCCAACAATTGCCGTGACAGCTCATCAGGTTTATCCAGCTCGGCAACGATTAACTCGATGTTCAGCCGCTCCGCAGCCCTAAGCCAGCCGGTGCGCTGCCAAGCGGTGGCGGGGGTCAGCAGCATTCCTGCGCGATCCAGGCGCGGCATCAGCGTTCGGCTTAATTGCAGCTGTCGGGCCGGTTTGGGGTTTGCGTAAAGCACATGCAGCCAAGGCGGAGCATCTTGGCTGCGCGGATGCCAGTACTCGCCTGTCAGGTAGGTTGCAAAAGTACGGATTTGAGCGCTTTGGCGTAAACGCCAGTTGAGCGCTTTCTGTCCCATGGTGATGATCTGGCGATATGAGGGCTGGGCAGGCAGATCAGAGTCATCGCTGGTCGCAACCTCTACGGAGCGCCCCAGTGCTGTTTGCAACTCGGCAATGAATGCATCGGTCAGGCCGCTGTGTCCGGGCAGTACCACAAGTGTTTGCGCAGCCTGGACAGGCAGGCAAAGAGCCAGCAGCAAGGTAATGAGCGCTACACGCAGTGCGTTCATTGGCCGTGGCGCCTGCGGTCAATCAGATAGAGGTAAGACATTCCTTGTCCGTGTTCCCTGTAACAGTGGTTTGCGCATCTGCCTCAAAACGATAGTTCGGCACTCAGGTAGTACTGGCTCTGGCTGTCGTACAGGTTCTCATCCCAAGTCAGTGCCTCATCATCCAAACGTTCTTGCCAGGTCAGCGCCAGACTCAGGGCTGAACTGGCTGACAGTTCGAAGCGCTTTTCGAGCCGCAGATCGGCGCGCTCGAAACGGCGCTCGTTCAGCTCGTCTGCGCCATAGTAGAACAGGCTGCTGGTGAAGCCGGCGGGCCATTCGTGAATCCAGCCTGCGCTGCCAGAATGCCGTGGGGTAAGTCGTTCATCCAGCTTGCTACTTGCGTCATAAACAATATGAGCATAGGTCAGGCGAAGGCGATCCGCGTACCCCAGGCGCCAGTCGACCTCGGCCTCGCCACCCCGAAATTCCACGCGCGAGTTGTTGTTGGGGTAGAAGTCGGTGATTTTCAGCGGCTCGCTGTTCATGTTATCGATGCGTTCCTGGAAAAAACGTACATCCAGCGATACACCCTGACGGCTGAAGTTACCGTGGTACCCCAGCTCGACGGCGCGCATCCGTTCCTGCTCCAGGTCGCCAGGTCCGATGCCGGTTGCGTAGTACTCGGGGTTGGCTGGTACGGGGCCACTGGCGTTCTTGATCGGGTAACTCCAATAGGCGTTATTTTCATACATGTCGGGGGAGCGTACCGCCTCGGAGTAGACTGCACGCAGGCTGTGCAACGGGGCTATGAAAAAGTGCCCGGCAATACGTGGTGAGAACGAAGTGCCGATCAGACGGTCGTCTTCCAGCATGCCGCCCAATTGAAACAGCCAGCGGGCGTGCGGCCGGTACTCCAGGTTGCCGAAGCCTTGGACGATGTGGTTCTCCACGGTGCCACCAAAAAAAGTTTCCGAAGTGGCGCGGTCGTAGCGGTAGCTCAAACCACTCATCAAACGTAGCTGGTCATTAACCCGCAGAGTGTCCTGAACTTCGAGGTGTATGCGGTTTTCTTCCATGTTGTGGTCGATGTCCCAGCACACTGGCTCACTGTTTCGGTAACCGTTGCGCGCTTGCTTGATGGCTTCGCCCAGGGCTCCGAGTTGAGCGGTATATTCGCTACCGAGACTGATCTGCATGGCAGTGCGCATATCGTAGGCTGCGTCAGCGTATTCTAGGAACTTACTCACCCGGCGAGCTGCGGTGGGGTTCAGGTCGTACAACTGCTTGAGCTCATCAATGAACACAATGGGGCTGTCACAGGCACGCCAGGCCTGCTCGCGGTTCATCTGCTGGGCATAGGCGAGGATCTGCACACTATGGTCGGGATTAATGTCGTTTTTCCACAGTCCCTGCAGCGAGTAGTCGCTTATCTGGCTGTCCGAATCGGGGTTGTGTTCGGCGATGGCGTAATCGTAGGCGCCCAGCGTGTCGCGGCTCGGCCGTAGCGCCTTGAGGTAAGGCTCATAGTCGTAATAATACTGCTGCTTTGAGTGACTGGCAGCGAGTTGCAGCTCCAGGGTCTGCTGGTGCGTTATGTTGAAAGCGCCGCTTAGATTGAAGCGTTCCAATTGCCGACTATCGCGGTACTCGACACCAGGTTCCAGCAGGTCGAAGCCATCGTCGGCCACCCCGGAGAGGCTCAGACGCCAGTCGCTCTGTGCCAGCCGGAAATGCTGGTTGCCGTACCAGTCGCTGACGCCTCGGTCGCCCTGAGTGTACTTCAGCGTCGTGCCAGCGTAATCGCGAGGGTGGCGCGAGATGATATTGATCACGCCCATCAGAGCGTTGGCGCCGTAGGCCGCAGTGTTGGGGCCGCGAAACACCTCGATTCGTTCGATGTCTTCTATGGCCAGGGGGATGGCAGACCACTCGACCGTGGCAAAGCCAGGCCTGTAGACGGAGCGTCCGTCAACCAGTACCTGCATGCGCCGAGCTTCGCTGATATTGGTCCCGTGCAGGTTGACGTTCATCTGGTTGCCGGAGCGGTAGCCCACCATCATGCCAGGCACCAGGCGCATCAGCTCGGGTACGTCTCGCGCTCCGGAAGCTCGAATCAACTGACGGTCCAGTACCGTCATGCTGCCTGGCACTTCGGCCGGACTCTGTTTCAGGCGGGTTGCGCTCAGGACGGTGGGTAACTTCAGTTCGCCAAGTAGCGGGTCGTCGCCCAATGACTGAGCCTGCAACGGCAGGCTGGAGCCCAGCAGGGCGAAAGCGAGGATGTGGCGCGGCGCAGACATAGTGGTGGCACTTTGGTTCTTTATAGGAGTGCGCCCATCTTAACCAGTGCGACAGGTTTTTCCAGCGGCAAATTGCCGTGCATTTTTGCGCTCGGGTGCATCTAACTAGGGGGGTAGCATTGATCAGCGCCGCGCTGGGCTTATACTGGCGCCAGATTCATTGTCTAAGGATGTTGCATGACCGATCGCAAAGCGTCTGTCTGTGTGTTGGGTGGGGGGAGCTTTGGTACTACGCTGGCCAACCTTATGGCCCGCGAGGGCGTGCCGGTAACCCTGTGGCTGCGTGACCCCGATGTGGCTCGGCAGATCAGCGAACAGCACGAGAATCCGCGCTACCTGCCGGGGGTCGCGCTGGATGAGCGCCTCTCGGTCACGACCGACATCAATGCGGCCCTGGCGGCCGCCGAGCTGGTGTTTCTGGCCATCCCGTCCGGCGCTTTCCGTACGGTGTTGCAACAGATCGGATCCCAATTGGCCGGCAAGCAGGTTGTGAGTACCACCAAGGGGATCGAGCAGCCGGGCTTTTTGATGATGAGCCAGATAGTCGAGCAGGAGGCGCCTGCGGCCCATGTCGCGGTGCTGTCTGGCCCCAACCTGGCCAAGGAGATCGCAGCCGGCGAGCTAACCGCTACCGTGGTGGCCAGCGAGGACGAGCAGCTGTGTCGCGATGTGCAGGCGGTGCTCGGTTGCGCCAATCTGCGTGTTTACGCCAGCCAGGACCGCTATGGCGTGGAGCTGGGTGGTGCGCTGAAGAACGTCTACGCGATTATCTCCGGGATGGCGGCAGCGCTTGGTATGGGCGAAAACACCAAGGCGATGCTGATCACCCGCGCGCTCGCGGAGATGACCCGCTTTGCGGTGCATATGGGGGCCAATCCGTTGACCTTCCTGGGGCTGGCCGGCGTTGGTGACCTGATCGTCACCTGCGTGTCGCCGCAGTCGCGCAACTTTCAGGTGGGCCATGCGCTCGGCATGGGCGAGACGCTGGAGCAGAGCGTGGCGCGGCTCGGCCAGGTGGCCGAGGGCGTGAATACCCTCAAGGTGCTCAAGCAAAAGGCCGCTGAGGAAGGCGTGTACATGCCGCTGGTTGATGGCCTGTACGCCATTGTGTTTGAACAAAAGCCGCTACCGGCGGTGATTGCTCGGCTGATGTCGGCTGAGCAGAAAAACGATGTCGAGTTCGCTGCCTTCATGTCTGCAGCGCCGGCCAAGCTCTGAGGAGAGTCTGTGAATACGTTTTTGAACAATCTGTGCTCGGCTGATTTCTGGTTGCGTCTGGTGTACGTGGTGTTTTTTGCGCTGGCCTGGCAGGTAGCTGAGGTCGCTCTGGCGGTGCTGACACTGATCCAGATTGCCTACCGCCTGTTCAGCGGCGAGCCCGATGCTGACTGCGCGCGCTGGGGTAGTAGCTTGTCGCAGTTTGTCTGGCAGAGTGGTCGTTACTTGACTGGTGCGAGCGAGCAAAAGCCCTGGCCCTTCAGTGACTGGCCGGACGGTAACGCACAGTGGACCACGCAGCCGCAGGACCGGGGGCAGCCGTGAGAGTCTGGGTCTTGCGCCACGGTCAGGCAGCGGCGCAGGCGCCAACCGACCCTGAGCGCCCGCTGACAGCGGCGGGCGAGCAAGAGGTGCGCAGCATGTGTCGGCTGCTGGCAGGCCAACCCTTGGACACCATCCTGGCCAGCCCCTACCTCCGCGCTCAGCAGACAGCAGCTCTGGTGGCAGGTGAGCTTGGTTTTGTCCGCGGGGTGTCGATCGCCCCCTGGCTGACGCCGGACGATGACCCCGCTGAGGTGCTGGGTTACCTGGCCGAGCGAGGCGAGCAAAATGTGCTGCTGGTCAGCCATCAACCATTGGTTAGCCAAGTGCTGAGCCTGCTGTGCGAAGGGCATCGACGGGCGCACTTGCCTATGCCAACGGCGGGGCTGGCCTGCGTCGACACCGATTTTGTGGCAGCTGGCCTTGGCCAGCTTCAGCTTCTGCAAAGCCCGGCGCAGCTGGCTGACTGATCAGCAGCGCTTGCTTCGCTCTGCTACGGCCTTGTCGGCGTCTGTCTGCTGGGATAGTGTGAGCGCAGATTCCAGCGGTTGGTCGCGCTCCAAGTGGCCGCCGCCACAATAATAATGATTCGGCGGAGCAAAGCATGGGTGCATTGGCAAGGCAGCCTGCGACGGCGTTAGAGGCCTTTTTACGACAAGAGACCCTGCGCCCGAGCAGTACCTATCTTATTCAACCGCTGCCGGACGGCAGTGTACAGGCGTTCAGTTGGGCTGAGGTGGGCGATCAGGCGCGCCGAGCGGCGGCCTACCTTGTCGGCCTGCAGTTGCCGCCGGGTAGCTGCATTGGGCTGCTGGCACGTAACTGCGCGCATTGGATAATCGCTGATCTGGCAATCTGGATGGCCGGACACGTGTCGGCGCCGCTTCACCCCAATCTCCCGGCCGATGCCATTGCCCAGGTGGCGCGCCACGCCGAGTTGCAGGCTATCTTTATCGGACATTTGGAAGGCTGGTCCGCCCAGCGCCTGGGGCTGCCGGCCGAGGTCCATCGACTGGCACTGCCGCAAGGGCCGGAGGAGCCGGGCCTGGTGTCCTGGAGTCAGCTGCAGCAGCAGGCGCCCGCCGAGCCGATAATGCCAAGCGCCGACCAGCTGGCCACTATCATTTACACCTCTGGCACAACCGGCGTGCCCAAGGGTGTGATGTTGAGTTTCTCCAGCATGTTTCTGGCGGCCACCAACTTCCTTCGTCTGTTCACCATCTCGGTCGATGACCGCATGCTGTGTTACCAGTCTCTGAGCCACATTGGCGAACGACAGTTTGTTGAGATGACCTCCTTGCTGGGTGGGCAGCAGGTGCATTTCGTCGAGCGTGCCGCTACGTTCTTGCGCGACACACGCCGTGCCAGGCCAACGCTGTTCTTCGCTGCGCCACGTATCTGGCAAGACTGCATGGATGCCAGCCAGCAGCGCTGGTCGCCACGCTGGCTAGCGCTGCGTTTGCGTCTGCCTCTGCTTGGGCCGCATCAGGGACGCCGGGTGTTGGCGTATCTGGGGCTGGACCAGGTGCGTTATGCGGTCAGCGGCGCGGCGCGCCTCAAGCCAGCCTTGCAAGACTGGTTTGCCGGGCTGGGCCTGCAGGTGGTTGAGGCGTACGGCATGACCGAAAACTGCGGCTACTCGCACCTGGGGCGTCCCAGCCGTCCGCGACCGGGTTACATCGGTTTGCCGAATCCGGGCGTGGAGTGTCGGCTCGATGAGCAGGGTCAGATACTGGTGCGCAGCAAAGCGCTGATGATGGGCTATCACAAAGACCCGGCGCGCACGGCGGAAGTGCTGGATGAGGCTGGTTTTCTGCACACAGGCGATGTGGGCGAAATCGATCAGGAGGGCTTTTTACGGCTCACCGGTCGCGTCAAGGATATCTTCAAGACCTCGCGCGGGCGCTATGTTGTCCCGGCGCCGATTGAGCAGCAACTGATGGACGATGCCTTGATCGAGGAGGCCTGCGTGGTTGGCCAGGACCTGCCGCAGCCGCTGGCACTGGTTCGGCTGAGCTCGCAGGCGCTGGATAAACTGGCGGCGCAGCGGCAGCTACAGGCTGCGCTGGAGGCCGTCAATCTGGCGCTGCCCAGCACCGAGCGACTGGGTTGTCTGGTGGTGGTAGAGCAGGCTTGGGACATTGCCGGCGGTTTTCGCACGCCAACGCTCAAGCTGCGGCGCAATGTGGTGGAGGCGACCTATCACGATCGCTTTCATTACTGGCTGGTCAGCGGGCAGAGCGTGCTCTGGCACAGTGACAGCGAGGAGAGCAGTACATGAGTATCTGGCATCAACCCTTGGATATCGAGCGCCTGAATGCGCCTGGTCCGCATATCAACACGCTGCTCGATATTCGCATCGAGGAGGCCGGCGACGACTGGATGCGTGCCAGCATGCCGGTCGATCAGCGTACGCATCAACCCTACGGTATCCTGCACGGCGGCGCGTCGGTGGTGTTGGCCGAAACTGTCGGCAGCATGGCGTCCTATGCCTGTATCGATACCAGTGCGTATTACTGCGTAGGGCTGGATGTCAATGCCAACCACTTGCGTGCGGTGCGTTCTGGCCGTGTGAGCGCTCTGGCAACGGCGGTGCACGTGGGCCGCACGACGCATGTGTGGGACATCCGGCTGACGGACGAGCAGGGCAATATTACCTGCATCGCGCGTCTGACCATGGCCATAGTGCCGCTCAAAAACCCTTGATGCAGGCCGAATCAGCCATCTATGGGTCTGTATTCACAGCACCGCTCGCGCTTGCTAGCGTGCTGTGTGCCCAGTAGATTCCTGCAGCATTCCGTTATCTACCGTCTGTCGGAGGCTGCATGACCCTCTCAAGCCATGAAGTGCGTTTTACCCTGTCCGGGATCGAGGTTGCCGGCAAGGCCTGGGGTGAGCCGGGCGGGTTGCCGGTCATCGGCATGCATGGTTGGCTGGATAATGCTGCCACCTTCGATCTGATTGCCCCCGCGCTGGATGGGGTCTATCTGGTCGCCCTGGACCTGCCCGGCCACGGCCTGTCGGGGCATCTGCCGGCGGGTGGCTACAGCCTCTGGCAGCAAGCCGCTACCGTGTTGCAGGTAGCCGAAGACCTGGGGTGGAAGCGTTTTGCGTTGCTTGGGCACTCCATGGGCGCCATCATCAGTGGCATCCTGGCGGGCAGCCTGCCAGAGCGCATCATCGGTGCGGCCATGATCGATGGGCTGATGCCCTTTACCTCCGAAGCGGACGATGCGCCAAGACAGATGGCGCGGTTTTTCAACTCCAGCCTGCAGTTAGGCAATAAACGTAAACCGGTTTATGACAGTGCCGACAAGGCGATATCGGCGCGGGTGCTGGGCGGCACCACACCCATCAGTCGCGAGGCTGCCGGCCGCTTGGTCGAACGCGGGCTGATGCCGCATGACGGCGGCTGGACCTGGCGCACTGATCCCCAGTTGATGCTGCCTTCGCCGTTGCGCCTGACTCAGCGCCACGCCACGTCCTTTATCGAGAACATCAGCGCGCCGACCTGCCTGGTACTGGCCAACCAGGGTGTGATGCACAAGCACCCGGAGGTGCTGGCGCGTATCGATGCGTTCAGCCACCTGCAGATTCATCGCGTTGATGGCGGGCACCATTTGCATCTGGAGGAGCAGGCGGCCAGCGTTGCTGACATCCTGAAAGACTTCTACACAAGCCTGAGCTGACCCATCGGCCCAGTCGCGCTATCCTCGGGGTATAAGTGCGGCGCGCCAGCGCCCACACAACGATGCCCGCAGGCGGGCGCTGAGGAGATGCATGGGGTTAATAATACGAAGCGCGTCGCTGCTGCTCGCCGGGCTGCTGTCGTCCGGCCCGCTGTTGGCTGAAGACGCCGTGTCGACACTGGTTGTCGAACCTTTCACCCATTCACGTCTGGTTGACCAGCGTCTGCAGGCGCAGGCCGATCAACCCGTGGTTATCGGCAGTATTCGTCGCATCAACAATCAGCTGCGCGCCGAGCGAGAGGTGCGCGCCAGTGGCGAGTTGGCCTCGGTCAGCTGGGAGGTTACCGACGGCTACGCGCCCGAGGCAGCCTTCAGCCATGTGTTGGCTCAGTTGCTGGAACAGCCACATACCCTGTTGTACGCCTGTGACGGGCGTGAGTGTGGCAGCAGTAGCCTGTGGGCCAACCAGGTGCTGCATAACGCGCGACTCTATGGTCCGGACGATGACCAGCGCTATCTGGCGCTGCGCCTGGATGCTGAGCCGCAGCGCTTTGTGACGCTCTACAGCATTACCCGCGGCAACCGTCGCAGTTATCTCAACATGAGCCAGCTTACGCCCGATCAGCCGGTCGAGCAGACGTTGTACCCGACCCCCTCAACCTTGCTGAAGGTGTTGCGCAGTGAGGACAGTCTGGCCCTGCCAGCACTGGACGATGCGGTAGCGCGGGCCGATTGGACGCGCCTGCTGGTGCGCATGATGCGGCTGGATTCACTGTTGCGCGTGCGGCTTGACGGTGCTGCAGCTCCGCAGCTGGCCAGCGATATGAAGGCCGCAGGTGTGAATTCTTCAAGACTCCAGCTCGGTGAGCCAGAGCCCGCGCAGGGCGTGCTGCTGCAGCGTATCCGCTGAGCAAGGGAAGCAGATCAACTCCACGCGCCCTGCGGCCCAGCCTGAACGCCACAGGGCATGCGGAATTAATCAGTGCTTCCCAAGGGGTTCAGTCCGGTTGCAGTACCAGATGGTCGGGCAGGGCGCGGATCGACAACCAGTCAAATAGCTGCGCCCGGTAACGGCCTTCGTTGAACAGCTCGGCCTGATCTCGCGCATGGCTATCAAGGGGGTTGCCTGCTTGGCCGAGCGGGTTGATGCCCAGGCTGGAGTTCAGGTCGGACAGATCGATCAGACGGCGGGTGGATGGCCCTGCCTTGATCTGGTAGTAGCCGGTGCCCCGGTCAAAGGCCATGTTGTTCAGCGTCTCGTTCGCACCGTTCACGACCACCGGTTGGCTATTCAGATACCCGCCAAAGGGTAAGCGCTCGGCCAGCGCATGCTGGTGCTGCAGGGTTGCCAGACGTGACCACTGCCATTGCTGCGGGTCGCTACCCAAATCCGTAACCATGCCTTGCAGCGCGTTCTGCCAGGCATGGCTGATGGCAGCCTGGCGCCCGTCCAGACTGGGGTGCTCGCGGTTGTCCCACCAGGGGGACGTGGGCTTCCAGTAGAGGCTGGCCAAGGTCTTTTCAGCCATGAAGGTGTTACGGAAGTAGCTGTAGCGCGGCCCCAGCTCGTCGGCAAACAGCGCCTCGGACAAGGCATCTTGCCAGCGCTGGAAAATGCTCGCCGCCTGACTGTCACGGTGGTAGTGACCATCCCATGCCCCCAGCAGTGCCAACGCTTGGCTGCCGATAGTCTGCAACGGGTCAGGGAGTTGCTGTGGGTCCAGTAGCGGCATGGCGTCGGCGATCATGCTCAGGGCCAGCGGGCGCTGGTCATCGAGCTGGAAGGCCTTGAAGTCCGACAGATCGAAGGGTTCTTCGCGGTTCAGCAGCTCTTGCAGGCGCTGTGCTCGATCGGTAGGCGCATAGTAGCCGGGCAGCTTGCGACGCGGATTGTTTTCCGGGTAGGGGTTGTTGGTAGAAAAAATCACGCCGTCGCGCGGGTTGATAATGCGCGGGTTGGTATCAAAGGGTTGGTAGCCGAGAAAGTCATCACGGCCCGACCCGCCGTTCAGCAGAGAGAAGCCGTTGCTGCTTTGCGGCCAGCGCTTAAGCTTGCCGATGGCCCACATGGCAATGTTGTCGTCTACGTCGGCGTAAATCAGGTTCAGACCCGGTGCGCTGTGCAAGGCCGCCGCAGTCTGAAACTCCTCCAGACTGGTGGCGCGGGTAAAGCCGTAGAAGGCGCTGGCCGAGTCGTTTTCGGGGTCGAGAAAGCTCCAGAACAGGCTGACGGGCTCGCGCTCCAGGCTGCCTGGCAGGTCGTTGATGATCGGGCCGTGGCGGCTGCTGCGGGTGCGAATCAGGCGGTCTTCCTGGCCGCGAATCTTGATCACTTCTTCATGTATGCGCAGCTTTTGCCAGCGGTCCACCGCCCAGACCTGCTCTGGGTCGTCAGGGTTGACGCGCTCGCGGTAGAAGTCCACGTCATCGTTCATCAGCATGGTCAGGCCCCAGGCGTGATGGCGAGTCTGGCCCAGCAGCGGAAAGGGAATACCAGCGAGGAAATGGCCGTAGACCTCGTTGTCGGGCGTGCGGATATGCGCTTCGTACCAGACCGCCGGGGCGGCAAAGCCGATGTGCGGGTCGTTGGCGAGTAGCGGGGCGCCGCTGGCGCTGCGTTCGGCGTTGACCACCCAGGCGTTGGAGCCCAGGAACTGGCCGACCGGCAGGGTCTGTTCTACCTGACTGATTTGCTCCAGCATGGGGGTCAACAGCTCGATGTACGGTTGGCCCGAGGAGCGTACCGGCGGTAGTTGGTCGGGCCAGCTGGGTACCAGATCGCGGTAGTGGCGCTCGCTCAGGGTGCCGCGAATGGTATCCACCAGGGCATCTGTCTTGAAAGCCTCGGCAAAGGAGTAGGCCATGTAGCCCATGGTGTTGGCGATGTCTTCTGCGCTGAAGTAGTCGGGCTTGGTCATCAACAGGCGGTACTCCAGCGGCCGTCCGCCGTGATCGATGTACTGGTTGATGCCGTCCTGGTAGGCGTGAATCAACTGCGCGTGCGGGCTGTCGGCCTGCTGCTCCAGCCGTTCGGCGTATTGGCGTGCATAGCGGCTGATGCCCAGGGTGCGAAAGAAGCGGTCGGTGGCGAATGACTCGACGCCAAGCAGCTCCGACAGCCGTCCGCCGCCAATGCGTCGTAACAGGTCCATTTGAAATAAACGGTCCTGGGCGTGCACGTAGCCCAGCGCCAGGTAAGCATCGTGCTCGCTCTGGGCGTCGATGTGCGGCACGCCCCAGGCGTCGTAATAAACTGACACCGGGCCACTCAGGCCTTCAAGCTTTAACTCGCCGCTGCGTTGGCTCGTGGCCGTGTGCAGTATCCACACCAGCAACAGGCCAGCAAGGGCGAGCAGTAGGGCAGCGCAAAAGAAGACTTTCAGCGGGCGATTCAGACGTGCGTTCACGATGGGCCTTGTGCAGCGGAAAAACGTCCGGGCATCATGCGCAGCGCGGTGGTATACGTCAATCGGGACACGCGAGTTTGTGAAGGAGCAACAGCACGATGGCACGAAGAGTCGCATTGGTATTGGGTAGCGGTGGCGCGCGGGGCTATGCGCACATCGGCGTGATCGAGGAAATTGAGCGGCGCGGCTATGAAATTGCCTGCATCGCTGGCTGTTCGATGGGGGCGGTCGTGGGGGGTATCCACGCTGCTGGTCGCCTGGCCGATTACCGTGACTGGGTGTCCGGACTTGATTACCTGGATGTGATTCGCCTGCTCGATATCGGCTTTGGCACGCTGGGGGCGATCCGCGGCGAGCGGGTGTTTGGCCGCATCCGCGAGATGCTTGGCGAGACAGATATCGATGACCTTGCCATTCCCTTTACGGCGGTGGCTACCGACCTGACCAACCAGCAGGAGGTGTGGTTTCAATCGGGTTGCCTGCACCAGGCCATGCGCGCGTCGGCTGCGATCCCCAGCTTGTTCTCTCCGGTACGTCAGGGTAATCGGGTGCTGGTCGACGGCGGTTTGCTCAATCCGCTGCCCATTGTGCCGGTGGTATCGGCCCACTGCGATCTGATCATGGCGGTGAACCTCAATTCGATTGAAAGCAACCACTACCAGATGCCGGTCATCGAGCGGCCTGCGCCGATCCGTCAGCAGTGGGAACAGTGGATGGCGGCGCTCAAGCCCTCCTGGCTGGGCCGTCGAGCGGAAGAAGAGGAAGAGCACGCCGGTCAGCAAACGCTGCCATTTACCCCGGAGGAGGGCGATGAGCCGCACTCACGGGAGGAGGACCAGAACGCGCCGGTGGAAGTGGAGCCGCCGGTAGGCCCGGCCAGCATGTTGGAGCTGGTCAACTTGTCCTTCGAGACCATGCAGGCTTCGTTGACCCAATACAAGATTGCCGGTTACCCGCCGGACGTGATCTTCAATGTGCCCAAGCGGTTGTGTCGCTTTTTCGAGTTTTATCGCGCGCCTGAGCTGATCGAACTCGGCCGTATGGTTGCCAGCGATACCCTGGATCAGTTCGAGCGGCGCCAGCACTAGCCAAGCACTGGTCAATTCCCTGCGCCGGGCGGCGTGCGGAATTGATCCGCGCTCTTAAAGCCTGTGGCCTGAGCAGTCTGCTAGAATCCGCCCTTCGATGTGACAGCGGCGGAGCCTAGCATGACCCAGACCATACGTTTGACCGAATACAGCCACGGCGCCGGGTGCGGCTGCAAGATCGCTCCGCGGGTGCTGGACGAGATGCTCTCGGTCGGCCAGCCGGGCCCGGAGTTCGAGCGGCTCTGGGTAGGCAATGCCAGCCGCGATGACGCCGCTGTGTTCGGGCTGGACGCCGAGCAGGGCATTGTCAGTACCACCGACTTCTTTATGCCGATTGTCGATGACCCTTTCGACTTTGGCCGTATCGCCGCCACCAACGCCATCAGTGATATCTACGCCATGGGCGGTACGCCGCTGATGGCCATTGCCATTTTGGGTTGGCCGGTCAACCTGCTACCCGCTGCCGTGGCCGGCGAGGTGCTGGCCGGTGCTCGTCAGGTCTGCACCGAAGCCGGCATGCCTCTGGCTGGTGGTCACTCCATTGATGCCCCTGAGCCGATCTTTGGCCTGGCGGTAACCGGTCATGTGCTCAAGCGCCAGCTCAAACGCAACGACCACGCCCGCGTCGGCGCGCAGCTGTTTCTGACCAAGCCGCTGGGTATCGGTATTCTCACCACCGCCGAGAAGCAGAAAAAACTGCGGGCCGAGGACGCGGGTGTGGCGCGCGATCTGATGTGCCAGCTGAATCGACCGGGTCAGCGTTTTGCCACCTTGGATGGTGTGCAGGCGATGACCGATGTAACCGGCTTTGGCCTGCTTGGCCATCTGACTGAAATGGCTGAAGGGGCCGGCCTGCAGGCCCGTCTGAACAGCGCTGAGGTGCCGCGCCTGCCAGCGGTCGATTATTACCTTGAACAGGGCTGCGTACCGGGCGGCACGCTGCGCAACTTTGACAGCTACGGTCACAAGATCGGGGCGCTGACCGAGGCGCAGAAACAACTGTTGTGCGATCCGCAAACCAGTGGCGGCCTGCTGGTGGCAGTCGAGCCATCGGCGGTAGATGATTTTCTGCTGGTGGCGCGCGAGCTGGGGCTGGCGTTGGCCAGCATCGGCGAGCTGGTCGAGCACCAGGGCGGGCCTTGGGTCGAGGTGCTCTGATGCGTGACAACACAGAGGATTTTCGTCAGCTGTTTTTGCAGAACGTGCCGCTGATGGATGTGCGCGCGCCAATTGAGTTTGGCAAGGGTGCCTTTCCCGAGGCGGTCAATTTGCCATTGATGAACGACAGCGAGCGCCAGAAGGTCGGCACCCAGTACAAGCAGCAGGGACAGGCTGCCGCTATAGAGTTGGGACATCAGTTGGTACGCGGCAAGGTCAAGGCTGCTCGCATCGACGCCTGGCTGGCCCGCGTGCAGGCCGCCCCCGAGGGCTACCTTTACTGTTTCCGTGGCGGGCTGCGCTCGCAATTAGTGCAGCAGTGGCTGAGCGAGGCGGGCGTGCAGTACCCGCGGGTAATCGGTGGTTACAAGGCCATGCGGCGCTTTCTGATCGACACCCTGGACGCCGCTGCGCTTGAGTGCAGCCCCATGCTGGTTGCGGGCATGACCGGCACCGGCAAGACCGAGGTGATCAGCGCGCTGGATAACAGCCTGGATCTTGAAGGGCACGCTCATCATCGTGGTTCCAGCTTCGGCCGCCATGCCACCCCGCAGCCGGGGCAGATTGACTTTGAGAACCGGCTTGCCATTGCCGCGCTGAAGGTCCGCGCCACCGGCGCCAGGCGCTTGGTGCTGGAGGACGAAGGCCGTATTGTCGGCAGCTGCTCTGTGCCCCTGACCCTGTATCAGGTCATGCAGGAGGCGCCGCTGGTCTGGCTGGAAGACAGCTTTGAAAACCGCGTTACACGGATTCTTGGCGATTACGTCATCAACATGCAGGCCGAGTACGCAGCGTTGCATCCGAGTGATGCCGACGCCGGCTTCAACGCCTTTGCCGACTATCTTTTGGGCAGTTTGCAGCGTATCTACAAGCGTCTGGGCGGGGAGCGCCATCAGCAGCTTGATGCTCTGATGCGCGAGGCCCTGGATATTCAGCAGCGCACGGGTGATGTGCAGGCGCACCGGCGCTGGATTGAAGGTTTGCTGACGCATTATTACGACCCCATGTATGTCTATCAGCGTGAAAACAAGAACGCGCGGGTAGTATTTCGAGGGGAGCAGCAGGCGGTCATCGACTGGCTGCGCGAGCACAGCATCAGCGAATAACATGATGCGTGAACAACAAGCCTGAACTTGGTCGAGTTGTGACTTCTCTGGCGCTACTATCCTGAAAAAACGCCGCGCGAGCGCGGCCCTGAAGGAGCGTAGACGCATGAGCAACGAGTTTTCCGGCAAGGTAGCACTGGTGACAGGCGCGGCGGCAGGTATCGGCAAGGCAACAGCCGAGGCCTTTGCGGCAGCCGGTGCGCAGGTGGTTCTCTCTGATATCGATGTTGACGCCGGTGAAGCGGTTGCCGAAGGTATCCGCGCGGCTGGCGGGGATGCGGTGTTTATTCCCTGCAACGTGGCCGAAGGTGGCGAAGTCAGAACGCTGATTGAGCGTATTGATGCCGAGTTTGGCCGCCTGGATTGCGCCTTCAACAACGCGGGCATCGAGATCGAACTGGGCAAACTTGCTGACGGCGACGAAGCTGTATTCGACCGCATCATGGACGTCAACGTGAAGGGTGTGTGGCAGTGCATGCGCTATGAGTTGCCGCTGATGCTAAAGAACGGCGGCGGCTCCATTGTCAACACTGCTTCCATTGCGGCGCTGGGCGCGGCGCCGAAGATGAGTATCTACGCTGCCAGCAAGCACGCAGTGCTCGGCCTGACACGTTCTGCTGCGGTGGAATACGCCAAGCAGGGTATCCGCGTTAATGCGGTGTGCCCGGCGGTAATCGATACCGAGATGTTCCGCCGCGCTGTGGCCATTGAGCCGCGCAAGGCCGAGTTCGCTGCTGCCCTGCATCCGGTTGGCCGCGTTGGCCGCGCCGAAGAAATTGCCGCCGCCGTGCTGTACCTGTGCTCCGACGGCGCCGCCTTTACCACCGGCATCGCTCTGCCGGTCGACGGCGGTAGCACCTGCATCTGATCTGATATTAGGCACAAGGGCGTCGCACCGCTGCGACGCCTGTCTAATCTGTGCCTTGCGGCTTGTGCCCAGGCCGCTAGAACCGCTGCCCGTTCCGGGCTTTGCTATGCTGCTGCAGGTAAGCAAGCTCGGATACGCCTTATGCTGTCGATGCCAATACGGATGTTGCCTTGAGCAAGGCTATAGCCTGCACGCTGCTGCTGGGCTGCCTGGTGATGCAATGGTGGCCGGCCTGGGGGCAGGAGGTGTTGGGCGATCAGAACAGCGAAACCGCTGATGCGGCGGCGGCTGATAATGCCCAGCTGCAAGCCCCGAATATTCCTCAGCTAACGACCCGGCTGAACACGGGCGCGCCGCTGATCGACGGCGATCTTTCTGAGCCGTTCTGGCAACCGCTGGACAACATCGCCATTGAATACGAGTTGTTCCCCGTGCGCCTGCGTGCTGCCGGGGTAACCACTCGGGTGCGCATCGCACTGACCGATACCCATTTTTACGCCGCTTTTGATGCTCACGATCCGGACATCAGCGCGCTACGTTCGGCGTTGCGTGAGCGCGACGGCCTCAAAAGTGACGACTACGTATCACTGGTGCTGGATCCGGCCGGGCAAGGGCTGCGCAAGTACGAGTTTCGGGTCAATCCACATGGTAGTCAGTCTGATGTGCTGCAGGACACGGTGGGGGACCGCTACCTCTACGACTGGGACACCGACTGGCAAGCTGCCGCACAGATCACTGACCAGGGATACCGTGTTGAACTGGCGATCCCCAGGCAGGGCGCGCACCTGAACCCGAAAGACCCGCATGCACCCGCGCGGCTGCTGGTTATGCTCAAGCGGCACTATCCCCGTCAGATCTAGCGCACCTTGGGCACTGCTGTCGAGCTGTTGCTGCCCGACGGTGCGCCGTTGGCCGAATTGCCGGCAGGTAGCGCGCGGCGCCTTAGCCTGACGCCGCATTACGTCTACGACCTTGATGAAGATCGCGACATCGGCGGCCGCTTTGCGCAGGTGGACGAGCAGCAGCGGCACGCCGCCGGGGTGTACCTGGACTATCAGATATCGGCTGAGCGGCGCTTGCTGATGACGGTCAACCCCAACTATGCGGAAGTCGAGTCCGACATTGCCCGCGACAGCATCAATAACCCCTTTGACCCTTACGAACCCGAGAAGCGAGAGTTGTTTGTCGACGCTAGGGAGTATTTCCGCACGCTCAACGAAGTGGTTTACACCCGCACTATCGTGGAG
Organism: Halopseudomonas maritima; assembly: GCF_021545785.1. Classification (NCBI taxonomy): domain Bacteria; kingdom Pseudomonadati; phylum Pseudomonadota; class Gammaproteobacteria; order Pseudomonadales; family Pseudomonadaceae; genus Halopseudomonas; species Halopseudomonas maritima. The sequence continues at coordinate 3,605,670 of NZ_CP079801.1, forward strand.
CCGGATGTCGGCGCGGCGCATGTCTGGAGCACGCCAACGACAACCAGCGGCCTGCTGGGCGCGGTGGACTCACAAACCCGGGTTTACATGCCGGACAACCTCGGCTCGGACGTGGTTACCCTGGTCGATAACAGCCTGTCTTTCGCCTTCAATTACGAGCGCCAATCAGATAAGCGCAGTCTCGGCATGTTGGGCACCCTGCGCACGGCAGAGGATTATCACAACGCGGTGCTCAGCCTTAACGGCACGGGCAATCTCGGCGTGGATGACAAGGTGCGCGGCCAACTCCTGGTGTCAGACACGCGCTATCCGCAGCGCTTTGCCGAGGACCTCTGTGACAGCGCCGGCTGTACCGAGCTGCCGCCTGCGCACGATTGCGAGCTGGGCGACTGCGCCACTACGCCTTATGTACAGCGGGCCGACTTTGACGACACCCTGCGTGGTTATAACCTGCAGCTGCGGTATAACCACGATGGGCCGGACTCGCTGTACTGGGCGCGTTTTTACGACGTATCGCCGGATTTTCGCGCTGATTTGGGGTTTATTCGCCGGGTCGACTATCGTGCCCTGAACTTGGCTTATGGCCGCAAATGGTACTTTCAGGCCAACAAGGAGGACGAGAGTCAGTCGCGTATACGTGCCTACCTAATCGGCGGCCATATGCGTTCTCACTCCGACAACCAGCCGCTGGAGACCACGTTCGGCATCTGGGGCGAGTTTCGCGGCAGCTACCAGACTATCGCCAGGGTTGGTTGGCAGCACCGCAAGCGCGCAGTCAACCGTATCGACCAGAGCGATCTCTCAGCGGGGGATAACGCGCCGCGCTTTGATGAGCACTACTGGCAGTGGTTTTTTCAGACCTCGCCTTTTCCTGCCTGGACGCTGCACCTTGATGGCCGTTGGGGCAGTGTGGCCGACCCTGACAACCTGGTGCTGGGCAACATGCGTGAACTCAAGCCCAGACTGCAGTACAGCAGCGACCGGCTAGATCTCATGGCAGAGCTGACCCAGCGGCATTTTGAAACCGATGGGGAGCAGTTGTATAAGGAAAGCTTTGCCTCGTTGACCGCGCTATACCACGCAGACAATGGCATCACCCACCGTTTGCTTTGGCTACGCGACTTGACCAAGCGCGATACGGACCGCTGGCGCGGCGACGAGCTGGGCCGCGAGACCAGTCAGACGCTGGAATACACACAGATCTTTTCGCCGCACCGGCATTGGCAGTTGATGTGGGGTGTGCGGCTGGTGAGCGACTACGAGTCCGATATCGATGAGCGGGGGCTGACCGAACGCGAGCTGTATTTCAAGGTGCAGCGGGAGATCACCTTCTTTGACTAGTGGCCGCGGGGTTGCGGGTGCTGGGAAGTCGCCCCTGGGAGACTAATCAGCGCTTCCCAGCGTCTTGCAGATGGCTGATTATGGATAGCCCTGAGCATAAGAGGACAGCAGTGTGAGAAAAGAACCCCATGACGAGTTACCGCTGGATGATCCGGATCCGATTATTCGGGCCAGTCACCTCGCCATCCGTTTCGCGGTCAAACTGTTGGCCATTCTTATGGTCCTGGTGATCTTTTTTGGCATCGCTGACGTGGTCTATGTGCTGTATCAGCGGCTGACCTCCGAGCCGCTGTATCTGCTGAATATCAGCGACATCTTTGAAACCTTTGCGGCCTTTCTGGCTGTGCTCGTGGCGATCGAGATTTTCGTCAACATCCGTATCTACCTGAGCAGCTATGAACTGCCGGTCAAGCTGGTGGTCGCGACCGCGTTGATGGCGGTAGCGCGCAAGATCATCGTGCTGGACTTTGAAAAAATCGAAGCCCTGGAAGTGTTTTCCCTGGGCGCTGTGGTACTGGCATTGGGGGTAACCTATTGCTACATGCTGCATGTGCAGCACCGAGCAGGCTACAAGTAGCAGCATGCTGGGTTTCTTTCAACGCAGGCGTCTGCGCAGAGCCTTTCGCCGCTACCTCGGCGAGCTGGGGCCGGCGTTACTCAAGCGCTATGGCCCGCAGGACCAGTTCACCGTCAGGCAAGTGCTGGCGACTATTCATGATCTGCGTTTGGATACCCGCTTTGCTGCTTACGCCGTTGCGCTGTACCGACACGAGGCCTCGTCCAACTGCGTTGCGCTATTGGGGGTTGATCAACCGTTGCTGAACAGTCTGCGTCGGGAGATTGCGCTGGCGTTATTCTCTGGTAACAGTGGCTATACGGTGAACGACGTTCTTAGCCTGACCTGCAGACCTGGCTGGCAGGGCGGCCCAGCGCCAGACTGGATGGCCAGCAAGCACGGCCGCACAAGCCTCTAGCTCTCGCCGCTGTCATCGTATTAGCGGGGCACCTGGCCGCGCGATCATTGTTCTTGGTCACAAACAAAACGGGATCAGATTGTCACCTGATCCCGTTTTGTTTTTACGCTTGGCTTTCAGCCGCTTAACGATAGTTGCCAGCGCGCAGGGCGGCGATGCGCTCATCCAGCGGCGGGTGGCTCATCAGCAGGCCAGCCAGACCATTTTTCAGGCCGCCGTTGATGCCGAACGCGGTCATCTCACCGGGCATCTCGACCGGGATGCCTTGCTCGGCCTTCAAGTGTTCCAGTGCGGCAATCATGGCGCCTGCACCGGCCAATTGTGCACCGGCGGCGTCGGCGCGGAACTCACGCTGGCGCGAGAACCACATGACGATGATGCTCGCCAGAATACCCAGCACCAGCTCGGCAAAGATGGTCGCGATGAAGTAACCGATGCCAGGGCCTTCGCCCTCGTTCTTGAACACCGCACGGTCGACAAAGTTACCGATAATGCGGGCAAAGAACATCACAAAGGTGTTTACCACCCCCTGGATCAGCGACAGGGTAACCATGTCGCCGTTGGCAACGTGACCAATCTCGTGGGCCATCACGGCCTTGACCTCGGCCGGGCTGAAGCGCTGTAGCATGCCTTCGGACACGGCAACCAGCGAGGCGTTCTTGTTCCAGCCGGTAGCAAAGGCGTTGGGCGCGCGCGAAGGGAAGATAGCCACCTCCGGCATGCCGATGCCGGCGGTGCGGGCCAGTTCTTCAACGGTGCTGACCAGCCAGCGCTCCTGCTGAGTTTGGGGTTGTTCGATCACGCGGGCGCCGGTGCTGCGTTTGGCCATCCATTTGGACAGAAACAGCGACACAAAGGAGCCGGCAAAACCGAACACCGCACAGAAAATCAGCAGCGATTGCAGGTTCATGCCGCCCTGGCCGTCATGGACACTGCCCACGCCCAGCAGACTAAGGGTGACGCTGGCAACCAGAATGACCGCTATGTTGGTGGCCAGAAACAACAGAATTCGCATCATTTTCAGGGTATTCCTATCGAGGTAATCAGGCGTTTGAGCGGCTCTGGCCTGCAGGTGGGCGGCCGCCTCTTGAGGCCTATATTGGGCGAAAGCCGGCGTCTTTCAACGGCGACTCTATGACAAAACGTGTCCTGTGGCCGTTCCGCGCTTCAGCGATGAAAGCACTGCTGTACGGCGTCAAATATCTCGCTGCTGGCGCCGCTGCGCAGCGCATCGCGCAAACGCTGGGCAAGGCTGGCCTGCTGGCGGGCGACACTGGCTGGCAGATGGGGTTGCAGGCGTTCGGCATCGGGTGCCGAGAGCAGGGTGAAGGCGCGCTCGGTCAGGCAGGCCTGATCGATGGCGTCTTGTCTGATGGTGTCGGTGTAGCGCAGAAAGCCTTCGTCTGCTAGCCACAGCATGGCGCTGAAACAGGCGCTATGGCGCGGCGCTGGTACGCCGAACGGGTCAGGTTCGTGCTCGCCAATCAGGTCGGTCACGAACAGGCTGGCCGGCTGCGGGAAGCGGTTGTACAGCGCCACCAGGATGCGGGCAACATCCTGGTGAAAGTCTTCAATATGCAGGTCAGCCACGGCCGTCTATCACTACTGACGGTAAGTCTTGAGGAAGTTGGCGATACGCCCGATGGCCATTTCCAGATCATCCTTGCGCGGCAGCGAGACGATACGGAAGTGGTCCGGCCACGGCCAGTTGAAGGCGGTGCCCTGGACGATCAGGATCTTCTCCTGCAGCAGCAGGTCGAGGACCATCTTCTCATCGTTGTGGATCGGGTAAACCTTGGGGTCCAGTCGCGGGAACAGGTACAGCGCGCCCTTGGGCTTGGTGCAGCTGACGCCGGGGATATCGTTGAGCATTTCCCAGGCGGTATCGCGCTGCTCCAGCAGACGGCCGCCTGGCAGGATCAGGTCATTGATGCTCTGGTAGCCGCCCAGCGCGGTCTGGATCGCGTGCTGCGAGGGCACGTTGGCACACAGGCGCATGGAGGCGAGGATTTCCAAGCCTTCAAGGTAACTGGTGGCATGGTGCTTTGGCCCGCTGATGACCATCCAACCGGAACGGAAGCCAGCCACACGGTAGGACTTGGACAGGCCGTTGAAGGTCAGGCAGAGCACGTCAGGCGCAACCGCCGCAAGGGATTCGTGCACAGCACCGTCGTACAGAATCTTGTCGTAGATTTCGTCGGCAAACAGGATCAGGTTGTGCTCACGGGCTACCTGGGCCAGTTGTTCCAGTACTGCGCGCGGGTAAACGGCGCCGGTCGGGTTGTTCGGGTTGATGACCACCATGGCCCGGGTATTGGGGGTGATCTTGCTGCGGATGTCTTCGATATCCGGGTACCAGTCCGACTGCTCATCGCACAGGTAATGCACGGGCTTGCCGCCAGACAGGCTGACCGAGGCAGTCCACAGCGGGTAGTCGGGTGCCGGAATCAGCACCTCGTCACCGTTGTTGAGCAGGCCCTGCATGGACATGACAATCAGCTCGGAGACACCATTGCCCAAGTAGATGTCGTCAATGCCGACACCGGCGATGTTCTTGGTCTGGGTGTAGTGCATGACTGCCTTACGTGCAGAGAACAGACCGCGCGAATCGCTGTAGCCCTGGGCCGTTGGCAGGTTGAGAATGACATCTTGCAGAATTTCTTCCGGCGCCTCGAATCCAAAGGGTGCAGGGTTGCCGATGTTCAACTTGAGAATGCGGTGGCCTTCTTCCTCTAGGCGCTTGGCGTGCCGCAGAACCGGTCCGCGGATGTCGTAACAGACATTGGCCAATTTGTTGGACTTGCTAACCTGCATGGTACTTACCTTGTCGATCCGAGCTGAGTAGGGTGTCGGGAAGCAGGCGAAGGCTTCCCAGAGCGGGTATTAAACGCCCATCATACGTTGAGCGCGGGCGACTGTGAACGTCCTAATGGGCTTATCCGGAGTTAAATCATGAACAAGATCAACAAGAGCGAAGCCGAGTGGCGGGAGCAACTCGACGACACCCAGTTTCAGGTATGCCGCATGAAGGGGACCGAGCGCCCCTTTACCGGCGCCTACTACCGCAACACTGTGCCGGGGGTGTACCACTGCATCTGTTGCGATGCGCCGCTGTTTGATACCGCTACCCAGTTTGACGCCGGCTGCGGCTGGCCCAGCTACTACCAGCCGATCAGCGCCGATGTGCTAGAGGAGCACGAGGATTTCAGTCATGGCATGCATCGCATTGAGGTCACCTGTGCCAGCTGTGATGCGCACCTGGGGCACGTTTTCCCGGATGGCCCGCCGCCTACGGGGCTGCGTTATTGCATCAATTCGGTGTGCCTGCGTCTGGAAGCGCGGGAAGCTGAGGGAGGGGCTGGTTAATTCCATATGCCCTGAGGGCGTGTGAAAGTGATTGGCACTTTCTTAGGTTGTGCGCAATTTGGTTGACATAAATACCGCTGCTGTTAGCCTTGCGCCAATCCCTGTAAGTCTGAAAAGGAGGCGTTATGAGTACCTTGCTGGATATTCCCTGTACCACCATCGATAACCGCGAGTCGTCCCTCGGTGCCCTTGAGGGCAAGGCCTATCTGGTTGTAAACACCGCCAGTAAGTGTGGTTTTACCCCGCAATACAAGGGGCTGGAAGCGCTGTGGAAGGCCTACGGTGAACGTGGTCTGCGGGTGGCCGGCTTTCCCTGTAACCAGTTTGGTGCCCAAGAGCCGGGCGATAGCGGCGAGATCACCGAGTTTTGTGAGCTGAACTACGGCGTCAGCTTTCCGCTATTCAAGAAGGTTGACGTGAATGGTGCCAACGCACATCCCTTGTTCGTCGAGCTCAAGCAGCAGGCTCCGGGTGTCTTGGGCAGCAAGGGTATCAAGTGGAATTTCACCAAGTTTTTGGTGGATGGCCAGGGCCGGGTACTCAAGCGTTATGCCCCAGCCACCAAGCCCGAAGACCTGCGTGCAGACATTGAGGCGTTGCTGCCGTGAGTCAGTCTGCACCTTCGGAGCTGGATCAACTGCTCGCGCTGGACAACCAGCTGTGTTTTGCGTTGTACGCTGGCTCACGGGCGTTGATGCGCACCTACCGGCCGCTACTTGAGCCCCTGGGGCTCACCTACCCGCAATACCTGGTGATGCTGGTGCTCTGGGAATGGCAGCGCGAGCCACCCGAGCACCCTGGTGTCAAAGCGTTGGGGGCGCGTCTGCAGCTTGATTCTGGCACGCTGACGCCGCTGCTTAAGCGCTTGGAAACTCAGGGGCTGATTCGACGCGAGCGGGTGCGCGGCGGCGATGAGCGGCAATTGCAGGTGAGTCTGACCGAGGCCGGCAGCGCGCTGCGCGAACAGGCCGCCAGCGTGCCTCAACGCTTGATGTGCCGCACCGGCATGAGCGCTGAGCAGATACGCGAGCTGCGCGACGCTCTGAATCAATTGCTGGGCGCGATGCAGGAGTAACACGGCGCCGGTGTCTTCAGCTGCTTGGCGTGGTGTGCTGATCGCTGGCGGGTAACCAACGCTGTAGCATGGCTTGCAGGTCTTCTCGTTTAAAGGGTTTTGCCAGATAGTCATCCATGCCCGCATCCTTGCAGCGCTGGCGGTCTTCCTGCAAGGCGTTTGCCGTCAGGGCGATGATCGGAATGGTTTGCCAGCGCGGGTCCGCGCGCATGCGCCGGCTGGTCTCGTAGCCGTCCATAACCGGCATGTTGCAGTCCATGAGCACCAGCGCATAGTCCTGATCGGCCAGCTTGCCCAGTGCCGCCTCACCGTGTTCGGCCAGGTCGACCTCAAAACCCAGGCGGCCGAGCATGCCTTTGGCAACCATCTGGTTGACCGCGTTATCTTCCACCAGCAGCAGGCGCTGGCCGTGACCAACGGCTTGCTTGCTGTCGCTGTCGGCACTGTTCTGCGGCTGCTCAAAGAGTGCGTCGATGGCGCGCGCCAGGCGGTTGCGCGGTGGCGGTGTGGCGACCTGTTGGCGCACATGCAAGGCGCTGGCGCGCTGATTGTCCAGCTGCTGGCCATAGTTGCACAGCAGCAGGCGTGGTGTGCCGGGTTGCTGTTCGGCCAGTTGCTCGGCCAGTTGCGGGCTGTCCAGCAGCCAGAGATCGTATTCAGCCGGGGCGACGGGCAGGGGCTGTGCTGGGTCGTAATCGATAGTGGTACATGGCATCTGCCAGCTATGCAGCAAGCGCTCAATGATCGGCCCCTGCAGGCGGCCTGAGCGGTTCCACAGCAGCACCTTGCGCATCGCCGGAGGCTGGAGGCGCGCGGCGCTGTCATGCCGCTGTAGTGGCAGGGACACGCTGAAGGTGCTGCCTCTGCCGGTTTCCGATGACACCTTTAGCTCGCCCTGCATGGCGTCGGTCAGGCTTTTGCACAGCGCCAGGCCGAGGCCTGTGCCGCCAAAACGACGGGAAATCTGCGCGTCTGCCTGGATGAAGGGCGAGAAGATCTCATCCAGCGCTGGCGCGGGGATGCCGATGCCGGTGTCGCTGACCGTGATGCAGACGTGCTGCAAGTCGCCTTCCTCGCGAGTTAGCTGCAGGTGCAGGGCGACGTAACCCTGCTCGGTGAACTTCAGCGCATTGGACAGCAGGTTGCTGACGATCTGGCGGATGCGTGTCGGGTCGCCGAGCAGCAGCCCCGGCACCGCAGGATCGATCTCGCAGATCAACTCGATATCCTGTTTGCCAGCGTTCTGCGACAACAGGCTGGCGGTGTCTTCCAGCAGTGCGCCGAGGTCGAAGGGGATCTGTTCAAGTTGCAGCTTGCCGGCCTCAAATTTGGACAGATCGAGAATGTCGTTGAGCAGTGCCACCAGCACCTTGCCGGAGTCGTAGGCGATGGATAGCTGCTGACGCTGCTCATCGTTCAGGCGGCTGTCCAGGGTCAGGCCGATCATGCCCAGCAGACCGTTGATTGGGGTGCGAATCTCGTGACTCATGTTGGCCAGGAAGGCCGAGCGAGCACGTGCCATATCCAGCGCCGCCTCGCGTGAGGCTTCCAACTCACGGTTGGATTCGCGCAACTGGGCGTTGCTGTGCTGCACTTCGGTGGTACGGGTTTCGACGATGCTTTCCAGCTCTTCGAGATATTTGCGCAGGCGCTCTTCGGCGCGCAGCTTCTGGCGCAGGTTTACGTCAATGCTCTGAAGCTGGCGGTTTATCACCTCGACCAGAGCGCCGATCTCATCGCGCTCATGGCCGTAGGGGCAGGGCAGGCGGCTGCGTTCGCCCTCGGTGCGCATATCCAGCAGGTCATTGATCAGTCTTACCAGAGGCTTGGTCAGCATGGCGTAGAACAGCACCATCAGCACCAGCGATAGCACCAGACTGAGTACAAAGCCCGACAGCATGGTGAGCCCGGCGCGGCGCAGAAAGCTGGCGCCCTGGTAGAAGGTGTCCACTTCTATCACCAGATGGCCCAGTAGCTCATTGGGGGCATGCTCGACATACAGCGGCTGCGAATAATCACGGCGTCGCCCGAACAGCGCATCGCTGACGGTGCGGTAACGGCTACTGGCCATCGGGCGGCTGACGCTGGCCAATGCAATGCCATTGTTGTCGATGATCTCGGCGCGTACCACCTCGGGCGCTTCCAGCAGGCCGTTGACCAGTTCCAGCGCCAGTTCGGCATCAATGTTATAGGCGATACGGGCTGCCGGGCTGAGACTGACGTTGATCTGCGCCTGCACCTCCTGGTCAATCAGCGCGTCTTCAGAGCGGTAGTCGACAACCACCTGTGCCAGGCCAAGTAGAATGCCCAGCGCAAAGGCGACCAACACGCTCAGGCGCGCTTGCTTGAATGACAGGCGGTTGGTTAGGCGTATGTCCATTTCTGGCCTTGTTGGTGGTGGCACTCTGAGCTTAGCAGCCGGGACAAACTTCTGTATGGCAACAGCCCCTAGGCCCCGCTCTGGCGGCGTGGCATTCTTGCACGTTTGGCGGCCAGAGGAGAAACCCATGTCGGGTGTCAGTACCGAACAGTTCATGCAGCGCGTCGTGGCGTTTATCGAACGCTTTGAAGCGACGCTGCCGGCCCCTGCGGCTGAGATTGACTGGGAGCGCACCTATGCAGCGCGCTGGAGTGTCGAAGGGCAGCAAGGGCAGCTGCGTCCGCTCAACGTCAGTCTTAGCCTGCGCCTGCGCGATCTGGTGGGCGTTGATCGGCAGAAGAACCTGTTGGCAACCAATACCGGTCAGTTTGTGCGAGGTCTGCCGGCCAATAATGCGTTGCTATGGGGCTCGCGCGGTACCGGGAAGTCGTCGCTGGTGCGGGCGCTGCTGAGTGAGTATGCCGAGCAGGGTATGCGTCTGATTGAGGTGGACAAGAGCGACTTGGTGCACCTGTCGGCGCTGCTACCCCAGCTGGCGGGGCAACCCTGGCGCTTCGTGCTGTTTTGCGATGACTTGGCCTTTGAGGCAGATGACAGCGGCTATAAAGCCCTGAAGACCGTGCTTGATGGCACTGTGGAGGCTGCGCCGGACAACCTGCTGTTGTATGCCACCTCCAACCGCCGGCATCTGCTGCCGGAGCACAACAGTGACAATCTGGCGGCCAAGCAGGTGGATGGCGAAATCCATCCGGGTGAGGCCATTGAAGAGAAGATTGCCCTGTCTGACCGTTTTGGGCTTTGGGTGTCGTTCTACCCGTTCAGTCAGGAACATTACCTGGCGGTGGTGCAGCATTGGCTTGGGCAGCTAGCCACTGAGCATGGCCTGCAGTGGCAGTGGGATGCTGCCTTGCAGCTCGAAGCGGTACGCTGGGCTACCGGGCGCGGCAATCGCAATGGTCGCTGCGCCTATCAATTTGCCCGTGCTTGGGTGGGGCAGCGTCTGTTGGAGCAATAAACTGGTTCAGAGGCGCCCAGTCAACTTGGCGACCAGAGCATGCTCGGCCGGTAATATGGACGATACGCTGCTGCGTGCGGTCAAGCGGCTCAGCAGTGACGACAGGCCCGGCCAGCGATACTCGTCGATCAGCTCGCCGGCGTGTGCCAGGTTGATCAGCTGGCAGCCCACTGCGATATCGGCCAAGCTGAATTGCTGGCCGAGAAACCAAGGCCGGTTGCCTAGCTCCCTTTCCAGGTAATCAAGCAGCGGCGGTAAGTGCTCGTTCAGCGTGCGCTGCACCTGCGCTTCATCTGCGCTTTCGCCCACGCTGCGGGCAACGATTCGTGGAAAAAACACCCCAAAGGTGCTGTGCGGCGCTACCTCGTAGTCTGCGTACTTTTCCAGCCAGCGCACGCGTGCGGCGTCTGCCGGGTTGCTGCCATAGAGCGACGGGCCGCCACGACTATCCTGTAGGTATTGGGCGATCACCGCTGAGTCTGCAAGCTTGAGATCGCCGTCAGTCAGTGCCGGAATGCGGCCGAGCGGGCTGATGTCGTAGTACCAGTCGGGCTGGCCGCGCGGCGGGATAAACTGGTGCTGGTAGGGGATTTGGTGCTCGGCGAGCAGGATGCGTACCTTGCGTACATAGGGCGACAGGATGGCGCCATAAAGTGTTACAGCCATGCGGTAATCCGAATCGGGTTGCTGGAAAAGTAGCAGGTAGGCCGCTACTGGGGCTGTCGACGCCTCATGTGGCAGGTGGGTGAAGCGTCAACAGGCCTTGCGCTCAATCGTCGTACACAGCCTTTTTTTGCCACTCTTGGTCGGCTGACTCCATCTGGGCCAGCCCGTCGTTCAGCTCGCTGGGTTGGCCCTCATCTGCTTTATTCTGCGCCAAAACGGCGGCTTCGGCACGCTTGAGAAGCTGTTTGTATTGCTCCAGGTGCTGGGCCAGGGCGGGGCTGTTGAGTTTGGTCAAGAAGGCGATAGCCCGCTCGTACTGCAGCTTGGCAATGCGTGGTTTGCCTTGACGCATACCTTGTTTGGCGGTGGCGTTGAAGGTGTCCAGGGTTGCGCTGACCAATGAGCGCCGTACATGCGCGCCCCATTGTTTGAGGCTGGCGTTGTCGATAAGCCCATCCTGCTCAGCCTGCTGCAATTGCTTTAACAGGTTCTCTAGTTGCAGTCGCGCTTCCTTGCCGCGCGCCTCGCTGTCCAGCTCGACAGGCGGATTGCTGGGCACCTTGCCCTCGGCCAGTTCGGCACGGGTCTGGTCCAGTCGCTGCTGTACCTGCGTTGACTTGGTGACGCGTTGCAGTCGTTCGAGCAGCCCAGCTTCTATCTGCAGCATCAATGTGCTCAGCTCGGCGGGCAGGAACTGACCAGGCAGCCCCGCAGCGGCTTGGCGGCAGACTTTAATGCGGGCATTGAGTTCAGCGGCTCGTCTGGCCTTTTCCAGTCGGCTACGCTCCAGGCTATGGCTGATGAAACCGATACATACCAGGATGATCAGACCACCTGCCAGCAGACCGCCTATCAATAGTGGGGACACGGTTTTGGTCTCTCTTTTTATTGGTCGGCATTCAGTACTATCGCCCCGTTTGCCAAGGGGCTCAATAGCAATGGATATCAATTTAGCATCATCGCCGAGCGGTGAGAGTACGACAAGTATTTTCTGGCGTCATAAAACCAGCGACGTGCCGGTTCATCTGCAGGTCATCTGGTTGGCGAGTAAAAAAACCTGAAAAAATATTGGCTTGGGGTTGACGGGTGGTCTCCGGCCTCATAAAATTCGCGCCGCTTGCAGCGAACAATGCGCAGCAAGCAAGCCAAGGTTCAGGCCTCGGCACAGAGAAGTCCGGATACGTCCCCTTCGTCTAGTGGCCTAGGACACCGCCCTTTCACGGCGGTAACAGGGGTTCGAGTCCCCTAGGGGACGCCACTTTCGGCGTCAATTTGCGGGAATAGCTCAGTTGGTAGAGCACGACCTTGCCAAGGTCGGGGTCGCGAGTTCGAGTCTCGTTTCCCGCTCCAGTCGTAACAAAGAAACCGCTCATGAAGCGGTTTTTTTGTGCCCGAAGATCGGGCGCAAAAGGAATGGCTCAGTTGGTGGAGCACGACCCGCCGAGGTAGGGGCTGGGCGGGCAGCTGTGGGCGGCGAGCCTCGCGAGTTCGAGTCTCGTTTCCCGCTCCAGTCGTAACAAAGAAACCGCTCCTGAAGCGGTTTTTTTGTGCCCGAAGATCGGGCGCAAAAGGAATGGCTCAGTTGGTAGGGCGCGACCTTGCCTGGTTTGAGTTGGAAGGTTGGCTGCGGGCGGCAAGCATCGCGAGCTGGAATTGCGTTGATAGCCTTGGATGTGTCGGGGAATGCGTTCCGCCCGCTGTTCTTTTGGCAGGGCGGAACGCAGGTTTTATTACACAAGGTGCATATTAGTTGTTGACGAGGTGGCGAGTGATACATAAAATGCGCGCCACTTGCAGCGAAACACTGCGCTGCAGGTAGCCAGGGTAAAACCTCGGCATAGAGAAGTCCGGATACGTCCCCTTCGTCTAGTGGCCTAGGACACCGCCCTTTCACGGCGGTAACAGGGGTTCGAGTCCCCTAGGGGACGCCACTTTCGGCGTCAATTTGCGGGAATAGCTCAGTTGGTAGAGCACGACCTTGCCAAGGTCGGGGTCGCGAGTTCGAGTCTCGTTTCCCGCTCCAGATGTAACAAAGAAACCGTCCTTGAGACGGTTTTTTTGTGCCCGAGATTCGGCTAGTTCGTGGGCTGGTGCGGACGGCTGGAGGGTGCGCCGTCCGCGCTTTGGTTTTTAGTGGTTCAGTTGAGCGAGTCCGTTCAGCAGGGCTTCATGAAAGCGCTCGGGCGCTTCAACCTGCGGCGAGTGGCCCAATTCCGGGAATTCCACCAGTGTTGCGTTTGGGATGGCTGCCGCAGCCTTGCGTCCGAGCTCCGGGTAGTTGCCCAGGCGTGCGGCGACATCCGACGGGGCCAGATAGGCGCCGGGGGCGGTGCGGTCCATGCCGCCGATCATCAGCAGGGTTGGCGTTGTTAGTCTGGGAAACTCGTGTACCACCGGCTGGTTCAGCAGCATCTCGGCAGTCTGCGCCTGGTTCCAGGCCACTATTTCTTTGCCGGGGCCGGTGTACATGCCGTAGAGCATCTGGACCCAGTGATCGTACTCAGGTTGCCAAATGCCGTTGTAGTAGTACTTGAGCTGATAGTTCTTGATGCCCTCGTAGCTGGTCTTGAGCTGGCTTTGATAGAGTTGGTCGATACTGATATAGGGGACGCCTTCGGCTTGCCAGTCCTCCAGTCCTAGCGGGTTGACCATGACCAGTTGCTCGATGCGGCCAGCATGCTCCAGCGCGTAGCGTGCTGCCAGCATGCCGCCCATCGAGTGCCCGATGACTGTGACTTTCTCGATGTTCAGCGAGGCGAGCAGGGCGTCGGTATTGGCGGCCAGTTGGCCAAAGCTGAACTGGTAGCCGCGCGGCTTGCTGGAGCTGCAGAAGCCAATCTGGTCTGGTGCGATAACCCGATAGCCCGCGTTGCTCAGCGCCTTGATGGTCGACTCCCAGGTTGCTCCGCAAAAGTTCTTGCCATGCAGAAGAGCCACGGTTCGGCCGTTGGCCTGCCGAGCGGGTGCGATGTCCATGTAGCCCATCGACAGTGTCTGCTGCTGGGATGCAAATTCAAAACGGTGTAGCGGGTAGGGGTAGCTGAAGCCTTCTAGCTGTGGGCCGTAGCTGTTGGCGGCCTGCACAGAGGCAAGCGGCGCCAGACAGAGGGCCAGGGTGGCAAGGGCTGTTGTTGTTTTCACGGGCATGTTCCTGCTCTGGTCGTATGACGCTGGTCAGACTATCAGGTCTGATAGCAGGGAACTGTCTAGCGGGGGACGATTACGCAGCTTGGCAGGCCGGCTTGCGGCGACCTGCCAGAGGGTCAGTGTCTCAGTGTGCCTGCAGCAGCTGTCGAGCCTGTTCCCAGTCGAATGCTTCGCCGCGGGCTTCGGCTTCGGCACGGTGCTCGTCCAGCAGTTGGAATTGGGCGATTTCCTCGTCTGGCATAAAGTGCAGGCAGTCGCCACCGAAGTACCACAGCAGGTCGCGCGGAATCAGGTGGGCGATTTGCGGGTAGCGGGCGATGATCTGGCAGAGGATGTCCTGGCCCTGATAGAGGCTGTCGTGATCGCCTTGCTGTAGTTGAGTCAGTAGCTCGGAAAAGCGCTCCATAAAGAGTTCGTTACTTTCCTCGGGAACCTGATCGAGCAGGGCAGTCTGCGCCTTGATGGTATCAAACAGGCTCTGTAGCAGGGCGAGGTGGTATTCGTGGTAGCTGGGCGGGGTAGACATGGATGCTCCTGATAGGCCGGGCGTGTAGCGAGTGCCGAAACCCGGCGAGTCTATCAGGTTGAGCGCGTCAGGCCAGCCATCTCTGGCTGGCCTGACGTTTGCTCAGGCGTCGTCGGCCTTGGCTTTGGCCTTGGTGCGACGGGGTTTGGCGGGTGTCATTTCCTCCTTGGAGAAATCGTCTACCTTGATCACCGCGCTGCGGGCCTGGCGTGCGTTGCGCACCTGCTCGGCCTCGGCGGCGGTAATCAGATCGCTCTCAACCGCAGCGGCAAGCGGGTCTGCACCCTCTGGCTTGAGTTCACCACTGCGCAGGGCTTTTTGCAGGCGCGCTTCAATCGGTGCGCTTTGCAGTACGGCTTCCAGCGTGGTGTTAAGCAGGCCGGTGACATCCTGCGGGTCGTCGCTCTGGTAGCAGCCGGCGATCAGTCGGTCCCGTGCCGCCCCGGGGCGCATCAGAATGCGGGCGATCTCGGTTTCCAGCTCATCACTTGGCGGCGTCAGGCGACGCCCCAGCGGGAAGACAGCAACACGCAGCAGGCAGCCCATGCTCGGATTGGGGAAGTTGAGCAGGATTTCATGCAGGCTGTTTTCGATGCGGTACAGCAGGTCTTCCAGACCCCACTGAACGAAGGGCAGGTCTTCTTCTGGGCGGCCCTGATCGTCAAAGTGCTTGAGCGTGGCGCTGGCCAGATAGAGGTTGCTCATCACATCGCCAAGGCGCGCAGAGAGGCGCTCGCGGCGTTTCAGCTCGCCGCCCAGCATCAGCATGGTGCAGTCGGTCAGGGTGGCGAAGGCGGCCGCCAGACGCGACAGCTGCTGATAATAGCGGCGTGTCTGCGGGTAGTCTGGCACGTTGGCCAAACGGCCACCGGTCAGGCCCAGCAGCAGGCTGCCAGCGGCGTTGCTAAGCGAGAAGCCGACATGCTCGAACAGCAGACCGTCAAACTGCTTGAGCGATTCGTTTTCGTCATCCAGTGCTGCCGCTTGCATTTCGCGCAACACATAGGGATGGCAGCGAATGGCGCCTTGACCAAAGATCATCATGTTGCGGGTCAGGATGTTGGCGCCTTCCACGGTGATGGAGATCGGCACCGACTGGTAGGCGCGGCCCAGGTAGTTGCTGGGCCCCATGCAGATGCCTTTGCCGCCATGCACGTCCATGGCGTCGTTGACGCACTGGCGCATGCGCTCGGTGAGGTGATATTTGACCACGGCAGACAGCACCGAGGGCTTCTCGCCAAGGTCAACCGCTCCTGCGGTCATGGTGCGCGCGGCGTCCATAACGTAAGTGTTGCCGCCGATGCGCGCGAGCGCTTCCTGAATGCCCTCAAACTCGCCAATCGGCAGGTTGAACTGCTCGCGGATGCGGGCATAGGCGCCGGTGGTCATGCTGGCCATCTTGGCGGCGCCGATGCTGCCGGCCGGCAGTGAGATGGAGCGGCCAACCGAGAGGCAGTTCATCAGCATGATCCAGCCCTGACCAATGCGCTCCTGCCCGCCGATCAGGTAGCTCATGGGGATGAACACATCCTTGCCGGAGTTGGGGCCGTTCATGAAGGCGGCGTTGAGCGGGAAGTGGCGACGGCCAATCTCCACGCCCTCGGTGTCGGTCGGAATAAGCGCCAGGGTAATGCCCAGCGACTCCTCGTCGCCCAGCAGGTGGTCGGGGTCATAGGCCTTGAAGGCCAGGCCGAGCACGGTGGCAACTGGCCCCAGGGTGATGTAGCGCTTCTCCCAGGTGACGCGCAGGCCCAGCACTTCTTCACCGTTGAACTGGCCTTTGCAGACAATACCTTTGTCGGGCATGGCGCCGGCGTCAGAGCCGGCATCCGGCGCGGTCAGGGCAAAGCAGGGGACATCTTCACCACGGGCCAGACGTGGCAGGTAGTGCTGTTTCTGCTCATCGGTGCCGTAGTGCATCAGCAGCTCGGCCGGCCCCAGGGAGTTCGGGACCATAACGGTGGTGCCCAGATCGCCGCTGCGGCTGGCCAGTTTCATGGCTACCTGGGAGTGGGCGTAGGCAGAGAAGCCCTTGCCGCCAAACTCCTTGGGAATGATCAGGCCGAAGAAGCCGTTGTCGCGGATGAACTGCCAGACGTCCGGTGGCAGGTCCTGCAGGTGGGTGGTCAGCTCCCATTCGTTGGTCATGCGGCAGAGTTCTTCCACCGGGCCGTCTAGGAAGGCTTGCTCCTCTTCGCTTAGATGCGGCGCTGGAAAGCTGTGCAGTTTGCCCCAGTCCGGGCGGCCGCTGAACAGCTCGCCATCCCACCAAACAGTGCCAGCATCCAGTGCCTGCTGTTCGGTATCGGACAGCGGCGGCAGCACCTTGCGGAACCAGGTCAGCAGTGGCGCGCTGATGCTGCGTTGGCGCCATTCGGGCAAGTTGAGGGGGATGGCAATGCCGAGGAACAACGCCCACAGCAGTAGATCGATCAACCAGTGGACCGGACCCAGAAGGGTCATCACGGCCAAGTAGGCAGCCACACCGAGGGTGGCGTTGAGCAAACTTGTTCGAATGTAGGCCAGGCCGCAGATGCAGAGTAGCAGGCCAACCAGCCAAAGCAGGGTCATCATGTCGCGCACTCCTTGTTCGTCACAGTACTCCTGACCGCGTATGGCGCCGAATAATTCCCCACTCTTTATTAGGTTCTGTTGCCGTACTGTCGATGCTGCTGACCAGCAGGGGGCGCCGCGGGGGTGTTAGCGGTCATGCTCTATTAAGGATAGTCGTTTGCGACAGGAATGCAGCAGAGGGGAGGGCACCGGGTGCGCGCAGGCACCCGGTGTATAGCGTTCAGTGGTCGACGTTGTCGAGGTCGTGACGCAGCGTGCGGCCAGCAAAGTAGTAGTGCGCGCACGCCCAGATGTTGAGGAAGGCAGCGCCAATCAGGGCGTAGCGCAGGCTGTCGGTGCCAAAGCTGCCGCTGATCATGTCGCTGACGATGCCGATCAACTGCGGGCCGAGACCCAGGCCGACCAGGTTGAGCACCAGCAGCATGATTGCCGAGGCCAGTGCGCGGCTGCGCAACGGCGTGAGGCTCTGGATCATGGCGAAGCTGGGGCCGAGGTAGAAGGCGCCCAGGAAGACAGCAGGGCAGTAGACGACCAGCGCCCAGAATGTACTGTCGATCATGTAGAAAGCGACAATAAACGGAATCGCCAGGAACTTGGCCAGGCCAACGATCCAGGCATTCCAGCTGGCGTCACGGGCAGCCAGCTTGTCGGCCAGCATGCCGCCAATCCAGGCGCCCAGGCCACCCACCACGCCCATCAATGGGCCGAGGAACAGGCCAACCTGGCCGGGCGTCAGGCCATGGCTGCGAATCAGGAAGGCAGGGTTCCAGACGATGGTGCCGTAGCCCACCAGCGCTGTCAGGCTGACGCCCAGGACCACGTGACGGGTGGTGCGCACGCGCCACAGCACGGCAAAGCCGGCTTTGATGTTGACCTTGCCCAGCGGCGGCGGCTTGACGCCATCGGCAAAGCCACGTGGCGGCTCGACCATGGTAAAGCGTACCAGCAGGGCAATCAGAATACCGGGCAGACCGACAACGAAGAACGCCGCACGCCAGCCCCACCACTCGGCCACAAAGCCGCCGACGATAAAGCCGATCATGATCCCCAGATAGACGCCCAGCGCGTAGATGGACATGGCGCTGGAGCGCTTTTCTTTAGGGTACAGGTCCGCAATCATTGAATGCGACGGCGGGCTGGAGCCGGCTTCGCCGATGCCGACACCGATACGTGCCAGAGCGAGTTGCCAGAAGTTCTGTGCCGTGCCGCATAGCGCGGTCATAGCGCTCCAGATAGCGATGGACCAGGCGATGATGTTGCGACGGTTGGAGCGGTCGGCAAAGATCGCGATCGGAATACCCAGCGTGGCGTAGAACAGCGCAAAGGCGATGCCAGACAGAAAGCCAAGTTGGGTATCCGACAACAGCAGGTCTGCCTTGAGCGGCTCGATCAGAATGCCAACAATGTTGCGATCGACATGGCTAGAGGTATAGGCCAGCACCAGAATAAAGAGTGCATAGCGTCGGTAGGCTGGGGTAATGCGGTGGCTGACGTCGTTCGCGTCCGTCACGTTGTCTGGCGTTTGGGCCATCATTGTCTCCGGCGTTTGTTGTTTGGCTGCGAGAATACGTTGTCCCGTTGTGAGTCACAACGAACCGGCTGGCCGCATTTGTTGCAAAATTGTAAGCCGCTAATTCCGCAGTGCGGTATTTGTATTCGCGTTTTCAATGGTGTGTCATCGAGATGGCGGAGTCCTCA
Organism: Halopseudomonas maritima; assembly: GCF_021545785.1. Taxonomy (NCBI): domain Bacteria; kingdom Pseudomonadati; phylum Pseudomonadota; class Gammaproteobacteria; order Pseudomonadales; family Pseudomonadaceae; genus Halopseudomonas; species Halopseudomonas maritima. The sequence continues at coordinate 3,624,432 of NZ_CP079801.1, forward strand.
AAGCAGGGGTTGATTCTTCGCTATTCGGCCGCATAGTTAGCCCTCTACTTTGCAAGGCATGAGGCACGGCATGAGCGCAGCTATTCGTATTCGGGGCCTGGAGAAAACCTACGGTTCCGGAATGCGTGCCCTCAAGGGCATTGATCTGGAGGTGCGCGAGGGTGACTTCTTCGCGCTGCTCGGGCCCAACGGGGCCGGCAAGTCCACCACTATCGGGATCCTATCCTCGCTGGTTAACAAGTCGGCAGGTCAGGTGAGTATCTTCGGTCACGATATTGACCGTGAGCTGATGGCCGCCAAGCGTTGTATTGGCGTTGTGCCTCAGGAGTTCAACTTCAGTCAGTTCGAGAAGGTCATGGACATCCTGGTCAGCCAGGCTGGCTATTACGGTATTCCTCTGGCCAGGGCCAGGGAGCGTGCTGAACACTACCTCAAGCGTCTGGGCTTGTGGGACAAGCGTGACGTGCCGGCGCGCATGTTGTCTGGCGGCATGAAGCGTCGCCTGATGATCGCGCGGGCGCTGATCCATGAACCAAAACTACTGATTCTGGATGAGCCGACCGCGGGCGTGGATATCGAGATTCGTCGCTCGATGTGGCAATTCCTGCAGGAGATCAACGCGCAGGGCATCACCATTGTGCTGACCACGCACTACCTGGAAGAAGCCGAGCAGCTGTGCCGGCACATCGCGATCATCGACCAGGGGCGCATCATCCATAACACCAGCATGCGCGCGCTGCTCAAGGAGCTGCATGTCGAGACCTTCCTGCTGGATATCCGCCAAAGCCTGACTGCGGCGCCAGATCTGGGTGAATACGCCTGCCAACGGATTGATGAGCACACCCTGGAGGTGCAGGTAGATAAGGCGCAGGGGCTTAACGCGCTGTTTGCAGCACTGACTGAAGCCGGTCTGGAGGTGACGAGCCTGCGCAACAAGAGCAACCGACTGGAGGAGCTATTCCTCACGCTGGTGGATGAAAATGCCGAGAAACGGGGAGCCTGACATGCAGTATTGGCAACAGAGCTGGGTGGCGTTCAGCACCATTGTGACCAAGGAAATTCGCCGCTTTACCCGTATCTGGCCGCAGACGCTGCTGCCGCCGGCGATCACCATGGCGCTGTACTTTGTCATCTTCGGCAACCTGATCGGCAGCCGCATTGGTGAGATGGGTGGGTTTCGCTATATCGACTACATCGTGCCCGGCCTGATCATGATGTCGGTCATTACCAACAGCTACTCCAACGTGGTTTCAAGCTTTTTCAGCACCAAGTTCCAGCGCTCCATCGAGGAGCTGATGGTGGCGCCGGTGTCGCCCCATGTGGTGCTGCTGGGGTACACCTTCGGCGGTGTTGCGCGGGGGCTGATGGTCGGCTTTATCGTCACCCTGACCTCGCTGTTCTTTACCCGTTTGCAGGTCCAGCATATCGGGCTGACCATTGCGGTGGTGTTTTTCACCTCGCTGGTGTTCTCGCTGGGCGGCTTCATCAATGCGGTGTTTGCTCGCACCTTTGATGATATTTCCATTGTGCCAACCTTTGTGCTGACGCCGCTGACCTACCTTGGCGGGGTGTTCTACTCGATCAGTCTGCTGCCGCCGTTCTGGCAAGCGGTGTCGCAGGTCAACCCGATTCTGCACATGGTCAATGCCTTCCGTTACGGCATTTTGGGGGTATCGGATATTCCGATTGCGACCGCGCTGATCATCATGTCGGTATTTACGCTGATTCTTTACAGCTTGAGCTACTGGTTGCTGGTCAGGGGCACCGGTCTGCGACAATAATGGCGCCGGGCCGCCACTCGGCGGCCTTTTGGCCAACTGAGGTTACTCGTATGTCTGATCATCCAGCGACGGATTCGCCACTGGGTAAATCCAGTGCCTACGTCAGTGTTTACACACCGTCGTTGCTGTTTCCCATTGCACGCCAACCCAAATGGCAGGAGCTGGGGCTGGATGCGCGGCGATTGCCCTTTCACGGTGCTGATATCTGGAACTGTTTCGAGCTGTCTTGGCTGACACCGTCAGGCAAGCCCGAAGTGGCGGCGGCGGAGTTTGTGTTCCCGATCAAGGCGGCGCGCATCGTCGAGTCCAAATCCTTCAAGCTCTACCTCAATTCGCTGAATCAGACCGTGTTCCGTGATCGTCACGAGCTGCTGCAGACGCTGGAGTCGGATTTGTCGGTAGCAGCCCAGGGGCCGGTGGCCGCGCGTCTGTTCAACATGCAGCAGCTGCACCAGTTGGGCATGTTCAGCCTGCCTGGACGCTGCATTGATGACCTGGAGGTGGATGTCAGCTGCTACCAGTACGACGCCGCATTGCTGGCCCTAGACCCCAGCCAGGTGCAGGTCAGCGAGGTGCTGCACAGTCATCTGCTGAAATCCAACTGCCCGGTGACCGGTCAGCCCGACTGGGGCTCGGTACTGATCAGCTACAGTGGACGGCGAATCGATCCGGCGGCGCTGGTGCGTTACCTGGTGTCGTTTCGTGAGCATTCGGATTTTCACGAGCAGTGTGTGGAGCGCATTTTCCTCGATTTGCTGGCGCTGCTCGGTGAAGGGGCCAAACTGACTGTCTATGCGCGCTATGTGCGCCGTGGCGGGTTGGATATCAATCCCTGGCGCTCGACTGAGCCGGGCATGCCTGAGAATCTGCGCCTGGCCCGGCAGTAAAGGAATTGATCAGTGCTTTGTGAACGGCAAAACGCCCCGGTTGACGGGGCGTTTTTGCAAGGGCCGGGATGGCTCAGATGCCCATGTCGGCCAGGCTCTGCATGACGCTGCGCAGGGTCCCCGCCAGCGTGGGGTGGCGCGCTTCAAACTGTTCGGCCATGAGGTTGACGCCGTCGACCAGCGTCGGATCTTCTTCGACCTCCGCCTCACCGCGCTCTTTCAACAGGCGTGCTTCCAGGCTGGTTGCCAGCGCCTGCAGGGCCTCGCGCTCCTCCGTGGTCAGTTCCGAGTGACTTTCGTTAAGGGTCGCCTGTAACGATTCCAGCTGAGATTTCAGACGCTCTGTGGGCATGTACGCTCTCCTGTCCTGCGGGTTTACTTCACTATACCCCCAGATAGACAACGCGTGCGGTGGTTTTACGCCAACGCGGCCTTGGCTTGACGTGCCTCAATGTCATCCAGGCAGCTGGCCAGTTCGTCGACACTGTCGATTACGTAGTGCGCCCCTGCGTTCATCAATGCCATGGTGGCCTGCAGTCGCAACCGGTCGCGGGTGCCGCTGTCCTGGTCTCCCAGGCGCGCCATAGCTTCAGCGCTCAACGCGCCGCTCAGTGCCGTGCCCACGGTCCAGACGCCAGCGTTGAGCCCGGCGCTGACAGCCTCGGGGCTGCCGCACACCAGTACGCAGCGGCGCAAGGCGCAGACCCCCATCTGTATAGCGAGCGTCACTACCCGGTCCGGTGCAGGGTAGGGGCGCAGTGTCTCGACGCCTTGCAGGCAGGTGATGGCGGTGGATCTCAGCTCGGTGTAGTCACGCTGATGGTGGTCGGGCACTAGGCCGGCTGGCAGTGTGCGTGTGGCCAGCTGCTGCAGGCTGGGCAGCGCCTGGGGGAGTAGGGTGAGTGCGTCGGGCGCTGGGTCGGCGGCAGTCAGGGTGCCGGCGAGATCGAAGAGTACGGCCTCGATCCGGTGTGCGGTCATGGTCCGGGGTCCTTGTCGGAAATCGGTGGTGACCGCACATTATCTTGCAATGATATTGCAGTTTTATGACGCAGCCAGCGGTTCTGCCCCCATGGCGACACGCACGCTGTCGGGCACGGGGATGGGGCGCTGGTTGGCGACCTCAATCCAAACCATCTTCACGTCACCGTAACCAACCAGCTCGGGCGAGCCCTTGACGTAGAGCTTGTGTTGCAGCGTCAGACTGCTGCGGCCAACCACGCCGCCGTACAGCTCTACGACGACCACGCCTGGGTGAAATACGGGCTTGAGGAAGTGATGGGTGCAGGTCAGCAGCACCAGGCCCTGGCCGACCTCGCGGCGCGGCGCATTGAGGCCATCGAGCCACTCGATGCGCGCATCCTCCAGATACTGATAGTAACGGGTATTGTTGACGTGCTGATTGCTGTCCATGTCGCCGTAGCGAATGGGTATCTCGGTGGTATAGAGCAGGGGGCCTGTGGTGTCGGTCATGGGCAAATTTCGCTAAAATTGATATGGGGTTTGCATTACACTGCGGGCCTGCGTTGGTATTGCCTGACTGACGAATCAAAGCCAGAACTGGAGAGGCCGCTGATGAATTTGCTGAAGACAGGAGCCTTGGCAGCATTGCTGTCGGCGCTGTCATTGACCTGTATTACACCCGTTTTTGCTGCGGATGACTACGACGATTACGAGTCTGAATACGTTGATCCTGATCCGTGGGAGCGTTTCAATCGGGTCAGCTTTCGCTTCAACGACACCCTGGATCGTTACGCGGTAAAGCCGGTCGCCAAGGGCTACAAGGCGGTTACGCCAGAGTTCTTCCGTGATGGCGTAGGGAATTTCTTCCACAACCTGCAAGAGCCGATGAACTTCCTCAACAACAGCCTGCAGGGCAAGTTCAACGAGGCAGGAGTGGATGTCTCGCGCTTCCTCTTCAACACCCTGTTGGGTGGTCTGGGCGTGGTGGATGTGGCTACCCCGATGGGCCTGGAGCGCAACGACGAAGACCTGGGGCAGACGCTGGGCTACTGGGGCGTGGAGAGCGGTCCGTACCTGATGTTGCCTTTTTTGGGGCCTAATACCCTGCGTGACACGGCGTCGAAGCTGCCGGAAAACTTCTTTAACTACACCTACACCGGCTATATCAACGATATCCGTGTGCGTAACCAGTTGTTCGCGCTGGAGACGCTGGATCTGCGGGCCGGCTTGCTGGATCAGGAGCGCCTGATTACCGGTGATCGCTATACCTTTATTCGCAACGCCTTTTTGCAGAATCGGGAATTCAAGGTGCGCGACGGCAATGTGCCGGATGAGTTCTGAGGTCTGCTGATTCATGCGAGCCCGGTCTGCTGCAGGCCGGGCTTTTTTCTGCCGGCAGTGTCAGTTCAGGCTGTCAAAGCGCAACCCGAGACTGAAGCGGCCATCACTCTCAGGCTGGCAACGCACCACTTCGCCCTGTGCCTGCAAGCCCTGCAGCCCGGGGGTGGGAGATGAAATGGTCAGGGTGACAGACGAGCCTTCGTTGACGGCCTGGTCACTGATCACCAATGCGCCCTGGTTGGACAGGTCGCGGCACAGCACCTCCAGTTGCTGATCTCCGGCGCTCAGTCGAGCGGTGGCGTCCATGGTCATGCGCATGAAATCGCGTTTCTCGCTGTACTGCTGGTCATGAAATGACATCGGCGGCTCCCGCTGCAAACAGGTCGATTTTGTAATGGCAATTTGCTCTTCATCCTAGTGGTGCTGCGGCCTGCAGACAAGCACTCGAATGCGTCCGGGCAACGGTTGCGAGTTAGATCGGATGGGAGTAGTGTTTCCCCCTTGAAAACGCCGGGGTATCGCCGGTTCGATTCAGCCACCCTGTGGCCGCCTGCCGAGTGCATGGTGGCGTTGACGTAGGGACTCTATGCAGCCTTCAGGCACGACACTGCTGGTGATTGACGATGACGATCATGTTCGCCAGCGTCTGACAGCTTACTTGGAAGAAAGCGGTTGCGAAGTGCTGCAGGCCGCGTCAGCCCGTGATGGCGTGGCGCTGTTTGCCAGCGCACGCCCTGAGCTGGTGCTCTGTGATCTTCACCTGGGTGACGGGCAGGGCTTCGAGGTGCTGCGGCAGATCACCGAAGCTGGGCTTGAAGTGCCGGTTATCGTGATGTGCGCTGACGGCGCCATGGCTGATGCGGTCGAGGCTTTGCGGCTAGGGGCGAGCGATTTCTTGCTCAACCCGCTTGGCGATCCTGAGGTGCTGTCGCACGCGGTTCAGCGCGCACTTGACCGTGCGCGCCTGCGACTTGAAAACCAGCGCATTCGAGAGCGACTGGAGCGCGCCAACCGTGAGCTTGAGGTTCACCTCAAGGAGTTGCGTGACGATCAGGCCGCCGGGCATCAGGTGCAGCTCAACATGTTGCCGCAAAGCCCCTGGGTCAGTGGCGAATACCAGTTGGAGCATCGACTGATCCCCTCGCTGTACCTGTCTGGCGACTTTGTCGATTATTTTCGTATTTCTGATTCGCAGCTCGGTTTTTATCTCGCCGATGTGTCGGGTCATGGCTCGTCCTCAGCGTTCGTCACTGTGCTGCTGAAGTTCATGACCACGCGTCTGATGTACGAGCAGCGCAAAAGCGAAGCGCAGGCGAGCGGGCGCATTGAGTTCAAGCCGTCCGACGTGCTTGGGCATATCAACCGTAGCCTGATCAATTGCAAGCTTGGCAAGCATGTGACCATGCTCGGCGGTGTGATTGACGAGCAGGCGCGTACCTTGACCTACAGTATCGGCGGGCATCTCCCCTTGCCGGTTATCTATACTGAAGGGCAGGCGCGCTATCTGGCAGGCAAAGGACGCCCGGTTGGGCTTTTTGAGGATGCCGTGTATCAGAATGAAACCATCGAGTTGCCGGAGCGCTTTAGCCTGACGCTCTGCTCCGATGGTGTGCTGGACTGCCTGGAAGGCTCTACGCTGAAGGATAAGGAAGCCCGTTTGCCGGCATTAATTGCCGAGCATGGCGGGACGATGCAGGGTATTATGGCGGCCCTGGGGTTGGACCCCAATAAAACCATGCCTGATGACATTTCCGTGTTGGTGTTGAGCAGGAACGCAGAATGATGACCACTGGCAAGATCCAGTTTGCCGAAGAGCAGGGCACCTTTGTGCTCAAGTTCATTGGTGACGTGCGCCTTACGTTGTGCGCGGCGCTGGATTCTTACATTGAAAAAATCTTCAGTGTGCTGAGTTTTGAGTCGATCGTCATTGATCTGACCGAAACCGAGTGCATTGATAGTACCTCCCTCGGCCTGCTGGCCAAGCTCTCTATCCTGTCTCGCCAGAAGGTAGGCTTTCTTCCCACGCTGGTGTCCAACCACGAGGATATGAACCGTCTGCTGCAAAGCATGGGCTTTGATCAGGTGTTCAATATCGTGCCGGAAAGCACGCCCAGCTGCGAAGAGTTGCAGGATCTGCCAGCGCAGATGCTGTCTGAAGAGAAGGTCAAGCGGAAGGTGCTCGAAGCGCACCGTATCCTGATGAATCTCAACGACAGCAATCGCGAAGCCTTCCGTGACTTGGTCAGCGCGCTGGAGTCAGGCGCCTGACCCTGCAATCAGGCGCTCCAGCTTAATCTGATCTGCCGCAAAGGCGCGAATCCCCTCTGCCAGTTTTTCCGTTGCCATGGCATCCTCATTGTGTGCCCAGCGGAAGGCTTTTTCGTCCAGCAATTGGCGGGCATCGGCGTCGCCCTGACTCAGGAGCGGAGAGGGTTGCAGGCTGCCTTGCTGTTCGCGCAGGCTCTCCAACAATTGCGGGCTGATGGTCAATCGGTCGCAACCAGTCAGTGCCTCGATCTGTCCGGTGTTGCGGAAACTCGCGCCCATCACCACGGTGTCGTACAGGTGCTGCTTGTAGTAGCGGAATATACGCGCCACCGACTGCACGCCCGGATCTTCCAGTCCTGTGTAATCCCGTCCCTCGTGCGCCTTGTACCAGTCGTAGATGCGCCCGACAAAGGGTGAAATCAGGTGCACGCCAGCGTCAGCGCAGGCCTGGGCCTGAGCGAAGGAGAACAACAGCGTCAGATTGCATTGAATGCCCTCGCGCTCTAGTGCGGCGGCGGCCTGGATGCCTTCCCAGGTGGCCGCAATCTTGATCAGCACGCGGTCGCGGGTGACGCCGGCCTGCTCATACAGCTCGATCAGCTCGACGGCCTTGCGCAGCGTAGCGTCCCGGTCAAACGACAGGCGCGCGTCAACTTCGGTAGAAATGCGCCCCGGTATCAACTGCAGAATTTCGCGACCGATCGCCACGGCAAAGCGGTCACAGGCGTTGGCAACCGGCTCGGCGCTAGATTGTGCCTCCGCGATGGCCTGTTGCAGTAGCGGCTCGCAGCGCGCTAGCGAAGCGGCTTTCAGTAGTAGAGACGGATTGGTCGTGGCGTCGGTGGGTTGCAGTTGTGCGATGGCGTCGATGTCGCCAGTGTCGGCAACGATCTGGGTGTGCTGTTTCAGGCTGTCGAGTTTCGAGGTCATGATACGAGGCAGATTCCAGAGGGCTTTATCTGACCTTACCTCATGCGCTCTGACCGCCGCAATCGCGCCTGTGCTTCCCTATGCGTCGCGCTCATTGATTGGCGGCTTTACAGGCTGCGACAGACGGGCGGGCGAGCCCCTAACAGACCCTAGGCCACACGTGCCTGCATCTGTTCAAACAGTTGATCGAACAGCGCCAGCGGCTGTTCGGTGCGGTGTATCGTGGTGCTCAGCTCGCGACGAAAGTGTCGAGCGCCCGGCAACCCTTGGAATAGTCCGAGCATGTGGCGGGTGATGTGATGCATTTGGCCGCCGGCGGCCAGGTGCTGCTCTATGTAGGGGCGCATCTGTGCCAGCACCTCCAGCCGCGTCGGCTGTGGGTGGTCGTCGTTGAAGAACGTCTGGTCCACCGCGGCGAGCAGCCATGGGTTGTGGTACGCCTCGCGCCCAACCATCACGCCATCCACGTGGGCCAGCTGAGCCTGCATGACGTCCAGGCTGGCGAGGCCGCCGTTGAGGATGATTTCCAGCTGCGGAAAGTCGCGCTTGAGCTGTTGCACTACGTCGTACTTGAGCGGGGGAATCTCCCGGTTTTCCTTTGGAGATAAGCCCTCAAGGATGGCGATACGTGCATGGACGGTGAAGCTGGTGCAGCCAGCGGCGTGCACGGTGCCGACAAAGTCGCACAGCTGCTGGTAGCTGTCGCGGCCATTGATACCAATGCGGTGTTTAACGGTGACCGGTGTGCTGCAGGCATCTCGCATAGCCTTCACGCAGTCGCCTACCAGTTCGGGGTGGGCCATCAGGCAGGCGCCAATCATATTGTTCTGCACCCGGTCGCTCGGGCAGCCGACATTCAGGTTCACTTCTGCATAACCGGCCGCCTCGGCCAGCGCCGCGCACTGCGCCAGCTCCTGCGGGTTGCTGCCGCCCAGCTGCAGCGCCAGCGGTTGCTCGGCGATGTCATAGCCCAGATAACGCGCTCGATCCCCGTGCAGAATGGCTCCGGTGGTGACCATTTCCGTGTACAGCAATGCGTGACGGCTGATCAGTCGCGCGAAATAGCGATAGTGCCGGTCAGTCCAATCCATCATCGGCGCAACGCTGAAGCGGCGATTGGGTTCGGGGCGAGTGGCGCTGCGGTGCTGCATTGGTGGGCCTGTGTATGCTGGAGTGGTGCGAGGGCGTTCAGGCGGCGTAGTCTAGCATCAAAGGCGGCGCAGGGCGCGTGGCTCGGCGGTTGGGGTCTGTTGCGGTTTCGTTCGCCCGCCTGTTTGCCGCCTGTAAAGCTGTCAATCAAGCTGCGAGAAAGGCGGGGTGTTCAACGCACCCCTGCGCTTTGCCCGCCTGCCAAATGGCTTCCGGTAGCCAGATGGACTGTCTGTCCGCGCGGGCGGGTTAGCGTCTTGCTGGCCTGAGGTGTGCTATTTGGGAAACAGCGCGGTGACTTGCAGGCGCAGGCCCAGGCCTTCCGGCCCATTGTCCATGCTCTTGGCCCAGTACCGCACCCCGGCGCCAACGCTGAACAGTTGCCCGCCAATCGGCAGCACTTTGCTCACAATGGCGTTGATCGGGACCTGGCTGTCGTGGTTTTCCCAATCCACGGCGGTTTCGGAGTTGAGGGTATAGCTTACGCCCTGTGGTGTGGTGTATGACATGAAGGGTTGCACGAAGGTGCTGCTGATATCGCTTCGGTCGTCGTCGCCCGCGAAGTCAACGATATGGTTAAACAGGGTGCCGTAGGTCCAGGGGCCTTGTTGGCGCAGTACAACGCCGGTGGGGCCTGCGCCCCATTTGTCTGCAGTCAGTTCATCCTCGGAGCCTGTAGGCAGCAGAAAAACCGGGCCCAGGCCCCAGATCCAGCCGCTGGTGGTTGGTTCTTTGGGAGAAAAGAACAGGCTTTGGGCAATGTCGCCTGTACCGCTCTGGCTGCTATTGCCGACTACATCATCCTGGCTGATGAGCGGCAGGATGGTCCGGGAGATCAGGTTCCAGTCATCAGATAGCGAGAAGGGTACAACCGGCTGGATGTTAAGGGTGTGGCGATCTCCGTCGTCGTTTGCGCCAATGTTCTGATCATAGTTGTACTGAAAGGGCACGCTGATCAGGTCGGCGACCGGGTTACTCAGGGATTTGGCGAGATCTTCGGCGCTTTGCTGGGCATGGGCGCTGGCGCACCAGCCCAGTGTGAGCAGTGTAGCGGCGTGACGAAGGGAGCGGCGGAGCATCCTTATTCCTCGGTGCGGACATTGGCAACTGACAGCGTAGTCCAGCCGCTCTAGTTCGCCACCTTGACTAGTGTTTACTCGGTTTGTTTGTGGGTGTGCTTGCGCCTATTCACTGTGCTTATGACGCTGCGATCACGAAAGCGGTGTTGCTTTCGGTGGGAGAGTGCCTGGGCCAGACTGGGCTATCGCGCCTGTAGTTGTCAGGGCCGAGTAGTACAACAATAAGAGAGGTCGTGCGATGCAACAGCCACAACAAGCGAGAAACGCCTGGCGGGTGCTATTCCTGCTGTTTCTCGCGAACATGTTCAATTTTTTTGACCGCACCATTCCAGCCATCATCATCGAGCCGCTGCGCATGGAGTGGGGGCTCAGCGACTTTCAGCTGGGTCTGGGCGGCACGGTGTTTACCGTGGTGTACGCCTTGGCGGGTATTCAGCTTGGGCGCATGGCGGACCTTGGCTCGCGCAAGAAGATCATGGGTTGGGGGCTGGTTGCCTGGAGTGGCTTCACTGCGCTGACGGGCGCGGCCTGGAACTTCTGGAGTTTCCTGCTGATTCGTATGGGGGTTGGGATCGGTGAGGCCAGCTATGCGCCTGCCGCCAACTCTCTGCTGGGGGATCTCTTCCCTGCACATCGCCGTGCACGGGCTATGGGGATTTTCATGCTTGGCTTGCCGCTGGGGCTGTTGCTGGCGTTTTTCACCGTCGGCGCTATGGTCGAGGCCTTCGGCAGCTGGCGTGCGCCGTTCTACATTGCTGCTGTGCCCGGGTTGATCCTGGCCATCTTTATCTTCTTGATCCGCGAGCCGGCGCGTGGTGCGGCCGAGGCGGTCAGGTCAACCAATCAGGCGCCGGTGGCTAACCCGGTTCGCAAGATCTTTGCGGTGCGCACCTTCTGGTGGCTGACCCTGGCGGGACTGGCCTACAACTTTGCCTCCTACGCCTGTAACTCCTTTATGGTGCCGATGCTGCAGCGCTACTACCACATGCCGTTGCAGGATGCCGCCGTGGCGACCGGGGTGATCGTTGGGGTGACGGGTCTGATCGGCCTGACCACGGGGGGCTGGATTGCGGACAAGGTGCATCAGCGCTGGGCGACCGGTCGCCTGATGTTCGGTGCCATCAGCATGCTGATCGCCGCGCTGGCAACGGGTTACGCGCTGCTGGTGGATGAGATTGCCATTGGCGTCTTTGTTGCCGTGTTCTCGGTGGGCTGGCTGTTTTCCTACAACTACTTCACCAGTGTGTACACGGCCATTCAGGATGTGATTGAGCCGCGCCTGCGTGCCACGGCTGTGGCGCTGTTTTTTGCCGGCCTCTACCTGTTTGGTGGTGGCATGGGGCCTGTGGTGGTGGGGTTGCTGTCCGATCATTACGCCGAGGCTGCCCAGGTGGCGGCGGGCGCGGCCGAGATGAACGAGGTCTTCAAGGCGCAGGGCCTGCACGACGCTATGGTCTTGATCCCGGTGGCGCTGCTGCTGGCGATGGCTGCGTTGCTGGTGGCGGCGCGCAGCTTCGTGGCGGACTCCAAGCGTATGGAAGCGGCGATGGCCAGTGAGCAGCAGGAGGAGCTGGAGGGCGCTGCGTCCCCCGCAGCCTGATTTATGCTCACAGCAAGCCGTCGCCGGGCAGCCGGCGGCGGTTTTTTTTGCTCAGTTGGCTTGGGCGCAAGGGCTGACCGGCAGGGCGTTTAGCAGGTTGCTGACCTTGGTCAGTGTTTCCTGATACTCGGCAGACTGCACCGAGTCGGCGACGATACCGCCGCCGCCCCAGCAGTAAATGTGTCCCTGATGGCATACCAGGCTGCGAATGGCGATATTGAAGTCCATCTGGCCTTCGCAACCCAGGTAGCCAACACTGCCGCAATACAGGCTGCGACGCACAGGCTCCAGCTCTTCGATGATCTGCATGGCGCGGATTTTCGGCGCGCCGGTGATGGAGCCGCCCGGAAAGGCGTGCATCAGCAGGTCGATGGCGTCGCAATCCTCACGCAGTTGTCCGGTGACGCTGCTGACCAGGTGATGCACGTTGGCGTAGCTTTCCAGGCTGAACAACTCCGGCACGCGAATACTGCCGGGGCTGCAGCTGCGGCCGAGGTCGTTGCGCAGCAGATCTACAATCATCAGGTTCTCTGCCCGGTCCTTGTCGCAGCTGATCAACTCCTCGGCCAGGGCACGATCGTCGGCTGCTGTGCTTCCTCGCGGGCGCGTGCCCTTGATTGGCCGCGTCTCGACCCGGCCGTCGCGCACCTCGATAAAGCGTTCAGGCGACAGGCTGAGCAGGGTGCCATCAGGCACTGGGACGTAGGCCGAAAAAGGGGTTGGGCTGCGCTCGCGCAGCAGCCCATAGGCTGCCAGCGGGTCGCCGCTGAACTGCGCACTGAAGCGTTGGGCCAGGTTGATCTGGTAGCAATCACCCGCATGGATGTAATGCTGGATGCGTTCAAACGCCTGGGCATATTGCTGAGCGCTTTGATCGGGGCGAAACGGGGTGCTCAGGCTGAACGCGGACAGCGCAGGGCCAGGCTGCTCAAGGGCAGTCAGTATCTCGGCCTGGTGCGCCGCCGAAAGGGTTGGGTGGCACACCAGCCAGCAGCGGCGCAGCTGGTGATCGCTGACCAGGCTCCAGGTATACAACCCAAAGGCCAGTTCTGGCAGCGCGATATCGTGCCGGGCCTGCGTGGGCAGGGTTTCCAGTTGGCGGCCGTAGTCATAGGCGAGATAGCCTGCCAGCCCAGCCCCAAAGGGCAGGGTGACGCCATCCGGCCAGCTGGCCGGTCCGAGCTGCTGCAGGGCGGCGCGCAGCTGTTGCTGATCGGTGGCGGCGTTGTTGCTACCGGTGATGTGTTGCAGTGGGCCGGCGCAGAGAATGCTGTAGCGGCCCAGCTGGCTGCGCTGGTCGGCGGAATCGAGCAGGATGGGGGCGCCCAGACTGCGCACGGCGTTCAGCCGTGGCAGCGGGTCTGCCTGGTACACCAGCTCGTGGAGCTGGTATTCAGGCATGGTAGGAGTCGTCAATCATGCGTTGCTGGCGTTGGCTTCGTCACTCGACAGCGGTGCGTCCGGCAGCTTGGCGAAGTGCTTCTGGGAGAAGGCCACGCGCTCCTCAGCGCTTTCCTCGCGACCTTCTTTCTTGAGTTGGGCCAGATGCCGCTCAACCATATGGCAGCGTGTGGTCAGGCCCGCATCGTTGGCAATCTGAATGTTAAGACCGGGGCGGGCGTTGAGCTCGAGGATCAGCGGGCCCTGATCCTGATCGAGTACCAGGTCCACGCCGATGTAGCCCAGGCCTGACAGCTCGTAGCAGGAGGCGGCCAGGTGCATAAAGCCGTTCCAGTCCGGCAGCTGCACGCCATCGACCGGGTTGGTGGTGTCGGGGTGCTTGCTGATGATCTTGTTCAGCCAGGTGCCTTTGAGGGTAATACCGGTGGCCAGGTCTACACCGACGCCAATGGCGCCCTGGTGCAGGTTGGCCTTGCCGCCGGACTGACGGGTTGGCAGGCGCAGCATGGCCATGACCGGATAGCCCATCAGGCAGATGATGCGGATGTCCGGCACGCCTTCATAGCTGATGCTTTTGAAGATCTGGTCCGGGGTCACGCGGTATTCGATCAGCACCCGGTCACGGTGGCCACCGAGGGAGTACAGGCCGGACAGGATGCTGGAAATGTGGTGGCCGATCTCGTCGCGGCTGATGATCTTGCCGCCCACGGTCTTGTACATGCCCTCAAAGCGGTCGGCGATGACGATGATGCCATCACCGCCAGCGCCCTGGGCCGGCTTGATTACGAAGTCGCGGTGCTCGGCAACGATGCTGTCAAACTTGTCGAAATCCTTCTCGGTATCAATGATGCCGTACAGCTTGGGCACGTGAATGCCGGCAGCGATGGCGCGCTCCTTGGTCAGGATCTTGTCATCTACCACCGGGTAAAGGTGCCGTTTGTTGTACTTCAGCACGTAGTCCGCGTTGCGGCGGTTGATGCCCATGACGCCGGCCTGGGACAGCGCCTTCCAGGTTTTCCAGAACATGCGGCCTCCTCAGCTCTTGGTCAGCGCCTTGAAGCGCATCAGCTCGGTGAGGCGGTAGCCGCGGTAACGACCCATCGCCAGCATGAATGCCACCAGAATCAGCAGCACGGCCGGGAAGGTAAACACGAAGTAGGTCAACTCCGGAATCGTCATCAGCAGGTGCGCCAGGGTGGCTGCAATCAGGGTGCCCAGGGCGGTTTTCAGCGACTGCGCGCCGCCACGCTCTTCCCAGGTGATCGACAGGCGCTCAATGGTCATGGTCAGAATCACCATCGGGAACAGCGACACCGACAGTGCCTTTTCCAGCCCCAGCTTATGGCTGAACAGGCTGATGGCGGCAATCAGCAGCACCACAAAGGTCAGTACGATGGACAGGCGCGGCAGCATCTGCAGCTTGAGGTGCTCAAGGTAGGAGCGCAGCGACAGGCCCAGGGCGGTGATTACGGTGAACAGCGCGATACCCCAGCCCAGCTCGGTCTCGCGGAAGGCGAGGGCAATCAGCACCGGGGTAAAGGTGCCCAGGGTCTGCATGCCTATCAGGTTGCGCAGAATCAGAATGACCAGCACCCCGACCGGGATCATGATCATTACCTGATAGACGCGCTGCGCCTGCAGCGGCAGACCGTAAAGGGAGTATTCCAGCAGTGCGGAGGCGCTGTTCTGGGTGGTCAGCTTGGCCAGGCGCAGGGCATTCATCTCGCTGTTGCTGACGGTCAGCGTCACGCTGGACTGACGGCCGCCTTCCAGCGACAGCAGCGGGTTGCTGCCGGTCCACCAGACCAGGCGGTTGTCAGGGATGCCCTGTTGGCCGGTTTCCGGGTGGAAATACAGCCAGCGCTCGCCGTTGTAACTGCGCAGCCAGAGTTCCGGGGTTTGCGTCTCGGTGTTCTCCAGGCGGATGGTATGCACCAGCTCAAGCGGAATACGTGCGTTGGACAGCAGCAGCTCGATGACTCGGGCCTTGTCCATGGCGCTGGTGCCGCCAGCCAGCAGTAGCTTGACGTTATCGTCGGTGATGTCGTTTACCCGGCGAATGGTTTCGCTGATAAAGGTCTCGATATCAGCCGAGTGCTGGCGGATGGGGTTGATCAGCGCATCGGCAGCCACTTGTTCTGGGCCTTCGAGCTGGATTGGTTGCGGCGCTGGCGGCGGGGCGGCCTTGGCCTGCTCTTCGCTGTAACGCTGGGTCAGCACCAGGCGGTAGTACAGCGTCTGGGTGCCGCTGGCGCGACGTGAGGACCAGGTAACCCGACGGTTGCCGGCCTGGTTGTTGATGTTCACGCCGTAGTTGTTGGAGATAAAGCTCTCGTTCAGGCTGACGTAGTCCTGATTCAGCGGCGGAATGAAAAACTGCGCCTTGATCGGCGTACCGGGCGTCGCACGAAACTCGACCTTGGCATCCAGGCTCCAGATGTCATCGGTTTCATCTTCGGTTACGGGGATATCGAGGAAGTAAATCTGGTAACCGGTAATAAGAACGCCAAGGCTGACCAGTACGGCGATCAGGATCTTCAGGTGCAGGTTTATTGATTGCATAGTTATCTCAACAACTGTTGTAGGTCCGCCTGACCTTGTACCGTCCCGGCAGGCGCAGCGAGCTCGCTGCATCTTAGCATGCGCGCAGGGCGCCTCGTATAGGTTGCGTACAGCATTTAGGAAGCGCTGATCAATCACACGCCCTCTGCGAGTGTTCAAGCGTGCAGATGCATGCTTGAGTGCAGCCCAGCCTGTACGCCAGAGGGCATGCGGAATTAATCAGTGCTTCCTTTAGCCCTCTGGCAGACAGCCCGTCGCGGGTACGGTTCCCTGCCGGATGTCGAGTGGGGCGTTGCGCGAGGGGCTGTATTCAGCATAGTTCAGGCAACACTATTTATGGATTGTTGACAATCGCTGGGGATGAGGCGCAGAATTTCGCTGTTTTCCGCTCAAGCCTGCTGAGGATTGTAGACAATTAATGGAAGCTACTCTGGAAGGGCCAGCGCAAACCCTGTCTGATGGTGCCTTTGAGCGCATCCAGGCCGCCATCGTCAAAGGCGAGATTGCGCCAGGCACGCGAATCAGTGAGCAATACCTGTCCACCACCTTCGGTATTGGCCGTGGGCCGCTGCGTGAGGCGATTCGCCGGCTTGAAGGTCGCCGGCTGGTAGTGCGCATTCCCCATGCGGGCGTGCGCGTGGTGTCGCTGGACTACGCTGAGCTGATCGAGCTGTATCACGTGCGTGAAGCGCTTGAAGGTATGGCCTGCCGGTTGGCTGCGCAGAACATGACCGAGGACGAGATCACCGCGCTGCGCGACGTGCTCGCCATGCACGAGCAGCACAGCGGACTGAAAGCCAACAAGTCCTACTACCAGCAGGAAGGCGATTTGGATATCCACTATCTGATCGTACAGGGCAGCAAGAACCGCACCCTCAGTCACATGCTCTGCGACGAGCTCTATCAGCTGGTACGCATGTATCGCTATCGCTTTTCTACTACCCCCAAACGGCCGAAGCAGGCGTTTGCCGAACACCACAACATTATTCAGGCCATCGCCGATCGCGATGGTGAACTGGCGGAAATGCTGATGCGCCGACATATCAGCGCATCACGCCGCAATATCGAGCGTCGTCTGCAAGAGCAGGGCGATGCCGTCACTTCCCAAGGAGGAACAGTCTGATGTCAAACACCCCGGGTAAACGTTTCCGCGAAGCACTGGCAGCCGAAAGTCCGTTGCAGGTCATTGGTGCCATCAACGCCAACCACGCGTTGCTGGCCAAGCGTGCCGGCTTCCAGGCTATCTACCTGTCTGGTGGTGGCGTGGCTGCCGGCTCACTGGGTCTGCCGGATCTGGGCATCAACACCCTGGAAGACGTGCTGATCGACGTGCGCCGTATCACCGATGTGTGCGACCTGCCGCTGATGGTCGACATCGACACCGGCTTTGGTCCGAGTGCATTCAATATTGAGCGTACCGTGAAGAGTCTGATCAAGGCTGGCGCGGCGGCTGCCCACATTGAAGATCAGGTGGGTGCCAAGCGCTGCGGTCACCGTCCGGGCAAGGAAATTGTCTCCACCGAAGAAATGGTCAACCGCATTAAAGCAGCAGTCGATGCCAGGACCGACCCGGACTTCTTCCTGATTGCCCGTACCGACGCCATTCAGGCTGAAGGCGTGGACGCCGCCATTGAGCGCTGCAAGGCCTATGTTGAAGCCGGTGCAGACGGCATTTTTGCGGAAGCGGCCTATGACCTGCCTACCTACGAGCGCTTTGTTAAAGAGCTGAACGTGCCGATTCTGGCCAACATCACCGAGTTTGGTGCTACGCCGCTGTTCACCCGTGAAGAGCTGGCCTCGGTTGGCGTTGCCATTCAGCTGTACCCGCTGTCTGCGTTCCGCGCCGCCAACAAGGCGGCTGAGAACGTCTACACCGCGATTCGTACCGAAGGCCACCAGCAGAGCGTGGTTGACAGCATGCAGACACGTGCCGAGCTGTATGACCGCATCGGTTACCACGCGTTTGAGCAAAAGCTGGACGCGCTGTTCGCCGCCGGCAAAAAGTAATTACTGGCTCCGGCCCCGCTCAGGCGGGGCCGTCATCTATCTACAAGAATGATCCGTGAGGAGACACTCGCCATGACGTCCAACACCGAGACCCCGACTTTCAAGCCGAAGAAATCCGTTGCCCTGAGCGGCACTGCTGCCGGTAACACCGCGCTGTGCACCGTTGGCCGCAGCGGTAACGACCTACACTACCGCGGCTACGACATCCTGGATGTTGCCACCACCTGCGAATTTGAAGAAATCGCCCACCTGCTGGTGCACGGCAAACTGCCGACCGTTGCCGAGCTGGCCGGTTACAAGGCCAAGCTCAAAGCGCTGCGTGGTCTGCCGGCTGCGGTCATGGCTGCCCTCGAGCAACTGCCGCCGTCTGCCCATCCGATGGACGTGATGCGTACCGGTGTTTCTGTTCTGGGCTGCGTTTCCCCGGAGAAGGACGATCACAACCACCCGGGCGCCCGTGACATTGCCGACAAGCTGATGGCCTCGTTCGGCTCCATGCTGCTGTACTGGTACCACTTCAGTCACAACGGCAAGCGTATCGACGTCGAGACCGACGACGATTCCATCGGTGGCCACTTCCTGCACCTGCTGCACGGCGAGAAGCCGCGTGAGTCCTGGGTCCGTGCCATGCACACCAGCCTCAACCTGTACGCCGAGCACGAGTTCAACGCATCGACCTTTACCAGTCGTGTGATTGCCGGCACCGGCTCTGACATGCATTCCTGTATCGCCGGTGCGATTGGTGCGCTGCGTGGTCCGAAGCACGGTGGCGCCAACGAAGTCGCCTTCGAGATTCAAAAGCGCTACGACAACCCGGAAGAAGCAGAAGCGGATATCCGCGCTCGCGTCGAGAAGAAAGAAGTGGTCATCGGCTTTGGTCACCCGGTTTACACCGTCTCCGACCCGCGCAACAAGGTGATCAAGGAAGTGGCTCGCGAACTGTCTGCCGAGCAGAGCAACACCAAGATGTATGACATCGCCGAGCGTCTGGAAAGCGTAATGTGGGAAATCAAGAAGATGTTCCCCAACCTCGACTGGTTCAGCGCCGTCAGCTACCACATGATGGGCGTGCCTACCGCGATGTTCACTCCGCTGTTTGTGATTGCCCGTACCGCTGGCTGGTCCAGCCATGTGATCGAGCAACGCATCGACGGCAAAATCATTCGTCCGAGCGCCAACTACGTCGGCCCAGAGGATGTGCCGTTTGTAGCGCTCAAGGATCGTAAATAACAATGACTACTACCGTGAATAGCCAATACCGTGAACGCCTGGCCGGTACCGATCTGGATTATTTCAACGCCCCTGCGGCGGTGGATGCGATCCAGCCCGGTGCCTGGGCCAAGTTGCCCTACACCTCCCGCGTGCTGGCCGAACAGCTGGTGCGCTGCTGTGACCCGGCGAGCCTGACGGCGTCGCTGGAGCAGCTGATTTACCGCAAGCGTGATCTGGACTTCCCCTGGTACCCGGCGCGCGTGGTGTGTCACGACATTCTGGGTCAGACCGCGCTGGTCGACCTGGCAGGTCTGCGTGACGCCATCGCCGAGAAGGGTGGTGACCCGTCCAAGGTCAATCCGGTGGTACCCACTCAGCTGATTGTTGACCACTCGCTGGCGGTTGAAGCGCCCGGGTTTGACCCGGATGCGTTCGAGAAGAACCGCGCCATCGAAGACCGTCGCAACGAAGACCGTTTCCACTTTATCGAGTGGACCAAGACCGCGTTCAAGAACGTCGACGTGATTCCGGCCGGCAACGGCATCATGCACCAGATCAACCTGGAGAAGATGAGCCCGGTGGTGCAGGCGCGTGGCGGCATTGCCTTCCCTGACACCTGCGTTGGCACTGACTCGCATACCCCGCACGTTGATGCTCTGGGTGTTATTGCGGTTGGCGTCGGCGGTCTGGAAGCCGAAACCGTGATGCTGGGGCATCCGTCGATGATGCGCCTGCCCGATATCGTTGGTGTCGAGCTGACCGGCAAGCGTCAGCCCGGTATCACCGCGACCGACATTGTGCTGGCGATCACCGAGTTCCTGCGTCAGGAGCGGGTTGTCGGTGCTTACGTTGAGTTCTTTGGCGAAGGTGCAGACAGCCTGACCATCGGC
This sequence comes from Halopseudomonas maritima, assembly GCF_021545785.1. Lineage (NCBI taxonomy): Bacteria > Pseudomonadati > Pseudomonadota > Gammaproteobacteria > Pseudomonadales > Pseudomonadaceae > Halopseudomonas > Halopseudomonas maritima. The sequence continues at coordinate 3,644,502 of NZ_CP079801.1, forward strand.
GACCGCGCCACCATCTCCAACATGTGCCCGGAATACGGCGCCACCGCCTCGATGTTCTACATCGACGGTCAGACCATCGACTATCTGAAACTGACCGGTCGTGAGCCGGAGCAGGTGGCGCTGGTCGAGACCTACGCCAAGGAGCTGGGCCTGTGGAGTGACGCGCTGAAGACCGCCGAGTACGAGCGAGTGCTGAGCTTTGACCTGGGCAGCGTCGTGCGTAACATGGCCGGCCCGTCTAACCCGCATCGCCGTCTGCCGACCTCGGCGCTGGCCGAGCGGGGCATCTCTGACGAGGCTAAATGGGAATCTGGCAAGGGCGAAGAAGCGCAGGGCCTGATGCCTGATGGCGCAGTAATCATCGCCGCCATCACCAGCTGCACCAACACCTCCAACCCGCGTAACGTAGTGGCTGCAGGCCTGGTGGCCAAGAAAGCCAACGACCTGGGTCTGGTGCGCAAGCCGTGGGTGAAAACCTCCTTCGCGCCGGGCTCCAAGGTCGCCAAGCTGTATCTGGAAGAAGCCGGTCTGCTGCCGGAACTGGAGAAGCTGGGTTTCGGTATCGTTGCCTACGCGTGCACCACCTGTAACGGTATGTCCGGTGCGCTGGATCCGAAGATCCAGCAGGAAATCATCGACCGCGACCTGTACGCCACCGCTGTACTGTCCGGTAACCGTAACTTCGACGGTCGCATTCACCCTTACGCCAAGCAGGCGTTCCTGGCCTCGCCGCCGTTGGTTGTGGCGTACGCCATTGCTGGTACCGTGCGCTTTGATATCGAGCAGGACGTGCTGGGCACCGACAAGGATGGCAACCCGGTCACCCTGAAAGACCTGTGGCCGAGCGACGAAGAGATCGACGCCATTGTCGCCTCCAGCGTCAAGCCGGAGCAGTTCCGCCAAATCTACATTCCGATGTTCGATCTGGGTAGCGTGCAGGAGGCCGAAAGCCCACTGTACGACTGGCGTCCGATGTCTACTTACATCCGTCGCCCGCCGTACTGGGAAGGCGCGCTGGCCAACAAGCCGGCGCTCAAGGGTATGCGCCCGCTGGCGATCCTGCCGGACAACATCACCACCGATCACCTGTCGCCGTCCAACGCGATTCTGATGGACAGCGCCGCGGGTGAATACCTGCACAAGATGGGCCTGCCGGAGGAAGACTTCAACTCCTACGCAACCCACCGTGGTGATCACCTGACTGCCCAGCGCGCCACCCTGGCCAACCCCAAGCTGTTCAACGAAATGGTGTTGAACGACGACGCTAGCGTACGTCAGGGTTCCCTGGCCCGCGTTGAGCCGGAAGGCAAGGTCATGCGCATGTGGGAGGCCATCGAGACCTACATGGAGCGCAAGCAGCCGCTGATCATCGTGGCTGGTGCTGACTACGGTCAGGGCTCGTCCCGCGACTGGGCGGCCAAGGGCGTGCGTCTGGCCGGTGTTGAAGTCATCGTGGCCGAAGGTTTCGAGCGCATTCACCGCACCAATCTGGTCGGCATGGGCGTGCTGCCGGTCGAGTTCAAGCCGGGTACCACCCGCCTGACACTGGGCCTGGACGGCACCGAGACCTACGACATCAAAGGCGAGGTATCGCCGCGCTGCGAGCTGACGCTGGTGATCAATCGTCGCAATGGTGAGGTGGTAGAAGTGCCGGTCACCTGTCGTCTGGACACCGCTGCCGACGTCAGTGTGTACAAGGCGGGCGGGGTGCTGCAGCGCTTCGCCAAGGACTTCCTTGAGTCAGAGCAAGGTTGATCCAGTACCGGGGCGCGTGCGCCCCGGTGTTCTTTTCAGGAGACGTTTTCATGGCTCATGCAGCCCAAGTAAAGATTCCTGCCACCTACATTCGTGGCGGCACCAGTAAAGGCGTGTTCTTCCGTCTGCAGGATTTGCCCGAGCGCTGTCAGGTGCCGGGCGAGGCGCGTGACAAGCTGTTCATGCGCGTGATCGGCAGCCCCGATCCGTACAGTGCGCATATCGATGGCATGGGCGGCGCCACCTCGTCGACCTCCAAGTGCGTGATTCTGTCGAAAAGTAGCCAGCCCGGGCACGACGTCGATTACCTCTATGGTCAGGTCTCGATTGACAGCGCGTTCGTTGACTGGAGCGGCAACTGCGGCAACCTGTCGACCGCCGCGGGTGCCTTCGCCATTCACGCCGGTTTGGTTGATCCGGCGCGTATTCCAGATAACGGCACCTGTGTCGTTCGCATCTGGCAAGCCAATATCGGCAAGAGCATCATCGCCCATGTGCCGATCACCAACGGTGAAGTGCAGGAGACCGGTGACTTTGAACTCGATGGTGTGACCTTCCCGGCGGCTGAAATCGTGCTGGAGTTCCTTGATCCGTCCGACGACGGTGAAGAGGGCGGTTCGATGTTCCCCACCGGCAATCTGGTCGATGACCTGGACGTACCCGGTGTCGGCACCTTCAAGGCAACCATGATCACCGCCGGTATCCCGACCGTGTTCGTCAATGCCGAAGATATCGGCTACCAGGGCACCGAGCTGCGCGAAGACATCAACAGCGATCCGGCCCAGCTGGCACGCTTTGAGCAGATTCGCGTTGCCGGTGCGCTGCGCATGGGGTTGATCAAAACCCCGGAAGAAGCCGCCAAGCGTCAGCACACGCCGAAGATTGCCTTTGTCTCCGCGCCAAAGAGCTATCAGGCCTCCAGCGGCAAGCAAATTGAAGCGGGGGATGTCGACCTGCTGGTGCGTGCACTGTCCATGGGCAAGTTGCACCACGCCATGATGGGCACCTGCGCGGTGGCTATCGGCACGGCGGCGGCGATTCCGGGCACGCTGGTCAATCTGGCTGCCGGTGGTGGTGAGCGCGAAGCTGTGCGCTTTGGTCACCCGTCCGGCTCGCTGCGCGTTGGCGCTGAGGCCAAACAGGTTGACGGTCAGTGGGTTGTCACCAAGGCCATTATGAGCCGCAGCGCGCGTATTCTGATGGAAGGCAACGTGCGGGTGCCGGGCGACGCGTTCTGATGTGCAGACCTCCGCCGCGTGTTAGGCTCGTCCGAGTTTACAGCGCGGTGGAGAGGTAGCATGAATCTGGACTTGTCTGGTCGGCGTGCGCTGATCTGTGGTGGCAGTCAGGGCTTGGGTGAGGCCTGTGCTCGCCAGTTGGCGGAGCAGGGCGCCGAGATCGTCTTGCTGGCGCGATCACTCGATAAACTGCAGGTAGTACGCGATAGCCTTGCCACGCCTCAAGGGCAGCAGCACGCGGTGCTGGCGGTCGATGCAAACGATCGAGCTGCGCTGACGCTGGCGCTGGTGAATGAGCTGGAGCGGGGCGGCCCCATCCATATTTGGCTGAATAACACCGGCGGCCCTGCGCCAGGGCGCGCCTGTGATGCTTCGCCAGATGCCTATGCCGATGCGCTGACCCAGCACGTGGTCAATGCGCAGGCCATTCTCTCGCTGTTGTTGCCCGGTATGCGCGGCGCGGGCTTTGGGCGCATTCTCAATGTGCTCTCTACCTCGGTCAAACAACCCATTGGCAATCTCGGTGTGTCCAATACCGTGCGGGCCGCTGTTGCCAACTGGGCCAAGACCTTGTCGAGCGAATTGGCCGCCGACGGCATTACAGTCAATAACGTCCTGCCGGGGCTGACGCAAACGCCAAGGCTGGATAGCCTGATTGCCGGCGGCGCCAAGGGTAGTGGCCGCAGTGTCGAGCAGGTGGCGCAGGCTATGGCAGCCAGCGTGCCAGTGGGGCGCTTCGCCGAGCCCGCGGAGTTTGCCAATGCGGTCGGCTTTTTGGCGTCGCCAGCGGCGGCCTATATCAACGGCATCAACCTGCCGGTGGATGGCGGTCGCACCGGCAACCTCTGATTGTTGATGTAGAAACGAAAACGCCCGGCAGAAGCCGGGCGTTCTTGTTTGCGCTACTGCGTTTTATTTGTGCAGGTGCTCGCAGGCGTGCAGGGTGTTTTCCAGCAGACAGGCGCGGGTCATCGGGCCAACACCGCCGGGTACCGGGGTGATCCAGCTGGCACGTTCGGCAGCGGGGCCAAACTCCACATCGCCAACCAGGCGGCCGTCTTCCATGCGGTTGATGCCCACATCGATGACGATGGCGCCCGGCTTGATCCACTCACCCTTAACCAGTCCGGGCTTGCCGGCGGCAACTACAACCAGATCGGAGCGGCGTACGTGCTCCTCCAGGCTCTTGGTGAAGCGGTGGGTAACGGTCGTGGTGCAGCCAGCCAGCAGCAGCTCCAGTGCCATCGGGCGGCCAACGATGTTGGAGGCACCAACCACGGTGGCATCCAGGCCGTACAGGTCAACGCCGGTGCTGTTGAGCAGGCGGACGATACCCATCGGCGTGCAGGGGCGCAGCAGCGGCATGCGCTGGGCCAGGCGACCAATGTTGTAGGGGTGGAAGCCGTCAACGTCCTTGTCAGGGCGGATACGCTCCAGCAGCTGGGAGGCGTCCAGGTGAGCCGGCAGCGGTAGCTGCACCAGAATGCCGTCGATTTCGGCATCGTCGTTAAGGCTGTCGATCAAATCGAGCAACGCCTGCTGGCTGGTGGTGGCCGGCAGATCATGCGAGCGGGACAGGAACCCGACTTCTTCGCAATCCTTGCGCTTGTGCGACACATACACCTGAGAGGCCGGGTCGCTGCCGACCAGAATCACCGCCAGGCCCGGCAGACGCTGCCCGTTGTTCTTGCGTTCGGTGACTTTGCTGGCGATATCCTTGCGGAGGTTGGCGGCAATCTGCTTGCCATCGATGAGTTTGGCGTTCATGGGGTTCCTGACGCAGAAAAAAGTGGCGCTATTGTGGCATGCCCAACCCCGCGGAAAAAGGGCATGCGCGGCAGGTTGTCGGAAAACGCCACCGGCTGACGGAGTTCCGGTGTTTCACGGCGTCGGATACTTAACTTGCTCTTGTGATTAAATTTTTTTGATTGCGGCGTTGACGTGGGCGGGCGTGCTCAGTATTATTCGCCCCGCTTCACAAACACAGCGATACCGGTTTGGAAGGCGACCAGGCAACACCGATTACACGTCACAAGGTGATCGGGTGCGTCACCCGCAAGGGCAGCGTATGCAGAGGGCGCCCGTAGCTCAGCTGGATAGAGCATCCGCCTTCTAAGCGGATGGTCGCAGGTTCGAGTCCTGCCGGGCGTGCCATTTGGCAAGGCTGTGTGGTCGAGAAGCATGTAGTGGTGGGCGTAGCTCAGTTGGTAGAGCACAGGATTGTGACTCCTGTTGTCGTGGGTTCGATCCCCATCGTCCACCCCACTATTTTGTAAAAATGCCAGGCCCAGCCTGGCGTTTTTGTTTCAAGCTCCGAATGCGGACGTGGTGAAATTGGTAGACACACCAGATTTAGGTTCTGGCGCCGCGAGGTGTGGGAGTTCGAGTCTCCCCGTCCGCACCATCTTTCAAGCCCTTGGGCTTTGTCGATTTGCTTCCTTATATAGGTCTGACAGCCGCCTCTTGCTTTCTGGTGAGTGCGGCTGTTTTTCTGTTTGTCGCGGCGATGATGACTTCTGCAAATCAAGCGACTAGAATGTCGACCCTTTGGAATTCGCCAAATAACATTTTCTTTGTCTGTTGAACGAGGACTATCCATGCAAGTTTCGGTTGAAACCACTTCCGGCCTCGAGCGCCGCATGACCGTAGGCATTCCTGCCGATCGTATTCAAAACGAGGTCAACAAGCGTCTGCAGCAGACCGCCAAGCGTGCCCGCGTTGATGGTTTCCGTCCTGGCAAAGTGCCGATGAGCGTTATCCGCAAGCGCTTTGGTGCTTCCGCTCATCAGGAAGTGATCGGCGAAGTCATCCAGTCTTCCTTCTATGAAGCGGTCATGCAGGAAAAGCTGAACCCGGCCGGTGCGCCGAGCGTTGAGCCCAAGTCCATGGAAGAAGGCAAGGATTTCGAATACATCGCCACCTTCGAAGTGTATCCGGAAGTTGCTCTGGCCGGTTTTGAAGGTATCAGCGTTGAGCGTCCCGAGTCTGAAGTGACCGACGCTGACGTCGACACCATGCTGGATACTCTGCGCAAGCAGAACACTCGCTTTGAAGCGGTTGAGCGCGCTGCCGAGAACGGCGATCAGGTCACCATCGACTTCGTTGGCAAGATCGACGGTGAAGCCTTCCAGGGCGGCGCTGCCAATGGCACCAACCTGGTTCTGGGCTCTGGCCGTATGATCCCCGGCTTTGAAGACGGTCTGGTCGGTGCCAAGGCAGGTGACAGCCTGACCCTGAATGTGACCTTCCCTGAGGACTATCAGAACCTGGATCTGGCTGGTAAGGCTGCCGAGTTCGAAACCACCGTTCAGGAAGTCGCAGCACCGGCGCTGCCGGAGCTCGACGACGAGTTCTTCGCCCAGTTTGGTGTGACCGAAGGTGGTCTGGACGGTTTCCGCGCCGAAGTTCGCAAGAACATGGAGCGTGAACTGCGTCAGGCAATCAAGACCAAGGTCAAGGCTCAGGTCATGGACGGTCTGCTGGAAAGCAACACTGTTGAAGTGCCCAAGGCGCTGATCAGCAGCGAAATCGACCGTCTGCGTGAGCAGGCCGGTCAGCAGTTTGGTGGCGCCAACTTTGACGTCAGCCAGCTGCCGGCTGAGCTGTTCGAAGAGCAGGCCAAGCGCCGCGTCAGCCTGGGCCTGATTGTTGCCGAAGTGGTCAAGCAGAACGACATCAAGCCGGACAACGATCGCGTTCGCGCCATGGTTGAAGAGCTGGCTTCTGCCTACCAAGAGCCGGAGCAGGTCGTTAACTGGTACTACCAGAACGAGCAACAACTGGGCGAGATTCAGTCGGTTGTGCTGGAAGAACAAGTCGTGGATACTGTGCTGCAGAAGGCGCAAGTGACTGATAAGAAAGTTGCTTATGAAGAGGCCGTGAAGCCGGCGCAACCTGCTCAGGTTGCTGCTGACGAGGCCGAGGAAGCCACTGCAGCCGAGTAATTCGCTGCGGTTTTCCGTCAACGCAAGCCAGCCTTCGGGCTGGCTTGTGCGTTTTTGCGATACGCATATTTGGAGTGACAGGAATCCATGACCCAAAACAGCTTTATGCAGTTGCCCCCAGAAGTGCAGGCCGCCGGCGGCCTGGTCCCGATGGTGATCGAGCAGTCTGCGCGCGGCGAGCGCTCCTACGATATCTACTCCCGGCTGCTGAAAGAGCGCGTGATCTTCCTCGTGGGTCAGGTGGAAGACTATATGGCCAATCTGGTCGTGGCGCAGCTTCTGTTCCTTGAGTCGGAAAATCCCGACAAGGACATTCACCTGTATATCAACTCGCCGGGTGGCTCGGTAACTGCCGGTATGGCGATCTACGACACCATGCAGTTCATCAAGCCCAACGTCAGTACTCTGTGCATTGGTCAGGCGTGCAGCATGGGCGCCTTGCTGCTGGCTGGCGGTGCTGAGGGCAAGCGTTTTTGCCTGCCGCATGCGCGCATGATGATCCACCAGCCGCTGGGTGGCTTCCAGGGCCAGGCCTCGGACATCGAGATCCATGCCCGTGAAATCCTGTTCATTCGCGAGCGTCTGAACAAGGTGCTGGCAGATCACACCGGCCAGCCGCTGGATGTTATTGCACGTGACACCGACCGCGACCGCTTCATGAGCGGCACCGAGGCGGTGGAATATGGTCTGATCGACAAGGTGCTGGAGTCGCGCACCAGCGCCGAGTAAGGCCACAGAGACCGGAACAGGCGCGTTACTGGCCGCTGACGTGCAACTCGTCGTGGCCAGCTGCCGCCGGTACAAGTTTGATCGGGTCGCACTTGCAATGTGGGCATGTTGCCCCCATCTTTGTTACAAGAGCGATTCAAGAGTAGGGGTTTTCGATGACCGATATGACTGGGAAGGGTGACGACAACGGCAAGCTGCTGTATTGCTCCTTCTGCGGCAAGAGCCAGCATGAAGTGCGCAAGCTGATTGCCGGCCCCTCCGTGTTTATCTGCGATGAGTGCGTTGACCTGTGCAACGACATCATTCGCGAAGAAGTACAGGAAAGCCAGGCTGAAAGCAGCCAGCAAAAGCTGCCGACGCCGGTTGAAATCTGCTCGATCCTTGATCAGTACGTGATTGGTCAGCAACGCGCCAAGAAGGTGTTGTCCGTAGCGGTTTATAACCACTACAAGCGCCTCAATCAGCGCCAGGGCAAAGACGAAGTTGAGCTGGGCAAGAGCAACATCCTGCTGATCGGCCCCACAGGTTCCGGTAAGACGCTGCTGGCCGAAACGCTGGCTCGTCTGCTGAATGTGCCCTTTACCATTGCTGACGCCACCACCCTGACCGAAGCCGGTTACGTGGGCGAAGACGTCGAGAACATCATTCAGAAGCTGCTGCAGAAGTGCGATTACGATGTTGAGAAGGCCCAGATGGGGATTGTCTACATCGACGAGATCGACAAGATTTCGCGCAAGTCTGACAACCCCTCCATCACCCGTGACGTTTCGGGCGAGGGTGTACAGCAGGCGCTGCTGAAGCTGATTGAAGGCACCGTTGCCTCGGTTCCGCCGCAGGGTGGTCGCAAGCATCCGCAGCAGGAGTTCTTGCAGGTTGATACCCGCAATATCCTGTTTATTTGTGGCGGCGCCTTTGCCGGTTTGGAAAAGGTTATCCGTGATCGCTCTGAGAAGAGTGGTATCGGCTTCAATGCCAGCGTGCGCAGCAAGGACGCTGGCAAGAAGGTCGGCGACACGCTGAAAGACGTTGAGCCGGACGACCTGGTGCGCTTTGGTCTGATTCCCGAGTTTGTCGGTCGTCTGCCGGTTATTGCCACGCTCAACGAGCTGGATGAAGACGCGCTGATCCAGATTCTGACCGAACCGAAGAACGCGCTGACCAAGCAATACGCTCGTCTGTTCGATATGGAAGAAGTGGAGCTGGAGTTCCGCGCCGACGCACTCAAGGCGATCGCCAGCCGTGCGCTGGAGCGCAAGACGGGCGCCCGTGGTCTGCGTTCCATCCTGGAAAGCGTGCTGCTGGAAACCATGTACGAGATCCCGTCTGCCGAGAACGTCAGCAAGGTGGTTATTGATGAGAATGTCATCAATGGCGATGCCCAGCCGCTGCTGATCTATCAGACGCCGGAACAGCCGCCCAAGGCGGTTCCCGAAGACTGATCCGCGTTAACACAACGCCGCCGCCAGGCGGCGTTGTGCTTTTGTGGCAATTCTGTTTCGGCAATAGCCCCGTCCGCGCTTGTAATTTGTTGGGGCTGCCCCCATCTTGAAAGCATGAACCCGTCCTGTTTCGGTGTTGCCGTTTCGGCCACCCCTCTTCAAGCGAGCCTCTGCCATGACGACTCCCGCTGAATATCCGCTTCTTCCACTGCGCGATGTAGTGGTCTATCCGCACATGGTCATCCCGCTGTTTGTCGGGCGTGACAAATCCATCAAGGCACTTGAATCCGCCATGGCCGGTAATAAGCAGGTGCTGCTGGTTGCCCAGCGCGATGCCAGCGATGACGACCCGAGTCGCGATGGTCTTTACGACGTCGGGACGCTGGCAACCATTCTGCAATTGCTGAAGCTGCCAGACGGTACCGTGAAGGTGCTGGTCGAGGGTGAGCGTCGTGCCCGTCTGGGCAGCCTGGACGACGTTGAGGGCTACCAGAGCGCCGAGATCGAGCTGCTGGAAGAAGGTGGGCTGGACGAGCGCGAATCCGAAGTGCTGGTGCGCAGTCTGATGAGCCAGTTTGAACAATTTGTGCAGCTGGGCAAGAAGGTGCCGGCTGAGGTGGTTTCGTCGCTGTCCAGCATTGATGAGCCCGGGCGCCTGGTCGACACCATGGTTGCGCATCTGTCGCTCAAGCTGGACGAGAAACAGAAAATTCTGGAAATCCTGCCGCTGCGCGACCGCGTTGAGCACGTGCTTGGTGTGCTGGATAGCGAGATCGACCTGCTGCAGGTCGAGAAGCGCATCCGCGGCCGTGTGAAGAAGCAAATGGAGCGCAGCCAGCGTGAGTACTACCTGAACGAACAGATGAAGGCCATCCAGAAGGAGATGGGCAATCTGGACGAGGGTGAGGGCGAGTTCGACGAGCTGCGCCGCAAGATCGACAATGCAGGCATGCCCGAAGAGGCGCTGGCCAAGGCCAACGCAGAACTGGGCAAGCTGAAGATGATGTCGCCGATGTCAGCCGAGGCCACCGTCGTGCGCTCCTACATCGACTGGCTGACCGCCGTGCCGTGGAAAAAGGCCAGCAAGGTGCGACATGACATCGCCCGCGCCGAGAAGGTGCTGGAGAGCGATCATTACGGCCTGGAAGAGGTCAAGGAGCGCATTCTCGAGTATCTGGCGGTACAGAAGCGCGTACGCAAGCTGAAAGGCCCTGTGCTCTGTCTGGTGGGCCCTCCGGGCGTGGGTAAGACCTCGCTGGGTGAGTCTCTGGCGCGCGCCACCAACCGCGAGTTTGTGCGTATGGCGCTGGGCGGCGTGCGTGACGAGGCCGAAATCCGCGGGCACCGCCGCACCTACATCGGCTCGCTGCCTGGCAAGCTGATTCAAAAGATGACCAAGGCAGGCGTTAAAAACCCGCTGTTCCTGCTCGATGAAATCGACAAGATGGGGCAGGACATGCGCGGTGATCCGGCCTCGGCGCTGCTGGAGGTGCTGGACCCCGAGCAGAACCATGCCTTCAACGATCATTACCTGGAGGTCGACTACGACCTGTCAGATGTGATGTTCATCTGTACCTCCAACTCGATGAATATCCCGGCGCCCTTGCTTGATCGTATGGAGATTATTCGTATCCCGGGTTACACCGAGGATGAAAAGATCAACATCGCCCAGCGCTACCTGGTACCCAAGCAGATCAAGAACAACGGTCTGAAGAAGGATGAGCTGACTTTCAGCTTTGAGTCGCTGCGCGACCTGATTCGCTACTACACCCGAGAAGCCGGTGTGCGGGGGCTGGAGCGCCAGATTGCCAAGGTCTGCCGTAAGGTGGTCAAAGAGCAGGCCGCTGAGCGTAAGCCCAAGCCGGTGGTGCTGGATGAGGCGCTGCTGGAGCATTATCTGGGCGTACGCAAGTTCAAGTACGGTCTGGCCGAGGAGGCCGACCAGGTTGGGCAGGTAACCGGCCTGGCGTGGACGCAGGTGGGTGGCGAGCTGCTCAGCCTGGAGGCTGTGGTGGTGCCCGGCAAGGGCCGTCAAATCAAGACCGGGTCGCTGGGTGACGTCATGCAGGAGTCGATCAGCGCGGCGCTTACGGTAGTGCGTAGCCGCTCTGCGAGCCTGGGTATCGCGGCTGATTTTCACGAGAAGCAGGATATTCATATTCATGTGCCTGAAGGGGCTACGCCAAAGGATGGTCCGAGCGCCGGTATCGGTATGTGCACTGCGCTGGTCTCCGCGCTCACGGGGATTCCGGTCCGTGCCGACGTGGCCATGACCGGTGAAATCACCCTGCGCGGGCAGGTGCTGCCCATTGGCGGTTTGAAGGAGAAACTGCTGGCTGCGCACCGTGGCGGGATTCGTACAGTGGTGATTCCTCACGACAATGTGCGTGATCTGAAAGAGATTCCTGAGAAAATTCGCCAAAACATTGATATCAAGCCGGTAAAATGGATTGACGAGGTGTTGCAGATTGCGCTGCAATACCAGCCGGAGCCCTTGAAAGAAGGGGTTGAAGAGATGGTTGCAAAGGATGACAATCGCGAGACTGATGAACAGGGACGCATCAGCACTCATTGATCTGATCCGGGTCGATTGGCGGTTCGCTTCCCTCGGGAAGTAATGCCAATCGGCCTTGAGTCGCTGCAGGCACACTCCTTGACATGGTTTTTGACCGCTTGCTATAAAGCGGCTTCGACCTAAAGCAGGTATGCTGACTGGCCACAGCTTTGCTAAGACCAAAAGCTTACATAATGACTAACTACTCGTTGAACTAAATAAGGGGACTTAGAGTGAACAAGTCTGAACTGATTGATGCCATCGCTGCATCCGCCGATATTCCTAAAGCTGCTGCCGGTCGTGCTCTGGACGCCGTCATCGATTCCGTTACTGGTGCACTGAAGGATGGTGATTCCGTGGTATTGGTAGGTTTCGGTACTTTCGCTGTTAAAGAGCGTGCCGCTCGCACTGGTCGTAACCCGCAGACTGGTCAGCCGATCGAAATCAGCGCAGCCAAGATTCCCAGCTTCAAAGCTGGTAAGGCTCTCAAGGACGCCGTTAACTGATAGCGTCCCTGATCTGATGGCATGTCCGCGCTTGCGCAGATGTGCACGCGGGACCGGAGATCTGGCAGCCTGAGATGGCATCACAATCCGGTTCCGACAGTTAGCAGAAAGGCGCATCACCTCGATGCGCCTTTTTTGTTGGGCAAAACAAAAAGACGACGCCGACCCCGGTGGCCATCCAGAGCCTTAAAGTCGCAGGTAGCAGACAAGATTTCGGGGGCATGATGCTGCAAACAATGAGGGACAATGCGCAAAGCTGGGTCGCCAAGGTGATCGTAGGCGTCATTGTGCTGATTTTCGCGTTGACCGGATGGGAGTCCATCAGCCGCTTCACCAACGATGCCGAAACGGCAGCGGAGGTCAACGGGCAGACTATCACCAAGCTGGAGCTCGAGCAGGCCGTGGCGCAACAGAAGCGTCAACTGGTGCAGCAGCTGCAACAGATGGGCAACCAGTTTGACCCCAGCATGATCGACGATGCGTTTTTGCGCAGCTCGGTGCTCGACGGGTTGATTGAGCGTGCTGTGCTGCTGCAGGGCGCCGAGGACGCCGGTTTTCAGATTTCCGATCAGATGATCGACCAGCTGATCCTCTCCACGCCGGACTTTCAGGTCGACGGCAAATTTGACGCTAATCGCTTCGACGTTGTGATTCGCAACATGGGCATGCCGTCGCGCATGGCCTTCCGCGATCTGGTGCGTCAGCAGATGATGATTACCCAGTACCGCAACGGTTACGAGGCAACAGCCTTTGCGACGCCCAAGGAGCGCCAGCAACTGGTCGCGCTTGAAAATCAGACCCGTGACTTTGCGGTAATCAACGTGCCGGTTGGTGAGGTTGATGCGCAGGTATCTGATGAAGAAGTCGAGACCTACTACAACGACAACGCCAGTCAATTCATGACGCCGGAGCAGGTGGTGTTGGAGACGCTGACACTCAAGCGGGCCAGCTTCTTTGACCAGGTGCAGGTAGATGAACAGGCGGTCGAAGAGCTGTATCAGCGTGAGATTGGCAACCTGGCCGAGCAGCGCCGTGCGTCGCACATTCTGGTAGAGGTGGCTGACGATGACGCCGCTGCCAAGGAAAAAATCGACGCTGCGGCGGCGCGTATTGCCGCTGGTGAAGACTTTGCGGCAGTTGCGGCCGAAGTATCGGAGGATACCGGCAGCTCGCGCGACGGCGGTGATCTGGGCTATATCGTCAAGGGCAGTTTTGATGACGCCTTTGATGATGCGCTCTTCGCTCTGCAGCCCGATGAGGTTTCTGCACCGGTGCGCAGCACCTACGGTTATCACCTGATCAAGCTGACAGATCTCAAGGCGCCGGAGGTCCCGTCATTGGACTCCATGCGCGAAGAGCTGGTGCAAGAGCTCAAGGTGCAGCAGGTGGAGCGCCGCTTTGTCGAGGCTTCGCAGGAGCTGGCTAACCTGGCCCACGAGGCGCCCGACCTGGCTGAGCCGGCCGCAGCGCTGGGTGTCAGTGTCGAGACCCTGGGGCCGGTTGAACGCCTGGGTGGTGAAGGCCTGGCAGCCAACCCCAAGGTCATGAACGCCGCGTTCAGTGAAGATGTGCTGAAGAACGGGTTTAACAGCGAACTGCTCGAGCTGGATGCCGATACCGTTGCTGTTGTTCGCGTCAAGGAGCATCTGGAGCCGTCACAGCGACCGTTGGCTGAGGTGAGTAGCGAGATTCGTGAGCAGCTGGCGTTTGCCAAGGCCGAACAGGCTGCCGCTGAGCGCGCGACCGCGCTGGCCGCTCAACTGCGTGAGCAGACGCTGAGCAGTGATGCTGTAGCCGAGCAGTTGGCCGCCGAGTGGCAACTGCATGAGGCGGCCGCCCGTGCCGAGGGCGACATTGACCCGGCGCTGCTGCGTCAGGTGTTCGCGCTGCCCAAGCCCGCGGCGGACAAGCCTGTCTATGCCAGCATCAAGCAACCGGCCGGTGGCTACTGGCTGGTGTCGCTGCGTGGTGTTGCCACTGCTGCAGATGTGCAGTCAGCGGAGGGCGCGCCGGATCAGTATGCTTTGTTCGTTGCCGGTCAATCTGGCCAACAGGACTTTGCCGCAGCGCAGCAGCAATTGCGCACTGATGCAGATATCGAGCGGCATTGATATCCAGGGCAGTCTGAACAGGAGAGGGCGCTGCGGCGCCCTTTTTTGTGGGCGGGTGTCGCTTGAAGCCCGCGTTGCAGGGCGCCCTCGGGCGCGTGTGTGCGGACAATAAAAAAAGCCGACAGCGCCTCGGGAAGCACTGTCGGCTCAAAATCCAGGCCTTCTCTGGGGGGGCTGCCTGGATGGAGCGGAGCTATTTCAGGGCAAAGCTGTAGCTGAGAATCAAACGGTTTTCATCGATATCGCGGGTGGCGTCGGAGCGAACCATCGCGTTGCGCCAGCGCAGGGCCAGGTTTTTGAAGGTGCCGCTTTGCACCGTGTAGCTGACGTCGATGTCGCGTTCCCACTCGCTGCCTTCACTCCCTGCAACATCAAAGTTGTCACCGCTGATGTAGCGGGTAAAGGCGCTCAGGCCTGGAATTCCGAGGGACGCAAAGTTGATGTCGTAACGTGCCTGCCAGGATTTTTCGTTGGCGCGGGTGAAGTCCAAAATCTGCACGTAGTTGACCACGTAAGGATCGGTTTCGGCCAGATAGGGGAAGGCGGTGTCGCCGTCGCTGTGCTGGTAGCCCAGGCGGAAGGTATGTGCGCCGGTCGCTGCTGACAGGGTCAGTGAGGTCAGTTGGTTGTCGATATCCAGCGGCTGATTGCCGTCATCGCTGGTGTCAAACCAGGCCAGGTTGGCGCCCAGCTTCCAGTCGCCTACCGGTTGGTTATGGATCAGGTTGATCAGGTTCTGGCCGTAGACGTCTTGCAGTTCGCCGCGCCACAGTCCAACGGTAGTGTTCTTGCTGTTGAAGGCATAGCTGCCGCCAAGGAAGTTGAAGCGATCCGAGGCCCCGCCAACGGTTGAGCGGATGTCTTCGCGGTTGCTGCTGTTGCGGTAGTTCACTTCGCGCAGTTGGCCGGCTTGAATGTCCAGGTTCTCGATTTCATTGATCGACAGGCTGGCCCCGGTGAAACTCTGCGGCAACAGGCGAGAGTCGCCGGAGCTAACGACCGGCAGTTTCGGCATCAGGCCGCCGACCTTGAGCACCGTGTCGGAAATGCGTGCTTTGACGGCCGCGGTGGCCTCGCTGTAGCTGTCTTTACCTTCGTCGCCAAAGCTGTTGGGCAGCAAGCCAGAGCCGGCGCGCTGGTCGTCTGAGTCCAGCTTCAGGCCGAGGCCTGCGTAGACATCGACACCAAAGCCGATGGCGCCTTGGGTGTAACCGGATTCGGCCTTGAAGATAAAGCCTTGCGCCCATTCTTCTGCCTTGGACTGGGCTCCGGGGTCGCGGAAGTCGCGGTTGAAGTAGAAGTTGCGCAGTTGCAGTGTGGCAGTGGCATCGTCGGCAAAGCCGGCTGCTTGGGTCTGACCGCAGGCCAGGGTTGCAGCAATGGCGAGCGCAAGGGGCGTCACATGCTTCATTGTTATTCTCCTGATGTGATTGGGTGGCGCGGAGAAAATAAAGCACGCAGCCGGTAGCATGACCTTACGACCATGGTCTTACTGTCATTAAAGTGTCTTCTAAGGGATGTCGGCAAAAGCCCGATCTTGAGCGGCGGCGCTGCCGTAGTGGAGCGCCGCAGTACTTTAGTCTAATACGCTTCAGGACATGCCGTTGGTGAAGGCCGGGTTGCTCATGTCAATCTCCGCCCGTATGCCTGCCAGTGCGCGGCTGTAGTGCAACAGCACGTCGAGGTTGTAGCTCAACCGCTGACGCAGGCGCTGGTCGGCCTCGGATTCGGGTTGTTCGCCGTTAAGCACGTGATTCACGTCGCGCACGATCAGGTGCTCGGGGATATAGCACAAGCGGCAGTTCTTGTAGCTGGAGGCGCGCAATTCGCTGATGGGAAAGGCGCCCCCCACTCCAGCAGAAATGCCGCCCAGCATGGCGGGTTTATGAGCCAGTTGCGCCTTGGTTGCATAAAGGAAGAAGTTCTTGATGGCCGGACAGGCCATGCCGTGCCATTCCGGCGCCAGTACTACCAGGGCGTCGGCGGCGGCCAGGCGCTTTTCGTAGTCAGCCCAGGGGCTGGGGCTGTCGTCGGGCCACAGTGGCAGGGGGTGTTCGCCCAGGTTGATCAGGTCCACGGATTCGCTAGTCAGACCATGCGCGGTTATCAGCTGTTGCTGAATGAAGCGCGCAACCTTGGCAGTCTGGCTGTCGGGCCGGCCGCTGCCGGAAATGATGACGATGTTCTGCATGCAAGCTCCTGTTGAGTTCTCTAAGGTCACTGTACCCCATCGCTGCGGCCGCCGCCTTTGGTCAGCGCCTTTTGACAGGGCTGGGCGAGTGGGGCAGAGTACGCGCCCTTCGGGGCGCTGTCGTGGCGCTGATGCCGGTAGTGGCCCTTTTGGCCATGCGCTAGGAGAATCAACGATGAATGCTGTAGTCGCGGCCGTGGCCGTAATGCTGGTCCTGAGCCTGTGCCGGGTGCATGTGGTGGTGGCGCTGATTGTCGGCGCTCTGACCGGCGGATTGCTTGGCGGCATGGGGCTGGAGAATACGCTGAGCACTTTTCAGGCGGGACTGGGCAAGGGCGCCAATATTGCCCTGAGCTACGCGCTGCTTGGCGCCTTTGCCGTGGCAATTGCCAAGTCGGGCCTGGCGCATGCGCTGGCTGACAAGGGGCTGGCGCTGGTCGACAGTCGCCGCGATAGCGGTAGCGGCCTGCTCAAGCTGATGATGCTGCTGGTGTTGCTGGCGGTGGCCATTTCCTCCCAGAACATTCTGCCGATCCACATCGCCTTCATCCCACTGCTGGTGCCGCCGCTGCTGTTTGTCATGGCGCGTCTGCGCCTGGATCGCCGTGCGGTGGCCTGCGTACTGACCTTCGGCCTGATTACCCCCTACATGTTTTTGCCGGTGGGCTTTGGCGGTATTTTCCTCAACGATATTCTGCTGGCCAACGTAGCTGACAGCGGCGCGCAGATTGATGGGATCAACGTCATGCATGCCATGGCGCTGCCAGCATTGGGCATGTTGTGCGGCCTGCTGGTCGCGGTGCTGGTCAGCTATCGCAAGCCGCGAGACTACGATCAGAGCCTGATCAGCGAAGTGGAGCGCACCGGTACCCGGTACAACAGCTTGTCGCTGCTGGTCGCGTTGGTAGCGGTGGCGGCGGCATTCGTCATTCAGCTGTGGCTGGACTCGATGATCATGGGGGCGCTGGCCGGGTTTGTGATCTTCTCGCTCTCGGGTGTCGTGCGCTGGCGTGAGGCGGACGACGTCTTTACCGAAGGCATGAAGATGATGGCCATGATCGGCTTCATCATGATCGCTGCGGCGGGTTTTGCTGAAGTCATGCGCGAAACGGGCGCCATCCAGACACTGGTAGACAGCTCGGCAGCAATGATCGGCGACAACCGTGCGCTGGCCGCACTTTTGATGCTGCTGGTGGGGCTCCTGATCACCATGGGCATCGGTTCATCCTTTTCGACCATTCCGATCATAGCGGCCATTTATGTGCCGCTGGCCATGCAGCTGGGCTTTAGCCCGGCAGCTATCGTGGCACTGGTGGGTACTGCGGCGGCCTTGGGTGATGCAGGTTCTCCGGCGTCGGATTCGACCCTGGGGCCGACTGCTGGCCTGAACGTTGACGGTCAGCACAACCATATCTGGGATACCGTCGTGCCAACCTTCCTGCATTACAACTTGCCGTTGATCGTGTTCGGCTGGGTGGCGGTGATGGTGCTCTGAGACGCACCGCGGGTGGCCACGGATACTAAAAAGCCCTGCCAGCTGAGCTGAGCAGGGCTTTTTTACGCGCTTTGATCAGGCTCAGACCTTGAAGCGCTTCACCAGCTCGTCGATCTGCCGGCCCAGGCTGGCCAGGTGTTGACCTGCCTGCGCGGTTTCACGGGCGCCGTCAGTGGTTTCGCGGGCCAGTTCGGCCGCTTCAGTCACGTTGCGGTTGACGTCCTCAACCACAGTGGACTGCTGCGTAGTGGCGCTGGCGATGGAGGCGTTCAGGGCCACCAGCTGCTGCATTGACTGGGCAATCTGCTCCAGTGCTGCGCCTGCCTCGTTGACTTGCTCGACGCTCGCCTGCGAATGGCGGCTGCTCTCGTTGATCACGCCGACCACCGTTTGGGTGTTGGTCTGCAGCTTGCTGATCATGTTGTGGATTTCTTCGGTGGACTGCTGGGTGCGCTGCGCCAGGTTGCGCACTTCGTCAGCGACCACGGCAAAGCCTCGACCCATCTCGCCAGCCCGTGCTGCCTCAATCGCAGCGTTCAGGGCCAGCAGGTTGGTCTGCTCGGCGATGTTGCGAATGACATCCAGCACCGAGGTGATTTCCTGGGCATCGCTGGAGAGGGTTTCCATATGCTCGACGGCGGTGGTAACGCTCGTCGACAGCTGGTTGATTTCGCCAATCGTGCGCTCGACCTGTGCGCGACCGTTGTCGGCGCCCTGGTTGGCCTTCTCGACTTCCTCCGCGGCGGCGTTGGCGTTCTGAGCAACATCCTGCACGCCATAGGTGATCTCGTTGATCGCGGTGGCCATCAACTCCATGCGCTCGGACTGTCGCGTCATGTCACGCAGGCTGTTATTGCTGATCTGGTCCAGCTGATGGCTGGAGCTGATCAACTGCCGGGCGCTGTCACCCAGCTGCTGGATGATGTCGCTCAAGTTGCGGTTGAAACGGTTGAAGTAATGCGCAATCTGCGACAGCTCATCGCGTGCCTCGTCATCCAGGCGTCGAGTCAGGTCTGCCTCGCCGCTGGCAACGTCGCGCATGGCGTTGACTACCTTGTCGAGCGGCTGAGAAATGCTGCGGCCAATGATGAACAACAGCAGGAACATTGCCAGGATCACCACGGCGCTAAGCACCACAGAGTTGATGACCGCCGAGCGGAATTTGGCCTGCATGGCATCAACGTAGATACCCGTACCCACCATGTAATCCCAGGGTTTGAAGAGCTTGAAGGCGGCAATCTTGGCGGAGCCGTCCTCTTCGCCCGGCTTGGGCCAGGAGTACTCGAAGCTGGCGCTGCCCTTGGAACGCGCTAGTTGAACCATTTCGGAAATGACGTTGACGCCGTCCTCGTTCTGCATGGTGGTGAGGTCGGTGCCGACGGTCTGCGGCGCCAGCGGGTGCATGATCATGATGTTATTCATGTCATTGACCCAGTAATACTCATTACCGCTGTAGCGCAGGGAGGAGAGGGCGTCGAGCGCCTCCTTGCGGGCCTGCTCGCTGGTCAGCTCGCCATTCAGCTCCTTCTGGTGATAGAAAACCATCAGGTCGTGGGCCACTTGCACCAGATGCGTTGCCTTGGTGATTTCGGCTTCTCGGATTTCTTTGTGCAGGTGCGAGAGCGACAAGCCTTCTGCGGTCAGGGTACTGACCAATGCAATAATCAGGATCAGCCAGATCCGCTGGCTGATTCGAATGTTGCGCAACAGCTTCATGTACAACCTCCACCCGCTGAATGTGATGTTTCTTGTTATGTGTTTGGCTGACACCGTGCCGGCAGCGAGGTGCTGGCGTGGTGTGCGTGTCCAGTGTGTCGGCTGATGCTGTCAAAACCTGAGCGGTATTTTCCCGTCACCCGTGATGGCGATTTGACTTCAAGTGCGCAGGGCTTGCAAGTAACAATCGGTTTCTGTGATCTTTTCTCATAAAACAGAACGCGTGTTTTCGCCTTGGCACTGGTATAAAGGCGTCCTGCGCCGTCACTGTGACGGCTTCATCCGCTGTTTGGCAGACAAGGGTTTCTCATGCAGTCATTTTTCAAGGTGGTTGGTCTGTGCTCGGCTTTGCTGGGCACCGTTACGCTCAGCACGCTGGCCCAGGCGGATGGCGCCCCGGCTCCACGGGTTGTCGGCTGGATTGAAAAGGGGTTGATCCTGCCCGAGTACACGGCGGTCAAGATCAAGGTGGACTCTGGCGCGCTGACCTCATCCATGCATGCGGTCAACCTGGAAGAGTTTGAGTACAAGGGCAATGACTGGGTGCGCTACGACGTGCCGGTTGAAGATGTTGATACGGGTGAAGAAATCACCATGCACTTTGAGCGGCCGGTCTACCGCCGAATTCTGGTGCGTGGCGCCGGTGGCTCGGAGCGTCGGCCGGTGGTGAAAATGTCTATTTGCATGGGCGATCAGGTCTACGAGGAACAGTTTTCCCTGCGCGACCGTGGCGACATGAATTACCCGGTGCTGATCGGGCGGCGCACCATCGAGCACATTGGCCTGATCGATGTGTCCGAGACGTTCATGCACAAACCCAGCTGCTCCGAAGCTCAACATGATCAGGAGCGCCGTCGTCAGCAGCAGCGCGAGCGGGACGGTGCTGGTAACGATGCGGCAGAGGCTGCCGAGGAATCGGACGCCTGATGCAAAAAGGGGCTGCCCAATCCGGCAGCCCCTTTTGCTTTGCTGTTGCCTGTTACCACATCAGATCATCAGGGATCTGATACGCGGCGTAGGGATCATCCTCGTCCACCGCCTGCTTGCTGACCTCGGCAACGTGCACAGGCCAGTGCGGCGCGCGCTCGCGCACTTTTTCGGCTACTTCCAGCGGGATGAGGACGAAACCACCCGACAGGCGGGTGATGCCCAGGCGGCCGCGGCTGAGCAGGCCAAACTGCTCTTCGGTGACGTGAATCTTCTTGATCTTGTTCTTGGCGACAAACTGATAGGGCGTTTCGCCGCCGGTGCGCTCGATAACCGCCTGTTCGATCATCTGCTTTGCCTGCGCTTCGGCCGCCTTGCGTGCAGCCTCCGCTTCGCGTTGCTGGTTCAGCTCGCGGTCACGGGCCGCTTTCTGATCGCGCGCCTGCTGCGCGCCACTGGGGCTCTTTTCGCCGGCTGGCTGAGCCTTGGCTTCTTTTTTCTTGGCGCGCTGCGCCTGCTTGAGTTTCTTCTCATCGACCAGTCCGGCCTTGAGCAGTTGAGCTTGCAGTGAGTTGACCATGGGTTGTCACAATCGTCGTGATGGTGGCGCAGTGGGGCGCGCCGGGTTTGACAGCATGCCAGCGAGCTGGCGTTGAAAGGCGCCTAGTCTAACAGGCCGCTGCAAAACTATCTGCGTTGGCGCGATAGGCAGGTGCGCCGCTTCAGCGCGCGTCGTCTTCGGCTTCCTCGCGGCGCAGCTGCGCCTCGCGCTCCTTGACCTTGGCTATGGTTTGCGGGCTGACCCGATTGCTGCCGGCGTTGTCGCGCAACAGCAACAGGCTGCCGACGATGCTACCGAGGGCCAGAGCGATGAACAGCCAGCCGTACCAGGGCATGGTGCTACTCCTAATCAGGGTGAGCATTCATGATGCGCGGCCCCCGGGTCGATGGCAAGGCCGGATCAGGCGCGCAGTGACTGGTTGAGCATCAGCATGGTGTAGTCCAGCAACTGCTCGGCAGCCGGCTGTCCGGCCAGAGACGCGTCTTCTTGCTGGCGGGTTTGCAGGATCACGCCATGCAAGGCGCCGCGCAGATAGTAGGCGGTCAACGTCGGGTCGGCCACGCGCTCGCGGCTCAGGCTGCCATCGGCGACCCCTGTTTGCATGGATTCGACCATGCAGCCCATCGCCAGCTCGCTGCAGGCGCTCAGCTCCGCGGTCTGTTCATCACTGTCCATAAGGTGCGCGAAGGTGCTGGCGTTGGTCAGCACGTCAAAGTAGTTGGGCTGCTCAAGGCTGAAACGGTAATAGCTCCGGCCCATGCGCTCAAGCTGCACCAGGCCGCTACCACCGGCTGCTTGGGCCGCCTGAAACGCGGACAGCAGGGCGTAGCCGGCCCGCAGCATAACACCGCGCATGATGGCGGCCTTGTCCTTGAAATAAACGTAGAGCAGGGCGCGACTTAACTGGGCGCCCTTGGCGATCTCATCCATTGAGGTGCGCTCATAACCCTTGCTGAAAAAGCACTGCTCGGCGCTGTCCAGAATGCTCTCACGGCGCTCCTGTTTTTCTCGTTCACGACGCTCTACCGAATTCATCTGTGTTCCTGCTGTGGATTTAAAAACAGTCTGCCAGATATTGACAAAGTGTCAATAATTGACAGATTGTTAATTAGGGGGTCGATTTCAGGAGCACAATGATGGCTAGTGCGGCGTTTTGGCAAGATCGAAGCAGTATGAGGCGGTTGCTGGCAGGGGCATCGGTACTACTGGTGCTGGGCGGTTGCCGTGGTACCCCAGCCGAGCCAGCGCCCGAGCAGCCTGCGATTGCGGTACGCGCCGCAGAGGTGATGGCGGCAGGCGAGGTCGAGCCGCTGCGTTTTGCGGGCTTGGCGCGCGCGCGGCAGCGCGCCAGCCTGACCTTTCAAGTGGGCGGTACGCTGGCTACCAGGCCGCTGACGATTGGCCAGCGCGTTCAAGCCGGTGAGGTATTGGCCACCCTCTACAATCCGCAGTTGGCACCGGCGCGGGATGCGGCGCAAGCGCGCCTGACGGAGTTGCAGGTGCAGGCGGCGCAGGCGCGGCGTGACCTGGCGCGCAGCGAGCAGCTGTTCCAGCGCGGGGTGTTATCGCAGGCTGATCTGGAGCAGCACAAGGCGCGGTTGCAGGGCCTGGATGCGGCGGTGCGCAGTGCAGGGGCCAGTTTGCAGCAAAGCGAGCAGCTGCACAGCGAAACCCGTCTGCGAGCGCCCTTCGACGGCACCATCGATGCCTTGCTGGTTGAAGCCGGGGAGTATGTCGCGGCGGGACAGCCAGTGCTGCAGTTAGCGGCCGGCGACGGTCTGGAAGTTGAGGTCATGGTGCCCGCAGAGCTGCTGCAAGGGCTGGAGGCCGGCATGAGCGTGCCAGTCTGGGCTTCTCTGGAGCAGACGCAGTGGCAGGGCCGGGTGGTAGAAATCGGCCGTGGTGCAGGCTACGGCTCGGCGCTTTACCCCTTGGTGGTCAGTCTGGAGGGGCAGGGCCGCGCGGGCGACGCACTGGAGGTGGGGCTGCAGCGCCGCTCTGACGCTCAGCTTGGCGTGCCGCTGGCGGCGGTCATGCGCTCGGCCCAGGGGTTGTCGGTGTTCCGGCTCGAGCAAGGCTTGGTACAGCGGGTGTCCGTTCAGGTGTCTGGGTTTGCCGGCGAGTTGGCGATGTTGAGTGAGGGCGACGTGCGCGCCGGTGATCGGGTGGTCTACGCGGGTCTGGGTCGGTTGGCTGACGGTGACGCCGTGGAGCTGCTGCCATGAACCCGTCTCGCTGGCTGCGTCCGCGCCTGCTCGGGCTCGTGGTGGTGATGCTGGCCTTGCTGGGCGTGGCCTCTTATCTGACCATGGCCCGGCAGGAAGATCCGAGCTTTCCTTACCGGGCTGGCATGATCACCGTTATCTACCCCGGCGCGGTTGCCGAGTCGGTCGAGCGGCTGATTGTAGAGCCGCTGGCCGATGAGCTGTCGCAGGTCGAGGAGGTGGATTTCATCAGTGCCACTGCGCGCACCGGGGTGGCACTGGTCTCGGTACGGCTGCTCGACAATATCTACCATACCGACGCCGCCTGGGATCGCGTGCGCCAGGCAATTACCCGGGCGGAGCTGGAGTTTCCCGAGGGCGTGCAAAGCATTGAGTTGGATGACCGCCTGATCGACATACCGGCGGTGGTGCTGGCTGTGCGCGGTGACCCCTCGCTGGTGCACCTGAGTGCTCAGGCCGAGCGGCTGAAGCGTCAGTTGATGGACCTGCCGGGCCTTTCGCGTATCGAGCTGTACGGCGATACGGACGAGCAGATCACCATTGCCTTGCGCGACGCCGAAATGCGGCGTCTGGGCCTCTCGCCGGGGCAATTGACGGCGCTACTGGCGCAGCGTAACCAGGTGATCCCCGGCGGCTTTGTGGTGGTAGGCAGCCAGCGTCTTGGCATATTGCCCAACAGCGAGTTCATTAGCGTGAACGCCCTGCGGGCGACCCAGATTCCGCTGCCGCAGGGTGGCAGTGTGCCGCTTGCGGCCATTGCCGATATCTGGCGCGGCCCGACAGAGCCGCTGGGGGAGCGCGCCTGGTACGACGGTGACCCAAGCGTGCTGGTTGGTCTGGTGCTGGAGCGGGGACAGGTCGACGCTATTCGCTTCGGGCAGCAGCTACGCGCGCGCCTGGATGCACTGGCGCCAGAATTTGCGCCGCTGCAGATCGATGAGATGTTCTTTCAGCCGGATCAGGTAAAGCAGCGGCTGGACGGCCTTGAGTCCAATCTGGTGAGTAGCGTACTGATCATCATCGCAGTAGTGCTGCTGGGAATGGGCTGGCGAATGGGCGTGCTGGTGGCGCTTATGTTGCCGTTGGTGGCGTTGATCAGCCTGGGGCTCTATGACCTCGGTGGCGGCATTCTGCACCAGATTGCGGTGATCGGCATGGTGATTTCCATGGGTATTCTGATCGACAACGCGATTGTGATGGTGGAGAACATTCAGGCCCGCCTCAACGCCGGCGCTAGCTGCGCCCAAGCCGTGCTGGGCGGTATTGGTGAGTTGGCTGCGCCGCTGGGCGCCTCTACCGCGACGACGCTGGCTGCCTTTGCTCCTATGCTGCTGTCCAAGGGCGGGACGGCGGACTTCACCCGCGGTATTCCGGTAATGATCATGCTGACCCTGAGTGTCAGTTACCTGTTGGCTATCAGTGTTGCGCCGTTGTTGGCGGGCCGTTTTCTGCGCCCGGCGCGGCAACGCGCAAACCCGCGGCTGCAGGCCGTTGCTGCAACCCTGGCGCGGCTCAGCGAGGTGGCACCAAAGCCCATGTTGCTGCTCGGAGGGTTGGTTGTGGTGCTTAGCCTGGCCTTGGCGCCGTTGGTAAAGCTGCAGTTTTTCCCCAATGCTGACCGGCCCCAGGTGGTGATTGAGCTATACATGCCCGAGGGGACGGATCAGCTGCGGACCAGCGAGGTGGCGGCGCAGCTGGAGGCCGAGCTGGTGAGTCGGCCCGGTGTGGAGACCGTCCACCGCTTTGTCGGTGCTACCGGGCCGAGTTTCTATTACAACCTGACCCGTTCTCCCCAGGCGCCTAACCGCGCCCGTCTGGTGATCAATACCCGTGAGCTGGCCGATACAGCGCCACTGATTCAGTGGGTGCGCAGTGCGGTGGCGGCGCGCTGGCCTGAGCTGGATGTGGTGGCCAGCCCCCTTGGGCAAGGGCCCCCGGTCGCGGCGCCGGTCGAGCTGCGTCTGTATCACCCGGATGACCGCCAGCGCATCGCGGCGGCAGAGCAGCTGTTTGCCTTGCTCAAGCAGATACCTGGGGCGTTGGATGTACGGCATGACATTGATCTGGGTGTGCCGGTGGTCCGTATTGACGTCGATGATGCCCAAGCCGAGCGCTTTGGCCTCAGCCGCGCAGATGTGGCAAAGGCGTTGTATCGTCAGAGCCTGGGCACCACCGTCGAGCAATACCGCCAGGAGCTGGACCCGATTCCTCTGGTGCTGCGCAGCCACGAGGGTAGTCGGCAGAGCCTGAATCGGCTGTTGTCGGCCAGTGTATTCAATGCCGGTGGTGACGCAGTGGCGCTGAGTGCGGTGGCGCGCATCGTTCCGGACTGGCAGCCCGCCAGCATCACCCAGCGTGACGGCGTGCGGGTGCTCACGGTGACTGCAGGCCTGGAGCAGGGTTACAGCTTCAGCCAGGTCATGCGGGCGCTGCAGGCCAGATTGCGGGTATCGCCCTTGCCGGAAGGTACGCGCATGGAAGTCGGCGGGGAGAGCGAGGGTTCCGGCGATGCCAATCGTGCATTGTTTACTACGGCGCCGGTTGGCATGTTGCTACTGCTGTTTTTCTTGCTGCTGCAGTTCAACTCCTTTACCCGTCTGGGCATTGTCTTGCTGACGGTGCCCCTGGCCAGTGCTGGCGTGCTGCCCGGTCTTGTGCTGTCTGGCGCACCTTTTGGCTTTCAGTCGTTGCTGGGGGTGATTGCGTTGGTGGGCATTGTGGTCAATAACGCCATCGTGCTGATCGATGTGATCGACCAGCGGCTGGCTGAGGGCCTGGATATCAACGCAGCTGTGTCGGAGGCGGTACTGCGTCGCACCCGGCCGATCTTGCTGACTACCGCCACGACCATCGCCGGTTTGTTGCCGCTGGCATTGTCCAGCTCAACGCTGTGGCCACCGATGGCCTGGGCGATTATTTCCGGTTTGCTGGCATCTACGGTGCTGACACTGCTGGTCGTCCCGGCGGTGTGCCGATTGGTACTGCGAGCAAAACCGTCAGCTGCTGTGGCAGGGGCGCCGTCGTGTGCAGATATTTTTAAATAATCGCACGCAAGTGCTTGACTCGGTTGGCGGAATCGATAAAATGCGCGCCAGTTCAGACGCACAGGGTGAAAGCCCAGGCCGCTAAAACGGTGTGTTTTCTGATCTACGCGCAGCGGTAGTTCAGTTGGTTAGAATACCGGCCTGTCACGCCGGGGGTCGCGGGTTCGAGTCCCGTCCGCTGCGCCATTTTGCAAAAGCCTCGATTCGCAAGAGTCGGGGCTTTTTTGCGTTTGGAGTACGGCTTCTGGTCGTCGTCGCGACTTACCTGCAACCCCACAGCTCAGCGCTGAAACCTTACCTGCGTGCCTCGTCTGGCACGGCTCTTGCCTCTTCCCGGTGATGATGAGTGGGGAGATCAGGTATGACATCAGCGTTGGACTTTATGTTGGCGGCTCGACGCAGCGAGATGCAGGGGCTGCAGGCGCTGTCTTTGACCTGCGCACTGGTGGTGCAAATCAGTCGTTTGGTCCATGCGCTGCAGCGAGAGCGCGGGTATTCCAACTTTTGTCTGGGTGGGCAGGCGGCCAGCCACGCGCATACGCTCGCTGAGCTGAGCCAGCAAGCGCTGGAGCAGGAGCGGGTTGTCCGCGCAGCCCTGGGCCAGATCAGCGCCAGCGCCAGCGCCGACAAGGCCCAGCTGTTTACCCGGATCGCCTATGCACTGCATGCGCTGGATGCACTGCCGGCATTGCGCCGCCGAGTGCGTGATGAGTCAGTCTCGGCTGCTGAGGCCATGCGGCAGTTCTCCCGCCTGGTGGCGGCATTGCTTGCCGTAGTGTTTGAGGCTGCCGATACCGCTGTTGACCCGCGTGTCACCCGTGCTCTGGTTGCTTTGTTCAACTTCATGCAGGGCAAGGAGCTGGCTGGGCAGGAGCGCGCGACAGGCGTAGCGGGCTTTATGGCGGGCTACTTCGACCAGGCCCTGCAGGATCGGCTGCACTTTTTGCAGGACGGCCAGAAGCGGTGTTTCGACAGCTTTGTCGCGTCTGCGGATGATGCGGCGCGCACCGAGTGGGAGCAACTGTGCAAGGCTGAACTGGTCGAGCAGATTGAGCGGTTGCGGCAAGTCGCCGTGCGCACCACCTCCACTCAGCGGGTGCAGGGCGAGCTGGGTGACCTGTGGTTCGACCTGACCAGCGAGCGCATGGACACTATGAAGCTGATCGAGGATCACCTGGCCGATAGCCTGCAGCAGCTATGCGCGCATAAAACCTGCAAGGCCCAGGCCGACCTGGACAATCAGCGTCGGCTGTTGCGTCAGCTTGACCAGCTTGATCGTTACGACGAACAGGGCGCACCGCGCCTGTACAACGTGCAGGCGACCGAGCTGCAGGTGCTGCCGGGCGAGGCGCCGGGTGGAGAGGTAAATCGCTCGCTACTGCAGGCATTGCATGAGCAAACGGTGCGTTTGCAGCAATTGCAGGATGAGCTGGAACAGGCACGTGAGACATTGAGCGAGCGCCGGTTGGTGGAGCGTGCCAAAGGGCTGCTGATGAGTCGTCACGGGCTAAGTGAGGAGTCGGCTTATCGTACCTTGCAGAGCGCGGCGATGGAGCGTGGCCAGCGCCTCGGTGAGGTGGCTCAAACCGTGCTCAACTACAGTGACCTGCTCAAGCAATAACCTTGCTTGTGGCCTGCATTGTTTTGGTGCGACGGAGCCTCTACTGCGCCTCATATTGGGCCGCGGGGAACTTGTGGCCAAGACGGTCATCTGACTGTAATGCCAGCGCGCTAGCGTTGGCAGGACAACCCACCGCTGTAACGACAGGAGCGTCGTATGAACGACTACGCAGAAGAACTGATCGAACTGCAATCCCAACAATGGGATGATGCTGATGTAGAAGACGCCGAAGAGATGTGATTGCTCTTCGTGCGTACTGTAAGAAGTATGTGCTATCCCTCTGTTTTAAAATCAATTTCCTTCCCAACTCTTTTCGCCTCCAGCAGCTGTTTGCGGTAGCTGCCGGGCGGTGATCCAGTCCAGCGTCGAAATGCGCGCTGCAGCGCCTCCGGTGATGAAAACCCCAGTAGATAGGCTATTTCACCCAGTGCCAGCTCGGTGTCACGCACATAGCTGACGGCCAGGTCGCGGCGCATATCATCAAGAATTTGCTGATAAGTGGTGTGGGCTTCCTGTTGCAGGCGGCGGCGCAGGGTCCAGGCTGCCAACCCAAGTTGCTGCGCCACCTCCGGCAGGGCGGGTGGCTGGCCGTCGAGCTTGGGGGCAACCAGGCTTTCCACCCGCTCACGCAGGCCACGGTGCCGGGTCAGCTCGCCCAGGCGCTGCTGGCAAAGCTCGCGTAGATGTACGTAGGTCGGGGTGGCGCTCTGCAGTAGTGGCAGGTCGAGGCTGCGCGCCTCCCACAGCAACTGGTTGTGCTGCTGTTCAAAGTAGACCGGGCAACCAAATACCTCCTCGTAGCGGCTAGCGTAGGGCGGTGGCGGAAACTCGATGTGCACCTCGCGCAAGCGTGCTTGCCCGCCTGTCAGCGCACGACCTACATGGGCTCGCGCTGACAATGCTGAATCCACCACAAACAGGTTGAACATGTTGTAAGGGCTGATCGAGTAAAAGCGCAGCGCTGGCGCCTCGAAGCTGGAATGGCCGCGGTAGTTCTGGCTGGACAGCAGTTCAAACTCGATCAGGGTGGCGAAGGCCTCGCGCAGGGTAGGCGCGCATTGGGCGGCCATGCCGGCCAAACCCAGATGGCTGAGCTGGCTGCAACTGCCCATCAACAAGCCGATGCCCGGGTTGCGTGTGTAGCGGATAGCGGCGTTGCCCAGGCGCATAAAGCGGGCAATGCTGATGCGCGCATGGGGTTCGGCCAGCAGCGCGTCGTCAATGCGAAAGCGCGCCAGCAACGGCGTCGGGTCAAGCCCAGAGCGGTGTATCGCCTCGCGCAGGGCCAGCAGATAGCCAACAGAAATATCACCCAGTTTCATGGCAATGCCCGCAACAGTGGTGGCTGAACAAAGCACTGATTAAGTCCGCATTCCCTTTGCCTAACAGTGCCCCATTGGGTGGATAGCGCGCCCTGGACCTGCACGTTTGAGCGTTCGCAGAGGGTGTGCGGAAATGGTTCGCGCGTCCTGTAGTGTAATTTGCTGTTATTAAAGTGTCACCTTGGGTTATTGAGCGCTCTCGCAAGCGGACCTATTGTTTTGCTCACTAACAGGCGCCGGGCACGTATTCGAGCGCCGTTCCTGATGATGACGCCGGAGTAACCGATGAGCGAACAAACCCTCTATCCGCACCTGTTGGCCCCGCTGGACCTGGGCTTCACCACCCTGCGCAACCGTACCCTGATGGGCTCCATGCACACTGGCCTGGAGGAGCGCCCCAATGGTTTCAACCGCCAGGCCGCCTACTTTGCCGAGCGCGCACGCGGCGGCGTGGGCCTGATCGTCACCGGCGGCATTGGCCCGAACGAGGAGGGCAGCGTTGCGCACGGTGCGGCCATGATGACCACGCCGGAAGAGGCAGCACAGCATCGCGTCATTACGGACGCGGTACACGCCGAGGGCGGCAAGATCTGCATGCAGATTCTGCATGCGGGTCGTTACGCCTACAGCCCCAAGCAGGTATCCGCCAGCGCGGTACAGGCGCCGATCAACCCGTTCACGCCCAAAGAGCTGGATGAGGACGGCATCGAAAAGCAGATCTCTGACTTCGCCCGTTGCGCCGCGCTGGCCAAGGAAGCGGGTTATGACGGTGTTGAGGTGATGGGCTCGGAAGGTTACTTCATCAACCAGTTCCTGGTTGCTCACGTCAACAAGCGTACTGACCGCTGGGGCGGCAGCTACGAGAATCGCATGCGCCTGCCGGTCGAGATTGTGCGTCGGGTACGCGAGGCGGTAGGCACCGACTTCATCATCATCTATCGCCTGTCGATGCTCGATCTGGTGGAAGGCGGCAGCACCTGGGATGAAGTTGTCATGCTGGCCAAGGCGATCGAAAAAGCGGGTGCCACCATTATCAACACGGGTATCGGTTGGCACGAGGCGCGTATCCCGACCATCGCCACCAAGGTGCCGCGTGGCGCCTTTGCCAAGGTCACTGCCAAGCTCAAGGGCGAAGTGAGCATTCCGCTGGTGACCACGAACCGCATCAATACCCCGGAACTGGCTGACCAGCTGGTAGCTGAAGGCGCCGCCGATATGATTTCGATGGCCCGCCCGTTTCTGGCCGACCCGGACTTCGTCAACAAGGCGGCGGCGGGCCGTGCTGATGAGATCAATACCTGTATTGGTTGCAACCAGGCCTGTCTGGACCACACCTTTGGTGGCAAGCTCACTAGCTGTCTGGTGAACCCGCGTGCCTGCCACGAAACCGAGCTGAACTTTGTGCCGACTACGCAGGTGAAACGCATCGCCGTAGTCGGTGCCGGGCCTGCGGGCCTTGCGGCAGCTACCGCTGCGGCCGAGCGTGGTCACGAGGTCACCCTGTTTGATGCGGCCAGCGAGATTGGTGGTCAGTTCAACGTCGCCAAGCGCGTGCCGGGCAAGGAGGAGTTCTACGAGACCCTGCGTTATTTTGCCAAGCGCATCGAGACAACGGGCGTCACGCTGGAGCTGAATCGCCGCGTAGGCGTGGAGGATCTGACCGGATTTGATGAGGTGATTCTGGCGACCGGTATCGTGCCGCGTACGCCGGAGATCCCGGGTATCGACCATCCCAAGGTGATTGGCTACCTGGACGCCATTCTGGAACGCAAGCCGGTGGGTCAGAAAGTGGCCGTGATCGGTGCCGGCGGTATCGGCTTTGACGTATCCGAGATGATTACGCACCAGGGCACCAGCCCAAGCCAGGATATCGACCTGTTCTGGAAGGAGTGGGGTATCGACCCGAACCTGGAGGCCCGTGGCGGTATTGCCGGCGTCGCGCCGCAACCACACCCGCCGGCCCGCGAGGTCTATCTGCTGCAGCGCAAGACCAGCAAGGTGGGCAACGGCCTGGGCAAGACGACCGGCTGGATTCACCGCGCCGGGCTCAAGACCAAGCAGGTGCAGATGCTCAACTCGGTCAACTACCTCAAGGTGGACGATCAGGGGCTGCACATCAGCATCGGCGAAAACGGCGAACCCAAGGTGTTGCCGGTCGATACCATCATCCTCTGCGCCGGCCAGGAACCGCTGCGCGAGCTGCAAGACGGGTTGCTGGCTGCCGGCAAGAGCGTTCACCTGATCGGCGGCGCCGATGTGGCCGCCGAGCTGGACGCCAAGCGCGCCATCGATCAGGGCTCGCGACTCGCCGCGGTGATCTGATCTGGCGAACGGATGCCCTGCCTGCGGGGCATCCGACGGCAAAAGTGCGACCAATTCGGCCTTTTGCGCGGCATTACGTCCTTGCCCTCCAGTCCCTTGCCAAGTCTGTCACACACAGCGCTTAACCTTTTGCCTACACTGGAAGGCTGATGGGGATAGCGCTCCATGTGGGGCCGCCGCAGGGTGAGGAGACTGAATAATGAGCACGGCAAGCAAGCCGTTACTGACTGAGGCAGTCATGTTCTTTGCGGAACGTGGCATCAGCAAGGAAATGCTGTTCCCCGAATTCGAGGCGCTGCTTGATGGTCTGGTCGCCTCGCCAGACTTTGCCGATGAAACCGTCGAAGCGGTATTTCTGCAAATCAATGTGCGGCTGCAGGTGCGTGCGGCCGTGTTTTTTACCCTGGATTTTGATCTCGATGGCTATGTAAACCGGCTGTGGAACATGCCGCTGCGCCAGATTGCCGAGCGGGGCGAGCGTGGGCCGGACATGGGCGGTGGTCCGATCCGCCTGGTATGCCTGGGTTACAACAAGCAACCGCAGTACCGCCCCATGCTCTGGAAGCCTGGCCAGCGTGCCGGCAGCAACGATCTGGCACTGGTCAAGGAAGCTGTCGCGCGCAACGCGCTGGGTATCCTGGGCGAAGACAAGGAGACCCTGGGGCTACTGGCACCCGAGCGTCTGCATATCGCTGCCGAGGATGCCTGGTACGGCGGTGGCAATACGGTCGGCGGGGCGGCCAGTGAGGCTGCGGCGGCGGAGGAGGCGCAGGCAAAGCAGGAGCAGCACGCTCGTGAAGTGCGCGAGTATCGCCAGCAGATCGAACTGCTCAATAACCGCCTGCGGGCGTTGACCTTGGAAAAGGAACAGGCGCTGGTCGAGTTGCGCGGCACCCATGCCGAGCATCTGGAGATCATTCAGGGCGAGCTGCTGGATATCAAGCAGGAGCTGGCCCAGCAGCAGAAGGTCAATGCCAACCTCAAGCGCGAACTGAGCAAGGCGCAAAGCCGTTCTTCCACCGATATTGACTGACCTGGCCGTTCAGGCTGGCCAGGCGTCATCCATGCAGAGCAGGCGCTCGGCGCTCAGACTGTCACCCCCTGCGGCACAAAACATGCGCGCCCGATGTCGTCCCAGGCGCAGGCAAAGTGCATGCATGTCTGACGGACTCAGTGCCTCGGCAGCGCCCACTGCCGGTGGCATCAACCATTCCTTGTGCGGTAGTTGCAGCCAGCGCGAGTGTTGCGGCAGCGCCTTCAGCGCACGCACCGGGCACCAGTGCAGAGGGCTGGGCGGCGCAAGGCCGCCTGTTGGCAGTGGCATCGGCTGATTCAGCGGGGTAAACAAGCCGCCTTGCAACCAGGCCGCCGAGACCTCCGGTAGCGGCAGGGCGCGATGCGCGGTGACCAGCTCGGGCAGACGCTGGCTAAGGGGTAGCTGGTGCTGGATCAGGCGGCTCAGCTTGTGGGCCAGAGTGTCGCGGGTATCAATGCCCCACCAGTGCTGCGGGTCGCTGCTGGGTTGACGCGGGTCGTGCAGATCGGCGCGGCCCAGGTAAAACTTGACCGCCAGCTCCAGGTGCACGATGGCGCCGTCAGCAGCCTGCATCAGCAGATCAATTTCACCCAACGTGTGCGCGCCACGGCGCAAGGCAATATTGTGCGCCAGAATGCGTGTATCCGGTGCCAGTGTCAGCAGGGCGTGCCAGAGGCGCTCGTAGTGACTGCCAAGGCGTCGGTCGGGCGAATCGCTGAATAGCTCGGCCAGCTGGTGAGGGGCAGCATCCAGGGCGCTTAGTTGATGCCACAGCTGGTCCGGGTCATGGCGCCAGATCGAGTCTTGCAGCGGGTCGCGTATCGGCAGCAACTGGCTGTCGAGCAGTGCCGGGCTGCCGGCTACCCAGGCCAGATCACGGACAATCGGATTGTTAAAACGCGGTGGCATCGCGGCTCCCGTATTTGCCAGCCTTGGCTGGCTGCGGAATAATCGGCGCTTGCCCCAGTCTCGGGCATCTCACAGGCGAACGCAAAGGGGTGGTATGGATCAGTTCCGCAACATCGGTCTCATTGGACGTCTGGGCAGCGGGCGTGTGGTCGATACCCTCAAGCGGCTCAAGCGCTTTCTGCTCGACAGCGGGCATACGGTCATTCTGGAAGATGCAGTGGCTGATCTGCTGCCGGGCCACCAGCAGCAGGTGTGCTCGCGCAAGATGATGGGCGAGATCTGTGATCTGGTGATCGTCGTCGGAGGGGATGGCAGCCTGCTGGGCGCCGCCCGTGCGCTGTGTCGTTACAATATTCCGGTTTTGGGTGTAAACCGCGGAGGTCTGGGCTTTCTGACTGACATTCCGCCGGATGAGCTCGAGGCCCGAGTTGGCGAAGTCCTGGCCGGCAAGTACATGGTTGAAACCCGCTTTCTGCTCGATGCCTTTGTGCGCCGCGGTGAGGAGCAGCTGGGTACCAGCGAGGCGCTCAATGACGTGCTGCTGCACCCGGGCAAATCGGCGCGGATGATCGAGTTTGAGCTGTATGTGGACGGCCAGTTTGTCTACAGCCAGAAGTCCGATGGTCTGATTGTGGCCACGCCAACCGGCTCGACCGCCTATTCACTGTCGGCCGGCGGGCCGATCATGCATCCCAAGCTGGATGCCGTGGTGCTGGTGCCGATGTTCCCGCATACGTTGTCGAGCCGGCCGATCGTGGTGGATGGCAACAGCGAGCTGAAGATCATCATTTCCAAGCAGAGCGGTATCTACCCGCAGGTCAGCTGCGACGGGCAGGTGCACATGTCTTGCGCCCCTGGAGACAGCATTACCATCCGCAAAAAGCCGCAGAAACTGCGACTATTGCACCCGCTTGATCACAACTTCTATGCCATCTGCCGCAGCAAGCTCGGCTGGTCCAGCCGTTTGACGGAGCAGTAAGGTGGACAGCGTCGAGCTTGCCCGCGGCTACGACATCATTGGTGATGTGCACGGTTGTGCGCACACCCTGGAGCGGCTGCTGGAGCAGATGGGCTACCGCCGTTTGAATGGCGTCTGGCAGCACCCACGCCGGCAGGCGCTGTTTCTCGGTGACATTATTGATCGCGGGCCGCGTATTCGTGAGGCTCTGCACTTGGTGCGCGACATGGTCGAGGCGGGGCAGGCCCACTGCATCATGGGTAACCATGAGTTCAACGCCCTGTGCTGGGAAACCCCGGCGCCGGCCGACAGCCAGCGGACTTATCTGCGTGAGCATACCGAGCGGCATCACCGACTGATTGGCGATACCCTGACGCAATTCGACGCCTGGCCGCAGGAGTGGCGCGAGTTTGTCGACTGGTTTGCCGAGCTGCCGTTGTTTCTGGATATGGGGCCGTTTCGGCTGGTGCACGCCTGCTGGGACAGCAGCCTGATTGAGCCGCTGCGGGCGCAGTATCCGGATGGGCGTATCGATCAGGACTTTTTGCTGGCTTCAGCTGATTGGAGCAGTTTTGCCGCTCAGACCTTTGACCGACTGCTGCGTGGCACCGACATGCGCCTGCCGCACGGCATCACCATGACCGGCAAGGACGGCTTCACCCGCGCCTTTTTCCGTACCAAGTTCTGGGAAGAGTCACCCCAAACATACGGTGATGTGGTGTTCCAGCCCGATGCCTTGCCTGAGCCGGTAGCGCAGAAGCCACTGACCGAACAGCAGAAGGAGGCGTTGATGCTCTATCGCCCGCACGACCCGCTGCTGTTCGTTGGACATTATTGGCAGCAGGGACGCCCTCAGCCCATTCGGCCCAATCTGGCCTGTCTGGACTACAGCGCGGTGAAATATGGCAAGTTGGTGGCCTACCGCTGGAGCGGCGAGCGCCAACTGGAACGCGACCATTTTGTCTGGGTCGAAGTCCCGCGAATGAGTTGAATCGAGGAATGTCATGCTGAAGGCCTTGAGTTGCCCGCTGAACGAAGACCTGGCGCCCTTGGCGCAGTTTCTGCGCAGCCGCGGGGTGGTGCACCGGATTGCCGAGGAACGTGGCGAGCAGGTGGTCTGGGTGGTTGATGAGGCCAGCGCGCAGATTGTGCGCAGCCTCTATGAGCAGGGTGTTGATGCCCTGCCACACAGCGCGGGTGCGCCGCGTCCGCCGAGCCCGGCCGCGCAGTTCTGGCGTCAAGCGCACCGCCTGATCCCCGTGACGCTGGCGGTGCTGGCGATCACCGCCGTCGTTGCATTATTGACCGGCTTGGGCAGCGATGTGCGACAGGTGGTGCAGTTTACCTTTACGCCATTGGAGCCCAGTGGCTATCTGGCTGCACAGCCGGATATGAGCCAGTGGTGGCGCCTGATTACCCCGATCTTCCTGCATTTTGGCGTTATGCACCTGGCGTTCAACGCGCTTTGGTACTGGGAGCTGGGGCGGCGTATCGAAATGCGCTCCGGCGGGCTGTGGCTACTCGGCCTGACGCTGCTGATCGGGCTGGTCTCCAATACCGCCCAGTGGTTGTGGAGTGGCAACAGCAGCCTGTTTGGCGGGCTGTCCGGCGTGCTGTATGGCCTGCTTGGTTATTGCTGGCTGTACCAGAAGCTGGCGCCCAACGTGTTTTTTGACCTGCCACGCGGGGTCATCATCATGATGCTGGCCTGGCTGGTGCTGTGCATGACCGGCCTGATTACGCTGCTGGGGTTTGGCGCTATCGCCAATGCCGCGCATGTCAGCGGCTTTGTCACGGGCTGCCTGATCGGCGCTGTGGCAGGTGCGTTGCAGCGTCAGCGGCAGGTACAATAGCCACTTTCACTTATCCAGCGGGAGACCCGATGACTACCTTCGTCGAGATGCTGCGCAACATCAGCCCGGACATTTATCAAAGCCTCAAGCTGGCCGTGGAGATCGGCAAGTGGCCGGACGGGCGTAAGCTGACGCAGGAGCAGAAGGAGCTCTGCCTGCAGGCGATGATTGCCTGGGAGCAGGACAATCTGCCGGAAGAGGAGCGCACCGGGTATATGGGGCCGCAAGGCTGCAAGTCGCAGGAGAAGGACGTCCCCAATATTCTGTTTTCGACCGGCTCGGAGACATTGCATTGAGCCAGCTGCAGTTTCAGGGCGGCGTCAGCAAAATGCGCGGCCAGCTAGAGTCGTCCGAGGCGCCAGTTAGTTACAGCCTGCCCATCGGTGATGAGCACGTGCCACTCAACGCCTTGCTTGGCAAGACGCTGCGTCTGGAAGCACTGGGCGTGATCAACTGTGTACATTGCGGCCGCAAGACCAAGAAGAGCTTCAGCCAAGGCTACTGCTACCCGTGCTTCACCAAGCTGGCGCAGTGCGATGTCTGCATCATGAGCCCGGAGAAGTGCCACTACGATCAGGGCACCTGCCGCGAGCCGGCCTGGGGTGAGCAGTTTTGCATGACCGATCACATTGTCTATCTGGCGAACTCATCAGGGCTGAAGGTGGGGATTACCCGCGCTACCCAGATACCGACCCGCTGGATTGATCAGGGGGCGACTCAGGCGCTGCCCATCCTGCGGGTAGCCACGCGGCAGCAGTCGGGTCTGGTTGAAGATCTGCTGCGCCAGCAGGTAGCCGACAAGACCAACTGGCGCGCACTGCTCAAGGGCGACCCTGAGCCGCTGGACCTGTGCGCTGAGCGTGATCGCCTGCTGGATAACGCCGAGGCGGGCCTTACCGAGCTGCAGGCGCGTTTCGGCTTGCAGGCGGTGCAACTGCTACCGCAGGCCGAGGCGCTGGAGATCCGTTATCCGGTCGAGCAGTACGTCGCCAAGCCGCAATCGGCCAATCTGGACAAGGAGCCGGTGCTCGAAGGCACACTGCTTGGCATCAAGGGGCAGTATCTGTTGCTCGACACCGCAGTTATCAATATTCGCAAATACACCGCCTACCAACTGGCTTTCAGCGCCGGTTGAGCCATAACGGCAGGGCCGCCCTGCAGCGGGGCGGCCGAACACGATTTCACCGGCCGACCCCGGCCGCAGCGGAGCTCTGACATGCGTACCGAACAACCCAAGACGATTTACCTCAAGGACTACAAAGCGCCGGATTACTGGATCGACGAGACCCAGCTGACCTTTGAGCTGTTCGAAGACCACGCGCTGGTGCACAGCCGCCTGGCCCTGCGCCTGAACAGCGACCTGCACGGCGAGGGTGCGCTGCCTGCGCTGACGCTGCACGGCCAGGAGCTGGCGCTGCTCAAGGTGGTGCTGGACGAGCGAGAGCTGGGCGAGGGTGAGTATCAGGTCGATGACGACAGCCTTAGCCTGCAGCCAGCGGCGGCGACTTTCGCGCTGGCCTTGACCACCCGCATCGAGCCGCAGAACAACACCGCACTGGAAGGACTGTACAAGTCCGGCAGCATGTTCTGCACCCAGTGCGAGGCCGAGGGCTTCCGCAAGATTACCTATTACCTCGACCGCCCGGATGTGATGAGCCGCTTCACCACCACCGTGATTGCCGAGCGCGAGCGCTACCCGGTGCTGCTGTCCAATGGCAACCCGATTGCCTCCGGCGAGCATGAGGGTGGTCGCCACTGGGTCAGCTGGGAAGACCCGTTCCCCAAGCCGGCCTACCTGTTCGCCTTGGTCGCTGGTGACCTGTGCCTGCTGCAGGACAGCTTCACCACCATGAGCGGCCGCGAGATTGACCTGCGTATCTACGTCGAGCCGGAGAACCGCACCCAGTGCGATCACGCCATGGACAGCCTCAAGCGCTCCATGCGCTGGGATGAAGAGGTCTATGGCCGCGAGTACGACCTGGATATCTTCATGATCGTTGCGGTTAACGATTTCAACATGGGGGCAATGGAGAACAAGGGCCTCAATATCTTCAACTCCAGCTGCGTACTGGCGCACCAGGACACCGCGACCGACATGGCGTTCCAGCGGGTGGAAGCTGTGGTGGCGCATGAGTACTTCCACAACTGGTCCGGTAACCGGGTTACCTGCCGTGACTGGTTCCAGCTGTCGCTGAAAGAAGGCTTTACCGTGTTCCGCGACGCCGAGTTCTCCGCCGATATGAACTCGCGAACGGTTAAGCGCATCGAGGATGTTACCTTCCTGCGCGCCAATCAGTTTGCCGAAGACGCTGGCCCCATGGCGCACCCGGTACGTCCGGATTCCTTTATCGAAATCTCCAACTTCTACACCCTGACCGTCTATGAGAAGGGGGCAGAAGTGGTGCGCATGCTGCACACGCTGCTGGGCGAGGAGGGCTTTCGCAAGGGCACCGACTTGTACTTCGAGCGTCACGATGGCCAGGCTGTCACCTGCGACGACTTTATCAAGGCGCTGGAAGATGCCAATGGTGCGGACTTTACCCAGTTCAAGCGCTGGTACAGCCAGGCCGGCACGCCGCGTTTGAGCGTCACCAGCGAGTATGACGCCGCGCGCCGCGAATACCGCTTGCACTTCAATCAGGTTTGCCCGCCAACACCGGGCCAGCCCGACAAGCTGCCGCAGGTGATTCCGGTGCGTATGGCGCTGCTGGATCGTGAGGGCAAGGAAATGGCGCTGCAGCTCGGCGGCGAGGCGCTCGGCAACGAGGCCGTCGTATCGATCACCGAAGCTGAACAGACGCTGGTGTTTGAGAATGTCCCGACCTGCCCGCTGCCGTCGTTGCTGCGCGGCTTCTCGGCCCCGGTCAAGCTGAGTTACCCCTACAGCCGGGATGATCGGGTCTTTTTGGCCAAGCACGATCCGGATGGTTTCAACCGCTGGGAGGCGGCCCAGGGCCTTGCGGTAGATGTGCTGCAGGGGCTGGTGGATATTCACCGGGCCGGTCGCCCGCTGAACCTGGACCAGCGCCTGGTGGACGTGATGCGCAGTGTGATTACCGACTCCGAGCTGGACGCTGCCATGGTGGCAGAGATCATTCGCCTGCCGTCTGAGGCCTATCTGGTTGAGCTGGCCGAGGTGGCGGACGTTGATGCCATCCACTTTGCCCGTGAGTGGCTGCGTCGTGCGCTGGCGGTGGCCCTGCGTGACGACATGGCTGCCCGCTATCAGGCGCTCGCAGCGGCCGGGGCAGGGGCGTTCAGTGCCAGCGCAGCGGCGATGGCCGATCGCAGCCTGAAGAACAGCCTGTTGGGTTATCTGATGCTGACCGGCGAGCAGGAGGTGCTGAACTGGTGCGTGCGCCAGTTTGTCGAGGCCACTAACATGACTGACCGTCAGGCGGCCCTGGTGGCGCTGGTCAACTCACCCTTTGAGCAGCAGCGCGAAGCGGCGCTGGCTGACTTTGCCGAGCGCTGGGCCGCCTATCCGCTGGTGATGGATCAGTGGTTCAGTGTGCAGGCTCTGGCCACTCAGCCGGGAGCGCTGGAGCGCGTACAGAAGCTGATGGAGCATCCGCT
Source organism: Halopseudomonas maritima (assembly GCF_021545785.1). NCBI lineage: Bacteria > Pseudomonadati > Pseudomonadota > Gammaproteobacteria > Pseudomonadales > Pseudomonadaceae > Halopseudomonas > Halopseudomonas maritima. Next base: position 3,684,535 of record NZ_CP079801.1, read on the forward strand.
GTTTACCCTGCGCAACCCCAACAAGGTGCGCGCGCTGATTGGCGCCTTCGTCAATCAGAACCTCGCCAACTTCCATGCCATCGACGGCAGCGGCTACGCCTTCCTGGCTGATCGCATCATTGAGCTGGATCGCAGCAATCCGCAGATTGCCTCGCGGCTGGTGACGCCGCTGAGCCGCTGGCGCAAGTTTGATGACGAGCGTCAGGCGCTGATGCGCGAACAACTCTCGCGCATATTGGCCGAAAAGCTGTCGCCGGATGTCTATGAGGTGGTCAGCAAGTCGCTGGCCTGACAGGCAACGGCGAGTTCATGTCCGCCAGCCGTCTGGTACGCGGCTCTTGAACTCGCCGGCGATAAATGAGTTACTCAGTACGCGCAAGCGTGAAATTTTAATAAAAAATTACCGAGAGGTATTTGTGCCCCGCCTCGCAGGTCTCTAATATGCGATGTCCGCTGGCGGAATGACTGCATGGCTGCGCCTGCGCTGCAGCAGGCGCCATGTGGCGACAACATGCTTCCCGTAGCGGAGCAACACCTATAAAAACAAAGAGGGGTGGTGTTTATGCGTAAGCCGTCTACCTGGCGCGCTTCACTCGCAACCTGCGCAGTTTTCTCACTGCAGGGTTCGTATCTCAAGAAAGCGTTTTCTGTCTCTGCGTTGACCTCTGCCGTTATGTTGTCCGGCTTGGGCGCGCTTGGGTCTGCTGCCGTTCAGGCAAGCGAAACGGTCGGCGAAGCCGTACGACCTGCTATTCAATCTCCATTGGCTGCACATACGCTGCTGATCGACGCTGCCGTTGTCGGTGACCGCCTGGTTGCTGTCGGTAGCCGTGGCCATATCGTCTATTCCGATGATCAGGGTAAAAACTGGAGCCAGGCCGAGGTGCCCGTGCGTCAGTTGTTGACCGCCGTGTACTTTGTTGATGACAAGCGCGGCTGGGCCGTGGGCCATGACTCGCTGATTCTCAATACCACCGATGGCGGCGCCACCTGGGCCGTGCAGTATCGCGACCCGGAACTGGATCAGCCGGTTGACCCGGACGGCCCCAGCCTGCTGGAGCGCCCGCTGATGGATGTCTGGTTCCGCAATGCCAACACCGGCTTTGCCATTGGCGCTTACGGTACCTTCCTGCGTACCGATGACGGTGGCAAAAACTGGGAAGAGCGCACCTACGACATCGACAACCCCGACGGCTTCCATTACAACGCCATGGCCGAGGTCAAGGGCGCTGGTCTGTTTATCGCCGGTGAAATGGGGGCGTTGTATCGCTCGGCTGATTTCGGCGACACCTGGGAAACACTCACCGATCTGCCCTATGACGGCTCCTGGTTCGGCGTTTCCGGCACCGCGCAATCTAACGTGGTTCTGGTATGGGGGTTGCGGGGCAACATGTTCCGTTCCACCGACTTTGGTGACAGCTGGCAGCAAGTCGAGCTGAACACGCCCAACAACGGCCCGCTGGAAGCGACACTGCTCGGTGGTGGTGTGTCTGCTGGTGGTGCGTTAGCGGTCGTGGGCGCCGGTGGCGTGGTCGTCACCAGTGACAATGGTGGCCGCAGCTTTGATGTCATGACCCGTCCGGATCGCGTGGCATTGGCTTCGGCCCGCGTTTTGGCCAACGGCGAACTGCTGCTGGTGGGCCAGCATGGTGTTGTCACCATGCCTGCCGACGCACTGCGCGCGCACTGATAATAATTACAAGCCAGGAGAATCTGGATGTCCTTTGACCAGAAAGATGCGCCCTTCATGGAGCGGTTGGTGTTCAACAACCGCTTCGCAGTGGTGATTCTGTTTACCCTTGTTTCGCTGTTTCTTGGTTATCAGGCGCTGCAGGTACGCCCTGATACCAGCTTCGCCAAGATGATCCCGCTTGAGCACCCGTACATCGTCAACATGCTCGAGCACCAGGACGATCTCGCCAACCTCGGCAACTCCATCCGCATCGCGGTGGCCATCGAGGACGGCGATATTTTCAGCACCGAGTACATGGAAACCCTCAAGCAGATCAACGACGAGGTGTTCTTCCTGCCCGGTGTAGACCGCTCTAACCTGCGCTCGCTGTGGACGCCAAACGTCCGTTGGACCGAGGTGACCGAGTACGGCTTTGATGGCGGCCCGGTAACCAATCACCCGGCCTACACCAACGAGCAGGATCTGGAAGAGCTGCGTGCCAACGTACTCAAGTCCGGTGAAATCGGGCGTCTGGTAGCCAACAACTTCAAATCCAGCATCATCGAGGTGCCGCTGCAGGAGTTCTACCCGAACCCGGAAAACCAGAGCGAGCTGCTGCGTCTGGACTACAAGGAGTTCTCGCATCAGCTGGAAGAGAAGATTCGTGATCGCTTCCAGAATGAAAATCCGAACATCAAGATCCACATCGTTGGTTTCGCCAAGAAGGTCGGTGACCTGATCGACGGCCTGATCGGTGTCGTTGGCTTCTTCGCCATCGCCTTCGTGATTACCTTTGTGGCGCTGTACCTGTTCACCTGGTGTATCCGCAGTACCGTATCGGTACTGGTAACCACGCTGATTGCGGTGGTCTGGCAGCTTGGCCTGATCAACCTGGTCGGCTTTGGGATAGACCCGTACTCAATGTTGGTGCCGTTCCTGATTTTCGCTATCGGCATTTCCCACGGGGTACAGAAAATCAACGGTATCGCGTTGCAGTCCGGTGGTGCTGATAACGCCCTGACGGCTGCGCGACTGACCTTCCGTCAGTTGTTCCTGCCGGGCATGATTGCGATCCTCGCGGACGCGGTTGGCTTTATCACGCTGCTCATCATCGATATCGGCGTGATTCACGAGCTGGCGATTGGCGCCTCCATTGGTGTGGCGGTTATCGTCTTTACCAACCTGATCATGCTGCCGGTGACCATTTCCTATCTGGGTATCAGCAAAAAGGCCATTGAGCGCTCCAAGCGTGATGCCGTGCGTGAACACCCGTTCTGGCGTTTGCTATCCAATGTGGCCCACCCCAACGTGGCGCCCTGGCTGGTGATTATTGCGCTGGTGGGTGGTGTTGGCTGCTTTATGTACCAGAAAGCCAATATCAAGGTGGGTGACCTGGATGCCGGCGCTCCGGAGCTGCACCCGGATTCGCGTTACAACCTGGATAACGACTTCATCATCAGCAATTACACAACCAGCTCGGACATTCTGGTGGTGATGGTCAGCACGCCGCCGGAGAAGTGCTCTGCCTATGACACCATGGAAGCCATCGATCAGCTGCAGTGGAAGATGAGCAACCTCGAAGGCGTGCAATCGGCGGTATCGCTGGTGACCGTCGCCAAGCAGGTGATCATGGGTTCCAACGAAGGCAACCTGAAGTGGCAGGGCCTGTCACGCAACCAGGATGTGTTGAACAACGCCATCAGCCGCGCGCCGTCCGGCATGTTCAACTCGGCCTGCTCGCTGGCTCCGGTGATGATCTTCCTGGATGACCACAAGGCCGACACCCTGACGCGCGCAACCGATGCGGTCAAGGAATTCGCTGCCGAGTACAACACCGATGACATGACCTTCAAGCTGGCTGCGGGTAACGCCGGTATCGAAGCGGCTACCAACGAAATCATCTCCAGCTCGGAGCTGACCATCCTGGTACTGGTGTACATCTGGGTAGGTGTCATGTGTATGATCACCTTCCGCTCGGTGCCTGCGACCATCTGTATCGTGCTGCCGCTGATCCTCACTTCGGTGATGGGTAACGCGCTGATGGCCTTCCTCGGCATTGGCATGAAGGTCGCTACCTTGCCGGTGATTGCGCTGGGTGTCGGTATCGGTGTGGACTACGGTATCTATGTCTACAGCCGCCTGGAGACCTTCCTGCGCCAGGGTATGCCGCTGCAGGAGGCCTACTACGAAACGCTGCGTTCGACTGGTAAGGCGGTTCTGTTTACCGGCCTGTGCCTGGCGATCGGCGTTGCGACCTGGATTTTCTCGGCCATCAAGTTCCAGGCCGATATGGGTCTGATGCTGACCTTCATGTTCCTGGTAAACATGATCGGCGCGATGCTGCTGCTGCCGGCACTGGCGCGCTTCCTGATCAACCCGGAAAAGGTTCGCAAGTCCAAGGGCAGCAAACTGTCTCACTGAGGCGACTGACTGACCTGCAAGGCCCGCCGAATTGGCGGGCCTTGTTGTTTCTGGCGCAGTAAGCGGGGTTCTTGTTGTGGAAAGTTGCGGCGAAAAGTGCTGATTCGGCATCAATGTTGTGATTAACAAAAGATAACCGTGAGCCGTTGGCGCTCGCCCCCTTGCCTCGTTACCATGATCCATTCCGCGTACTGGCGCATAAGCGCAAACGAGCGCAGAAGATTGATAACAATAAGGGAGATTGGTGTATGCGTGAGCCCACTCGTCGGCGCACTCAAACGACTCTGCCGGCCGTGACCGGTTACCGGGCGCAGTTCCGCAAGCTGTTCTGTTCCTCTCGCCTGGCGTCTGCCGTCAGCCTCAGCGCCGCGTTGCTTGCCGCGCCGGCTGTGCTGGCCGATACCGTTGCCGAGGCGCCCAAGCCGGCCATTCAGTCCGAGCTGGCCAGCCATACACTGTTGCTGGATGTCGCCGCTGCTGGCGAGCGTCTGGTTGCCGTGGGTAGTCGTGGGCATATCGTCTATTCCGACGATCAGGGTAGCAGCTGGACTCAGGCCGATGTGCCAGCACGACAATTGCTGACAGCTGTGTACTTTGCCGATGCCAACAACGGCTGGGCGGTAGGACATGACTCGGTCATCCTGCATAGCAGCGACGCCGGCGCCAGCTGGGAGCTGCAATACCGCGATCCCGAGCTGGACATGCCCGAAGACCCGAACGGCCCCGGTCTGCTGGAACGCCCGCTGATGGACGTCTGGTTCCGTGATGCCCGCACCGGGTTTGCCTTTGGCGCCTATGGCATCTATCTGCGCACCGATGACGGCGGCAAGACCTGGGAAGACCTGTCTTTCGACATCGACAACCCCGACGGCTTCCACTACAACGCGGTCACGCCGGTGAAAGGCGCCGGCCTGTTCCTGGCTGGTGAAATGGGCACCCTGTATCGCTCTGCCGATTTTGGTGATACCTGGGAAACCCTGCAGAACTCGCCCTACGATGGCACCTGGTTCGGCGCCGCCGGCACCGGCGAGGCTAATCAGGTACTGGTCTGGGGTCTGCGCGGTAACATGTTCCGCTCTGCCGACTTTGGCGACACCTGGGAGCAGGTTGAGCTGAATACGCCGAATAATGGCCCGCTGGAGTCGACCTTGCTGGGCGGCACCTTGTCTGCAGGCGACAGCCTGGCGGTCGTTGGCGCCGGCGGCGTTGTGCTGACCAGCAACGACAGGGGCGAGAGCTTCGAAGTGGCTGTGCGTCCCGATCGTGTCGCGCTGGCAACGGCCAAGTATCTGCCTGACGGTCAGATGCTGCTGGTGGGTCAGCACGGTGTGGTCAAGGCATCCCCCAAGGGTCTGCCCAACAATCAATAAGAAATAGCTGCCAGGAGAGTCTGGATGTCCAAGCATCATCAGGAGACGAGCGCGCCTTTTGTGGAGCGCCTTATCTTCAATAACCGCATCGTCGTATTGCTGCTGTTCTCGCTGCTGACCCTGTTTTTCGGGTACCAGGCGGCGCAGGTCAAGCCCGACACCAGCTTTGAGAAGATGATTCCTCTCAAGCACCCCTATATCGCCAACATGATTGAGCACCAGAATGATCTGCCGAACCTCGGCAACACCATTCGTATTGCGGTGGCGATCAAGGATGGCGACATCTTCTCCACCGAGTACATGGAAACCCTCAAGCGCATCAACGATGAGGTGTTCTTCCTGCCGGGTGTAGACCGTTCCAACCTGCGCTCGCTGTGGACGCCGAACGTGCGTTGGACCGAGGTAACCGAGTACGGCTTTGACGGTGGCCCGGTAGCCAACCGCCCGGCGTACCTGAGCGAGGCTGATCTGGACGAGCTGCGTGAAAACGTACTCAAATCTGGTGAAATCGGCCGTTTGGTGGCGAACAACTTCAAGTCCACCATCATCGATATCCCGCTGCAGGAAGCCTATCCCAACCCGGAAAACCAGGGTGAGCTGATTCAGCTCGATTACGGTGATTTCTCTCGCCAGCTGGAAGAGAAGATCCGTACCGAGTTTCAGGGTGAAAATCCGAACATCCAGATCCACATTGTTGGTTTTGCCAAAAAGGTCGGTGACCTGATCGACGGCATCATCAAGGTGGTCATGTTCTTCGGCGCTGCGCTGGCGATCACCTTTGTGCTGCTGATGATCTTCACTCGCTGCTTCAAGAGCTCGATCACCACCCTGATCTGTTCGGTGATTGCGGTCGTCTGGCAGCTGGGTCTGCTGCGCACACTGGGCTTTGGTCTGGACCCGTACTCGATTCTGGTGCCGTTCCTGGTGTTCGCCATCGGTATCTCCCATGGTGTACAGATCATCAACGGCATGGCCATTGAGTACACCGGCGCAGACGATGCGCAAACGGCTGCCCGCCGCGCTTTCCGTGCGCTGTACATTCCGGGCATCGTGGCGCTGATCTCCGACGCCGTTGGCTTTGTAACCCTGCTGCTGATCGAGATTGAAGTTATTCGCGAGCTGGGTATCGCTGCGTCTGTTGGTGTCGGTGTGATCATTCTGACCAACCTGATGCTGCTGCCGATCCTGATGTCCTACATCGGTATCAGCCGCAAGGCGGTCGAGCGTAACCGCAACCTGGCCAATCGCCCGCAAAAGCTGTGGCTGGGCATTGCCAAGTTCGCCCATCCGGCGGTGGCGCCCATCTCTGTGGTGCTGGCGATCATTGCCTTTGCCTTCGGTATCTACCACGGCAAGAACGTCGCCATTGGCGACCTCGACCCGGGTGCCCCGGAGCTGCGTGCTGATTCGCGCTACAACCTCGATAACCAGTTCATCATCGAGAACTACTCCACCAGCTCCGATATTCTGGTGGTCATGGTCAAGACGCCGGCAGAGCGCTGCTCGGCCTACGAGACCATGGAAGCCATCGATCAGCTGGAATGGCGCATGAACAACCTGGACGGCGTGCAGTCAGCGGTATCGCTGGTGACCGTTGCCAAGCAGGTGATCATGGGTAACAACGAGGGCAACCTGAAGTGGCAGACCCTGTCGCGTAACCAGGACAACCTGAACAACGCCATCAGCCGTGCGCCGTCTGGCATGTTCAACTCGGCCTGTTCGCTGGCGCCGGTGATGGTCTTCCTGGATGACCACAAGGCCGAAACCCTGCAGCGCGCAACCGCCGCAGTGGAGGAGTTCGCTGCCGAGTACAACACCGACGACCTGCAGTTCCTGCTGGCAGCCGGTAATGCTGGTATCGAAGCGGCCACCAACGTGGTGATCGAGGCCTCTCAGACCAAGATGCTGCTGACCGTATACGCGGTGGTCATCCTGATGTGTCTGATCACCTTCCGCTCGATCCGTGCGGTGCTGTGTATCATCATCCCGCTGGCACTGACCTCGGTTCTGGCCAACGCGTTGATGGCCTTCCTTGGCATTGGTGTGAAGGTAGCAACCCTGCCGGTAATCGCGCTGGGTGTGGGGATTGGTGTTGACTACGGTATCTATATCTACAGCCGCCTGGAGACCTACCTGCGTCAGGGCCTGCCGCTGCAGGAAGCCTATTATGAAACCTTGAAGACCACAGGTAAGGCTGTGACCTTCACCGGCTTCACCCTGGCTATCGGCGTTGCCACCTGGATCTTCTCGGCCATCAAGTTCCAGGCTGACATGGGTATCCTGCTGACCTTCATGTTCCTGTGGAACATGTTCGGCGCCCTGTGGCTGCTGCCTGCACTGGCGCGCTTCCTGATCCGTCCGGACAAGCTGCGTAGCTGAGTGGGTTGATGCACAAAAAAACCGCCTTCGGGCGGTTTTTTTGTGGGCGCGTGCCGGGGGCGGGGCGGGTCAGTCCACTAGCGCACCATTGATAATGGCGCGCAGCTCCTGGCGCACGGCATAGCTGGAGGAGGGAATCAGTTGGGTCATGAAGACCATTAACAGATCTTCTACCGGGTCGATGAAGAAGTTGGTGCTGGCCATGCCGCCCCAGCCGTATTCGCCCGTTGAGCCGTTGGTCTGTGACTTGGCGACGTCAATCTTGACCGAAAACCCCAGGCCAAAGCCGCTGCCGTCGTAGGGCGTTTCGCTGAAGGAGCCGACGGAGACACCCGGCAGGTCCTGATTGTTGGGCAGGTGGTTCATGCGCATGAATTCCAGCGTCTTGCGACCGATGATGCGTGCGCCGTCCAGCTCGCCACCGTTGGCCAGGGCTTGGGCGAAGCGGTAATAGTCGTCGATGGTGGAGACCAGTCCGCCGCCGCCCGACAAAAAGCCGTGCGCTTTGCTGAAATTGGAGTCCTGCGGATCATCCTGCAGGCTGAAACTGCCGCCGGGCTGGAACTGGTAGCAGGCGGCAAAGCGCGCCAGCTTGTCGGCGGGTACGGTGAAGAAGGTGTCAAGCATGCCCAGTGGCGCGAAGATGTGGCGCTGGAAATACTCATCCAGAGTCAGGCCGGATAGTAACTGCACCAGATAGCCGCACACGTCGGTTGCGACAGAGTAGTTCCAGGCGGTGCCGGGTGAAAACTCCAGTGGCAGGCGGCCCAGTTCCTCGATCAGCCGATCCAGCGTCAAGCCGGGGCCGCCGTCGAGCTTGAGGCTGCGGTAGGCGGCGTCGACGTTGGTGCGGTTCATAAAGCCGTAGGTCAGGCCCGACTGATGGGTAAGCAGGTCGCGGATGGTCATCGGCCGTTCGCAGGCGGTGGTCAGTACCTGCGGGTAGACACCGGTCTTGTAGACACGCAGGTTGTTCCAGCTGGGGATGTACTTGTGCACCGGGTCATCGAGCAGAAAGCGGCCCTGCTCGTACAGCTGCATCAGGGCGATGGAGGTAACCGGTTTGGTCATCGAGTAGATGCGAAAGAGAGTGTCGCGCTCAACCGGCAGGCCGCGTTCGACATCCCGCAGGCCCTGCGCATGGCAATACACCAGTTCACCGCGGCGGGCGACCAGCGTCAGGGCGCCGGGCAGCTTGCCCGCGTCGATGTAGGCTGATTGCAGATGGGAGCGGATACGCGAAATCCGTTCCAGATCGACGCCGGCGATGCAGTTTCTGTGTGCCATTTTTAGAGGTATCCGTGCTGTGCGTGAACCCAGAATAGTAGCCTGCCAGGTGTGCTGACAGAAGGCGCTGGCGATGGCAAATGCCAGGTCATGCGGGGAGGTGATAGCCGTTACAAAATAAAGTCGCTTTTACCCCTTGGCAGCTCTTGTGCGGCGGCGCGGCACGGAGTAAAAAGCGCGCACCGTAGCGGCCTGAGGATTGCGATGAAATGAGCGACCATTCGCCCTGTCTGAACTGCGGCGCCTGTTGCGCCACATTCAGGGTGTCTTTTTACTGGGGAGAAACCGACAGTGCCCCAGGGGGTGACGTACCCACCCACCTTACCGAACAGTTAACGCCTTACCGTGCCTGCATGCAGGGCACCAATCAGCCCAAGCCGCGCTGCGTCGGCCTGTTGGGCACGGTTGGGGAGGGCGTGCGTTGCAATATTTATGAGCAGCGCCCCAGTCCGTGCAGGGAGTTTCCCTTCCACGGCGAAAACGGCCAGGACAGTCCGGAATGTCAGCGCGCCAGAGCCGCCCACGGCTTGCCCCCGCTGCCATCCAACCCGACGCGTCCGCGGCTGATTCCGACGATCGCAGCTTGAGCTGTGTGCACGCACGCCGGCTTCGGCGCGCGTGACGTCAGTCGGCGCTAGTGCGAGTGCTGCTATCGGCAATCAGGGCATGCACCAGATACAGCTTGCGCAGGCTGTCGACGTTGAGCACAAAGGGGTAGATGTCGGTTTGCCCCATGCTGCGCGCCAGCACGTTCAGCACGCTGCTGAGCTGCACCCAGCGGTTGCAGAAATCCAGAAAGGCGGCGCGCTCGTCCTGACCAAGTGGCAAGGACGGTAGCTGGCTGCTGTCGAAGGGTTCGACCTGCATGGCCAGGCTGCCGGGTTGGATGCCAAAGTCCAGCGCGGCGTTCAGGGTGTCGGTCATGTGCAGATAGTGCGCCCAGGTTTCGGCCCAGTCCTCCCATGGGTGGGCGCTGGCGTACTGGCTGATGAAATGCTGCTGCCAGTTGCTGACGGGCTGTTGGTAGTGCGTTTTGAGGGCGGCCTGGTAGTCAGCGCGCTCATCGCCGAACAGCTCGCGGTAGGGCGTCAGCCAGTCGCTGTTCTGCACCAGCCGATCCCAGTAGTAGTGGCCGCTCTCATGGCGGAAGTGGCCAAGCAGGGTGCGATAGTGTTCGTGCAGTTGCTGGCGGCGCTGCTCGCGGTTGGCCGGATCGGCTTCGGCCAGATCCAGGGTGATTTCACCGGCCATGTGTCCGGTAGTTACCGGTGGCCCTCCAGGCAACTGGCGCAGCAGGTGAAAGCCCAGGCCATGCTCCGGGTCCAGCCTGCGCGGTACCACAGGCAGCCCAAGCAGCACCAGTTGGGCTACCAGCCGGCGTTTGGCTTGCTCCACCTCCAGCCACAGAGCGCCGCTATCCGGCTGGCTGAGGTCGGGGATGGTCAGGTTGAGGTCACATGCCAGGCATAGGCTGGCGTCGCTTTCAGCCGGAATCATCCAGTTGCATTGGGCGGGGCCTTTGCGGTTGGCGCAGCAGCGCACAGCTCGCGGGTTGTCCCCTTGGGTCTGCCAGTGCTCTGCGTCGGGCTGCAGGGCCAGCAACTGGCCTGTGGCTGGCAGATAGCCCAGCTCGGCACCGCAGCGCAGGCAGTGGGTATTGTCGAAGAATATTGGCTGGCCGCAGCTGCAGCGCTGCAGCAAGCCGTTGGGGTGGTAATCGAACAGCTGTTGTCCGCGACTGCGTTGCAGCAGTTGCTCGAAATAGCTCACTGGGCCTCCTGTGCGCGCTTAACTGCTGCTCTGCAGCTGCTCCTGGCCGGCGAAATAGGTTTGGCTGATCGCTGCGTGCAGCTCGTCAAAGTCGATCTGAATCTCATCGACAAAGGCGTGCAGCTCATCGGGCTCGGCGGCCAGCAGGGTTACATCCGGTTTGCTCAGATTTTGCCGGCAGGTTTCCACCTCCTGCAGTGCCAGTTCGTGCCTGGGCAGGGTCTGCAGGGCGTTGGCCAAGCGTTCCATGCAGCAGGCTACGCTGCGCGGGAACAGCCGATCCTGCAGCAGGAAGCTAAGCACATCCGGGCCACGAATGCGCAACCGAACATGCTGACGGTACATCTGATAGCCGGTCAGTGACTTGAGTACGCTCATCCACTGCAATGTTTCAAAGGGCTTCAGGTCTTCGGCGCTGCGTGGCAACAGGTTGGCCGAGCGCACGTCGATGATGCGCGTGGTCATGTCGGCGCGTTCCAGCTGGCGTCCGAGCATCAGGAAGGAGCGCACCTGGGTGTAACTCAGGGTGCCCTCGATAAGCCCATTGACGGTTTGGCAGCTGCGGATCACCCGGCCGAGAAAGGCGTCTCGCCGGCGCGGTGTGATACCAGAGCCCACCTGGTCCTTGACGCTCAGGTACAGCTGGTTGACCTCTTCCCAGATCTCACGCGGGATTACGTCGCGGGTGGTGCGCAGGTTTTCGCGGGCGGCGGCCAGGGAGCTGAGAATCGAGCCGGAATAGCGGCGGTCACCGCACATGAAAGACAGCACGCTGGCTTCATCGCGGGTGGGGTAGAGCTCATCGAACAGGGCGTCGTTACCGGTGATGGCGATGATCTCGGCCCAGCCAAGCTTGGTCGAGCGGGGCAGGTCGAGCAGCAGATGGCTGTTGACGCTCAGCAGGCGAGCGGTGTCTTCGGCGCGCTCCAGGTAGCGGGCCATCCAGTAAATGTTTTCGGCTACACGTGAAAGCATGAGTCAGTTCCCCGCCAGGTCAACGATCCAGGTGTCCTTGCTGCCGCCGCCCTGCGAGGAGTTGACGACCAGCGAGCCTTTGGTGAGTGCAACCCGGGTCAGGCCGCCGGTCGTAACCCAGGTGGCTTCTCCAGACAGGATGAAGGGCCGCAGGTCCACGTGGCGCGGCTCCATACTGTTGCCGCACAGCGTTGGCGAGGTGGACAGGCTGAGTGTCGGCTGCGCCATGTAGTTGCGTGGGTCGGCTTTGATTAACTCGGCAAAGGTGTCACGTTCCTTTTTGGTCGCATGCGGGCCGATCAACATGCCGTAGCCGCCCGATTCGTTAGCCGGCTTGACCACCAGTTTGTCGAGGTTGTCGAGCACGTACTTGCGGTCATCGTCGAACATGCACAGGTAACTGGGCACATTCGGCAGCAGCGGCTGCTGGCCCAGATAGTATTCGATGATCTTGGGCACAAAGGCGTAGATCACCTTGTCGTCTGCCACGCCGGCACCGGGCGCGTTGGCCAGTGCCACGTTGCCCTTGCGCCAGGCGCGCATCAGGCCGTGTACGCCGAGCATGGAGTCGGGGTTGAATACCTCGGGGTCGATGAACATGTCATCGACGCGGCGGTAAATCACGTCCACCCGCGCCAGCCCGTCGATCTTGCGCATGTAGACGCAGTCGTCGTCACCGACTACCAGGTCCGTGCCCTCGACCAGTTGCACGCCCATCTGCTGGGCCAGATAGGAGTGCTCGTAGTAGGCCGAGTTGTAGATGCCGGGGGTGAGGATAACGATGCTCGGGTCGTCGCCGGGGCGCGGCGACAGCGAGGCGAGCATGTCATACAGCTGGGCGGTGTAGTCATCGACCGGCTGGATCAGCCCGGTGGCAAACAGGTCGGGCATCACGCGCTTGGTGACGTTGCGGTTCTCCAGCATGTAGGACACACCGGAGGGGACGCGCAGATTGTCTTCCAAAACGTAGAGCGTACCGTCCTTGTCACGCACCAGGTCCGAGCCGCAGATGTGGGCCCATACGTTGTGCGGGGTAGAGATGCCGACGCACTGGGGGCGGAAGTTAACCGACTGGGCCAGCACTTCCCTGGGCACCACGCCATCCTTGACGATTTTCTGGTCGTGGTAGAGGTCGTCGATAAACATGTTCAGCGCCTGTACGCGCTGCTTGAGCCCGGCGTCGGTCTTCTGCCACTCGGCCAGCGGGATGATGCGTGGCACGATGTCGAAGGGCCAGGCCCGGTCGATCATGCTGCCTTCGGTGTACACGGTAAAGGTGATACCCATCAGCTGGATGGCCACCTCGGCTGCGGTCTTGTGCTCGTTCAGCTCGCGGGCGTCGAGATCGGCGAGATACTGGCACAACAGCTCGGCCTCCGCGCGGGGCTGTCCCGGTGCCTTGATGAGTTCGTCGTAAAAGCCCTTCGAAGTGTAATCGTCCCAGTTTACTTTACTCATTCAGCTACTCTATTCGCCAGGGAAAGGTCGGTGTGCAACCTGCAATTGCCATACCAGACGCACTGGATCGGGGCACGGTCCTGTTCAGCGCGTTATTACAGGCGGCAGCGAAGATTGTCACCCACCTGTGTTAAGGGTTGAGTATCGCTGTGCCTTGGCACAGCCATTGCTTCTACTGTCGCGGGCACGGCCGCACACTTGATCGGGATCATCTGTCATGACAATCCGCGTAGCACTAAGGCACCAGACCTCCTACGATTTCGACAAGCCGGTTGCGCTGTCGCCGCACCTGGTACGCCTGCGTCCGGCGCCGCATTGCCGCACGCCGGTTGATGCCTATAGCCTCAAGATTAGCGGAGGTGAGTACTTCATCAACTGGCAGCAGGATCCTTTTGGCAACCATGTGGCCCGCCTGGTGTTTCCAGAGAAGATGCGCCACCTGTCTATCGAAGTAGAGCTGGTTGCCCCGATGACGGTAATTAACCCCTTTGATTTCTTTGTCGAGGAGTACGCCGAACAGTTCCCCTTTGATTATCAGGACGGCCTGCGCAAGGAGTTGGCGCCTTACCTTGAAAGCCCCAAGCCAGGGCCCTTGTTGAGCAAATGGCTTACCTCTGTCAGCCGCGAAGAGTGCTCAATCACTGATTTTCTGGTCAGCCTCAATCAGCGGCTGGCCAACGATATTACCTACGGTATTCGCATGGAGCCGGGGGTGCAGACGCCCGAGCAGACCCTGGAATTGGCCAGCGGATCCTGCCGTGACTCAGCTTGGTTGTTGGTACATATCTGCCGACAGCTGGGGCTGGCGGCGCGCTTTGTCTCTGGCTATCTGGTGCAGCTGACCGCCGACGTCAAAGCGCTGGATGGTCCTTCAGGGACCGAAACCGACTTTACCGATCTACACGCCTGGACCGAGGTGTTCGTGCCCGGTGCCGGCTGGATCGGCCTGGACCCGACGTCAGGCCTGTTGGCGGGCGAGGGGCATCTGCCGCTGGCGGCCACCGCTGAGCCGGCTAGTGCCGCGCCCATCACTGGCGCCAGCGACCCCTGTGAAGTGGAGTTTGGCTTTGCCATGAGCGTTACGCGGGTGCACGAAGATCCGCGCGTGACTAAACCCTACAGTGACCGTCAGTGGCAGGACATTCTGGCGCTGGGCGAGGCAGTTGATGTGCGCCTGGATGAGCTGGATGTGCGTCTAACCATGGGCGGCGAGCCGACCTTCGTGTCTATCGACGACATGGATGCACCAGAATGGACCATTGCGGCGCAAGGTCCGACCAAAAGGGGGCTGTCCGAACGCTTGCTACGCCGACTGCGACCCCATTTTGCGCCCCATTCGCTGATCCATTATCAGCAGGGTAAATGGTATCCGGGCGAGCCGCTGCCACGCTGGGCGCTGGCCTGTTACTGGCGTCGTGACGGCAAGCCGATGTGGCAGGACGATCGCTGGCTGGCTGACGTGGACCGCGATTACGGCGTGGACGAACACAGTGCCAAGCGCTTTGCCGAGGCGCTGATGCGCCGCCTCGGTGTGTCGGGCAAGCATTTGCTGCCTTGCTTTGAAGATGCCTATTACTACCTCTGGCTGGAGCGTACCCAGCCGATTGATGTTGACCTGCGCGGTGAGGACCTCAAGGACGACGAAAATCGACTGCGCCTGGCGCGCTTGCTGGAGCGCGGGCTCGACCGCACCGTGGGCTATACCTTGCCGCTGACACGGGCAGAGCAGGGCGCCTGGCTCAGTGGCGATTGGCCGTTGCGGCGCGAGCAGCTCTATCTGGTGCCGGGTGATTCGCCCATGGGGCTGCGCCTGCCGCTTTCGTCTCTGCCCATTGCCCGGCGTGAAGAAGCGCAGCCGCTGTCGCTGTTTGACGACGCAGCACCGCTGCCCGACCTGCACGGTGAGGTGGCCAGCCGCTACAGCGCCCTGCAGAGCTATCGGCTGGACGGCATGCACCATATGGCCGAAGGGCAGGATTGGCAGGAACAGCTGCCCGAGCTGCTGGATAGCGGGGTTATCGGCACCGCGCTGTGCATCGAGCCGCGTGACGGCAAGTTGTTTATCTTCATGCCGCCGCTGACCGACCTTGAGTCCTATCTGGAGCTGCTGGCGTGCATTGAGCACACGGCCGCCGAGCTGGATATGCCGGTGTGCATTGAGGGCTATGCGCCGCCTTCGGATAACCGCATCGAAAAATTCATGATCACCCCGGACCCGGGTGTCATCGAGGTGAACATAATGCCGGCGGCCAGCTGGCCGGAGCTGGTGCGCAACACCGAAATTCTCTACGAAGAGGCGCGCCAGACCCGTCTGGGCACCGAGAAGTTTATGCTCGACGGCCGCCATACCGGCACCGGCGGTGGCAACCACGTCACCCTGGGCGGCCGCACGCCGGCCCAGTCGCCGTTTCTGCGCCGGCCTGATCTGCTGGCCAGCATGCTGACCTACTGGCAGCACCATCCGAGTCTGTCGTATCTGTTTTCCGGCATGTTTATCGGCCCGACCAGTCAGGCGCCGCGGGTGGATGAGGCGCGTTACGAGGCGCTGTATGAGCTGGAAATCGCACTGTCGCAGATGCCGGAAGGTGAAGTGCCGCAACCCTGGCTGGTTGACCGCCTGGTGCGCAACCTGCTGACGGATATCACCGGCAATACCCACCGCGCCGAGTTTTGCGTCGACAAGATGTACTCGCCCGACAGTGCCACCGGGCGCCTTGGGCTGCTGGAGCTGCGGGGTTTTGAAATGCCGCCGCATGCGCGCATGAGCCTGATGCAGCAGCTGCTGATTCGCGCTTTGGTGGCGCGGTTCTTTGCCAACCCGTATCGCCAGCCGCTGGCGCGCTGGGGCACCGCACTGCACGACAAGTGGATGATGCCGCATTACCTCTGGCGTGACCTGTGCGAGGTGCTGGCGGATCTGCGCGAGCACGGCTTTGACTTTGCAGAAGACTGGTTCGCGCCTTTTCTGGAGTTTCGCTTCCCCCACGCCGGCGAGGTGCAATACGGCGACACGCGTATCACCCTGCGTCAGGCCATCGAGCCTTGGCATGTGCTGGGCGAGGAGGTCAGTGGTGGTGGCACGGCGCGTTACGTGGACTCTTCGGTCGAACGGCTTGAGGTCAAGCTGCAGGACTACAACCCGGCGCGTCACGTATTGACCTGCAACGGCTTCCGGGTGCCGCTGCAGGCGACCGGTGTGGCGGGCGAGGCGGTGGCGGCGGTGCGCTACCGCGCCTGGCAGCCGCCGTCAGCGTTGCACCCGACCATCGCCGTGCAGGCGCCGCTGGTGTTTGATCTGGTGGATGCCTGGAATGCGCGCTCGCTGGGCGGCTGCACCTATCATGTGGTGCACCCGGCCGGACGCAACTTCGAGCGCTTTCCGATCAACGCCAATGAAGCCGAGGCACGGCGCATGGCGCGGTTCTGGGACTACGGTCACACCCAGGGGGCGATGGCAGAGATCCAGCAGGCGCCCGGACAAGAGTACCCGCATACCCTCGATCTGCGGCGCGCCGGGGTGCGCACTCCTGGTTTATAATCGACGGCCTCACACATCAGGCTGCTGATTCTCAGCCGTCACCGGGAAGCGTTGCATGCAACAAGCTGTCAATCTGGGGTCTGCCGTCAAGGCCATTCTCGGCGAGTACGCAGGACACGCCGGGCACGACGAGCTGCTGGGCGAAGATCTGCAGCCGCGTGCGCCTTGGCAGGCCTTGCTGGAAGACGTCGCGCGCCTTGGCCCGGACGTGCTGGCCGGGCGCTGGGAAGAAATCCAGAACCTGCTGCACGAGAACGGCGTTACCTTCAACCCCTACGAAGACGATCCGGGCCAGCTGCGCTCCTGGCAGCTGGACTGTCTGCCCTGGGTGGTCGGTACCCAGGAGTGGGATGAACTGGAGGCGGGGCTGCGCCAGCGCAGCCGCCTGCTTGAGCACATTCTGGATGACCTCTACGGCGCGCGGCGCATTATCAGCGAAGGGCTGCTGCCACCCGAGCTGATCTTTACCCACCCCGGGTTTCTGTTTTCCGCAGCGGATGACCCGCCGCAAGTCGAGCGGCCTCTGTTGATCTTCCACGGCACTGACCTGGTGCGCGACAGCCAGGGCGGTTGGCAGGTGCTGGCCGACTGGACCCAGTCTCCCGCCGGCGCCGGCTACGCGTTGGAGAACCGCATTACCCTGGCGCGCGCCTTGCCAAGTATCTACCGCGAGGCGCCAATCAAGCGGCTGGCGGGCTTTCTGCAGGCGCAGCACCGCTGTCTGGCCAGTCTCGCCAATGGGCAGCGCGAGCAACCCAATATCGTGCTGTTGTCGCCGGGCCCGGGTAGCCCCGGCTATTTCGAGCATGCCTGGCTGGCCAACTACATGAACTTCTCGCTGGTTGAGGGCGACGATCTGGTGGTGCGTGACGGTCAGGTTGCCATGCGCACCCTGGGCGGACTCAAGCAGGTGGATGTGATCTTGCGCCAGATCAACGACCCCTGGTGTGACCCGCTGGAGCTGCGCCCGGACTCGTTGCTTGGGGTGCCGGGGCTGCTGCAGGCTGCGCGCTGTGGCAATGTGCACATCGCCAATGCGCTGGGTGCGGGCATCTTGGAGCATCCGGGGCTGTCGGCTTTTTTGCCAGGCTTGTGCCAGGCACTGCTGGGCGAGGAGCTGTTGTTGCCTTGCCGAGAAACCCTCTGGTGTGGCGATCCTCGCTCACTGGAGCAGGTTAAGACAGAGATCGACGGCTGGATTCTGCGTGATATCAGCAAGCCTGGGCGCGTCTACCATGCCGATCAAATGGGCCTTGAGGCGCTGCGCGACCTGCGTATCAGCATGGAGCGGCATCCTTATTTGTTCACCGCCCAACGGCCTGTTGAAGCGGCGGTGACCCCAGGCTTTAACCCGCAAACGGGTACGCTGGAGCGGCAAAATGCGACGCTGCGGTTTTTCAGCCTGGTTGAGCCTGATGATCTGACCAAACCGGTCAATGAGCGAAATTATCGCGTCATGCCGGGTGGTCTGGCCTGGGTCGGTGAGCCAGGTGCGCCGCTGATGAAGAGTCGGCTGGTGAAGGATATCTGGGTGATGGCGCCGGTGCCGCAGCCGCATATCAGCTTGTTGCGGCAGGCGCTGGGGCCGATCGTTGTCACCCGTGACGGCAAAGACCTGCCGTGCCGCGTGGCAGAAAGCCTGTTCTGGATGGGGCGTTATGGCGAGCGCCTGGATACCCGAGGGCGGCTGCTGCGCGAGGCGCTGGCGCGGCTGCTGCAGGATGATCGGCAGGAGGGCGGTTCGCAGTTGATGCCTGACCTGTTGCGTGCCCTGGAGATTCCGCTGGACCTGGCTGAGCGGGAAGGGGAAGCACCTGCCAGCAGCCGGTTCTCGCGTGAGTACATCGCCACCCGTGATCGCCTGCTGCAGCTGTTCGCGGATGATCTGCCCGATGGCCTGCCGGTGCTGTTCGGCCACTTTGTGCGCAATAGTCGCGCTGTGCGCGATCATTTGGGTGACGACACCTGGCGCGCCATCAACAGCCTGCGGCAACACTTCAACAGCATGTCGCGCACGCGGGGCGTGGTGGTTGGGCAGCGTCATCTGGAAGCCATGGTGCTGGATCTGGCTGCCTTCTTCGGTCTGTGCAACGAAACCATGCCGCATCACTATGGCTGGCGCTTTCTCGACATCGGGCGTTTTCTCGAGCGTGCTCTAGGTTCGCTTGAGCTGCTCAAACTGGCTCTGCTGACCGCCGACGAGCCCGGCATTCCGTTGTGGGAAGTGGTGCTGGCGACCACCGACAACCTGACCGTGTACCGCCGTCGCTACCGCTCACAGCTGCACCCGCTGGCGATTCTCGACCTGCTGTTGTTCGATGAGGCCAACCCGCGCTCTATCGGCTATATGCTCAAGCGCCTGGGCTCGCAAATCGCCAAACTGCCCTCGCCAGGCAGCTCACCGTACCGCAATCAGGAGCAACGGCTGATCATTCAGGCCACCAGCGCCTTGCATCTGGTCGATATCGAGACCCTGGCGGACCTGGAGGGCTCGGCATCGGCGCGCGAAGCGCTGAACAACCTGCTTGACCAGTTGATCCAGCCAATGGCCGAGCTGTCCAACGCCATTACCCACAGTCACTTCAGTCATGTTGAGGCGCCACGCCAGTTGGTCAGCATGCACTACAGCGGCCAGGCCTGAGAGGTTTCCGGTGAAGTACCTGTTACGCCACAGTACCCGTTATCAATACAGCGGTCCGGCCAGCCTGAGCCAGAACGAGGCGCGCATCTTGCCTCGGCTGCTGCCCTGGCAGGAGTGCAGCAACAGTCAGCTGACGATCAGCCCACGTCCTGACCGCCAGCGCGAGCGCACTGATTTTTTCGGCAACCGGGTGGTGTATTTTTCCATCGAATCCTTGCATGACAGCCTGGACGTCAGCGTCAGCAGTGAAATTATCACCCATCCCAGACCCTTGGCTGACATCTTCTCGGGCATCGCCTGGGAGCAGGCGGTGCTGGAGCTGCGTCAGGACCCGCGTCGCACCAACCGTGATTGTCTGGATGCGCGGCTGTATGTGCTCAGCTCGCCCTTTGTCTATCAGAGCGCCGAGCTGGCCGAGTTTGCCCGCAGCAGCTTCTCGCCGGGCCGCAACCTGATTGATGCCGTGCTGGAGCTGAACACCCGGATCTTTACCGAGTTCACCTACGACCCTGAGTTCACCACCGTCGCCACTCCGCTGCAGGACGTACTGGCCAGCAAGCGAGGTGTCTGTCAGGACTTCGCCCACCTGGCCATCGGCTGCCTGCGCTCGCTGGGCCTTGCAGCCCGTTATGTCAGCGGCTACATGGAAACCCTGCCGCCGCCGGGCCAGGAGAAGCTCCTCGGCGCAGACGCCACCCACGCCTGGCTGGCGGTCTACGTTCCCGGTTGGGGCTGGCTGGAGATCGACCCGACTAATGGTTGCGTGCCGGATGAGCGCTACATCGTACTCGGCTGGGGGCGCGACTTTGCCGACGTCACCCCGCTCAAGGGCGTGATGACGGGCGGCGGCGAGCATGTGCTTAGTGTGGCGGTGGATGTGTTGCCGCAAAGCGATACTGCGGCGGGGAGGTTGGTTTAGGTGCCCGAGGGACGGCTGAAGGCTGAAGGCTTGAAGCTGCAAGCTTGAAGCAGTCCGTGTTGGTGCGGGTGTTGGCTTTTTGCTTACAGTCCGCAAACCCTGCTTGACTCGCTTTGCGGGGAGCCCACCCTGATTTAGCTTCCAGCCACAAAAAAACCGGCCAATGGCCGGTTTTTTTGCTGTAAGGCGCGAGCGCGTTACATGTTCGGGTAGTTCGGGCCACCCATGCCCTCGGGTGCGATCCAGTTGATGTTCTGGGCCGGGTCCTTGATGTCGCAGGTTTTGCAGTGTACGCAGTTCTGCGCGTTGATCTGGAAGCGCTTCTCGCCGTCGTCCTGAGTCACAACCTCGTATACGCCGGCCGGGCAGTAGCGTTGTGCTGGCTCGTCGTACAGCGGCAGGTTCTTCTCCAGCGGGATGCTCGGATCTTTCAGCGTCAGGTGAATGGGCTGCTCTTCTTCATGGTTGGTGTTGGACATGAAGACAGAAGACAGCTTGTCGAAGCTCAGTACGCCGTCGGGCTTGGGGTAGTCGATCTTGGTCGCTTCAGAGGCCTTTTTCAGGCAGGCGTAATCCGGCTTGGTGTCGTGCAGGGTCACCGGAATCTTGCCGCCAAACCAGTTCTGATCGACGTAGTTGAATGCACCGCCAAGCAGCGGGCCAAACTTGTGGATCGCCGGGCCGAAGTTACGCGCTGCAAACAGCTCGTCGTACAGCCAGCTGGATTTGAAGTTGTCGACGTAACCGGTCAGCTCATCGCCGCCTTCACGGCCGGCCTTGAGGGCTTCAACCACAGCCTGGCCAGCCAGCATGCCGGATTTCATGGCAGTGTGGCTGCCTTTGATCTTGGCGAAGTTCAGGGTGCCCAGATCGCAACCGATCAGTGCGCCGCCCGGGAAAACCATCTTCGGCAGGGAGTTCAGGCCGCCTTTGCAGATCGCGCGAGCGCCGTAGGCAACACGCTTGCCGCCTTCCAGGTACTGCTTGATCACCGGGTGGTGCTTGTAGCGCTGGAACTCATCGAACGGCGACAGGTGCGGGTTGGCGTAGGACAGGTCGATGATCAGACCAACCACAACCTGGTTGTTCTCGATGTGGTACAGGAAGGAGCCACCGGTGTTCTCGGTGCCGACGATATCCAGCGGCCAGCCAGCGGTGTGAACCACCAGGCCCTGGTCGTGCTTGGCCGGGTCGATGTCCCAGATTTCTTTGATGCCGATACCGTAGTGCTGGGCGTCTGCTTCGGAGTCCAGGTTGTAACGCTTGATCAACTGCTTGCCAATGTGGCCACGGCAGCCTTCGGCGAACAGGGTGTACTTGGCGCGCAGCTCCATACCCGGGGTATAAACGCCTTCCTTGGGGTTGCCTTCACGGTCAACGCCCAGGTCGCCAGTGAGAATGCCGCGGACAACGCCTTCTTCGTCGATCAGTGCTTCCTGAGCAGCAAAGCCCGGATACACCTCGACGCCCAGTGCTTCGGCCTGTTCGGCCAGCCAGCGGCACAGGTTGCCCAGAGAGATAATGTAGTTGCCATGGTTGTGCATGGTCTTGGGCACGAAGAGGTCAGGCAGCTTGGTGGCTTTTTCTGCGCTGGTGAGCATATAGATGTCATCGCGCTTGACCTCGGTGTTCAGCGGGGCGCCCATCTCTTTCCAGTCAGGGAAGAGTTCGTCCAGGGCGCGCGGCTCGAATACCGCACCGGAGAGAATGTGGGCGCCGACTTCGGAGCCTTTTTCTACGACACAGACGCTGATTTCCTGTTCGGCTTCAGCGGCCTGCTTTTTGATTTGGCATGCAGCTGCCAGGCCAGAGGGGCCGGCACCTACGATGACAACGTCAAACTCCATGAATTCGCGTTCCACAACTTATCTCCTAACTCTAGGCCCGTCACATGTAATTGGATTCTTTGATGATCTTCCGTGATCCATTAAGCGGCGCAGTATAACAGCCCGTTTTTTGTGCTCCAACGCAAAGATGGCGTTTTGGCCCTTAATTGGACCTTTTGTCGAATTGCTCCTATTGACCGCCTGTGCTTGGAAAGTCATGATAAAGAGCTTTTGAACGACGGGCTCTATTTGGTCTTATTGTGAACGTTTTTTTCTTTCTGGTCACTATTTGTTCGAGCCCTGTTTTGGCTACACATTGAATGAGGCAACCATGAAGGTACTTGTAGCGGTTAAGCGAGTCGTTGATTACAACGTCAAGGTTCGCGTCAAGGCGGACAACTCCGGTGTTGATCTGGCCAACGTCAAAATGTCCATGAACCCCTTCTGCGAGATTGCCGTAGAAGAAGCTGTTCGCCTGAAAGAGAAGGGCGTAGCCACCGAAATCGTCGCTGTCACTGTCGGCCCGACCGCCGCCCAGGAACAACTGCGCACCGCCCTGGCACTGGGCGCCGATCGCGCGGTTCTGGTTGAGTCCGCAGACGATCTGAGCTCCCTGGCCATCGCCAAGGCGCTGAAAGCAGTTGTTGATAAAGAGCAGCCGCAACTGGTTATCCTCGGCAAGCAAGCCATCGACTCCGACAACAACCAGACTGGCCAGATGCTGGCTGCACTGTCTGGCTACGCTCAGGGCACCTTTGCCTCTGAAGTCGCCGTTGAAGGCGACAGCGTCAAGGTCACCCGTGAAATCGACGGCGGTCTGCAGACCGTTGCTCTGAAGCTACCGGCCATTGTTACCACTGACCTGCGTCTGAACGAGCCGCGCTACGCCTCCTTGCCGAACATCATGAAGGCCAAGAAGAAGCCGCTGGAAACCCTCAAGCCGGAAGATCTGGGCGTGAGCACTGCCTCCACCGTCTCCACCCTGAAGGTTGAAGCCCCGGCTGCCCGCAGTGCTGGCATCAAGGTCAAGAGCGTTGACGAGCTGGTCGACAAACTGAAGAACGAAGCCAAGGTGATCTGAACATGAGCATTCTGGTTATTGCTGAACACAACAACGCCGAGCTGAACGCAGCTACCCTGAACACCGTTGCGGCCGCTCAGGCTATCGGTGGCGACATCGACGTACTGGTTGCCGGTGCTGGCTGCGCAGCTGTTGCTGACGCCGCCGCCAAGGTGGCTGGCGTAAGCAAGGTCCTGCTGGCTGATAACGCTGCCTACGCAAACCTGCTGCCGGAAAACGTTTCCCTGCTGATCGCTGAACTGGGCAAGGGTTACAGCCACATCCTGGCTCCGGCCAGCACCAACGGCAAAAACTACCTACCGCGCGTTGCTGCGCTGCTGGACGTTGATCAGATCTCCGAGATCACTGCTGTTGAGAGCGCTGACACCTTCAAGCGCCCGATCTACGCCGGTAACGCGATTGCCACCGTGCAGTCCAGCGCCGCCATCAAGGTTATCACCGTACGTACCACCGGCTTTGACGCTGTTGCAGCCGAAGGCGGCAGCGCTGCCGTTGAAGCCGTTGCCTCTGCCCACGACGCTGGCACCTCCAGCTTTGTTGGTGAAGAGCTGGCCAAGTCTGACCGTCCGGAACTGGCTGGTGCCAAGATCGTCATCTCTGGTGGTCGCGGCATGCAGAACGGCGACAACTTCGAAATGCTGTACAAGGTCGCCGACAAGCTGGGCGCTGCTGTAGGTGCCTCGCGCGCCGCGGTTGACGCAGGCTTTGTACCGAACGACATGCAGGTTGGTCAGACCGGTAAGATCGTTGCGCCGCAGCTGTACGTTGCGGTCGGCATCTCCGGCGCCATCCAGCACTTGGCCGGTATGAAAGACTCCAAGGTGATCGTTGCGATCAACAAGGACGAAGAAGCGCCGATCTTCCAGGTAGCCGATTACGGCCTGGTAGCCGATCTGTTCGAGGCTATCCCTGAGCTGGAAGGTAAGCTCTAAACCACAAGCCGGCCTTCGGCCGGCGGCTGGACGCTAGAAGCTGAAAGCTGGAAGACCGCCGCCGCGTGAGTGGCTGGTTTTTTCGGTTTAAACAACCCCCTGGCGCGCAAGCGTTGGGGGGGGGTGTTTTTGGGGAAAGGGTTGAGGGTTGGCTGGAAGCTGGAAGCCATAATTCTCAGTGAGTGGCTGGGTAAATGGGAAGGACCTCTGCCGTGCACACCCCGTCAAGCGGGAGCTGGGCTAAACCTCGCTACCTGAAACACGTCAGACTGCCTCAAGCTTCAAGCCTTCAGCCTCTGGCCTCCAGCCAAACCCATCTATCGAGGGCGCGCCAAAAAGCTACGCCAGGGCGCGAATCCCCGTCACTCCGCCGATCTAAACCTTCCAGCTTCCAGCCGTAGGTCGGCTCTAGAGCGTGAAAGCTTCGAGGCGCTTGCCGTTTTCGTCGACTTCCAGCGCCCAGCCGGCCTGGTCCCAGTCTCCTAGCACGATACGCTGTGCAGGCTCGCCATCGATCATCAGGTCGTGGGTGGCGGGGCGGTGGGTGTGGCCGTGGATCAGTGTTCTTACGCCTTTCTCACGCATGATGTGGGCGACCGCGCCGAGGTTGACGTCGGTAATGTCGGCGGCTTTCATGCGGGTGCGGTTCTGGCTTTCATCGCGCAGCTTGCGGCCCAGTTTGTAGCGGGTACGTTTGGGCAGGTTGCGCAGCAACAGGCGGCTGGCAGGGTTGCGTAGCCAGCGGCGCATGCGCATATATTCCAGGTCGTCAGTGCAGAGGCTGTCGCCGTGCATCAACAGCACGGGCTCACCGTTTAACTTGACCACTGCTGGGTCGTTCAGCAGCGTGCAGCCGGCGGTGCGGCAGAAGCGTCGGCCGAGCAGAAAGTCCCGATTGCCGTGCATCAGGTAGACGCGAGTGCCTAGCGAGCTCAGATGGGCGAGGGCGCCAACAACCTCGCGGCCCAGGTCGTCGATGGTGTCATCGCCCAGCCACACCTCAAAGAAGTCGCCAAGGATATACAGTTCGTCAAAGTCAGGGGCGCGGGTTTTCAGTAGACGCAAAAACGCCCGGGTGATATCCGGGCGTTTGGTTTCCAGATGCAGATCCGAGATGAACAGATAGCGCATCGGGTAAGAGGCTCAGTCGACCAGTTCGGCGCGCTCGATGATCACGTCCTCGGCCGGCACGTCCTGATGGCCGGAGCGGGAGGTGGTGCGTACCGCCTTGATCTTCTCAACCACGTCCATGCCATCAGTTACCTGGCCGAACACAGCGTAACCCCAGCCGTGCATGGTGGGAGCAGAGAAGTTCAGGAAGTCGTTGTCAGCCACGTTGATGAAGAACTGCGCGCTGGCCGAGTGCGGATCAGGCGTACGGGCCATGGCGACGGTGCCGACCTTGTTGCTGACGCCGTTGTCGGCTTCGTTCTTGATCGGGTCGCGAGTGTCTTTCTGCTGCATGCCGGGTGCAAAGCCGCCGCCCTGAATCATGAAGTTGCTGATAACGCGGTGGAAGATGGTGCCGTCGTAGTGGCCGTCACGCACATACTGTTTGAAGTTCTCGACGGTCACCGGGGCCTTGTCGGCAAAGAGTTCCAGGGTGATGACGCCGTAGTTGGTATGCAGTTTGACCATGGGGTAATCCTCAGACAGTCGGGCAATTGGGGTGAGATGCCCGCTGCATTGCTGCATTCAGGCACCTGCAAGTTTCGGGTATGATACGGGTTTTGGCCATGATGGCCTAGGGATGCGCCGACTATTGCAATGGCGGCGCGGTCCCGAGTGATCCCTGATGCGAAAAACATCACCTGAGCGAGTTTTGCCGACCTTATGAACAAGCCCGACGCTACCCCTCCGAGTCACTTTCTGCGCCAGATCGTTCAAGCCGATCTGGACGGTGGCAAGCACAACAGCATTGTCACGCGTTTTCCGCCGGAGCCCAACGGCTACCTGCACATCGGGCACGCCAAGTCGATCTGTCTGAACTTTGGCCTGGCCAAGGAATTTGGTGGTGTCTGCAACCTGCGTTTTGATGACACCAACCCTGCCAAGGAAGAGCAGGAGTACATCGACGCCATCAAGGCTGACGTGGAGTGGCTGGGCTTTGAGTGGGGTGGTGAGGTGCGCTATGCCTCTGATTACTTCGACCAGCTGCACGCCTGGGCTATCGAGCTGATCAAGGCCGGTAAGGCCTATGTGTGCGATCTGACCCCCGAGCAAGCGCGTGAATACCGCGGCAGCCTGACTGAAGCCGGCAAAAACAGCCCCTTCCGTGAGCGCAGCGTTGACGAGAACCTGGATCAGTTCCAGCGCATGACCGCTGGTGAGTTCGCCGATGGCGCCAAGGTGCTGCGCGCCAAGATCGATATGGCCGCGCCGAACATGAACCTGCGCGACCCAATCATCTACCGCATCCGCCATGCCCATCACCATCAAACCGGTGACAAGTGGTGCGTGTATCCGAGCTATGACTTCACCCACGGTCAGTCCGATGCGCTTGAAGGCATTACCCACTCGATCTGCACGCTGGAGTTTGAAGACCACCGCCCGCTGTACGAGTGGTTCCTGGCTAATCTGCCGGTGCCTGCGCAGCCGCGTCAGTATGAGTTTGCCCGCCTGAACCTGAACTACACCGTCACCAGCAAGCGCAAGCTCAAGCAACTGGTCGATGAAAAGCACGTTGACGGTTGGGACGATCCGCGCATGTCCACCCTTAGTGCCTTCCGTCGTCGCGGTTACACCCCGGCGGCGATTCGCGAATTCTGCGAGCGCATCGGTGTGACCCGTTCCGACGGTGTGGTCGATATGGGCGTGCTTGAGTTCTGTATCCGTGACGATCTGGACGCTAACGCGCCACGCGCCATGTGTGTGCTCAAGCCGCTGAAAGTGACCATCACCAACTACCCGGAAGGTCAGACCGAAGAGCTGCGCCTGCCGCGTCACCCCAAGCAGGACATGGGCGAGCGTGTGCTGCCGTTTGAGCGTGAGATTTACATCGACCGTGAGGACTACATGGTCGACCCGCCGAAGGGCTACAAGCGCCTGGTGCCGGGCGGTGAGGTGCGGTTGCGCGGCAGCTACGTGATTCGCGCGGATGAAGCGATCACCGACGCCGACGGCAACATCGTCGAGCTGCTGTGCAGCTATGATCCGGACACCCTGGGCAAGAGCCCCGAGGGTCGCAAGGTCAAGGGCGTGATTCACTGGGTGCCGGCGAGCAGCAGCGTTGAGTGTGAGGTGCGACTGTACGATCGCCTGTTCAATACCGCCAACCCGGATAAGGGCGAAGAGGGCACCACCTTCCTCGACAATATCAACCCTGATTCTCTGCAGGTACTGAGCGGCTGCCGCGCCGAGCCGTCGCTGGCTGAGGCAACGCTGGATGACCGCTTCCAGTTCGAGCGCGAGGGCTACTTCTGCGTCGACTCGCGCGATTCCAAGGCGGATAAGATGGTCTTCAACCGCACCGTCACTCTGCGCGATTCCTGGGGGGGCTGATGGCGCTCGCACTCTACAACACCCTGAGCAAGACCAAGGAAACCTTCAAGCCGCTGGTCGGTAACCAGGTTCGCATGTACGTCTGCGGCATGACGGTCTATGACTTCTGCCACATCGGTCACGCGCGGGTGATGGTTGCGTTCGACGTGGTGGCGCGCTGGTTCCGTCACCGCGGCTATGACCTGACCTACGTGCGCAACATCACCGACATTGACGACAAGATCATCAAGCGCGCCAACGAAAACGGTGAAACCTTCGAGCAACTGACCGAGCGCATGATCGCAGCCATGCACGAAGACGAGGCGCGCCTGAATGTGCTGCGTCCGGATCAGGAGCCGCGTGCCAGTCAGCATATCGAGGGTATGTTCTCGATGATTCAGACGCTGATCGACAAGGGCTACGCCTACGCGCCGGGTAACGGCGACGTGTATTACCGCGTCGGCAAGTTCGAAGGCTACGGCAAGCTCTCGCGCCGCAAGATCGAAGATCTGAAAATCGGCGCGCGCATCGAAGTGGACGAAGCCAAGCAAGACCCGCTGGACTTTGTGCTGTGGAAAGCCGCTAAGCCGGGTGAGCCGAGCTGGACATCGCCCTGGGGTGACGGCCGCCCCGGTTGGCATATCGAGTGCTCGGTGATGTCCACCTGCTGCCTGGGTAACACCTTTGATATCCACGGCGGCGGCCCGGATCTGGTGTTCCCGCATCACGAGAACGAGATCGCCCAGAGCGAAGCGGCCACCGGTGAGCAGTACGCGGCAGCCTGGATGCACGCCGGTGCGGTGCGCGTTGACGGCGAGAAGATGTCCAAGAGCCTGGGCAACTTTTTCACCATTCGTGAAGTGCTGGAAAAGTACCATCCGGAGGTCGTTCGCTACCTGCTGGTCTCCAGCCACTACCGCAGCGCCATCAACTACTCCGAAGACAACCTCAAGGAAGCCAAGGGCGCGCTGGAGCGCTTTTATATAGCGCTAAAGGGCTTGCCTGATGCAGCGCCGGCCGGCGGCGAGGCCTTTGCTGCGCGCTTTGCGGCGGCGATGGATGATGACTTCAATAGCCCAGAGGCCTGCGCCGTGCTGTTTGAAATGGTGCGCGAAGTCAATCGCCTGAAAGAGTCCGACCTTGCTGCAGCGGCTGGCTTGGCAGCACATCTGCGCCAGCTTGCCGAGGTGTTGGGCGTATTGCAGCTGGACGCGGACGCCTTCTTGCAGGCAGGGGCTGCCGGTAAGGTCGACGCCGCTGAGGTGGAAGCGCTGATCGCAGCACGCTTGCAGGCCCGTGCCGATAAGAATTGGGCCGAATCCGACCGTATTCGTGATCAGCTGACCGCCATGGGCGTGGTGCTGGAAGACGGCAAGGGCGGCACCACCTGGCGGTTGGCGGAATAATGCCGCATAACATGACCGACCTCCGGGGCCGCGTGGCCCTGGTGACCGGTGCCGGCAGTGCTGATGGTATCGGCTTTGCTATCGCGAAGATGTTCCACGCAGTGGGCGCTACCGTGGTGTTGACCTCGACCACCAATCGCATCTTTCAGCGTCAGAACGAGCTGGACCCGGAGCGCAGTCGGAGCCTCGCTGTGGTGGCAGACCTGACTCACCCCGAGCAGGCTGCTCAGCTTGTTGAGCAGATCATGGGGCAGTTTGGGCGTATCGATATTCTGGTCAATAACGCCGGGATGTCCCAGTCGGGCGTTGAAGAACCGCTGGGTGATCTGTTTCACCGTATGGCCTTTGATCACTGGCAGCGCGAAATCGACCTGAACCTCAACACTTGTGTGCACGTGAGTCAGCCGGTGCTTCAGCACATGTTGACTGCCGGATTTGGGCGGGTGATCAACATTGCCTCGGTCACTGGGCCGTTGGTGACCTTTCCGGGTACGGCCGGTTACAGCGCTGCCAAGTCGGCCATGGTTGGTTTGACGCGCTCCATCGCCCATGAAGTGGCGGGGCAGGGGATTACGGTTAACGCCATCGCGCCGGGCTGGATTCACACCCCCTCCAGCTTGCCCGCCGAGCTGGAAGCAGGAAGGCACACCCCGGTTGGCCGCCCCGGTCGCCCGGACGAAGTGGCACGGGTTGCGTTGTTTTTAGCTAGCGAAGGCTGCAGCTACATGACGGGCCAGATGCTGGTAGTCGACGGCGGTAACTCGCTGCAGGAAATAAAAGGTTAGGGGCGCACTGATTAACGTGTGGAGTTGCTCAGCGCGCCCCTGGCCCGCCGCAGGATGGCGGGCTCATGCTGTACCAAGTCAATCAATACCAGATATCGGAATTGATCTTGTCTTTCAGTTCTGGGTAGTGGTCGGCGCGAAAGACGGGTTCTACCCCGGTTTTACGCTGGGCCAGATAGTCTTTGGTCAACTTGGCGACCGTGCCTGACAGCAACAGGATACCGATAAGGTTGATCGTGGCCATTAACCCCATGGAGGCATCGGCAGCGTTGAAGACCGTGCCTACCGCCTGATACGCCCCCCAGACCACCATTGCCAATGCGGCGCAGCGCAGGCACAGCATGCCAACCTTGCCACCCAGGCCGAGAAAGATCATGGCGTTTTCGGCGTAGGAGTAGTTGGCCACAATGGATGTAAAGGCAAAAAACAGGATGGCGAAGGCGATAAAGTAGCGTCCGGCGTCGCCAATATGCGCTTCCATAGCCAGCTGTGTAAGCTGGGTGCCGGTCACGCCGTTGCCGGGCTCCAGCACGCCCGAGAGCAGAATCATCACTGCGGTAGCGGTACAGATCACCAGAGTGTCAATGAATACCCCGGCGGCCTGTACAAACCCCTGGGATGCAGGGTGGTGCGGATTGGGGGTGGCGGTGGCGGCGACGTTGGGCGCTGAGCCCATGCCGGCCTCGTTGGAAAACAGGCCGCGCTTGATGCCATTGAGCATGGCCGCCGTTACCGAGCCGGCGACACCGCCTGCGGCTTCCTCAAGGCCAAAGGCGCTCCTGACGATGGTTGCCAGCACGCCAGGCACCTCGCTGTAGTTCATGGCCAGTACTACCAGTGCCATCAACACGTAGGCGGCGGCCATGAAGGGCACAACAAGTTCGGCAAAGCGTGCAATGGAGCGCAGGCCGCCGAAGATGACGATGCCGGCGAGCACCGCCAGGGCAGCGCCGACAATCAACTTGTTGAAACCGAATGCACCTTCCATGGCGTCAGCAATCGAGTTGGCCTGTACGGCATTGAACACCAACCCGAAGGAAATGATCAGGCAGACCGAAAAGATGCTGCCGGCCCAGGGTGCCTTGAGGCCCTTGGAGAGGTAGAAGGCTGGACCGCCGCGGTACTGGCCCGCACCGTCGCGGACCTTGTATAGCTGAGCGAGGGTGCTTTCAGCATACGCCGTTGCCATGCCAACCAGCGCCACCATCCACATCCAGAAAATGGCGCCGGCGCCGCCCAGATACAACGCCACAGCTACACCCGCCAGGTTACCCGTGCCGACCCGGGACGCCAGGCTGGTACATAAGGCCTGGAAGGGTGAAATGCCGGACTTGTCGCTTTGGCGTGCCCCGACTACTGAGCGAATCATTTCACCAAAGTGCAAGAACTGTAGCGCACCAAGACGGATGGTAAAGAATATGCCAACGGCGAGCAGGCCGTAGATCAGCACATAACCCCAGAAAATTGTGTTCAGAGCGTCTATCACCGCATTCATGGCGTCCCCCATGGGTCAAAGTCACAGCGTTGAAACAGATTGTTACCTCTCACTGTAGCGGTCCAGCGCTGAGTCGCCAGTAGCGCCGATCTGAGAATGGGTATTGTCAAATTTCAGAAAAGGGCAGAGGATAGATCGGTCACAGCGATGCACGATGCAATACCGATAACAACAGCGCACAGCAAGCGAGGTGAGTCATGACTGCAGTAACGCCCCCGACACTTAGGATTCAGCCGCGTCGTATCGACTTTGATCTGCCCGATCCGCTGCCTCGCCACTGGCATGGCGGTGACCCGTTTAAAACCCATTTCTTTAACGCCATGTCGCTGCTGTTTCCGGATGGTGAGCGCTTTTTCATCGACTCTGTAAGGCATTTTCGTGATCAGGTCAGCGATCCCGAGCAGCAAGCCCTGATTCGCGGTTTCATCGGGCAGGAAGGGCACCACAGTCGGGAGCACATCGAATACAACAATCGTTTGCAGGCGCTTGGCTACGACGTCGAGGCGCTGACCGCACCGGTACGGCGGCGCATCGCCTACGCCAACAAGCACTTGTCGCCTCAGCGACGGCTCGCCGGCACGGTGGCGATGGAGCATTTCACTGCCATCATGGCTGACGCTGTGTTGCGCGAGCTGCGCTGGTTTGAGGGTGCCAGTGACCCCATGCGACGTATCTGGCGCTGGCATGCCCTTGAGGAAACCGAGCACAAGGCGGTCGCCTTTGACCTTTATATGCAGGTATGTGGTGACCGCAAGCAGCTGCGCCAGGCCATGCGTTACTCGACCTGGTTTTTCTTGCGCGATGTCACCCGCGGTATGTGGCATATGTTGCGTAAGGATGGCCGCTTGATGGACTTGCGTCTCTGGTATCAGGGTATGCGCTGGTTGTGGGGCCGGGGCGGATTTTTCTCCAGTCTGATGGCTTCCTATCGGGACTTTTACCGTGAAGATTTTCACCCCTGGCAGCACAACAACGAAAACTTGATGCGTGAGTGTCAGCGTGAGTTTGATGCCGCAAACACGCTTGTTCAGCGGTGAGACATTGCCCGTATCCTCTGGCGCTCAGGCCTGAAGTTGCGGCATTGCGCTGCACCCGTGAGTGCCAGTAGCGGGCATCTGGGGTTGGTTAATATTACCCTAACAAAACCCTGAATCGTCTCGTTACGAGGCGACGGCGGCAGGCCTGTCGTGTATCCTTGCGCGCAATCTCTTGTGAGGAGTCACCATGCCAATACAATTACACATCGCAAAAGAAACCCGACCCCACGAAAAACGTGTGGCGTTGGTGCCGGCGGTCGTTGCCAAGCTGCAGAAGCTCGGCATCGAGGCGCATCTGGAGGCCGGAGCCGGTGACGCGGCCCGTATTCCCGATGCGGATTTCACTGCCGCAGGCGCTTCGGTCGGTGCTGCGCCGGCGGATACCCGTCTGTTCTTCCGGGTGCAGCCACCGAGCGTTGCCGATATTCAAGCCATGCCGGAAGGGTCGATCCTGTGCAGCTTTATCTACGCACAGCGCGAGCCTGAGGTAGTCAAGGCGCTGCGTGATCGCCGCATCACCTGTTTCGCCATGGAGCTGATTCCGCGTATCACCCGTGCCCAGGCCATGGACGCGCTGTCCTCGCAAGCGGCTCTGGCGGGCTACTACGCCGCGCTGCTGGCTGCTACCCACCTCAACCGTATTCTGCCGATGATGACCACAGCGGTTGGTTCGCTGCGTCCGGCCAAGATTCTGGTCATGGGTGCGGGTGTTGCTGGCTTGCAGGCGCTGGCTACCGGTAAGCGCCTGGGCGCCATGATCGAAGGCTACGATGTCCGCCCGGAAGTACGCGAGCAGGTGCAGTCGGTTGGCGGCAAGTTTGTTGATACCGGCGTGTCTGCCGTCGGCGAGGGCGGGTACGCCCGCGAGCTGACCGAAGAAGAGCAGCAGCAGGTCCAGGCAGTCCTGACCCGCCACGTGCAGCAGGCTGACGCTATCATCACCACTGCTTCCATTCCCGGTAAGCCGAGCCCCAAGATTCTGACCGAAGAGCAGATTATGGGCATGAAGAGCGGCTCGGTGATCATCGACCTGGCAGCCGAGGGCGGCGGTAACACACCTCTGACCCAGCCTGGCGAAACCGTTGAAGTTGGTCCGGCAAGCATCGTTGCGCCGCTGAATATTGCCAGCCACCTGGCTGAGCACGCGTCCGAGCTATATGCCCGCAACCTGCTGGCTCTGGTCGGCCTGATGGTGCACGAAGGCGAGCTGACACTGGACTGGCAAGATGAAGTGCTGGCCCGTTCAGTACTGACCCACGACGGCGAGATCCGCAACGATGCAGCACGCGCTGCTGTTGAAGAGCAGGCTTGAGGATTTAAAAAATGGATATGAGTGTCACTATCACAGGCTTTGTTGCCCTGTATATCTTCCTGCTGGCAGCCTTTGCCGGCTATGAAATCATCGGCCGTGTACCGGCCATTCTGCACACGCCGCTGATGTCGGGTTCCAACTTCATCCACGGTATCGTGGTTGTCGGTGCGATGTGGGCGCTGCTGAACGCCGGCTCCACCCTGGAGCAGATCATTGGTTTCGTCGGCGTACTGCTGGGTGCGGGTAACGCAGCTGGCGGCTATGTGGTCACTGAACGCATGCTGGAAATGTTCAAGCCCACCAATAAAGCGCCTGGCGCAGACAAGGAGTAAGTAGACCATGTTCAGTGCTTTTCTGATTGACGCGGCCTACTTTGTCGCAGCGTTCTTGTTTCTGTACGGCCTCAAGCGCATGGCCAGCCCGGTTACCGCGCGCTCAGGTATCATCGTTGCCGGCGGTGGTATGCTGGTGGCAGTGGTTGCCGCTTTCTTGTACGGCTTTGACGTGGCCCCCCGCGCCGAGGCGCATCTGGGCACTAACCTGTTCCTGCTGATCCTCGCTCTGGGTCTGGGTACTGGTTGGGCCTGGTTCAGCGGCAAGCGCGTTGCCATGACCGATATGCCGCAGATGGTTGCTCTGTACAACGGTATGGGTGGCGGCGCCGCTGCGGCCATCGCTGCCACCGAGCTGCTGTCCGGTAATGCCCTGGCACACGGTGTTGTAGTGACCGTGCTGGCCATTCTCGGTGGTTTGATTGGTGCGGTTGCCCTGTCTGGCTCGCTGATTGCGTGGGCCAAGCTGGACGGTCGCATGAACAAGACCTGGCGCGTGACCAAGCACCAGTACGTAAACGCGGCGCTGTTGTGCGGTGCGCTGTTTATTGGCGCCATCATCAGCGTCATGGCTGTGGCCGGCGCTGCAGAAACGCCGGTGTTCCTGATTCTGGTGTTCTTTGCTGTTGCTCTGGCGCTGGGTGTGCTGCTCACGACTCCGATTGGCGGCGCCGATATGCCGGTAGTGATCTCCTTGTACAACGCGTTCACCGGTCTGGCTGTTGCCTTTGAGGGTTTTGTGCTGCAAAACCCGGCGATGATCATTGCTGGTACCGTAGTAGGTTCGGCGGGCACGCTGCTGACCCTGATGATGGCCAAGGCGATGAACCGTCAGGTCAGCAACATTATCTTCAGCGACTTTGGCGGTGAAGATGACGGCGCTGACGGCGAGATCCAGGGCACCATGAAGTCTGCCGATGCCTCTGACGCTGCTATTGCCATGTATTACGCCAGCAAGGTCATCATTGTTCCGGGCTACGGTCTGGCGGTGGCCCAGGCGCAACACAAGCTGTACGAGTTTGTGAAGTTGCTGCAGAAGCAGGGTGTCGAGGTGAGCTTTGCCATTCACCCGGTTGCCGGCCGTATGCCTGGCCACATGAACGTACTGCTGGCCGAGGCTGGTGTGCCGTACGACATCATCTTCGATCTCGAAGACATCAACGAAGACTTCGCACAGGCCGATGTTGCCATCGTGCTGGGCGCCAACGACGTGGTTAACCCCGCTGCGCGCACCCGCAAGTCCAGCCCGATCTATGGCATGCCGATCCTTAACGTGGACCAGGCGCGCCAGGCCTATGTGGTCAAGCGTGGCCAGGGCAAGGGCTACTCCGGCGTCGAGAACGAGCTGTTCTTCCTCGACAACACCTCCATGGTCTACGGCGATGCCCAGAAGGTCATGGTTCAGATGATCGAAGCGGTCAAGTCGCTGGGTTAACCCCGCGTTGACCGATAAGGCCTCTGCCCGCAAGGGCAGGGGCCTTTTTGCATTCTGCAGGAACAAAAAACGGGTGCACCGAGTCTGCTTGAGCGTAGATCGCCGGCAGAAGGAGCTCGTCAGGTGGACGCAACACCGCAAAATCTCGAGCAGTTGCTCAAACATGTGGATGGTCTGGCCGCAGAGCAGGATGACGTATCGATGCGCGCGGTGGTGGACTCGGTAGGGCGGCGCTCGTTTGGGCCGC
The DNA here is from genome assembly GCF_021545785.1 of Halopseudomonas maritima. Classification (NCBI taxonomy): domain Bacteria; kingdom Pseudomonadati; phylum Pseudomonadota; class Gammaproteobacteria; order Pseudomonadales; family Pseudomonadaceae; genus Halopseudomonas; species Halopseudomonas maritima. Next base: position 3,720,333 of record NZ_CP079801.1, read on the forward strand.
TGTTGCTGATCATGGGTGTGGTGCTGTTTTCACCGCTGAGCGGCATTCCGGGTATGGCGGTGTTCGCAGGCATCTTTGTAATGCTGATTGCCGTACAGATGTTGTGCGGTCGCAGCAACTTCTGGTTGCCCGCATTCATCCTTGACCGATCGGTGCCACAAACTCGTCTGCGCAAAGCCATCAGCTGGGTCACGCCGACCGCGCGACGCATCGATAAGCTAATCAAGCCGCGCTTGGGCTTTATGTTGCATCGCACCTCGACACTGCTGATCGCTGGTTTGTGCGTAGCAGTGGCAGCGGCCTTGCCAATGCTTGAGCTGGTGCCATTTTCGTCATCGATTGTCGGTTTGGCGCTGGCCATTCTGGGCTTGGCGCTGGTGGCCCGGGACGGGTTGCTGGTATTGGTCGCGGTGGTGTTAATCGTGGCGGCAGCGACACTGCTGGCGAGCAAGTTGCTCTAGGTCTGGGGGTAAGCGGGAAACCTGCCCGGCCGTTGCAGCCGGGCAGGCGCAGGCTTAGGCCTTGGCGGCGTAGCCGTAGATGGACTTCACTTCCAGGAAGTCGTCAAACCCGTAATGGCCCCACTCGCGACCGATACCGGATTCCTTGTAGCCGCCGAACGGCGCTTTCGGGTCCAGCGGCGCGCCGTTCAGATGCACCATGCCGGTACGAATGCGGCGGGCAACATTGCGCGCACGGTCCAGGTCACCGGAAGAGACGTAGCCGGACAGGCCGTAGCGGGTGTCATTGGCGATGCGTACCGCATCTTCTTCATCTTCATAGCCGATGATTGACAGCACCGGGCCGAAGATTTCTTCGCGGGCGATGGTCATCTCATTGTTGACGTGGGTGAACACGGTGGGCTTGACGTAGTAACCCTTGTCCAGTCCTTCCGGACGACCCGGGCCGCCGGCAGCGACCTTGGCACCTTCGTCGATGCCGGCGCTGATCAGGTCCTGAATCTTGGTCCATTGCGCTTTGGACACAACCGGGCCCATCACGGTGTCGGCGGCTTTCGGGTCGCCTGCCTTCACCTGGGCAGCAACAGCCTGGGCGATGGCAGCGACCTCGTCCATGCGACTGTTGGGCACCAGCATGCGTGTGGGCGCGTTGCAGGACTGGCCGCTGTTGTTCATGCACGACATCACACCATGGGCGACCATTTTCTCGAAATTGACGTCATCAAGCAGAATATTGGCCGACTTGCCGCCCAGCTCCAGGGCCACGCGCTTGATCGTCTGGGCGCCGTTGCTCATGACCTGGCGGCCTGCTGCGGTAGAGCCAGTGAAAGACATCATGTCGATGTCGGGGTGAGCAGACATGGCTGCGCCGACAGTCGGGCCGTCACCATTGACCAGATTGAAGACACCAGCGGGTACGCCGGCCTCATCAAGAATTTCGGCCAGAATCAAGGCCGACAGCGGGGCAACCTCGGAGGGCTTGAGCACCATGGCGCAGCCGGTGGCCAGTGCCGGTGCGATCTTGCAGGTCAGCTGGTTCATCGGCCAGTTCCAGGGCGTAATCAGGCCGCAGACACCAATGGGCTCTTTAACTACCAGAGTGGTACCGATCTCTTCTTCAAATTCGAAGTGCTTGAGTGCTTCCAGTGCGGTCATGAAGTGCGACAGGCCAGACGGCGCCTGTGCCGTTTGCGCCAGCTTGGTCGGTGCGCCCATTTCCTGGGAGATGGCCTCGGCCACGTCGCCCATGCGCTTTTTGAACACCTCGATCACGCGCTCCAGCAGCGCGATGCGCTCTTCACGGCTGGTGGCAGCATAGCTGGGGAAGGCGGCGCGTGCGGCAGCAACAGCGACGTCAACGTCTTCCTTGTTGCCCAGCGCGATGCTGGCGACCGCTTCTTCGGTTGCCGGATTGATGACATCAAGCTGTTGGTCGCCTTTGGGGGCTACCCACTGGCCATTGATGTAGAACTGCTGATGGTGGCTCATTGCGCATGGCTCCTTCTTATTTATTGGGGTCTCTCAGGTGGCCAACCATAGCACTGCCGTCGGCGGGAATTCACGCAATTTGGCGACATTTGTTGTGTATCTGTGTAAGTGTCTCGCGGCTGAGGCGCTTCACCTTCCGGAGTGGGGCTGCAGCCTCTATAATGCGCCGGCCGCAGAGAGTGTAATACTTGACTGAATTGCTTGGATATTGCATAGTGTCGCGGTGAAATCAACCGCTTGAGAGCGTCTATGCGACTGACTACCAAGGGTCGTTACGCCGTTACAGCCATGCTGGATCTGGCGTTGCATGAAGACCAGGGCCCCATCACGCTGGCCGATATATCGATGCGCCAGGGTGTTTCCATTTCTTATCTGGAACAGCTTTTTGCCAAGTTGCGGCGCAGCAAACTGGTGGAGAGTGTGCGCGGTCCTGGCGGCGGCTACCGGCTGGCGGGCGGTGCTGCCGCCATCAGCGTGGCGCAGATAGTCGAGGCGGTGAATGACTCAATGGATGCGACCCGTTGCCTGGGCAAGGGTGACTGCCAGGAAGGCGAGGTGTGTTTGACGCACCATCTGTGGTCTGACCTGAGTGCACGGCTGCGCCAGTTCCTCAATGACATCACCCTGGCAGAGCTGGTGTCGCGCGAGGACATCCGCCGGGTGAGTTCGCGGCAGGACCGCATCTCCAGAGCGCGCCACACGGTCAGCGAGCTGGAGCGCATTATCTGAAAGAGCCGCAGAGCTCTCCACTTGTGTGCCGGCCGCGTGTCGGCGCAGGCCTGAATCAAGAACTGGCAATCCGGCTCGGCTGCGATTGCAGAATCTGAGGTGATACCGTGACTGAAGAAGTCGAAAGCCTTATCAGAAAGGACTACGCGGCGGGGTTCCACTCTGCCATTGAGTCCGAGACCCTGCCACCGGGGCTGAATGAGGACGTGATCCGTTTCATTTCCGCCAAGAAGGAAGAGCCTGAGTGGCTGCTGGAGTGGCGCTTGAAGGCGTTTCGCGCCTGGCAGGAAATGGATGAGCCCACGTGGGCCCACGTGCACTACCCGGAAATCGACTTCCAGGCGGTATCCTACTATTCGGCTCCCAAGAGCATGGACAGCAAGCCCAAGAGCCTCGATGAGGTGGATCCTGAGCTGCTGGCCACCTATGAGAAGCTGGGTATCCCGCTGCACGAGCAGGAAATGCTCGCCGGTGTGGCGGTTGATGCGGTGTTTGACTCGGTTTCTGTTGTTACTACCTTCCGCGAAAAACTGTATGAAGCCGGTGTGATTTTCTGCCCGATCAGTGAGGCAGTGCACAAGTACCCCGAGCTGGTGCAGAAGTACCTCGGTAGCGTGGTACCGCAGAAGGATAACTACTACGCCGCGCTGAACTCGGCGGTCTTCTCCGATGGCTCCTTTGTGTACATTCCCAAGGGCGTCCGTTGCCCGATGGAGTTGTCCACCTACTTCCGCATCAACGAGATGAACACCGGGCAGTTCGAACGCACGCTGATCGTCGCTGATGAGGGCTCTTACGTGAGCTACCTCGAAGGCTGTACAGCGCCGATGCGCGACGAGAACCAGCTGCACGCGGCTGTGGTAGAGCTGGTCGCGCTGGACGATGCGCAGATCAAGTACTCCACCGTGCAGAACTGGTATCCGGGTGATGCCAATGGCAAGGGCGGCATCTACAACTTTGTGACCAAGCGCGGCATCGCCCACACCAATGCCAAGATTTCCTGGACACAGGTTGAGACCGGCTCTGCCGTTACCTGGAAGTACCCAAGCTGTGTGCTCAAGGGCGACAACAGTGTGGGTGAGTTCTACTCGGTTGCCCTGACCAATAACTTCCAGCAGGCCGACACTGGCACCAAAATGATCCATCTGGGTAAGAACACACGTTCTACCATCGTTGCCAAGGGGATTTCAGCGGGGCGCAGTGACAGCGCTTACCGTGGCCTGGTGCGCATCAACCCGGGTGCCGACGGTGCTCGCAACTATACCCAATGTGATTCGCTGCTGATCGGTGATCGCTGCGGTGCGCACACCTTCCCCTATATCGAGAGCAAGAATCCGAGCGCCGTTGTGGAGCACGAGGCTACCACCTCCAAGGTCAGTGATGACCAGATGTTCCTCTGCCAGCAGCGCGGACTGGATGCCGAGAAGGCGGTCTCGATGATCGTCAACGGCTTCTGCCGCGAGGTGTTCAAGGAGCTGCCGATGGAGTTTGCAGTGGAAGCTGGCAAGCTGCTTGAGGTGAGCCTCGAAGGATCAGTGGGCTGAGCGCAGCGCGCTGCCCGACAACGGTTAAAGTAATTTATTAGGCATAAATGATGCTAAATATCAAAGAATTGTACGCGAAAGTTGAAGAGAAAGATATCCTCAAAGGGCTGTCTATCGAGATCAAGCCGGGCGAAGTACACGCCATCATGGGCCCCAATGGTTCGGGCAAAAGCACCATGGGTAACGTGCTCTCCGGCCGCCCTGGCTACGAGGCGACGGCAGGCACGGTGACCTTCAAAGGGCAGGATCTGCTGGAGCTGGAAACCGAGGAGCGCGCGCGTGAAGGTCTGTTTCTGGCGTTCCAGTACCCGGTTGAGATTCCGGGTGTCAGCAATATGGAGTTTCTCAAGGCGGCCGTCGATGCCAAGCGCAAGCACCAGGGGCTGGATGAAATCTCCTCTGTGGACTTTCTGAAGCTGGCCCGTGAGACCTGCAAGCGCGTCAACCTGGATGCCAGCTTCCTCAAGCGCGGCGTCAACGAAGGTTTTTCCGGTGGCGAGAAGAAGCGTAACGAGATCATGCAGATGATGCTGCTTGAGCCTGAGCTGTGCATTCTCGACGAGACCGACTCCGGTCTGGACATCGATGCCCTGCAGGTGGTTGCCGATGGCGTTAACGCCATGCGCGACGGCAAGCGCAGCTTCCTGGTCGTCACCCATTATCAGCGCCTGCTCGACTACATCGTGCCTGATTATGTGCACGTGCTGGCCGGTGGCCGCATCGTCAAGTCCGGCGATAAGAGCCTGGCGCTGGAGCTGGAAGCCAAGGGTTACGGCTGGCTGGAAAACGAGGTGGTGTGATCCGATGAGTGATTTTCAACAGACGGCCTTGCAGCTGGCGGCACAGCAGCAGTCACCCGAGTGGCTGGCGGGCCTGCGTGAGCAGGGCGCCAGCACCTGGGGTGAGGCAAACTGGCCGACGCGCAAGACCGAAAACTGGAAGTATCTGTCGCTGGCGCCATTACAGCAGTATCAGCAGCTGGGTTGGAGCAACGCGCCTGATAGCCACGCACTGGATGAGGTTGAACAGCTGCAGCTGGACGCGACCCGTCTGGTGTTCATCAACGGACGCTTCAGCACCGAGCACTCCAGTAGTCTGCCGGCAGAAGTCGTGCGTTTCGGCACCGCCGACGCAGAACAGCGCGCATTGATCAGTCAACATCTGGGTAAGGTGGTCGACAGTGAGCGCCACCTGTTTGCTGCGCTGAGCAACGCCTGGGCCGCTGATGGCGTGCTGGTGCACGTGCCGCGCGGAGTGCGTCTGGAGAAACCGCTGTACGTGGTCAACATCAGTACTCCGCAGCGCACACCGGTAGCCGCCAGCCAGCGCTTGCTGGTGGTGCTGGAAGACAATGCCCAGGCCGAGCTGATTGAGCATTTTGCCTCTGACGCTCACGCCCAGAACGGCTTCGTTAACAGCCTCACCGAAGTGGTTGTAGGCCAGAATGCGCAGGTGCAGCACTACCGTATCAATCTGGAACAGGAAGACCTGCTGCACGTCGGTGGCGTGCACGTAAACCTGCAGCGTGATGCGCGTTTCCATGGTTTTACCCTGGCTCAGGGTAGTCGCCTCAAGCGGATCGACTATCAGGTCAACATGCTGGGTGAGGGCGCCCACCTGGATTTGAACGGCATCTACCTGCCGCGCAATCGCCAGGTGATCGACTATCACACCAACGTTGAGCATTGCGTGCCCCATTGCACCAGCAACGAGGTGTTCCGCGGCATCATTGGTGACGCCGCCAAGGCAGTCTTCAATGGCCGGATTCATATTCATCCGCAGGCGCAGAAGACGCTGGCCGAGCTCAGCAACAAGAACCTGCTGACCTCGCGCACTGCCGAGATCAACACCAAGCCGGAGCTGGAAATCTACGCCGATGACGTGCGGTGCGCCCACGGCGCGACCATCAGTCAGCTGGATGAAACCTCGCTGTACTACCTGCAAAGCCGTGGTGTGTCGCATGCCGATGCCATCACCATGTTGAGCTTCGGCTTTATCAACGAGCTGCTCAACCAGGTGCCGGAGCAGGCGGTGCAGGACTATCTGCGCCCGCGTCTGGTGTCGTTGTTTGGCCAGGCGAGCGAGATGGTGGGGCAGATCGGTTATGAATGAGCAGGTAAGGCCACTGGCCTTTGATGCCGAGCGAGTGCGCGCCGACTTCCCGATTTTGCATCAGGAGGTCAACGGCCACCCGTTGGTGTACCTGGACAACGCTGCTACCACGCAGAAGCCGCGGGCAGTGATTCAGGCGCTGGTGGACTACTACGAGCAGGACAACAGCAATGTTCATCGCGGCGCCCACGCGCTGGCTGATCGGGCGACGCAGAAGTTTGAAGCGGCCCGTGTGAAGGTGGCCGAGTTTATCAATGCCGCTGAGGCGCGTCAGGTCATCTGGACCCGTGGCACTACCGAAGGCATCAATCTGGTGGCCGCCAGCTGGGGCCGAACCAACCTTAAGGCTGGCGATCGGGTGCTGGTGTCGGCCATGGAGCACCATTCCAATATCGTGCCTTGGCAGCTGGTGGCGGCCGAGAAGGGCGCCAGCGTAGAGCCAATCCCGGTCGATGCCGAGGGCACACTGGACCTGGCGGCGCTTGAAGACATGCTGGATGAGCGCGTGAAAATGGTCGCCTGTGGCCATGTCTCCAACGCCCTTGGTACAGTCAATCCGGTCGAGCAGATTGTGCAGCTGGCCCACGCCGCAGGTGCGCTGGTGCTGATTGATGGTGCTCAGGCAGTCAGTCATTGGCCCGTGGATGTGCAGGCGCTGGATTGCGACTTTTACGTATTTTCCGCCCACAAGCTGTTTGGCCCCACCGGGTTGGGCGCGCTATACGGCAAGACGGCGCTGCTCGAGGCGATGCCGCCCTACCAGGGGGGCGGTGAGATGATCGAGACGGTGAGCTTTGCCGGCACGACCTTCAACCAACTGCCTTACAAGTTTGAGGCGGGCACACCCGATATCGCCGGTGTGATTGCCTTTGGCGCGGCCATTGATTACCTGAACCAGCTCGATCGAGCCGGCGCCGCCGCTCACGAGCAGGCGTTGCTGGCCTACGCCGAAGAGCGCGCCAACGCCACGTCAGGCGTGCGCCTGGTCGGCACCTCGGCCAACAAGACCAGCGTCATGAGCTTTTTGCTGGAGGGCGCGCACCCGAACGATGTGGGCATGTTGCTTGATCAGCAGGGTGTTGCGGTGCGCACGGGTAATCACTGTGCGCAACCGATCATGGAGCAATACGGTATTCCAGGTACGGTGCGGGCAAGTCTGGCTTTCTATAACACCCGTGCCGATATTGACCGACTGTTCGTGGCCTTGGAAAAAGTACGGCAGTTTCTTTAGGAGTCATCAGATGAGCGTTGAATCCTTCGATCCCAGTCAACCAGTAGTCACCGTTACCCCTGCCGCGTTGGCGCATTTTCGCCACCAGCTTGGTGGGCAACAGGGTAAGGCTGTGCGCTTAAGCGTCAAGAAAAGCGGCTGCACCGGGTTCAAGTATGTGATCGACCTGGTAGAGCAGGCGGGCGCCAGTGACCTGCACTATCAGCTGGATGAGCAGGTTGAGCTGCTGGTTGATGGCGACAGCCTGCAAATGCTGTCCGGCACCGAGATTGATCTGGTGCGAGAAGGCATCAACAAGCAGATCAAATTCGTGAACCCCAACGTCAAGGACGAGTGCGGCTGCGGCGAAAGCTTCAGCGTTGACTGATTCGTCGCTGTTAAGGGCGCGGCCACTGATGCCGCGCCTTCATGTCTTGCTGTGAGGAACTCTGATGGAACGTCGCATGGTGGTAGCGCGGGCCGACTGCCCGGCTCGCCGAGTCCCCGACGGAACCCCCCTGACCATCCCCAAGGATACCTTTGTCACCATCACCCAGGCGCTTGGGGGTAACTACACCGTTACCTACAACGGCCAGATGGTGCGGGTAGACGGTACCGACGCTGAAGCCCTGGGGCTTGAGCCGGAGCTGCTGTCTTTCCCGGAGGCGGAGGACGACCAAATCCGTGAGGAGCAGGTCTGGGAGGCGCTTAAAACCGTTTATGACCCGGAAATTCCGGTTGATCTGGTGAATCTGGGGCTTGTTTATGCGGTCGAGGTTGACCAGTCAGCGCGCAAGGTCACCATAGAAATGACCCTGACAGCCCCCGGGTGCGGTATGGGGCCGGTGCTGGTCGGAGACGTTGAATACCGCGTTAAGCTGGTGCCCAACGTGGATGAGGTCAAGGTCGATCTGGTATTCGATCCGCCATGGCAGCGCCACATGATGAGTGAAGAAGCGCAGCTTGAAACCGGCATGTTTTTTTGAGGACAGCTACACATGAGTCGATTTGGTACGGAGATAACCAGCGAGGATATCGTTGATACCCTGTCGTTTTTCGACAGCTGGGAAGACCGTTACAAGTACATCATTGATCTTGGGCGCGAGTTGCCCGAGCTTGATGCTGCCCAGCGCACCGAAGATAACCTGGTGCGCGGCTGCCAGAGTCAGGTATGGCTGGTTAGCCGCCGCGACGGCGACCGGTTCTATTTTGATGCAGACAGCGATGCTTTTATCGTCAAAGGACTGCTTGCCGTGGTGCTTGCTGCCTACAATGGAAAAGACGCAGCCAGTATTCGCGAGTTTGATATCGAGGGGTATTTCAGCGATCTGAATTTGCTCAAGCACTTGAGTGTTACCCGTGGCAATGGACTACGCGCCATGGTTCAACGTATTCAGACCAGCGCCGCAGCCTGAGCGCCCCGCAGGGCGAGTGGAATTGATCAGTGCTTCTGTGGCGCAACGCAATCAGCTGTTGTGCCTGACTGCGACAGCGGTTATGGTCGCATTGCGACCGGGTGCCACAAAGGAGCTTCCGGCGTAGTCGGTCGTGGCGGCTGACTGACAATAACAACAACTGCAGAGTTCACTGCATGCGGACACTCTGGTCCAAGCTGAAAGACGATTTTCAGCTGTCCATGATCACGCTGGTTGGTCTTCTGGCTATCGTCGGCATCACGCCCTATGCTGTCTATCGCCTGGGTGAAGGCAGCTGGCTGGTGGGAGCGACGGATACCTTTCTGGTGGTCAGCAGCCTGCTGGCAGTGCTGTACGCCTGGCGTAGTGGCGATACCATTCGGCCTGGCCAGTTTCTGGCACTCATCTACTCGGTTGGCGCATTTCTGGTAGCGGCCAAGCTGGGTGTCAACGGCCTGTTCTGGATGTACGTCCTTATCCTGTTTAACTTCTTTGTGGTGCCGCCGCTGCAAAGCCTGGTTGCAACCATGAGCACGCTGATCGCGATCTGCGCTTATGGCTGGTTGCACCCCGAACAGGTATTTGCAAGCCGCTATCAAATGGCCTCCTTCGTGGTGACCTGTCTGCTTTGCGGCTTATTTGCCTTCGTCTTTGCTTTTCGTGGCCGCGTGCAGCGTCGCCAGCTATCGCGCCTGGCCACTCTTGATCCGCTAACCGGGGTGGGCAATCGTCGCACCATGGATAGCGAGTTGGATATCGCCATCGCCGACAGCAGGCGATACGACCTCAATTTTGGCTTGCTGGTGCTCGACCTTGACCATTTCAAGCAAGTTAACGACCAGTTCGGCCATGCCGCCGGTGATCAAGTGCTGGTACGCTTTGTGGCGGCAGTGCGAGATGTGTGTCGACCCTCCGACCGGCTGTTCCGCTTGGGCGGGGAGGAGTTTGTACTCCTGGTGCCGAAGGCAGACGATGCCAGTTTGCAGACAATAGCCCGGCATATTCAGCAGCGCGTACGCGAGCAGCTGCGTCGCCCGGACGGCGCGCCGGTGACTGTGTCCATTGGCGGCAGCTTGCTTATGGGGCGGCAGAATAGGGACAACTGGTTGAAGGTCGCGGATGAGAACATGTACGAAGCCAAGCGTGCAGGTCGTGATCAGACGGTGATCAGGAGCTACTGAGGGTGGCAGCCCAATCGGGCGGTTGCAGCGTTCTGGTGAGCTGATTACCATCATTGCTATGCCATTGTTGGCAGCAAACTGGAGTCAGCTGTTATGAAACCGACGTTTACTGATCGAGAGTTCTGGCAAAAACTGGCCAACCATGCCCGGCTTGCCGGTCGCGAAGTGGTAGAGAAAGCGCTCTGCCTCTATTACGCGGCCCGACGCCCGGAAACCCCCAGTTGGGCCAAAGCCGTTATCTTCAGCGTGCTGGCCTATTTTATCGCGCCGCTGGATGCGGTACCGGACTTTACGCCGTTGGTCGGGTTCACCGATGACCTTGGCGTGTTCGCATCGGCCTTGGCGCTGGTTGCGATGTACATAGACCGCGATGTGCAGCGCCAGGCCCGTGAGCGGACTGAAAGCTGGTTCGGCCCGCATATCGAAGAAGTTTTTGAGTGACGCTAGAAAGGCCCTGAATTATCAGGGCTTGCCTGGTCAGTGACGGTTGAATACCTGCCGCTGGCCATCGGCATCAATCGCGATGACCTCATAGGGGTCTTGTCTGTCCCCCATCTCCATGCCGGGCGAGCCAATCGGCATGCCTGGTACCGCGAGGCCGCGCAGTCCGCTATCTGCCTCTATCGCCAGCATGTCGCTGGCTGGCACGTGCCCTTCGATGAACATGCCCTTGTAAACTGCCGTGTGACAGGAGCGCAGGTCTGGCGTAATACCCAGTTGTTGCTTAAGCGCTACCACATGGGGGGTGACATGATCTGTCACCTCAAAGCCATTTTCTTCCAGGTGCTCAATCCATGCGTGGCAGCAACCACAGTTCGGGTCACGGTACACATCGATACTGGCGGCCTGAACCAGGCCGGAGCAGAGCAGCAAAGCGCTGGCAAGCAGGTTTCTTTTCATTGGTCTCTCCACGAGCTATTGGGCGCTGCGGCGGGTCGCCCTTGCTTCTGTTACCATGTAAAGGTTCAGTAGTAGGCAGGCTACCTGCTTCGGCTGAATGCTGTCATCCTGATTACTCATCCAGCGGCCTTGTTGTCATTGCACGATGTTTCTATTGCCATTGATCTTCGCTACATTCGACCGCGGGCTACGCCGGCGCCTTTGCCTGCTTTTGGGCCTGACATCGTGCGGCTTGTATTCCGCGCCTTTGCTGGCGATGAGCGTGGTTTTTGTGAACCCGGGCAAGCAGGACGAGCCTTTCTGGGCGGATGCAGCCGAGGGCTTGCAGCATGCCGCCGCCAGTCTCGGGGTGGAGCTGGAGATACTCTACGCTGAGCGTGATCATCTGGCGCAGTTGAGCCTGGTGCGCGAGGTCGTCGAGCGCCCCGCCACGCAGCGGCCCGATTACCTGCTGGTTGTTGCCGACAAACAGGCGCTTAGCGGACAGCTGGCTCTGGCGGCGCGCGCGGGCCAGCGGGTGTTCGCTGCCTACAATGGTGTTCAGCGCAAGGAACGCGATCTGTTGGGTTACCCTCGCCAGCGGTGGCCGCACTGGTTGGGTAGCCTGGTGCCGGATGCTGAGGAGGCCGGGTACATCAGTGCACGGGCGCTAATCTTGCGTGCTCAGCGCAAGTGGCCGGGCGGGCAAAACAATGTGCTCGAGATGGTCGCAATCTCGGGCGACCGCACGACGGATACCTCGCGTCGTCGTACCGCCGGGATGCTGCGGGCGACCAGCGAGTTTCCGCGGGTGCATTTGCGTCAGACGGTGTATGGCGACTGGCAGCAAGAGCATGCCCGCTACCAGACGCCGATTCTACTCAACCGTTACCCCGATATTCGCTTGATCTGGACGGGCAGCGACCTGATGGCGTTTGGAGCCAGTGATGGTTTGCGCGGCAGTGGTCGGGCGCCGGGCGAGGATGTACTGCTGTCGACCATTAATATGACAGAGCGCGCGACGCGGGCGCTGTTGAATGGGGAGCTGCAAACGATGGTGGGTGGCCACCACCTGTCGGCTGCGTGGGCCTTGGTGCTGCTCTACGACTATGACCAGGGTATTGATTTTGCCGAGACCGAAGGGCTGGAGATGGAAAAGAGCATGTTTACGCTCTTTAACCAGCCAATGGCAAAAACCTATCTGCGCTATCTCGCGGCGGGCCGTCCCCAGGTGGACTATTGCTCCTTCAGTAAGGTGTGTAACCCCGCTCGCACAGCTTATGACTTCACGATTGCTGGCTGGCTCAAGGCCGCCAGTGAGGCGGTTGAGCTAGGCAATCGTTGATCCAGAGACTGCCGCTGGACAGAGTGCTTGGGCATCGCCTTGCACGGCGCGGTCTGGCTAGACCATCCGGCAAGGCGAGCGGCAGGCGCTAGCGCTTGGCGATGATCCACACCGCGTGCACGATGCCGGGAATGTAGCCCAGCAGTGTCAGCAGGATGTTCAGCCAGAAAGCGCCACCAAAACCAACCTGCAGAAACACGCCCAGCGGCGGCAGCAAGATGGCGATCAGAATGCGAAGCAGGTCCATATGGTTGTTTCCTTTTGTGGTTCAAGACTCCCTGTGTGACCAGCCAAGCGTCCAATTGTTCAGCTGCCGATAACGCCACCGTCTTCTCGGGTGATTAGTACCGTTGTCGAGCGCGGGCGTGTCTTGCCGTCGCTGGCCGGGTAACTGATGCCCGGATGCTGGACGTTAACCCACATCGCCCGTGCGTCCGGTGTCCAGGTTATACCGGTGATCTCGGCGCCGCGTGGGCCGACCAGAAAACGACGTACTTCACGGCTGACCGGGTCGGCGCACAGCATCTGATTGCAGCCAATGTCGGCGGTGTAGGGCGCCTCTTCGTCGGCGTCGGTCAAAATCCACAGTCGCCCGTCCGGGTCGAAGGCCATGCCATCGGGTGATGAGAACAGGTCGCCGTTGATAGTGCCAAGACGATGGGGCGGAATGCTGCCATCAACCTTCTGTCGTTCACCGGCCAGGGCAAACAAATCCCACTCAAATTCAGTGGCCCACGGGTCGGCGCCGTCCTCGCGCCAGCGCAGAATCTGACCGTGCACGTTTTCCTCGCGCGGGTTGGCAGCATCGACCGGGTCTGCCTTACCGCGCTCGGTGTTGTTGGTCAGGCTGACGTACATCTCGCGGGTGGTCGGGTGCGATGCCACCCACTCGGGGCGATCCATCGGCGTCGCGCCAACAGCATCAGCCGCGCCGCGGGCATTGAGCAACACGGCGTATTGATCAGCAAAGCCGTTATCTGGCGTCAGGCCAGGCTCACCCCAGCGCAGGGGTAGCCAGCGGCCCCGGCCGTCGGTGTCAAACTGGGCGGCATAGAGTGTGCCTGCATCCAGCAGGTCGCGGTTGTGGCTGTTGTTGCCGGCTTGGTAGGGCTGCTGCGGAACGAACTTGTATACGTACTCACCGCGCGCATCATCGCCGGAATACACCGCCATGTGACCGTTGTCGTCGATCACGCAGGTGGCGCACTCGCGGCCAAGGCGGCCCATGGCCGTGCGCTTGCGCGGTTTATGCGTCGGGTCAAAGGGATTTACTTCGACGACCCAGCCAAAGCGATTGGGTTCGTTGACGTGCCCCTGATACAGGCGGTTGGCGTCGGGCGTTGCGTTGAAGCGCGGCTCCACAGCCTCCCAGGCGTAGTATCGGCTGCTGCCGCCAAGGCCGATACCGTAGCGTTTGTGGGTGGGGCGAGCGTGGTAATCGGCGGCGTCGCGGTTGACGAAGTAATTGTGGAAGTTCTCTTCGCAGGCCAGATAGGTTTGCCAGGGTGTCGCGCCCATCGAACAGTTGTTGAGGGTGCCTAGAATCTCCAATCCGTTCGGGTCGCTTTCTGTGCGCATGGCCGGGTGGCCGGCGAGCGGGCCGCTGACCGCCATTGGGGTTGCCGCAGTGATGCGGCGGTTGAACGGTGAGTCAGTGACCCGCTGCCATTGGCCGCTGGCAGCGCGGCGGATTTCGATGATGCTCAACCCGTGTGCAGCTATTTCCTTGTACACCTGTTCTGGTGGGCGGCTACGGCTGTTGTCGGGCCCGGCAGTAAACTGCATGCCGTCAGGGTGCAGCGTCGGGTTCACGTATTCGTGATTGACCACCAACAGGCCGCGGTCATTGGGCTGCTCGGCAAACGGGAAATAATGCATGCCGTCGTTGTTGTCGCCAGCCTGCATCAGCTGATCTTCCCAGCTGTTGCTGGCATCGGCGCGCCAGCTTGGCGCACCCGGTAGAACGGCATCACCCCAACTGAAAAAGGGCGTTGCCCGGTAACCGGCAGGCACGACTACAGAGTCGAATGTGCTGGAGGTTTGTGCTGCAACTGATTGAAAGCCAATAAGCTTATTTTTGAGTGAGGCTTTTTCTGCGCTGCAGGCGCTGAGCAGCGACGGCAGCAGGGTGGCCAGCGACGCTGCACCCAGCCCCTTGAGAAGCGTACGCCGGCTGAGTGCGATATTGCCCAGCTGCGGGTTGCCGGTCGGATTGATGGAGCGGTCGTCGACGACTTCCAGCTGACGGTGAAATTCCGGGTTTTGCCAACTCATGTGTGACTCACTGTGACAGGCGGTAGCGGAAGGTATTACGCACTCCGGCTACGGTAACCGGCTGGCCATCGACCAGGCGGGGTTGATAAATAAAGTCCTTGGCTGCCGCCAGCGAGGGACGAGCAAACAGCGGGTTATCGCAGGCGCCGGCTACCAATCGTGGATTGTCGACGTGGCCGCTGGCGGTGACGTCGTACTCGACCGTGCAATCGCCCTCAAGCTTCTGCGCCAGGGCGCGTCTGGGGTAGTCAGGCTCGGGCTTGCTGATCGGGCGATACTGCCTCTCAGCTGCGGCGCGAGCGGCTTCTGCGGCGGCGTGTGCCTGGGCTTGCTCTCTCGCCAGTGCATCGCGGCGCTGTTGTTCGGCAGCCGCCGCTTCAGCCAGTCGCTGCTGCTCGGCCAACTTTCGCGCTTGCTCCTGGGCTTGGCGCTGTTGCTGCAGCTCGCGTTGGCGTTGCTGCTCCTCAGCGACCCGTCGGCGGGCAATGGCGGCCTCGTCTACCACCGGTTTGGGTGGCGGCGCTTCTACCACCGGTGGCGGCGGAGCGGGCTCAGGCGGTGGCGGTGTGGCAGGCGGCTCGGCTATCGGCTCAGGCTGCGGGGTGGGCAGAGTAATGAGCTGGGTACGCAGGCTGGGCGTTTCCGCTGGGGGCAGCGCGCTGACCGGCGCCCAACCCTGCCACAGCAGGACGGCAACTCCCGCATGCAGCAACGCCGTGGCGAGCAGCGAGAGGGTAACCGCGCCGCGCTCTTCGGCGGGCTCGCTGCAGCGGTATTCCGAATCGGTCAGGATAGGCTTTACTGGGGTCATGGCGCTTCCGTGATCAGGCCAAGTTGGCTGATGCCGGCCTGTTGCAGTGCAGCCATCGCGGCGACGACCAAACCGTAGCCGGCGGCCGCGTCGGCACGGATGAAAACCTGGGTGTCAGGTTGCGTGCTGGTGACAGCGGCAAGCTCACGGGTCAGGTCGTCCAGCGTGGCGGTGCTGTGCTGATAGCTGTCGGTCTCAACGTTTTCGCCAAGATTCCAGTGGTAGCCGCCGCTCGCTTCAACCGACACCGTCACGATGGATGCAGGGTTGTCTGGCTCAAGCGCTTCGGCGGCCACTTTGGGCAGCTCAATCTGCACGCCCTGGGTCATCATCGGTGCGGTGACCATGAAGATCACCAGCAGTACCAGCATGACGTCGATATAGGGCACTACGTTCATTTCAGCCTTTGGCTTGCGTTTGGTTCTGGTCGCTCGCATGTCCATGGTGGCTTACCCCGCGTGTTGGCTGTGCAGGCGGCGATGCAGGATGGCGCTGAATTCGTCAGCGAAGTTGTAGTAGTGCCCAAGCAGGTTCTCGCTGCGGGTGCTGAAACGGTTGTAGGCGATAACCGCTGGAATCGCGGCGAACAGACCAATTGCCGTTGCGATCAGCGCCTCGGCGATACCGGGTGCGACAGTAGCCAGGGTCGCCTGCTGCACCTGCGACAGGCCGATAAAGGAATTCATGATGCCCCAGACGGTGCCAAACAGACCGATATAGGGGCTCACCGAGCCGACGGTAGCGAGGAAGGGCAGGTGGCGATCCAGCCGCTCCTCTTCTCGCGAGATGGCCACGCGCATGGCGCGCTGCACGCCTTGCATCACGGCTTCGGGTTCACCGCTGCCGCGTTGGTTCAACTGGGTGTATTCCTTGAAGCCGGCGCGAAAGATCTGCTCTACGCCGGGGCCGCCGGCTTCGGTGCTGTACAGCTTGGTCAGCTCGGTGCCTGACCAGAACTGATTTTCAAACTGTTTGAGCGCGTTTTGTGCCTGGGTGAACAGTCGGCCGCGCTGGGCGATCAGGAACCAGGTGGCGATAGAGGCGAGCAGCAGCGTCAGCATCACGCCCTTGACCAGCAGGCTGGCCTCGAGCACCAAACTCCAGATGCTGTGATCGGTGGTAGTCATATTTACCTCTCTGCCGGCCCGGGGGCCGGTCTTGTTATTACGGTTAAGTGGAAGGTTTAGGGCAGTTGCAGCAGCTCGGCAATGGGTTGCCAGGGCACCAGCTTGAAGTTCTGATTGCCCTCTGGCAGGCGCTTGCGGCCGTCCTGCACCACCAGCAGGCCGCCGGGCCAGGCGGCGCCAAAGTCGGCTGAGCTGACTTCAAGTCCATCTGTTTCGGACACCCCGTCGATACCCTGGCCCGCGTTCAGGCCGATGCGGAAGGCGCCGTGGGCGGCGTAGGGCGGCAGGGCATCGAATACCACGTAGCTGTCATTGCCCTGGCTGGACACGATCAGGTAAGGCCGTTCCTGGTGCTGGTAGACGGCCATACCTTCAACGTCGTCGTGCAGCAACTCGCTGACACGCGCAACCTCGGCCAGCTCGGTGGGCTGATCTTCTGCGCTGGATAGGGTCCAGATGCCGACGCCTTCTTCACCGATGAACAGCGTCTGGCGCGCATCGTCAGCTACGCAGCCTTCCGGCTGGGTGTCAGTCTTGAACTGGCGGACAGCCTTGGCAGTAATCTGCCCGCTGCTGCCATCGAGGCGGTATTGAATAAAGCGCCCGTCCTTGTCGTTGGGGATGGCGTAGACAACGCCCTGCGGGCTTTGCGCCATGCATAGTCCATAGATATCTGTCAGCTCGGTAGGCAGGTCGCCAAGGCCGGTGACCCGACCGCTGGCCGGATCAATGGCGAACAGCTCCAGGCTGTTGCGATCTCGGTTGGAGGCCACGGCCAGGTCTATTGTCTGATCACCCAAGGTGAAGCCCTTACGCAGGTCGACGTTGTTGATGCGGCCAACCGGCAGATATTGCAGCTCATGCCCCTGCAGGTCGTACACGCCCAGACCGCCTCGCTTGTCGGTGCCCAACACCCGGGCCAGCTCCGGGATGCTTGGATGCGGCCAGATAGCAGGGTCGTCGGCGGCGTCGCCGCCATGGGGCACGGGCTGGGTTTGCGACAGGGCAAGAACCTCTGGCAGTGAGTCTGTGTTGGCAGGGCGGGTTACGCCCGTCAGCTCGGTAAGCAGCTGGACGCCGTTGTCGTCGGTTATCAGCACCTGCAGTGTGTCGTCCACCGCACGTGCCGACAGCTGTTCGGGCTTGCTGCCCTCGGTCAGTTGCCAGCTGTCGTGTTGCCATTGCTGGTTCTGCCAGCGATAGCGGTGCAGGCTGTTGCTGCCGGTGTCGAGTGCAAGCAGGCCGTCGTCGGTGGCAGCCAGGCCTTCTGGACCTTCGGGGAGTGTGCCCCAGGGCTGTACCAGGTCTACGATGCTGCGGGTGCTGTCGGTTTCGGGGTGGGCGGCGTACTGCCAGATGCCGATGCCTTCTTCACTGATAAACAACGCCCCAAGTGCGGTATTTACGGCGCAGCCCTTGGCACCCACCGGCAAGTGCAGATTGCGCACCAGGCGTGAGGTAGCCCCTTGTTCGCCGATTAGCCACTGCTGCCCAAGACCTTCCTCGCCAATCAGGAACAGGTAGTCATGATTACTCTGGTCCTGGTAGAAGCACAGATCCTCCAGCGGGTAGCCGGTGCTGGGCAGGTATTCTGGCGCTGCTGCCACGCCAGCGGCATTCCAGCGCAGCACTACCGGTTGATCCCGTTGCAGGTCATGGCTGGCTGCAATCAGGCCTGCGGCGTCCTGATGCACGGCGAGGGCGTCGTAGTAGCCAGGCAGCGCGGTGGCGGCGGGCTTGTCGTCACTGTCGAGCAGTTGAATGCCCTCACTGCTGATAACCAGGCTGCCTGCCTGCTCGCCAGCGATCAAACGCTGGGCGCTGATACCGTTGGCGCTGCGGACTTGCAGAGTCAGTTCGCCGGGCGTGGCAGAGGTGGCCGGCAGGGTCTCGGGCCGCGTGTCTGCACCTTGCTCGGTGCAGGCGACCAGCAGCGTTGCGCTGCCGACCACTGCGATGATGGATGTTACTGGATGCATGTTGATTCTCGCTGAAAGGGCTGGTGGCGGCGGGCGTAAGGCCCGCCGCAGTTGCTCAGAAGTGGGTGAGGGTCAGGCCAACCTTGTAGGTCGGGCCGTACTCCTCGTACTGCGCGTTGTAGTCACGCTCACCGGTGTAGACGTAGTAGCCTTCATCGGTGATGTTCTGAGCGGCCATGAACACCTGCAGGTTGTCGGTCAGGAAGTAACTGGCTGACAGGTCGATGAACAGTTGATCGTCCACGCGGTAGTCGTAGCGCTTGTCGAGCACGTCGCCTACTTCGTCCAGGTAGTCGGATTTGTAGTTGGCCGACACTCGCAGGCTCAGTCGGTCGTTTTCCCAGCCCAGGGTGAGGTTGCCGGTCAGGTCGGACTGGCCGGGCAGGTCGATACTGCGGCTCTGCATGGCACCGGTGTCGGCGTTGTACTGCTCGATGTCCGCATCGGACCGGCTAATGGTGGTGTTGGCGTTTACCAGCAGGCCATTCCAGGGCGCCGGCAGCCAGCTGAACTTCTGGGCGTAGGCCAGCTCCAGGCCGTAGACAGTAGCGCTGTCACCGTTGACGTAGCTCATGGCCTCGTCAAAGGCAGCGTACTCACCGGTGCCTGCCAGGTCGGCGGCGTAGGCGAAGTTCTCGATGTCCTTGTAGAAGACGAACGCCGATACCGCGCCAGCCCGGCCCATGTAATGTTCGATACCCAGGTCGAGGTTGCTGGACTCAAGTGGCTTGAGGTTCGGGTTGCCGAACTCGGCCTCGTCGCCATCCAGCACAAAGCCGGGGAACAGTTGGCCGAAGGTTGGCCGCACCACGCTATTGGTCCAGCTGGCGCGCAGCTGGCTGTTGGCACCCAGCTGATAGATGGCGTGCAGGCCGGGCAGCCAGTGGTGGTAATCGTTGCGTGTATTAACGTCTTCAAACACGCCTTGATTGAGGCCCGTGCCCTTGGCCTTGAGCTTGGTGCCTTCATAGCGCAGGCCGGCGATCAGGCGCAGATCGTCGATATCCACGGTGTTCATCAGGTAGGCGGCGTTGATGTTCTCCTGAATCTCGAAGTCATTGATGCGCGACTGTTCCTCATCGTAAAAGTCGGCCGGATTCAGGCCTGCAATCAGCCGTTCCAGCGCGCTGGCGGAAATCGCCGGTCCGAGGTTGGTGTGTCCGTCGACAAATTGGTCAAGGCTCAGCTCGGCGTCGCTGAAGCCGTAGGTATCCAGGTCTTCATAGACCCAGACCTCCAGGTCGTTGTCCTTGGTGCGGGTGCTGAACTTGGCGCCAAACTGCAATTGCGAGGGCAGGTCGGCCATGAACCAGTCTCGGGTGAGGTCAACCCGGATGTTTTGCTCGGTGTCGGTGGTCAGCCCCTGTTCACGTTCGATTTCTTTCAGGCTGAAGTTGGCCGGGTCGTAGAAGGCGTCGTCAATGCGCAGGTCTGGCTGTTTGCTGTCATCAAAGCCGGCATTGATGAAGTCGTCGTTGCCCTCGAACGCGGCGCCAGGGGTGTGCAGCGGGCTGTCTTCCTCTGCCTCGCTGTAGCCGTACTGGGCGGCGACGGTCCAGTCGCCCAGACGGCGTTCGCCGCCAAGCACCAGGCTCTTGATCTCCTGGGTTTCTTCTCGGTCTTTCAACTCGCGTACGGCTTCGGCATCGCCACGTTCGCCCGGCAGCTGCGGGTCGGCAAATTCGACCACGTTGGCCTGGCGGGTTTCGCTGTCCTTGAAGCGGCTGTAGAGCGTTCGCAGGTACAGCTCGGTGTCTTCGTCAGGGCGATAATCCAGGTTGAATCCGGCGCCGGCGCGCTCGCGGCTGATGTCGTAACGGCGCTCCTCCAGTTCTTCCAGGCGGGCACCGGCCGGGTCGTCAAAGTCCCAGGCGCCACCGGTTTCGACGTTGTCGGATCCGAAACTGCGGTCCTCCCAGCTGAGTGCGGCGGCAACAGCCAGGTTGTCTACTCCGTCACCGACACTGAAACGGTTACTGGCCGCGCCAGATACCTTGGGGCTGGTGTCGCCGGTGTTTTCGTCGTAACTGGCCTCGGTCGACAGGCTGTAGAACAGACCCTCGTGGTCAAAACCTGACAGGCTTTCTACTTCGATGGTGCCACCCAGCGAGTTGGCGTCCATATCGGGCGTCAGTGTCTTGACCACCGCAAGTGATTGAATCAGCTCGCTGGGCAGCACATCCATCGCCACTGCACGGCGGTCGCTTTCGGGTGCCGGCACCAGAGTGCCGTTGATGGTCACGCTGTTGAGGTCGGCGCCCAAGCCGCGCACCCGCACAAATCGGCCTTCACCCTGATCGCGCTCGACTGAGATGCCCGGTACGCGTTGCAGCGCCTCGGCGGCGTTCTCGTCTGGCAACTGACCGATGGCATCGGCGTGCACGACGCTTTCGGTGTTATTGGAAAAACGCTGCTGTTCCAGCGCCTGCTCCATCTGGGCAGCCTGGCCGATGATAGTGATGACCTCTGGCGCAGTCTCGGCGTTGGCCTGTCCTGCGCCAGCGATGGCGAGGGTCAGCGCGCTGATGGCAAAGCGGGTGTGACGACGGGGGTGACGGACAGACATGGCTTCCTCTCCTGGCAATGGGTTCTCGTGTCCCGATGTGGAGGGCAACTTAGGCAGTGCAGATGGCGTTTCTGTGACAGTGATCGGGCCAACCCCCGCAATTGGCGGCGTTGGCGGCATGTTGGCTGCAAAGTTGAGCTGATTTGACCTGCGCTGCGCCCTGCAAACCGCTCTGCTACGGGCGATACAGCGAAACGGGCTGAGTTATTGGGCCTGCGGGGAGTAGTGATCTGAGCCAATTTGACCCCGCGCACTGCAACACAAGTGTCATCTTGTTTTGGTCAGCTGGCGCCACTGTGCTGATGCGAGGCGCGCATGAACTCAATGTTTTATCTGCACCGGCTTAAATGGGCCGGACTGTTGCTGGTGGCTAACGCCGGGCTGCTGCTGTATCTCAGCCTGGGCGACCTCAAGACCACGCCTAGCTGGTCATGGACAGACATTGCCGGGGAGGGCGGCTCGGCGGCGCTGGTGCTGGTATGGCTGGGCCTGCTGCTCAAGGGGCGGCCAGCCGGGCGGGTTACCAACCTGCTGTTTATCGGGCTGGCGTGCCTGTTTCTGTCGCTCTGGATGGACACGCTGGATGAGTTTGTCGCCTTGCCTGAGGCTTGGGTCTGGGACCACTGGCTGGAGTCGGCGCCGATGCCGGTGGGCTTTGTGCTGCTGACGATCGGCATCTATCACTGGCACCGCGAGCAACTGGCGATCAACGCCCAGATGGTCAACCGCGAGCGTCATTTTCGCGAACACCGCCAGTTTGACAAGGTAACGCCGCTGGCCGATGCCGGCTATTTGCGCAGTCAGCTTGCGGCGGCATTGCCTGAGGCCCAGGAAAACCAGCAGCCCCTGTCATTGCTGGTGCTTGATCTGGACGAGTTTCATCTGATCAACGCCCGCTACGGTCATGCAGAAGGGGACCGGGTGCTGCAGCTGGTGTGTCAGCAGATGATGATGAATTTACGACGCCATGACTTGCTCTGCCGGCTGGCGGGTGACCGCTTTGCGGTGTTGCTGCCCAATACGTTAGAGGCGCAGGCGCAAACCCTGGCCCTGGAGCTGACCCAGTCGATTGCCCATCTGGCGTGTAAAAGCAGCCTGCAGGGCGAGCGGATTCCGTTGCGTGCCACCACGGTGGCGGTGATGGCCCGGCAGGACGATGCCGAGTCGCTGCTGGCGCGCAGCAACCTGGCGATGGCCCACGCCAAGCAGGCGCTTGAGCTCAAGCGGGCCTGACAGCGTGCGTAAAGCCATAGCAGACAACTGGCTAGATCTGGACTGCCGCTACCTTAGTGCAGGCAACCAGCCGGCTTGCGTGGTGGATCTGGCGCTGGCACGCGGCATAGACAGCCACCGCCTGCTACGCGGCAGCGGCTTGTTCTACGACGATCTGCTGGCGCTGGATGCTCGCGTGAGTACGGCGCAATATCTGCGTTTGCTGGACAATGCGCGGACGCTGCTAGACGCCCGTGATGCCAGCTTTTTGCTCGGACAGCGTTTGCTACCCGGTCATTTCGGGGCTGCCAGCAACCTGCTGTTGCAGGCTGACACGCTGCTGCACGCTTTGCAGCATCTGGTTCGGTTCCGAGCCTTGCTTAGCCCCGCACTGGCGCCACGCCTGCATCTGGATACGCATCATCTTTACTTGTACTGGGTTGAAGCCTTTGATTTGGGGCGCAGCCGACGCTTTGTGCATGAGGCGGCTATGACCGCAGTGACTGCGCTCAGTCGGGCGCTGCTGGCTGAGCGATTGCCCTGGGAGTATCAACTGAACTGGTCTCAGCCTGACTATATCGAGCAGTACTGGGTCCATTTAGGCGAGAACTTACGCTTTGAGGCGCCGCTGACCTGCATGCGCCTGCCTCGCGCTTATCTGGCACATCGGCCGGCGGCGGCATCACCAACCCTTGGCCGCATAGCCGAGCAGCAGGCCGCTCTAGCGCTGGCTGAGCTGCCGGCTGCTGGCAGTCTGGGCGAGGCGGTATTTGACTACCTCTACGGGCTGGGTGGCCGGCGTGCGGGCCTGGAGCAGATTGCCGAGTCATTCAGTATGAGCGCGGCGACCTTCAAGCGCCGCTTGCAACGCGACGGCTGCGGCTTTCAGACGCTGCTGGACCGCGTTCACGCGCAGCTTGCGATGGAGCTGTATCAGAGTCGGGGATATAGCCACGATCAGGTGGCAGCCTGCCTACATGTAAGCGATCGGACCAACTTCAGGCGATTGCTGAAGCGACTGACCGGCAAATCACCGGACAGTCTGCGTATTTGGCTTGAAAGTTGATGCTAATCAAGGCGTTATAACGCTTACTTGAGGCGTCGCTCGATACCCATTTGCATCAGGATCTTGGCGGAAATTTCCTCCACCGAGAAGTGCGTGGAGTTGATGAAGGGGATATTTTCCTTGCGGAACAGGTTTTCCACTTCACGTACTTCAAACTCGCACTGCGCAAAGCTGGAGTAGCGGCTATTGGGGCGACGTTCGTTGCGGATGCCCTGCAGGCGATCCGGGTCAATGGTCAGGCCGAACAGCTTGTGTTTGTGCTGTTTGAGCGCCTTGGGTAGCTGCAGACGCTCCATATCATCTTCGGTCAACGGGTAGTTGGCGGCGCGAATACCGTATTGCAGCGCCATGTACAGGCAGCTCGGTGTCTTGCCGCAACGTGAAACACCCACGAGGATGATGTCCGCCTGGGCGTAGTGATGAGTGCGTGCGCCATCGTCGTTATCCATGGCGTAATGCACCGCATCAATGCGGTCCTTGTAGTGCGTATTGTGCTGGATAGAGTGGGTCTTGCCCACAGAGTAGGACGACCCGTCGCCCAGTTCCTGCTCCAGCGGCGCCAGAAAGGTCGAGAAGATGTCGATCATGTAGCCCTGGGATTTCGCCAGTTCCTGTCTGATCTCGCTATTGACCACGGTATCAAAAATGATCGGCCGGGCCGCATCTTTCTCGGCAGCGGCATTGATTTGTTGTACCATGTCACGCGCTTTTTCCACGGTGTCCACGTAGGGACGCAGCAGCTTGGTGAACTGGATGTTCTCGAACTGTGCCAACAGACTTTGGCCAAGCGTCTCGGCGGTGATGCCTGTACCATCAGAAATGAAAAAAGCGGTGCGTTTCATTCACGAAGCCTTAATATGTCGTCTCTCAAAGACAGGGCAACCCGGACCAACGGCCTGCGTGTCCCCCGGTGAACGGCATTGTGGCGCATTTGCAGCAGGCAGGCCAGTATGCCGCTGCCGCCAGAATTATTAATTGATTGACGGAGAGATCACCTTGTTAGAGTACGTAGTGTCCTTCGAGCAGCTGGGTGTTGACGACGTGGAGCGAGTAGGCGGCAAGAACGCGTCGCTCGGCGAAATGATCAGCAACCTGGCCAACGCCGGCGTATCGGTTCCCGGTGGCTTTGCAACCACTGCACAGGCCTATCGGGAATTTCTCGAGCAAAGTGGTCTGAACGACCGCATCAACGCTGCGCTGGATGCACTCGACGTCGACGACGTCAACGCGCTGGCCCAGACCGGTGCCCAGATTCGCCAATGGGTCATGGAGGCGGAGTTCCCGCCGGCGCTGGACAAGGCCATTCGCGAGGCCTTTGACACCCTCTCCGAAGGCAACCCCAATCTGGCCGTTGCCGTGCGTTCCTCTGCTACCGCCGAAGACCTGCCCGATGCATCCTTCGCCGGCCAGCAGGAAACTTTCCTGAACATTCGCGGCGTTGACAACGTCATCTATGCCGCCAAGGAAGTGTTCGCCTCTCTGTTCAACGACCGCGCCATTGCCTACCGCGTGCACCAGGGTTTTGACCACAAGCTGGTTGCCCTGTCTGCCGGCGTCCAGCGCATGGTCCGCTCTGAAACCGGTACTGCGGGGGTTATGTTTACCCTGGATACCGAATCCGGCTTCCGCGACGTTGTGTTCATCACCGGCGCCTACGGCCTGGGCGAGACCGTTGTACAGGGTGCGGTTAACCCTGACGAGTTCTATGTACACAAGCCCACGCTGGCTGCTGGCCGTCCGTCGGTACTGCGCCGCAACCTGGGCAGCAAGGCCATCAAGATGGTCTATGGCGATGAAGCCAAGGCGGGTCGCTCGGTCAAGACCGTGGACGTTGATCTGGCTGAGCGCAGCCGCTTCTGCCTGAGCGAGGAGGAAGTGGTCAACCTGGCCAAGCAGGCGGTGATCATCGAGCAGCACTACGGTCGCCCGATGGACATCGAGTGGGCCAAAGATGGTGACGATGGCAAGCTGTACATCGTTCAGGCCCGTCCGGAAACCGTGAAGAGCCGCAGCAGCGCCAATGTCATGGAGCGCTACCTGCTGAAAGAGAAGGGCACTGTGCTGGTAGAAGGCCGTGCCATCGGTCAGCGCATCGGTGCTGGTCCAGTACGCATCGTCAACGACGTTAGCGAGATGGACAAGGTTCAGCCGGGCGACGTGCTGGTCTCTGATATGACCGACCCGGACTGGGAGCCGGTCATGAAGCGCGCGAGCGCCATTGTGACCAACCGCGGCGGCCGTACCTGCCACGCAGCCATTATCGCCCGCGAGCTGGGCATTCCGGCCGTTGTAGGTTGCGGCAACGCCACCAGCGAGCTGAAAGACGGTCAGGAAGTGACTGTGTCCTGCGCCGAAGGGGATACCGGCCTGATCTACTCCGGTCAGCTGTCCTTTGACGTCAAGACCAACAGCGTCGACGCCATGCCGGACCTGCCGTTCAAAATCATGATGAATGTCGGCAACCCCGATCGCGCCTTCGACTTTGCCAACCTGCCCAACGAGGGCGTAGGTCTGGCCCGTCTGGAGTTCATCATCAATCGCATGATCGGCGTGCATCCCAAGGCGCTGCTGAACTTCGACAGCCTGCCGCCAGACGTTAAGGACAGCGTGCAGAAGCGCATTGCCGGCTACAGCGCGCCGGTCGACTTCTATGTCGACAAGCTGGTTGAAGGCATCAGCACTCTGGCCGCTGCGTTCTGGCCGAAGAAGGTCATCGTGCGCATGTCGGACTTCAAGTCCAACGAGTACGCCAACCTGATCGGCGGCAAACTGTATGAGCCCGAAGAAGAGAACCCGATGCTGGGCTTCCGCGGCGCCTCGCGTTACATCAGCGATTCGTTCCGCGACTGCTTCGAGCTGGAATGCCGCGCCATGAAGCGCGTGCGCGACGAAATGGGCCTGACCAACGTCGAAATCATGATTCCCTTCGTGCGCACCGTTGGTGAGGCCAAGCAGGTTGTTGAGCTGCTGGGTGAAAACGGTCTGAAGCGTGGCGAAAACGGCCTGCGTCTGATCATGATGTGCGAGTTGCCGGCCAATGCCCTGCTGGCTGAAGAGTTCCTGGAACACTTCGATGGCTTCTCCATCGGCTCCAACGACCTGACTCAGCTGACCCTGGGCCTGGACCGCGACTCCGGCATCATTGCCCACCTGTTCGATGAGCGTAACGCTGCCGTCAAGAAGCTGCTGAGCAACGCGATTTCAGCGTGCCGCGCGGCCGACAAGTACATTGGTATCTGCGGCCAAGGCCCATCTGACCACCCGGACCTGGCGCGCTGGCTGATGGAGCAGGGCATTGAAAGCGTATCGCTCAACCCCGACTCGGTGATGGACACCTGGTTCTTCCTTGCCGAGAATGGCAAGTAAACCGGTTTACCCTCACATTCAAGGAGAATGCCATGCACTATGTAACGCCGGATCTGTGTGACGCCTACCCGGATGTCGCTGTGGTCGAGCCGATGTTCAGCAATTTCGGTGGTCACGATTCCTTTGGTGGTCAGATTGTCACCGTGAAGTGCCACGAGGACAATTCCATCGTCAAGGAGCAGGTCGATCAGGATGGCACTGGCAAAGTCATGGTTGTTGACGGCGGTGGTTCACTGCGCCGTGCGCTGCTGGGTGACATGCTGGCCGAGAAAGCTGCCAAGAACGGCTGGGAAGGCATTATCGTCTACGGCTGTGTGCGTGACGTGGACGTGCTGGCCCAGACCGCGCTGGGCATTCAGGCGCTGGCCAGTCATCCGATGAAAACCGACAAGCGCGGTATCGGTGATCTCAACGTTGTGGTGACCTTTGGTGGCGTGACCTTCCGCCCGGGTGAGTACGTCTATGCCGATAACAACGGCATTATTGTTTCACCCGCAGCGCTCAGCATGCCCGAGTAAGAGCATGTGACACCAGCTGGCGAGGGGGAGAGTAGCAATACCTCCCCCTCGCTGCGTTATAGCTGGCATGCAAGTGCTGCCAACCTACCCGGAGAGAGCCATGTCAGACGACGATTCCCTGGAGCGCGCGCTGCGCGCGATGTTGCAGGACGAGCCTGTCAATCACGCAGCACGCAGCGATGATCAACGCTTGGACAGTGTCTTGCACCGGGCGCACTTGCACGGCGCTGCCGCGGATTTGCTCGGTCTGTTCAGTCGCTGGGGGTGGGTTTTGTCTGAAGGCGGTGCGCGCGGCTTAAAGCACCTGCGTCCAGTGCGACGTGACGCCGATGCAGTCTCACCTCAACCTTCCGAGCGCTAACGAGCGGTCTATCTGTCTAATTTGGAGATTTCTGCCATGGAGTTCGACGTCTGGAGCCAAAGCTTCGTTGCCGCCATGACCACGCTGTGGAGCAAGGTTGCCTCCTTTATTCCTGATCTGATTGCTGCCCTGTTCATCATTGTGCTGGGTCTGATCGTTGCCAAGATTGCCGACGCGGTTCTCGGCAAGGGGCTGGCGAAGCTGGGGTTGGATCGCCTGATGAGTGGTACGGGCGTCAACAAGATGCTGGCCCGAATCGGCATCAATATGCCGGTGTCCGCCATCACCGGGAAGGTGGCGTACTGGTTCATCCTGCTGACCTTTGTGGTCTCTGCCTCCGAGTCACTCGGGTTGGCCCGCGTGTCCTCTACGCTGGATGCCATTACGCTGTATCTGCCCAAGGTAGTTGGCGCTGCGCTCATTCTGTTGGGCGGCCTGCTGCTGTCGCATTTGGCAAATGGGGTCGTACGCGGCACTGCAGAGAGCGTTGGCGTTGAGTACGCCAGCGGTATCGGTCGTTTTGTGCAAGGTCTGCTGGTGATCATCACAGTATCACTGGCGATCGGACAGCTGCAGATCGAGACTGCGCTGCTAAACATGGTGATTGCCATCGTGCTTATCACTTTCGGTATGGCGGCAGCGTTGGCACTTGGCCTTGGCAGCCGTGACCTTGTGTCTCAAATCATCGCCGGAATATATGTACGAGAGTTATACCAGCCCGGTGATGACATAGCGGTGGGTGACGTTGAGGGAGTGATAGAGGAAATTGGTACTGTCAAAACCCAGATTCTGAGCGCTGACGGACAGCTTATTTCGGTCGCGAACCGTGAGCTGATCGAGCAGCAGGTGCGGCGCTGAGCGCCGGTGTCAGCCGATAGCCGAAGATGTTGGTACCTTGACCAGTCCGAGCAGAACGCCCCGTCGCTATAATCCAGCCGATCTTGATGATGACGCGCTGGTCCTTAAGGCAAAAAGTGAACTAATTCACACTACTACTGCCTATGAGGAGCTGATGCGGCGATACCAGCGAACTTTGTTCAATGTCTGCGTTCGTTACTTAGGCAACGAGCGCGACGCGGACGATGTCTGCCAGGAAGTAATGCTCAAAGTGTTGCACGGCCTCAAACAGTTCGAGGGCAAAGCCAAGTTCAAAACATGGCTTTACAGCATCACTTACAACGAGTGCATTACCCAGTACCGCAAGGACAAGCGGAAGCGTCGACTGATGGATGCGCTCAGTCTCGACCCCCAGGACGAGGGCGAGGAACAGGAAGTGCGAACATCCGATGGATCGGAAGGCTTGAGCCAGCTACTGGCGCACGTCAATCCGATCGACCGGGAAATTCTGGTGCTGCGATTTGTCGCAGAGCTGGAATTCCAGGAGATCGCCGACATCATGCACATGGGCTTGAGCGCTACCAAAATGCGTTACAAGCGTGCGTTGGAAAAGTTACGAAACCAGATTGACAGTCCTTTCATATAAGGCTTGTATAGTTATCAGCGTAATTCGGCTATACTGCGTCGGAGTTTTGCGAAAGCTTAACGTCTTAATGGATTTGATGGGGATTCAAAGATGAAATTGAAAAACACTGTGGGTCTCGTTGTTGGTGCCGCCGTTGCTGCGTCCAGCATGTCTGTGCTGGCCCAGGGTAAAGCCGGCTCTGTCGAGGTGGAAGCCTTTGCAGACCGCTACTTCACCGATAGCATGTACGACGCCAACGATGGCACTCTGGTAGGTGGCAGCATCGGTTACTTCGTCAATGACGATGTCCTGCTGAACATCGGTCTGGGCAAGTACAAAAACCTGGAGCACGAGCCGACCGACACTGACGTTGACGGCACACTGCTGCAGCTCGAAGCGGTTCGCCACTTCGGCGCAGGTAATGTACGTCCGTACATCTCCGCCGGTCTGGCACACCAGGAACTTGAGCCCGATGGAACCAACATCGAGGACCGCACCACCATGGCAATGGCCGGTGTTGGTATCAAAAACTACCTGAACGAGAACTTCTTCGTTAAGGCCGGTGTTGATGCGCTGTATGGCTTTGACCACGGTAATACTGAATGGCAGGCAGGTGTAGGCCTGGGTATCAACTTCGGCTCCAAGTCTGAGCCGGTTGCTGAGCCCGCTCCGGCACCTGCTCCGGTTCCGGTACCTCCTCCGGCCCCGGAAATGCAGTCGGTTCGCGTTGAGTTGGACGTGCTGTTCGACTTCGACAAGGACACTATCCGTCCGGAGTTCCGTCAGGACATTCAGAGCCTGGCTGAGTTCATGAAGACCTACCCGTCGGTAACTACTACCGTTGAAGGTCACACTGACTCCGTCGGTAGCGACTCCTACAACCAGAACCTGTCCGAGCGTCGTGCCAACGCGGTACGTGAAGCTCTGATCAGCGAAGGTGTAGACGGCTCCCGCGTCAGCTCTGCTGGCTACGGCGAAGCTCGTCCGATTGCTGATAACGCTACAGGCGAAGGTCGCGCGATGAACCGTCGCGTTGAAGCTGAAGTCGAAGCGCAGGTTGAAGTGAAGTAAGCTTCACTTTTCAGAAAAAACCCGGCCAATGGCCGGGTTTTTTTGTGCCTGAAACACGCTGGCTCAGGCTGGGGTGTTTTCAGCTTCCACGCTGTTGACGCCAGGAAAGCGAACGCGGAAATCTTCCGGCATGGGGCGCACTTTGCTGCTGGCAAAGTGATAGAAAACAAAGCCGGATTTTGCCAGTGCAACCAGTTCGCCATTACTTGCCTTGCTGATACGGAAGATGATGTCGCCGCCATATCTGTTCAAGTCCATCAGGCCAACTTCAAAGATCAGAGCATCGCGCGCAAAAGCTTCGCGCAGGTAGGTCGTGGCCAGGTCGGTAACAATGATTCCGACGCCTTTCTCGCTGACTTCCTCAATACCGAACTGGTACAGAAAACGGGCTCGCGCCTCAGAAATCATCGAGATCATGGAGTCGTTCGCCAAGTGATTGGCACCGTTGATATCGGTGATGCGAACGGTTAGTTGGGTGGTGAAGTAAAACTGGTTCTCGGGAAAGTCCAGATGCAGACGCGCCATACGGATAGAGCCTTGCTACTTGCGGTGAATTCATGGGGGAGGGCGGTGGCGCGTATTTTACCTGAGCGCCGCGGTACTGGACAGAAAAAAGGGTTCTTCGTGGAATTCCGACAGCGTACAAACAAGAACGCCGGCTTGGCAGAGAGTTATCTTGGGTTTATTCGGGTGCGTGAGAACCTTGAAGTCGCGGCGTTACTCGACTAATGATTGTCGTTATATGCCAAGTTTTTCTGCTCTGGTTTATGCCACGATGTAAAGATACAAAAATGATAAAGAAACCGAGGTGACCGCTGTGACGCACAGGTGCTGCCGTCAGGATGTCCAATCGGGGCTGCCTGCGAACGGCGTACTACACGTCGCTGTGCCAACGCGCCTCTATCGTTTCTGCTGCTCTTATCCCAGTCCGTGCAGCGCTGTTGGCGCCACTTCCCAGAGAGGTTGATATGAACGCCCAAGTTGAAATCCCTGCCGAGTTTGTCCGTTGCCTTGAGACCCAGCGAGCCCACTTCGAGGCCAATCGCTATCCCGACTACGCCCAGCGGGTTGCCGACCTGAAAGCGCTGGTGCGCATGGTGGCCGACAACCGCGACGCGCTGGTTGAGGCGGTCAATCAGGACTACGGCTGCCGCGCGCGGTTTGAAACCTCCTTCGCTGAAATTGCAGTCACGCTAGACGGTCTGCAGGACAACATCAAGAAGTTGAAGAAGTGGATGAAGCCGCAGAAGCGGCACACCGATCCGATGCAGATGCCGTTGGCCAAGGCTCGACTGATTCCACAGCCGATTGGCGTGGTTGGGGTGGTGGTGCCGTGGAACTTCCCGATTGCGATGGCTATGCATCCGCTGACCTGCATTTTCGCCGCCGGCAACACCGCGATGATCAAGATGTCGGAAAACTCCAACAATCTTGCTCGCCTGCTGCGTGAACTGGCGCCACGCTACTTCCCCGAGGGCAAGCTGGCGTTCTTCGAAGATGGTGGTGGACGTGGCCCGATGTTTACCGCGCTGCCCTTTGACCATATTTTCTTCACCGGCTCGCCGGCCACCGGCAAGGCCGTCATGGCTAACGCCGCGCGCAACCTGACCCCGGTTACCCTGGAGCTGGGCGGTAAATCACCGGCGGTGGTCGCACCGGACTTCCCTATTGAAACCGCAGCCCAGCGCATCATCTGGGCCAAAATGTTCAACGCCGGTCAGATCTGCACCAATGTTGACTACCTGTTCCTGCCGGAAAACGAGGTCGCGGGCTTTGTCGAGGCGGCCAAGGCCTACGCTGCCAAGCACTATCCTGACATCAACAGTGGCGACTACACCGCGGTGATCGATCAGCGCTCCTACGACCGTTTGCAGGCGACGTTGGCCGATGCCGAGAGCAAGGGCGCGACCATCGTCAATCTGATGCCTGACCAGCAGCCCGACGCCAGCCGCCGGATCATGGCGCCGCACATCGTGCTGAATCCGACCGACGACATGGATGTGATGCAGCGCGAGATCTTCGGCCCGATCATGCCGATCAAGACCTACAGCAGCCGTGAGGAAGTCACCGGCTACATTAATGACCATCCGCGTCCGCTGGCGTTCTACGCTTACACCAACGACCGCAAGCTGGCCGACTGGTACATCTATAACACCCTGTCCGGCGGCGTAACCATCAACGACAGCCTGCTGCACGTGAGCGTGCACAGTCTGCCGTTTGGCGGTGTCGGCAACAGCGGCATGGGTCATTACCATGGCTACGAAGGCTTCCTGACCTTCTCGAAGATGCGCCCTGTTCTGTATCAGGGCCCAGTGCGCGGCATCAATATGCTGCTGCCGCCCTACGGCCCACGCGCAATGCGCATGCTCAACATGATGATCAAAATGAAGAGCTAAGCCGCTCGGTAAGACAAAACGGCGATGGTTGCTCAGGCAGCCATCGCCGTTTTTGTTTGTCTTGCCTGCGGCCTAGTTGCGCGCGCGCTGGCGAAACTCCCGCGGACTGAGCCCGGTCCAGCGGCGGAACGCGCGGCTGAAGGCACTGGCTTCCGAGTAGCCGAGCGACAGTGCGATATCGGTAAAGCTTTGTCCCGAGTGGGCAACATAGTTCTCTGCCAGTGGCCGCCGGACATCCTCGACCAGTTGGCTGTAGCCCAGCTCGTACTCGGCTAATCGGCGCTGCAGGGTGCGCACGCCGATGTTCATGCTGTCGGCAATGCGTTCGATGCTGAAGTCGTGGGTGCTCAGGTGGCTGGCGATCTGAAAACGCAACTGGCTGAGCAGATCGGTGTCGGCTTCGCGGGCCGCGAGCTGCTCTTCCAGCAGCGGGCTGAGCAGCTGAAACAGGCGGCTGTCGGCGGTTTTCATCGGGACGTCGAGCAGTGCGCGCGGATAGTAGAGCCGGTTGTCGGGCTGGTCGAAGTGGATTGGGCAGCCGAGGATGCGCTGGTACGCGGTAAGGTCCTCGGGGGCGGCATGCTCGAAGTCGGCGCGGGCCGGACATAGCGCGGGTTGCTGGACAAATTCGCGTATCAGGCTGAGACCTGAGGCAGCGGTAAACTCGGCGTCCTGGCGGCGGTTGATGATCAGCGGGTCGGTAACCTGATAGCTGATCGACAGCCACTCGTCGTTGATGTCGAGCTCCACCCGGGTACCCTGCATCAACACGGCAATGAAGTGACTCAATACCTGCAGCGCCTGGGTCATGGTCGGCGCGCTGCGCGCGGCGTGTCCGTAGAGTCCGTAGTCGCTGCTGCACGCCTGAATGCCCATTTCCAGACCGATGCTCGGCGACTCGTGCAGGCCGAGCTGCTCCCATAGCGCCACGTACTGGTGCAATGGGATTTCCAGTTCGGGCGAGCTGAGAATGGCTTCGTTCAGGCCTACTTTCGGTAAGTGTGGCGCGAACACCGCAGCATTGCGACGGAAGAAATTCTCCGCGTAGATCGTATGCAAGCGTTGTGACGTCATCAGCCTGACCTCTTGACGGGCTATGGGCTTGGCAGCAGTCAGCGGCGCTGCTGGCTTTGGTTGACCGGGCTATCTTAGAGACCGCGCGCGGCTTTGCAAAGCCGCGGTATGGGCTGGTCGCTAGTGCTTTGGTCATGCTGGCGGGCTGTCGCCTACTGTTCGAAATGCTGTCATCGCTGGTCAAGCGCCCCCGTCGTTCGCCTCTTATTCTCATCTTCGAAGCCCGGAATATGTCTGGTGCAAAGGGTATGGAATTCTGTTTATGCGAACACTGATACGACCGCTGGGGTACTTGCTGTGCTGCGGCTTGTGTCTGGGGAATGTGGCGGCACAGGCCGAGACAGGCTTTGTGCCCGAGCAGTCCTATGTCGAAGTGCTGGATGATTATCAAGGACAGGGCTGGTTCTGGGTCTGGGGTAACAACGCGCCGACCATGCTGGATGGTCGTGCGTACCTGTTTGCTGACGATGGTCGCCATCTTGGGCAGTTGAACACCGGCACCTGGCCGGGTGATCTGGTCATGTCGCACCGTCGGGCCGAGCTGTACGCCGCCGAAATCTACTTCAGTCGTGGCTCGCGCGGTACCCGCGAGGACGTGGTGACGGTCTACGACGCACGCACCCTGAGCCCCAAAGCCGAGATTGCGATCCCGCCCAAGCGTATGACCGGGATGCTGTCGGCTGGCCTGAGTGTGCTGTCTGATGATGAGCGCTTTCTGCTGGTGCTGAACTTTACGCCGGCGGCGTCGGTGTCCATCGTCGACGTTGAGCAGCAGCGCTTTGTTGGCGAGGTGGCCATTCCCGGTTGCGCCTCACTCTACCCGGCTGGGCCGCGCGATTTTTACGCGATTTGCGGCAACGGCGGCTTCTTTCACTTGCGGCTGGATGAACAGGGCAGCGTCGCCGTGCAGCAGCGTACCGAGCCGCTGTTCGATCCACTGGAAGACCTGCTGCTGACGCCGGCGTCACGCCTGGGTGATACCTGGTACTTCGTCTCTCAACAGAACTACGCCTGGGGGCTGCAGATGACCGCGGCCGGGGCCGAACGACGTCAGCGCTGGTCGCTGGTCAGCGACGCCGAGCGGGCAGACGGCTGGGGCGTGGCGGGCAATCATGGCACCGCGATCCATGAAGCGAGTGGCCGGCTGTTTGTGCTGATGCACAAGGATGTGCCAGAGAACTATCAGAAGCCGGGCACCGAAGTCTGGGTGTACGACGTGCGCAGTGAACAGCGGGTTGCGCGCATTGAGCTGGAGGCGCACAGCACCGCGATCGGTGTCAGTCAGGGGGCGCAGCCGCGGCTCTACAGCCTGGACTGGATTGTGCCGATGCCAGCGCTGTTTACCACCTGGATCTATCTGACCCGAGGCGAGGCGGGTCTGATGCCGCTGATGCGTCAGGGCATCAACCTGTACGACGCCGACAGCGGCGAGCACCTGCGCGGTATCGGGGATTTGCCGGTCGGCTATCTGAACAAGGTGACCGCATGGTGATCTTCGGCTGGCTGCACGATCCGCTGATGCATCTGACCATCATGCTGGGCATGGCGCTGCTGTTCGCCCTTGCGGCGCTGCACAAACTGGCCAATCAGGCGCGCTTTGCTTTGGCGCTGGAGGGTTACGCCCGGGCGTTTGGACTGCCGCTGCCTGCGGGGTTGCAAGGTGCTTTTTCTCGCCTGTTGCCGGTGCTGGAGCTGCTGGCCGCGATGGGTCTGCTGTGCAGTCTGCAGCAGCCGTTGGCGGCATTGCCGGCGCTGTTGTTGCTGATTATCTACGCCTTGGTGCTGGCGCTCACGTTGCGTTCAGGGACGGCGTTGCCTGACTGCGGCTGCCAGCTGGGCGAGCGGCCTCAGCCGCCGAGTGCCGCGCTGGTGCTGCGCAACCTGCTGCTTGTGGGCATGACGGCGGTGCTGCTGTGGCCAGTGGTGCCACGCGCACTTGGCTGGTTTGACCTGGCGTCGTTGCTGGGTGCCGGGTTGAGCGGTGTGCTGCTGTACGCGCTGGCCCATCAGCTGATCTCCAATCACTCACTTCTGCGGAGGCTGTAATGGCTCTGACTCATGCATTGATTACCTCGGCGCTGCTGTTCTGGCTGCTGACCATTGGCCTGGCCGTTGCGGTGTGGGCGCTGGCGCGGCAGGTCGGGCTGCTGCATCAACGGTTGCAGCCGGTCGGTGCGCTGTCGCTTGGCAAGGCCATCAAGGCTGGCGAGCAGGCGCCGGTGTTTGAGCTGCCCAGCCTGAACGGCGGCAGTGTGCAGCTGGGTAGTGGTGATCGTAATGGGCGTTCGACGCTGCTGTTCTTTCTTTCCGACAACTGCCCGGTCTGCAAGCAGTTGCTGCCGGCGCTGCGCTCGATCCGCGATCAGCAGCGTGCGCAGGTGCGCGTAGTGCTTGCCAGCGACGGCGATGAAGCGACCCATCAGGCGTTTATCAGCGCGCAGCGGCTGCACGACTTCCCCTATCTGCTGTCGCGGGAGGTGGGTATGGCCTACCAGATCAGCAAGCTGCCCTACGCAGTGCTGATCGATGCGCACGGCACCGTCGTGGCGCACGGGCTGGTTAACTCGCGCGAGCATCTCGATAGCCTGTTCGAAGCGCAGATTCATGGCCATGCCTCGATGCAGGCGCTCCGATCAGCCGAGCAGGCCGACGCCGCTCTTTTTCAGCAGGTGCACTGACTATGGCAATTCGATGGTTCGATGAGGCGGCAGAGCTGCTGTCGCGCCGGGTGGCGCAAAGCAGTTCGCGGCGCGGGTTTCTGGGCGGCCTTGGCACCCTGCTGATTGGCGCAGGAGCCACAACGCTGCTGCCGGTGTTTCGCGGTAACGCCTTTGCGCAAACACCCGGCGGGCTGGTCGAGAGCGGCGATCCCAACAGCTGCGACTACTGGCGTCACTGCGCGATTGACGGCTTCCTGTGTGGCTGCTGCGGTGGTTCGGTGAGCACTTGTCCTCCCGGCACGGTGCGCTCGGATATCACCTGGATTGGTACCTGCCGCAACCCGACTGATGGCAAGGATTACGTGATCTCCTACAACGACTGTTGCGGCAAGAGCAGCTGCGGGCGCTGCGGCTGTCAGCGTGACGAGGGCGACACGCCGCTGTATCGGCCACAGAGTTCGAACGACATCAACTGGTGTTCGGGCAGCCTGGCCGACATGCCGTATCACTGCTCGCTGTCGGTTGTGATCGGCGTCCGGGAGTAAGCAATGAAACGTCTGCTGCCATTGTGTGCGCTGCTGCTGGCTGCCCCGTTTGGCCATGCCACCGAGCCTGCCGAGTTCGACTACATGCTCAATTGCCAAGGTTGCCATCTGCCGGATGGCATGGGTAACCCGCAGCGCCAGGTGCCGGCTTTTCCGGGGCAGCTGGGGTTGTTTCTCGGCGTGGAGGGTGGCCGTGAGTTTCTGGTTCAGGTGCCGGGCTCTTCGCTCTCGGGCTTGACCGACGAAGGCTTGGCGCGGGTGTTGAACTGGATGCTGGAGCGCTACGCGACGGCCGAGTTGCCGCAGGGCTTTGAGCCTTACAGCGCAGCTGAGGTGCAGCGCTGGCGGCAGGATGTACCCAATGATGTGGACGCGCTGCGGGCGCAGTTGATTGACCGCATCAACCAGCAGCAAATGCTGCCCGCCAAGGAGTCGGTTGGCCGATGAGAATACGTGTTTCAGTGATTGTGCTGGGGCTGGTCTGTGGCCTGAGCGGTTGGGCGAAGGCCGCGCCGGATAGCGCCGAGCTGGCAACCTGCGCGGCCTGCCACGGTGCCCAGGGGCAAGGTAATCCGGCGCTCGGCGCGCCGCGGCTGGCGGGTCAGCATTACAGCTACCTGTTGCAGCAACTGCTCAGTTTCAAGGCTGGCGCGCGTGGTTACGACGCGCAGGACAGTCAGGGCGTGCTGATGCGTTCAGCGCTGGCTGCGGTGCCTGAGTCCGCGCTGGAGGGGCTGGCGCGTCACTATGCGGGTCTGGCGACGGCTGAATCGCCTACGCTGGCGCAGCAGGGCAGTGGGGCAAGGCTGTATCAGGGCACCTGCGCCTACTGTCACGGGCCGGATGCCCGGGGGAATGCACATCTGCAGGCGCCCAATCTGCGGCTGCTGGATGCTGCCTATCTGGATCGTCAGCTGCGTAATTACGCCAGCGGCTGGCGTGGCAACGCTGAGCAGGACGCAATTCATGGCCCGTGGATGCGCAGTATCGCCATGCAGCTGGGCGACACGGATCGCCAGGCAGTAGTCGAGTATGTGAGCGGTCAACAAGCCGCCGAAGAGTGAGTTCCGTTAACCGATTCAGCGGCCACTCGCGGTGGCTTAACGCATAGAAACGCAGGGTGTTTTCATGGATGCAAGAAGTCTGATTCTGTCACTCAGTTGCCTGGTGCTGGCGCTGACCATGCTGGTCTACGGGATATTGTTCATCCGTCGCCACAGGAACTATCTGCTGGGCGTCGAATGGCTGATTGTTGCCGTATCGGCGACCAACATGCTGCTGTTTCAGGCGGTGGGCTACCCGCTGGGTTATGAAATCTCGATGTTTCTCGATGCCTTTTCCCGCGGCTTCGGCATCCCGATCATTACCATTCTCGGCCTGATGGTCGTGACCCGCGGGTTCAAGCCGAGCGCACTGGTCGATGTGCTGGTCTTTGCCATCAGCATCCCGGCGACCTTCCTGCTGCGCCTGGATGTCTTTGCCGGTGTGCTGCCGTATTTCTACGTGCTGATGGCGTTGCTGTTCGCCGCTTACCTGATCCATTTCGCCCGCCTGTTGCTGGCGCATGGCGAACGTACACAGGCGGTATCGGTGCTGCTGGCGATGACCGGCATGCTGGCGATTGCGCTGATTTACGACTTCTACGAAATCCCGGGTGAGGCAACTAACGTGGTGCTGAATTTCTTCAATCTCGCGTTGCTGACCTGGTCTTACCTGTTCGCCTCGCTCTACCACGCTTACAGCGCGCTGGCCTGCGCCAAGGCACGGGCTGCTCCCGTGAGCTGATCACGGTTTACCGGCGCCAGCCCCGGTCTGACTGGCAATTACCTTTACAAGAAATGCGCGTTGTCGGGCACCGCGTGCGGGTGTCTTTGCGCCAAAAAAGAGGAGTATCTGATGAAACGGTTAGCTGCAGAGCGGTCGATGAGGGTTGCGGTGATGCAGGCCGCAAGAGGGTGCATTGCGCTTGGGCTGGGCATGTACGTGATGGGCGCCGCATGGGCGAGTGAACAGGGCGCCGATGCGCTGGGCAGCAGCCTGACGCCGATCGGAGCCAACCCGGCTGCGTCGGCCGATGGGGTAATCCCGGCGTGGACGCCACCCGGCGCGCAGGGCGGCGATTGGGCCTACGGTGAGTTGCGGGCAAAGCACTGGGTACACCGAGGCGACCAGCCGCTGTACTCGGTAAGCGCAGAGAACCAGGCCGAGCACACTGCGCGGCTGCTGCCGGGCCACGTCGAGATGCTCAAGCAGTTGCCGGGCTACCGCATGGACGTCTACCCGACCCGGCGCAGCTGCGATGTGCCCACGTTCGTGGCGCAGAACACGCGGCAGAACGTCGGCTTCGCGCAGCTCGATGACAGTGGTCTGGCGTTGCAGGAGGCCCATGTGCCGGGCATCCCTTTCCCCATGCCGAGCAATGGCGTCGAAGCTATGTGGAACATGAAAATGCGCTACCGCGGGCTGGCCTTCGATATGCCGCGCAATCAGGCCGCACTGTCGCCACGCCGTGGCAGCGACGACTGGCTGAAGATGCTGACCGATCAGATCGGTTTCTTCCCCTGGGCGCAGCAGCCCAGCGCGCGGTTCTCCGACTACGACCGGCTGGAAGTGGCGGGTTACTTCTCCTACTTCGCGCCCGCGGCGCTGGCTGGTCAGGCGGCGGTGTTGTCGATCCGCGCCGGTGCCGACTCGGAAACCTTCTACTATTTCCCAGGCCAGCGCAGGGTGCGCCGGATGCCGTCTTACTCCTACGACGCGCCGCAGATCGGACTGGATAACCAGTACAACGTCGATGAGATTTCGATGTTTACCGGCCAGCTCGACCGCTTCGACTGGACGCTGGTCGGCAAGCAGGAACTGCTGGTGCCGTACAACTCGTTCGGTCTGTACGACTTCAAGGCGCGCTTCGAGGATGTGGCGCAGCGCGACTTTATCGCGCCGAGTCATCGCCGCTACGAACTGCACCGGGTTTGGGTAGTCGAGGCGCGCGTGCGTGACGGCATGCGTCACTCCGCGCCGAAACGCCTGTTCTACCTCGATGAAGACAGCTGGGCACCGCTCGCAGCGGTGGACTACGACGCTCAGGATCGGGTCGCCAAGGTACGCGAGGGCCATCTGATTCCGGTCTACGAGACTGGCGGCTGTGACGTGCAGGCCTTTGCCCAGCACAACCTGATTGATGGTCGCTACCTGTTCGACAACAGCCCGCTGGGCTCCGGTACCGACCACCGCTGGCTGACCGAGCAGGGTAATAACCCGCGCTTGAAGCGCTCGTTCTACACCTCCGACAACCTGCGCGTCATCAGCGAACGCTGAGCCGAATCGAGGACCTGAACATGCATAAATCCATCTTCACTCTCTCCGGTGTTGCGCTGCTTGGCGCGTCTGTGCACAGCGCGGCGTTCACCTTCGAACTTGGCGAGGTGAGCGGCGCCTTTGACTCGGTGATTTCCGCCGGCGCCGGCATGCGCACCGATTCCCCGTCCTGCGGTCTGGTGACCCAGGGCGCCCACGGCCACTCGGTGCCGAATGCCTGCCTCTCGCCGGTTGCCGGCATCGGCGATCAGGGCAATCTCAACTACGCCAAGGGCGATCTCTACACCGGCTACCTGAAGGGCGTTCACGAGCTGTTGCTGCGCCTGCCCGATGACTACACGGTGATGGCGCGCGGCAGCTGGAAGCGCGACTTCGCCGCCACCCGCACCAGCGGCACGCTGGGCTGGGATCGGCCACCCGGGGTAGACAGTGATGGCCTGTCCGATTCCGCCCGCGATGAGCTGGAGTTCAAGGCGCGCATGCTCGATCTGTGGGTCAGCAAGAGTTTCTATGTGGGTGACCGACGCCTGCGCGCACGCCTTGGCAACCAGGCGATCAACTGGGGGGAAAGCCTGTTCGCGTCCGGCGGCATCAACGAAACCAACGGCTACGATGTGATGGCGCTGTCCACGCCGGGCACCCAGCTGAAGGAGGCTCTGCTGCCGGCACCGATCTTCAGTCTGGCTGGCGGGCTGGGTGCGGGTCTGACCTTCGAGGCGTACTACCAGTTCGGCTGGGAGAAGACCGAACTGCCACCGGTAGGAAGCTACTGGTCTACTACCAACGCGCTGGGCGAGGGCATGAAAGCCTACGGCTACCGTGAGCGTGATGCGCGGGACAGTGGTCAGTGGGGGCTGTCGCTCAACTGGCAGCCGGCCAATACCGACCTCAATCTCGGCTTCTACGTGTTGCGCTACCACGACAAGCTGCCGTCGCTGTTCTTCGACCAGACCACCTTCGCACCGACCTGGGTCTACCCCGAAGACCGCATGCTTTATGGCGTCAGCGCCAACTTCCCGGTCGGCGACTGGGCGGTGGGCACCGAGTTGTCGTATCGCCCTGAAGATGCCGTGGCGCTCAACCCTACCTTCGGCTGTACGGGTAAGCAGGGTGAGTGCTGGCAGGACGAGAAGAAGTTCCAGTGGCACCTGACGGGCCTCTACAGCATGGTGCCGTCGAACAGCGGCTGGCTGCTGGATCTGACCGGTGCCAGTACCGGTACCGTGCTGACCGAACTGGTCGTAGTGGAGTACCCGGACCTTGAGGATGAGTACAACGGCGAGCTGATCTCCGCTGGCGTCAACACATGGATGCTGGACCCGGCCGTGCTACCCACGGCGCAGGGCAACGGCACCACCTCCGGCATCAGCGCTGACCTCAGCCTGACCTACGACGGCACGCTGATTCCGGGTTGGCAGGTCACGCCGGGCGTGTTTTATTCGCGCTCGCTCAAGGGCCGTACCCCGACGTTGGCTGCGCCCTATATGGACGGCGCCAGCAGCATGAACCTGTACCTGAACTTTGTGCGCAACCCAGGCACCTGGCAGGTGACGCTCAACTACGCGACCTTCATGGGCGGCGATACGCCCTATGACCAGTTGCTGGGAGATCGTGACTATGTCGGGCTCGTGCTCTCGCGCAACCTGTGAAGCAGGGTCAGATGATGCCGACTGAAGCGCAATCCAAGACGCCGCGCGGCCTGCTGTCGCGCCTGGAGTGCCGGCTGTTCGAGTACCGCAAGGCGGTACTCTGGCTGCTGGCGCTGTTCACCCTGGTGATGGGCTGGTTTGCCCTGCAGCTGCGGATGGACGCCGGGTTTGAGAAGCAGTTGCCGATCGGCCACGAGTACATCGACACCTTCTCGACCTACCGCGACGATCTGCTCGGCGCCAATCGCCTGATTGTGGTGGTGCGCGCCCGTGATGGCGAGATCTGGAGCAGCGACGGGTTGCGGCGGCTGTATGACGTGACCCAGACAGTGACCTATCTGCCGTTCGTGCAGCGTGCCAGCGTGCTGTCGCTGTGGACGCCCAACGCCTTCGTCAACGAGATCACCGAAGAGGGTTTTCGCGCCGATCCGCTGGTACCGGGCACGGTCACGCCGGAGCACCTCGGAGCCGAGGAGATCGCTGCAATTGCCCACTCCACGGCGCAGGGCGGTTTTGTCGGCACGCTGGTCTCGCGTGATCAGCGCAGCGCGATGGTCAGTGCCGAGCTCAAGGAGTTTGACGCCGACGGCAAGCGGCTGGATTACATGGCCTTCAACCGGCTGCTGGAGTCCGAGTTGCGGCAGCGCTTCGAGGATGCGGCGTTCGAGATCCAGATCATCGGCTTCGCCAAGCAGGTTGGCGACATTGCCGAAGGCGCGGTCAGCGTGCTGGAGTTCTGTCTGCTGGCATTGTTGCTGACCGGTCTGGCGGTCTACTGGTACTGCCACTCGATTCGCCTGACGTTGCTGGCGCTGGGTTGCTCGCTGGCGTCGTTGATCTGGCAGTTTGGCTCGCTGCGCTTGCTGGGTTTCGGCCTTGATCCGCTGGCCGTGCTGGTGCCGTTTCTGGTGTTTGCGATCGGCGTCTCCCACGGCGTTCAGCAGATCAACTTCATCGTGCGCGAGATTGCGTTGGGCAAGAGCACCCACGACGCCGCCCGGGCGAGTTTCAGCGGGTTGCTGATACCGGGCGTGTTGGCACTGGTTACCGCCTTTGTTTCGTTCATCACCCTGTGGCTGATCCCGATTCCGATGGTGCGTGAGCTGGCGATCACCGCGTCGCTGGGGGTTGGCTACAAGATCATCACCAATCTGCTGATGCTGCCGCTGGTGGCGTCCATGCTGACCCTGGGCGCGGACTACGCGCAGATTGCCGAGCGGTCACGCCAGCAGCGCGCCAACTGGCTGCGCGGCGTTGCCGGGTTGGCGCAATGGTCGCGTGCACGCTGGGTGCTGACTGCCGCCGCGCTGCTGCTGGGGGTGGCGGTCTGGCAGAGCCACGGCCGGGTGGTTGGCTCGCTGCAGGCGGGTGCGCCGGAGCTGCGCAGCGAGGCGCGCTTCAATCAGGACGCGCTCGCCATCGCCAGCGGCTACGACATCGGACTCGATTGGTT
This sequence comes from Halopseudomonas maritima, assembly GCF_021545785.1. Taxonomy (NCBI): domain Bacteria; kingdom Pseudomonadati; phylum Pseudomonadota; class Gammaproteobacteria; order Pseudomonadales; family Pseudomonadaceae; genus Halopseudomonas; species Halopseudomonas maritima. The sequence goes on from NZ_CP079801.1 coordinate 3,763,605, forward strand.
GAGCGTGGTATTTGAGCAGGAAGCAGGCGGCTGTGAACAGGTCGCGCTGGGGCAATATCAGGATCGCTTTGTCTGGGCCATGCAGGGCGTGCCGGGCGTGCTCTCGGTGCAGTCGTTCTCGACCGCCATGCGGCAGTACAACGAGGGCTACAACGAAGGCAACCCGAAGATGAGCGTGGTGCCGGTGGACCCGCTCAACTATTCGGCGCTGGCCACTGAAGTGGCGCGCACGCCGGGTCTGATGCGCGCCGATTGCAGCATGACAGCCACGCACCTGTTCCTCGCTGACCACAAGGCAGCGACCATCAGTACGGTGATCGAGGCGGTCAAGGCGTTCCGCGCCGAGCACGCGGCAGCGGGCATTCGGCTGCGTCTGGCCTCGGGTAACGCCGGGGTGCTGGCGGCGGTCAATGAGGAGGTCGAGAAGAGCGAGTTGCCGATGCTGCTGTATGTCTACGCGGCCATCGCGCTGCTGGTGTTTTTGGTTTATCGCGACTGGCGGGCGGTACTGATCTGCTGCCTGCCGCTGACCATCGGTACCTTCATCGGTTACTGGTTCATGAAGGAGCTGCAGATCGGTCTGACCATCGCCACCCTGCCGGTGATGGTGCTGGCGGTGGGGATTGGCGTGGATTACGCGTTCTACATCTACAACCGTCTGCAGCTGCACCTGAGTCACGGCCAGCCGATCGTCAAGGCGGCGGAGCACGCTCTGCTGGAGGTGGGTGTGGCAACCATCTTTACCGCCATCACGCTGGCCATCGGCGTCGCCACCTGGGCGTTTTCCGAACTGCAATTTCAGGCGGACATGGGGCTGCTGCTGGCCTTCATGTTCATCGTCAACATGGTCATGGCGATGACGGTGCTGCCCGCGTTTGCCGTGCTGCTGGAGCGCATTGCGCCGCGGCGCACGCCGCTGCGGGTCAGTGATGCGCTGCTGCACTAAGGAGCTTTGGATGAATCCGATACCTCTGTTGCTGGCGGCGGCGCTGGCACTCACGCCGTTCGCTGCCGGCGCGCTGGAGCCGGTCCCGGCGGTGCCCAGCAAGATCGCCAGCGAGGCAACCATGCTGGCAGCCACCCGCGCCGGTGAGCGCATTGTGGCGGTGGGGGATCACGGCGTCGTGCTGCTGTCCGATGACAATGGCGCGGGCTTCCGGCAGGCAGGGGCGGTGCCGCTGTCCAGCCCGCTGACCGCGGTCAGCTTCATCAACGCCCAGACCGGCTGGGCGGTCGGCCACTGGGGCAGCATTCTGCTCAGTGAAGACGGCGGTGAGAACTGGCGGATCCAGCGGCTCACGCCGCATGACGATCGCCCGCTGTTTGCCGTGCACTTCTTCGATCAGCGCGACGGCGTAGCCGTGGGCCTCTGGTCGCAGGTGCTGATTACCCGCGATGGCGGCCGCAGCTGGCAGGAACAGAGCCTGCCGCCGCCACCGGGTGCCAGACGTGCCGACCTCAACTTGATGAGCCTGTTTACCGACGCGCAGGGGCGTCTCTACGCCGCTGCCGAGAGCGGCAAGGTGTTGCGTTCAGCTGACCGCGGGTTGACCTGGCGCTATCTCGATACCGGCTACAGCGGCAGTTTCTGGACCGGTGCGGTGTTGGCAGACGGTCGCCTGCTGGTTGGTGGCCAGCGCGGCACCCTGATGCGTGGCAGTGCCGATGGGCAGGCGTGGCAAACCGTTGAGCTGGGCAGCAAAAGCTCAATCACCGGGATTGCGGTGCGCGGCAACCGGGTGGACGTCATCGGGCTTGATGGCCTGCTGGCACGCAGTCTGGATGGCGGGCGCAGCTTCCAGCTCGATACGCGCGCCGATGGCATCGGCTTGACAGCGCTGCAGGCCGACGGGGCTGGTCTGTTGCTGTTCTCTCGTCGCGGTGTGCTGCCGCGCAGTGAGATCAGCACGGCGGCCAGCGTGCCATGACCGGACGTGGTCACTTTGGCGGTTATCTGCGCCTGCGTCTGCGCTCGCGCCCCGGGCGCTGCGCCGAAACGGCGCCTGATCAGCAATCACCCAACGCTCCAGGAGCAATCATGAGTTTGCGTTATTTGCCTAACACTGCGTCGATTGACGAGATCGTGGAGGTCATCCGTGAGGATGGTGGCGTCATCATTCGCGGGTTTCTGAAACCACGCATCCTGCGCGGCCTGCGTCAGGATCTGCTGCCGCGGCTGGAAGGCACACCCGGTGGCGAAGACGCCTACTTTGCGGGCGCCCAGACCGGGCGGCTGTCGCGCTTGTTTGCACGCAGCAAATACATGGTGGATCTGGCGCTGAACCCGCTGTTTCTGCAGAGTGCCAGAGCCCTTCTGCAGACGCCGATCAACGGCTGGAGTGGCGAGGTGCGACACGAGATCGCGCCGGATATTCAGGTTGGCGTCACCCAGGCGATTCAGATCCGCCCGGGTCAGGGAAAGCAGCCGTTGCACCGGGATGATAGCGTCTGGCTCTGGCGGCACCCTCACTATGGCCGCGAGGCGCGCCTGCAGATCATGGTGGCGTTGTCGGCGTTCAGCCGCGAGAACGGGGCTACCCATGTGATTCCCGGCAGCCATCGCTGGGATGACGAGCGCATGCCCACTGAGGCGGAGTCGGTGCAGGCCGAGATGGAGCCGGGTGACGCGTTGCTGTGGGTCGGCTCGACCTATCACGGCGGTGGCGAGAACCGTACCAGTACGCCGCGCACTGGCCTGACCATGGCCTATGATCTGGCCATTCTGCGGCAGGAAGAAAACCACTTTCTGTCTCTGCCGCTGGAGCGGGTGCGACAGTTTCCGGAGGAGCTGCAGCGCCTGCTTGGCTGGTCCTGCAGCGCGACGTTCATGGGTTGGGTGGAGCTCAATGGCCAGTTTGTAGACCCGCACACGCTGCTGCAGCGCGCCGATTTTCGCGAGCCGGGGCAGCTTGGCTGAGAGGCTGACGCCACTGGCTAGTCTGTTCGACAGGTGTCCCCGCAGGCGCGCCGCACCCGTTCTGTTCAGGCTTACAGAGGGGGAGGGGATGCGGGTTTGCGTTGGCACAGGCACATGGCCAACTGGGAGGGTTCAACAACCGGATCAAGGCAATAAAACGCATGGCCTACGGTTACCGGAATAACGAGTTCCTCTGTATGAGAATCAAGCGCAGCTATCCCGGAGTTTTATGAAGAATAAAAAAAGGGGCTGCCGGTTGGCAGCCCCTTCTCTACACCTGAGCCCGGAGGCTCGGAATCAGCAGGCTATTAGCCGAACTGGTTCATGGTGTTGTCTTTACCGCTTGCCTTCAGAGCAGCTTCGCCAGCGAAGTACTCTTTATGGTTGTCGCCGATGTCGGAGCCAGCCATGTTCTGGTGCTTGACGCAGGCGATACCCTGGCGCAGTTCCTGGCGCTGAACGCCTTTCACGTAAGCCAGCATGCCTTGCTCTGCGAAGTAGCCTTTTGCCAGGTTGTCGGTAGACAGTGCGGCAGTGTGGTAAGTCGGCAGAGTGATCAGGTGGTGGAAGATGCCAGCGTGTGCCGAACCATCGCGTTGGAAGGTGCGGATACGCTCGTCAGCTTCGGCAGCCAGTTCGGACTCGTCGTAGTCAACGCTCATCAGGTTGGCACGATCGTAGGCAGAAACGTCTTTGCCAGCTTCAGTCCAGGCATCGAATACCTGCTGACGGAAGTTCAGAGTCCAGTTGAAGGACGGGCTGTTGTTGTAAACCAGCTTGGCGTTCGGGATGACTTCGCGTACGCGGTCAACCATGCCTTTGATCTGGCCAACGTGCGGCTTCTCGGTTTCGATCCACAGCATGTCTGCGCCGTTCTGCAGGGAAGTGATGCAGTCCAGTACGCAGCGGTCTTCACCAGTGCCCTTGCGGAACTGGAACAGGTTGGACGGCAGACGCTTGGGACGCAGCAGCTTGCCGTCGCGCTTGATAACAACGTCGCCGTTGCCCAGTTCAGCATCGGAGATTTCGTCGCAATCCAGGAAGCTGTTGTACAGGTCGCCCAGGTCACCCGGCTCAGCGGTAACAGCGATCTGCTTGGTCAGGCCAGCGCCCAGGGAGTCGGTACGAGCAACGATCACGCCGTTGTCGATGCCCAGTTCCAGGAATGCGTAGCGAACAGCGTTGATCTTGGCCAGGAAGTCAGCGTGCGGAACGGTAACTTTACCGTCTTGGTGGCCGCACTGCTTCTCGTCGGAAACCTGGTTTTCGATCTGGATGCAGCAAGCACCCGCTTCGATCATTTTCTTGGCCAGCAGGTAGGTCGCTTCAGCGTTACCGAAACCAGCGTCGATGTCAGCGATGATCGGCACAACGTGAGTTTCGTAGTTGTCGATCTGGTTCTGGATGTCAGCGGCCTTGGCTTCGTCGCCAGCTTCGCGAGCAGCGTCCAGAGCAGTGAACAGCAGGTCCAGTTCGCGAGCGTCAGCCTGGCGCAGGAAGGTGTACAGCTCTTCGATCAGAGCGGCAACAGAAGTCTTCTCGTGCATGGATTGGTCAGGCAGCGGACCGAAGTCGGAACGCAGCGCAGCAACCATCCAGCCGGACAGGTACAGGTAGCGCTTGTTGGTGGTTTTCAGGTGCTTCTTGATGGAGATCAGCTTCTGCTGACCGATGAAGCCGTGCCAGCAACCCAGAGACTGAGTGTACACAGAGGAGTCGGCGTCGTACTCAGCCATGTCCTTGCGCATGATGTCTGCGGTGTACTGAGCGACTTCCAGACCGGTCTTGAAGCGGTTCTGAACACGCATACGAGCTACGTATTCCGGGTTGATGGCACTCCAGGAGCTGCCCATTTTCTCTTTCAGAGCGGCAACGGCCTTGATCTCATTTTGGTAAGCTGACATGGTCAATCCTTCACAGTTGGCGTTAGGTTCAGCACGATTTGTCGACCCATTGCTCCGCTGCTGCGGTTACTGCTCGGAAGGATATGAAAAGGGGAGACTGGCGATGCGTCAAAAGGAGAGGAGGAGACAGTCGTGCGAGCGCTAAGCCATCGGTAATGGCGTTTGCTTGCCGGCGTTAACTGTGCAGCTTAAATCGCTTCCCCGTCCCTCAGGACAACTTTCGTTCCAGTCGCCACCTCGTCAATCTGCCTTATGAGCGGTATAGACACATAACGAGCCGTTGGTATTGGCACCGTTACGGAGACCTCAGGGCCTCTGGCTAGCGGGAGCGTGGGCAATAATGGGACTTCGCCTGGGATAAGTCAATGCCGTATGTAGTGTTTTTTGGCTGGCACTACAACGTGCGGAACGTGACGCATCAGTCAACGCGGTCAACTTTCAGGCGAATTGCGCCGCTGCTGCTGCGCTGGGTGCTGATGCGACGTCCTACGTCGCTATCGCGCCCCGAGCTTGCATCGTCCAGCCCGCCAACGGTCACCCATTGGCCCAGCGGGGCGGTGACCACGGTGTCGGCCTGCTGTACGTCAATCACGCCCTGGCGGCGGTTGTCCAGACGGTTGTTGTTGGCACTGAGGGTGATGGTTGCCATGTCGCCGCTTAGCTGGACGGTGGCGTAAAAGCCCTGGGTTACGTCCTGGTACTGGGTTTGCTCAATGACCTGGCCGTAGACGTTGGTGGTTCTGGTGGTGATGGGTACGCTTTGCCCGCCCTGGATTAGCACCGGGTAGCCCTCGCTGGCCATGATCTGGCGAACACCGTCATTGCTGCCGTAAGTGCGCCGATTGATGATGCGCGCGCTGTTACCGCGGTTGTCGGGATTGCCGATGATGATGTCGGCTGGCCCGGTGTCGATACTGCCATCAACCCGGTAACCACCGCTGCTGCCGCTGCTACTGCCGGAGTTGGCAACACTGATCATCAGACGGGAAGGCTGGGTGTCCAGTTGGCTGACCAGCGCCTTGATCTCCTCAATGCGCTGCGGTTCGGCGCGTATCAGCAGCTGGTTGCCGTAGGCTGAGACGCGCTCGTTGGATTGCAGCATCGGCTGGATGGCGGGGATGATGTTGTCGGCCATGTTGTAGCCCAGCGGCACAATCTCGGTAGTCGGCGCAGCATTGGCCATCAGGGTGACGATGGAGAGTGTCATCCAGCACAGCAGTTTGAGCATGCCTGACTTCACAGTAGAAACCTCCTTAGTGCCGGGTCGGTTTGGCTGCTTGCCCAGAGTTCGTTAAAGCGATCGCTCCAGCGTTTAGCCTGATCGGGGCTATCGCGCCGCACGAAGCCGTCGCGCTGACGTGCTTTGGGTAGCATGAGAAATCCGTGGTCGTCGCTGATGACCTGTACATGGGGCTGGATCGGTAGATCAGGGTGTTGACGTCTCACCTGGCACAGGCTGGGAAAGCGATGGGCCAGCGCCAGCGGTGTGTGCCCGGAGAGAAACTCAGGCTCAATGCTCTGCAGCAGAATGCGTATCTGCGCCTTGGGGTTGCGAGCAATCAGCGCTTCGCAGGCGCCGATGAAGTCACGACGCTTAAACAGCCAGGCGGCCTGCTCTGGGGCGAAGACCAGCAGTTGTTGGTGGCAGTCTGCTATCAGCTCGCTGAGCAGCGTCTGGGCGTTATTCTCGTTGAGCGGGGTCAGTGCCGGGTCGTCTTCGGGGTAGTGGGCCGGCTGCTCGGGCGCCGTGTCCGGATTGAGGATGCTGAAGCGCCCGGGCGAGACAAACTCGATGTCTGCCAGCGGCGGCTGCGCCTGATCGCTGGCTTGCCAGCACATGTCTTGATGATCTATCCCGGCGTCTAGGTAGACTTCAGAGCAAACGCTGAAGCCCAGGCGCTGATAAAAGGGGATTGCGTGGGTCTGGGCGCTGAGCAACAGCTCATCGATCCCCTGGGCTTGGGCGTGATTGATGATGGCACGCATCAGCTGATCGCCCAGCCCGGCGCCGCGATGCTCTGGCAGGATGGCGATACGACCTATGTGGCCGTCGCCGAGCAGGCGACCGGTGCCGACCGGCTGCTCCGCTCGATACAGGAGAAAGTGGGTGGCTGTTTCGTCCAGCGCGTCCCACTCCAGGTCCTCGGGAACCTGCTGTTCGTCAATGAATACCCGCTGACGTATGTCGCGCAGGGCTTTGCCTGTGCGCCAGTCGGCAGTGGTAACAAAGACATCATTCATCCTGTCTCTCCATCAACAAAAAGCCTTTGGCCACCAGTTGTTCCAGCAGTTGGTGGGCGTCTTCTTCCTGCATCCAGCCAAGCAGCAGCTCGGCTGGCAGATAGCGCTGGTTGCAGATTAGCTGAACCAGCGGCAGCAGAGCCGGACCCACGGCGCAGTGCTCGCCATTGGCAAACAGGCGCAAGCTGCCGTCCGCCGCCTCCCAGTAGGCCAGTCGCACCGCCGGGTTGGTTTCAAGACCAATGCCCGCTTCGAGCAAGTCTGCCACCGGCTCTGGCTCGCCGGCGTAGGCTTGCGCCAGCTCCGGATACTTGGCTTCGGTCATGTGACGGCCAAACCAGATGGCCAGTGCCTCTTTGTCTGAGACCAGGCGCAGGACGCTTTGTTGCAGGCGTTCTATTGCGACAGGATCAATGGCGGCAGGGTCCGACGGACGGTTGAGGCCGGCGTCGCCGTAACGCTGATCGTCACCCAGGTGGTGAGCCAGATAGTCGGTGAAATGCACCAGGATCTCGGCGTGGCTGGGAGCGCGAAAACCGATGGAGTAGGTCATGCAGTCGGTCTCGGCAACGCCGTCGTGGGCGATGCCCGGCGGGATGTACAGCATGTCGCCGGGCTCCAGTACCCACTCATCCTGGCAGTCGAAGTCAGCCAGGATACGCAGATCAGGGTTGTCCAGCAGCGGGCTGTCTTCGCTGCACTGCTGGCCGATGCGCCAGCGGCGCTTACCGTGGCCCTGCAGCAGAAACACGTCGTAGTTGTCATAGTGCGGGCCTACGCCGCCGCCGGGCGTGGCGTAGCTGATCATGATGTCGTCAACGCGCCAGCTGGGCAGAAATCGGAACTGCGCCAGCAGATCGGCGACTTCGGGCACAAACTGGTCGACCGCCTGCACTAGCAACGTCCAGTCACGCTCGGGAAGCTGTTGGTAGGTGTCGTCCGGGAACGGCCCCTGGCGCAGCTCCCACGGGTGTGAACCCTGTTTTAGGATGATGCGCGACTCGACTTCTTCTTCCAGCGACAGGCCCGCCAGCTCGTTGGGCTCAATCGGGCTTTCGAATCCGGGAATGGCCTGACGAATCAGCAGCGGCTTGCGCTGCCAGTACTCGGCGAGGAAGCGGTCGACACCGATATCACCAAACAGTGAGTCGAATTCAATGGTCATCTTTCTGGCTCCAGAATGGACAGCGCCCGGTAAATCCGGGCGCTGTAGGGCAGGGGGCGGCGTTGGCCGGCGCGGATCAGATACGCTCGGCCTGGGCTACTGCGTTACCAATATAGCTGGCCGGGGTCAGGGCCTTGAGTTCGGCCTTGGCGTCATCCGGAATCTCCAGGCTGTCAACAAAGGCCAGCAGTGCGTCAGGGGTGATGCCCTTGCCGCGCGTCAGCTCCTTGAGCTTTTCGTAGGGGTTGGCCACACCAAAGCGACGCATCACGGTCTGAATCGGCTCTGCCAGTACTTCCCAGCAGTTGTTCAGGTCTTCGGCCAGGCGCGCGGCGTTCAGCTCCAGCTTGCCAATGCCTTTGAGTGAGGCCTCGTAGGCGATGACGCTGTGGGCAAAACCAACGCCCAGATTGCGCAGCACGGTGGAGTCGGTCAGGTCACGCTGCCAGCGGGAGATCGGCAGCTTGCTGGCCAGGTGCTGCATGATCGCGTTGGCGATGCCCAGGTTGCCTTCGGAGTTTTCGAAGTCGATCGGGTTGACCTTGTGCGGCATGGTCGAGGAGCCGATCTCGCCGGCAACGGTCTTCTGCTTGAAGTAGCCGAGGGAGATATAGGCCCAGATGTCGCGATCAAAGTCGATCAGGATGGTGTTGAAGCGCGCGACCGCATCGAACAGCTCTGCGATGTAGTCGTGCGGCTCGATTTGGGTGGTGTACGGGTTGAACTGCAGGCCCAGGGTCTGCTCGATGAACTGTTTGGCGTTGGCTTCCCAGTCGACCGCCGGGTAAGCGGATAGGTGGGCGTTGTAGTTGCCGACTGCGCCGTTGATCTTGCCCAGCAGCGGAATGCTCTCGACCTGCGCAATCTGACGCTCCAGGCGATAAACCACGTTGGCCAGTTCCTTGCCGAGGGTGGTCGGGGAGGCCGGTTGGCCGTGGGTGCGCGAGAGCATGGGCACGTTGGCGTACTGCTTGGCGAGCGCGCGGATGGCGTCGGCCACCTGGCGCATCAGCGGCAGAATCACCTCATCGCGGCCGCTGCGCAGCATCAGCGCGTGGGACAGATTGTTGATGTCCTCGGAGGTGCAGGCAAAGTGGATGAACTCGCTGACCTGCTTGAGCTCGTCGAGCTGTTCGGCCTGCTCCTTGAGCAGATACTCGACGGCCTTGACGTCGTGGTTGGTGGTGCGCTCGATTTCCTTGATGCGCTCGGCGTGTGCCAGGTCAAAGTCCTCGGCCAGGCGGTCGAGAATGGCATTGGCGGCGTCGGAGAACGGAGCAACTTCGCTGATGCCCGGGTGCGCGGCCAAACACTGCAGCCAGCGGACCTCTACCTGAACGCGGAAGCGGATCAGGCCATATTCACTGAAAATAGGGCGCAGGGCGGCGGTTTTGCTGCCATAGCGGCCATCAACCGGGGATACGGCGGTCAGGGAAGTCAGTTGCATAGTTCTCTCGTCAAGGGCTGGCGGAAAAGGGCCAAATCATACACCAGCGCGCGGCGTTTTGCCCGGCTTTGCCGGCAGATACAGGCTGAGCAGACTGGCGGCAAAAATCAGTCCGGCGCCCAGCCAGGAGGACCAGCCCGGCAGCTCGTCCCACAAGACCCAGGCGAAGGCGCCGGAGAAGACAATCGCCAAATAGCTCAACGGGCCGATTTTGCCTGGCGGCGCCAGTGCGTAGGCGCGCGACATAACCAGCTGGCTGGTGGTCGCCACGATGCCGATCGCGGTCAGCAGGCCGAGTTGTTGCAGGGTCAGCGGCTGATAGGCCCACAGCAGCGGAATGGCCGATAGCAGCGTGGAGAAACTCGCAAAGTAGAAGACGATGCGGGTCGCCGGCTCACTGTCGCTCATGGCGCGAATCGATACGAAGGCGCAGGCTGCCAGCAGGCTGGCGGCGACACCGGCAAGTGCTTTCGGGTCAAACAGCGCGCCAGTGGGCTTGGCGACCAGAATGACGCCAACAAAGCCGATGGCGACCGATAGCATCATGCGCCCGGTCAGGCTCTCTTTCAGCCACCACCAGGCCAGTACCGGGGTGAATACCGGTGCGGCGTAGGTAAACACCATGGCATCAGCCAGTGGCAGATGGGCAATGGCGTAGAAAAAGCAGTACATCGCGCCCAGGCCGTAGAAGGTGCGCAGAAAATGACTGCCCAGGCGCTGGGTGCGGAACGGGGCAAAGCCACGAATCAGCATCAGCGGCAGAAAGTAGAAAACGCCAATCAGGTTGCGGGCAAACACGACGGTCTCGTTGTTGACGCCGGTCGAGACCTCGCGAATGAGTACGCCCATGATGGCGAACAGCAGCCCGGACAGGGCCAGCAGCAGGGCGCCGCGGCGCGGTTGGTCGAGGCGGACGCTCTCAACCACGCAGCACCGCGCGGGTGGCGTCCAGCAGCTTGCGACGCTGCAGCAGCAGCTGCCAGCGGTGGCCACCCAGCTGTCGCCACAGGGTGGCGGAACGGATGCCGGCCAGCAGTAGCGTGCGTACCCGATTGGCCACCTCTGGCTGCTGCAGGTAGCGCATGTCGCCATGGACCTGGATACGCAGGCGCAGGGTGCTGATGGTGTCCTGATAGGTGCTGCCAAGTGAGGCCATGACGTTGTCGTGCAGCAGGCCAAAATGCTCGACCTGGTGTTCTGCCTGGGCGATGCGTTGGCCCAGCACCTGCAGCATGTCGTCGCGCTTGGCCAGTTGGCGCTGCAGAGTCAGCAGGTTCATGACGTAGCGCAGAGCATCGCGTTGCAACGCGGCGGTATCACGCTCCAGCATGGCCTCAAGGGCCTGCAGGCCGCGGCGGATCTGATGGTGGCTGCCGCCGTAGACGTCCAGTACGCGGTCGGGTGAGCGGTTGAGGATGCTCGCAACCAGGCAGCTGGTCGGCCCTTCGCTGAGCTTGCCGCTGCGTGCCAGTTGGTCCACCTGTATGCCCGCTTCAAAGGTGGCGCCCAGGGCGATGACCTGATCGGTAAGCTGGCTCACGCGGTAGCCTCGCTGGCAATGGCGGTTTCAATCACGCCGCCGCCCAGGCACACGTCGCCTTGATACAGCACCAGAGACTGCCCCGGCGTTACCGCGCGCTGTGGCTCGTCAAAACGAACCAGGTAACCGCTGGTGGTCTTTTCCAGCGTGCAGGCTTGATCCGCCTGACGGTAGCGGACCTTGGCGGTTAGGCGTACGGGCTCGGTGACGTCGAGTTCATTGACCCAGTAAATCGACGAGCAGGTGAGGGCATCGGAGAACAACCACGGGTGGTTGTTGCCCTGACCGACGACCAGCACGTTGCGCGTCAGATCCTTTTTAAGCACATACCAAGGGTCGTCACTGGCGCCTTGCAGGCCGCCGATACCCAAGCCCTGGCGTTGACCGATGGTGTGATACATCAGGCCAACGTGGCGGCCGATGACGGTGCCATCGGTGGTTTCTATATCGCCGGGCTGGGCTGGCAGGTACTGTTTGAGAAAGTCGCTGAAGCGGCGCTCACCGATAAAGCAGATACCGGTGGAGTCTTTCTTGCGGGCAGTGGCCAACTCATAGCGCTCGGCAATGCGGCGTACCTCCGGCTTTTCCAGTTCGCCGACCGGGAACAGCGTCCGCGCGATCTGCTCGGCGCCAACGGCGTGCAGGAAGTAGCTCTGGTCCTTGTTGTTGTCGATACCACGCAACAACAGGGTCTGGCCGTCGCGCTCGCCGCGGCGCACGTAGTGCCCGGTGGCAATCAGGTCTGCGCCCAGACTCAGGGCATAGTCGAGAAACGCCTTGAACTTGATCTCGCGGTTACAGAGGATGTCCGGGTTGGGTGTGCGGCCAGCTTTGTACTCTTCGAGGAAGTGCTCAAACACGTTATCCCAATACTCAGCGGCAAAGTTGGCCGTGTGCAGCTTGATACCCAGCCGGTCGCTAACGGCCTGAGCGTCCGCTAGATCTTCCTTCGCGGTGCAGTACTCGGTGCCGTCGTCCTCGTCCCAGTTCTTCATGAACAGGCCTTCTACCTGATAGCCCTGTTCCAGCAGCAGGGCCGCAGAGACAGAGGAGTCGACGCCGCCGGACATACCGACGATGACGCGGATTTCGGAGTTGGGCGTATTGGCCTGAATAGACATGTCAGCGAATAAGATCCAGTGAATAATGCGGTTTGTTCAAGTAATCCCGAATGCAATCGGCGACCAGGTAGCTGCGCAGGTGTGATTGATTGTCGACAATCTCGTCCAGTGTCATCCAGCGGGCCCGGATAATACCTTCGTCCAGCGGCCGCTCGCCGTCGTGGCTGATAGGCTTGGCGCTAAAGCACACGCGCTGATAAGTTTCACCGTTGGCGGCCTGGAAAAGATAGATGCCGATTACCGCCTGGAGCTCGACGTGCCAACCCGTCTCCTCAAGCGTTTCTCGGGTGGCTGCCTGCAACAGGGTTTCATTGGCTTCGAGATGGCCGGCCGGTTGATTTAGCACAATACGTCCGTCACGTTTTTCTTCGACCATCAGAAAGCGTGACTGATGCTCGACGATGGTGGCGACGGTGACGTGGGGTAAAAAGCGCATCGCGGCTCCTCGGCAGGTGCAATAGGGTAGCGTAAAGCGTCCGAGCGGTGAAGCTGGCTTTGGTAAAGCCGAGGAAAGCGGCTAGGATGCTGAATGGCTGCAGGTGTAGTGCAGGTTGTAGTGTTACTACATATTTTTTATGAATCTCCCGTGATATGCCCCGGCATATAGGGGGTTCTGCAGTGGTGCGGCGAGGTTGTAGACAAAAGTGCGTGACAATCTGTAGGAAAACTACAACAATAACGCCGCTGAAAATCCGTATTCAATGGCGCGCCGAGGGTTATCCGCCCGCGTCGCTGTCAGTGCAACGACAACACAAACGGAGTCAAAGATGGGATACCAAAAGATCCAGGTGCCGGCCAGCGGCGACAAAATTACCGTTAATGCCGACCTTTCCCTGAACGTACCCGATAACCCGATCATTCCCTTCATCGAGGGCGACGGAATCGGTTACGACATTTCCCCGGTCATGATCAAAGTCGTCGACGCGGCGATTGAGAAGGCCTACGCCGGTAAGCGCAAGATTTCCTGGATGGAAGTCTATGCCGGTGAGAAAGCCACCCAGGTTTACGATCAGGACACTTGGCTGCCGGCTGAAACGCTGGATGCCGTTAAGGAATATGTTGTTTCCATCAAGGGCCCGCTGACCACCCCGGTAGGCGGTGGTATTCGCTCGCTCAACGTTGCGCTGCGTCAGGAGCTGGACCTGTATGTTTGTCAGCGTCCGGTTCGCTGGTTTGAAGGCGTGCCGAGCCCGGTCAAGAAGCCGGGTGACGTCGACATGGTTATCTTCCGCGAGAACTCCGAAGACATCTACGCCGGTGTTGAATGGAAAGCCGGCACCCCGGAAGCCGAGAAGGTCATCAAGTTCCTGACCGAAGAGATGGGCGTCAAGAAGATCCGTTTCACCGACATGTGCGGTATCGGTATCAAGCCGGTTTCTGAAGCAGGCACCAAGCGTCTGGTACGCCAAGCGCTGCAATACACTGTCGACAACGACCGTGACTCCCTGACCCTGGTGCACAAGGGCAACATCATGAAGTTCACCGAAGGTGCCTTCAAGGATTGGGGTTACGAAGTCGCGCGTGACGAATTTGGCGCTGAGCTGCTGGACGGTGGTCCGTGGATGCAGTTCAAGAACCCGAACACCGGCAAGAACGTTGTAGTCAAGGACGTCATTGCTGACGCCATGCTGCAACAAATCCTGCTGCGTCCGGCAGAGTACGACGTAATCGCTACCCTGAACCTGAACGGTGACTACCTGTCTGACGCGCTGGCTGCTGAAGTGGGTGGTATCGGTATTGCTCCGGGCGCCAACCTGTCTGACTCGGTTGCCATGTTCGAAGCGACCCACGGTACTGCGCCGAAGTACGCTGGCCAGGACAAGGTCAACCCGGGTTCTGTGATCCTGTCTGCTGAAATGATGCTCCGCCACATGGGCTGGGTTGAAGCGGCTGACCTGATCATCAAGGGTGTTAACGGCGCTATCGCGAACAAGACGGTCACTTATGACTTTGAGCGTCTGATGGACGGTGCGACCCTGCGTAAGTGCTCCGAGTTTGGCGACGACGTCATCGGCGCGATGTAAGGTGAAGCGGGCTGCCAGGCAGCCCGCTTCGGCACTGCATACAACAAAGCCGGCAATCGCCGGCTTTGTTGTATCTGATGACGCTGTTACGCGCTCTGGCTATTGGTGTGCATAGCTGGCAGCGGTGCCTTCAATTTCGTCTTCTTTCTTGCTAGCGTGTTCGCTGGCAGACTGGATATTGATGGCGTGCAGGCCCTTGGGGCCTTGGATGATGTCGAATTGAACCGGCTGCCCGGCCTTGAGCGTTTTATAACCGTCCATCTGGATGGCCGAATAATGCGCAAAGAGGTCCTCGTCCCGGCCGTTGGCTACGATGAATCCATAACCTTTGGCATTGTTGAACCATTTGACCTTACCGTTCTCCATACTGCATCCCTCTGATAGCCTGTCACTTCATGTGAGTGTCCGCGCTGATAGCTGACCGGAATATCACCGGGCATGTAAATGGTGACTGGTCAGTCGCGCACCTCTACACTTTCAACAACGATTCAGAGCAAGTCAAGCCAGGCCCGGGAATCCTGTGTACCAGTGCGCAGTTTTGCGATAAGCGGTGCAGATGAACGGCCCCCAACCAGTGAAACAGCAGATGTTTTCAATGACGGATTTTCAACTAACCTTACAGCAGGGACCAGTGGAGCCCGAGCACGATGATGATCACGGCCTGGCGGTCGAGACCAGCAAGCCCCAGCTCAAGCCGCCGTCTCGCTATAAGGTCATTATGCTCAATGACGACTACACCCCAATGGACTTTGTTGTGGAGGTACTTGAGCGTTTTTTTTCCCACAACCGGGAAAGCGCCACACAGATTATGCTGAAGGTGCATACTGAGGGCAGGGCGGTTTGCGGTATCTATACCCGTGACATTGCCGAGAGCAAGGCAGCAGAAGTGAATGACTACGCGAGGGAATGCCAGCACCCGTTGATGTGTCAGATTGAACGGGAAGCGTAACAAGGCGATTTGCATCGCATACGAGGTGGCAACATGCTCAACAGAGATCTCGAAATCACCCTGAATCTGGCATTCAAGGAAGCGCGCAACAAGCGGCATGAGTTCATGACCGTCGAACACCTGTTGCTGGCACTGCTGGATAACCAGGCGGCGGTGGATGTGCTCAACGCCTGTGGGGCAGATCTGGAGCGTCTGCGTCGCGAGCTGACTGAATTTATCGACTCCACCACGCCGCTGATTCCCAAGCAGGATCAGGAGCGCGAGACTCAACCGACGTTGGGGTTTCAACGGGTATTGCAGCGCGCAGTATTCCATGTCCAAAGTTCGGGCAAGGGCGAGGTCAGCGGCGCCAATGTGCTGGTCGCGATTTTTAGTGAGCAGGAGAGCCAGGCGGTTTTCTTTCTCAAGCAACAGCAGATTGCGCGTATCGATATCGTCAATTTCATCTCCCACGGTATTTCCAAGGTCCAGGGCGATGCCGAGCAGCTCAGCGATGAGCAAGACAGTGTTGAAGAAGAGGGTGCCGAAGGCGCGACCGCCAGCAACCCCTTGGAGTCCTACGCCAGTAATTTGAACGAGCAGGCGCGCAAGGGGCGGATTGACCCGCTCGTCGGGCGCGCATCTGAAGTCGAGCGCGTGGCGCAGATTCTTATGCGCCGGCGTAAGAACAACCCGCTGTTGGTCGGTGAGGCTGGCGTGGGTAAAACCGCCATTGCCGAAGGGCTGGCCAAGCGCATTGTTGACGGTGAGGTGCCGGACACCCTGTCCGAGGCAGTGGTGTATTCGCTCGATCTGGGGGCGCTGCTGGCCGGCACCAAGTACCGCGGTGACTTCGAGAAGCGCTTCAAGGCGCTACTCAAGGCGCTGAAGAAACGTCCGCACGCCATCCTATTTATCGATGAAATTCACACCATCATTGGTGCGGGTGCGGCTTCTGGCGGGGTGATGGATGCCTCCAACCTGCTAAAGCCGCTGCTGTCTTCCGGCGAGATCCGTTGCATTGGCTCCACTACCTTCCAGGAGTTTCGCGGTATTTTCGAGAAGGACCGCGCGCTGGCCCGCCGCTTCCAGAAGGTCGACGTGGTCGAGCCGTCAGTCAGCGATACCATTCAGATTCTCAAGGGGTTGAAGAGCCGCTTTGAGGATCACCATGGTATCCGTTACACCGACGAAGCGCTCAAGGTGGCGGCAGAGCTGGCCAGCCGGTATATCAATGACCGCCACATGCCCGACAAGGCGATTGATGTGATTGATGAGGCGGGCGCTTATCAGCGGTTGCAGTTGCCGGAGAATCGCCCGGAATTCATTGATGTTGCTGAGGTGGAAGCCATTGTCGCCAAGATTGCGCGCATCCCGCCAAAGCACGTCTCGTCCAGCGACAAGGAACTGCTGAAGAACCTGGAGCGTGACCTCAAGCTGGTGGTCTTCGGTCAGGACGGTGCCATCGAGGCGCTGTCAACGGCGATCAAACTGTCGCGCGCTGGGCTCAAGTCGGCCGACAAGCCTGTTGGTTCCTTCCTGTTCGCCGGCCCCACCGGTGTGGGCAAGACCGAGGTCACGCGGCAGTTGGCCAAGAGCCTGGGTGTTGAGCTGCTGCGCTTTGACATGTCCGAGTACATGGAGCGGCATACGGTGTCTCGTCTGATTGGCGCACCTCCGGGCTATGTTGGTTTCGATCAGGGCGGCTTGCTGACCGAGGCGGTGACCAAGAGCCCGCACTGCGTGCTGCTGCTGGATGAAATCGAGAAGGCGCACCCGGAAGTCTTCAACCTGCTGCTGCAGGTGATGGATCACGGTACGCTGACTGACAACAACGGCCGTAAGGCGGACTTCCGTAATGTGATCATCGTAATGACCACTAACGCGGGGGCCGAGACCATGTCGCGTGCGTCCATCGGCTTTACTCAGCAGGACCACAGCACTGATGGGATGGAGATCATCAAGAAGGCCTTTACGCCTGAGTTCCGTAACCGGCTGGATGCCATCATTCAGTTTGGCCGTCTGACCCATGAGAGCATCAAGTTTGTGGTCGACAAATTCCTCACCGAGTTGCAGGCCCAGCTGGAAGACAAGCACGTGCTGCTGGATGTGGACGAGGAAGCGCGCAACTGGTTGGCCGAGCACGGCTACGACCCAATGATGGGTGCCCGCCCGATGGCGCGGCTGATTCAGGACAAGATCAAGCGGCCGCTGGCCGAGCAGATTCTGTTTGGGGAGTTGGCGGAGCAGGGCGGAACCGTGCATGTAACGCTGCGCGACGGAGAGCTGGAAATCGAGGTGCCGGAAGCGGAAATGGCTTGATTGCACCTGTCGCTAAACTGAGCGGCGCGCCCTTGATGGGGCGCGCCGTTTTTTGTGTCTAAAGATCGAAGCGGGTCCAGATGGGTGCGTGGTCTGAGGGCTTTTCCATGCTACGGATGTCATAGTCGACATCACTTTCCAGGCAGCGCTCGGCCAGTCCTCGGCTTGCCAAAATCAGGTCGATACGCAGGCCGCGCTTGGGGTCGTCCTCAAAGCCGCGGCTGCGGTAATCAAACCAGCTGAAGCGGTCATCTGTATCGGGGTGAAGATGGCGGAAGCTGTCGATCAGCCCCCAGTCTTTCAGACGTTGTAGCCAGGCGCGCTCCTCCGGCAGGAAACTGCATTTGCCAGTGCGCAGCCAGCGTTTGGCGTTAGCCGCCCCAATGCCGATATCGGCGTCGGTATCGGAGATGTTCATGTCGCCGATGATCGCAATGCGCTGATCAGGGGTGAAGTCAGCCTCCAGGTGCGCTTGCAGGTCAGCGTAGAACTTCTCCTTGGCAGGGAACTTCACCGGGTGGTCGCGGCTTTCGCCCTGGGGAAAGTAACCATTGAAGACAATCAGCGGTTCGCCGTCGGCGCAGGGCACGGCAGCACTGATCATCCGGCGTTGCGCGTCCTCGGTATCGCCGGGGAAGCCCTTGCGTACCCAAAGCGGTTGCTCCCGGGTTAGCAGGGCTACGCCGTAGTGTCCCTTTTGACCGTGGAACGCAACGTGATAACCAAGCGCTTCGACCTCAGCCAGCGGAAACTGCGGATCATCTACCTTGGTTTCCTGCAGGCCAATAACCTCGGGGGCGTGGCGCTCGACAAGCTCTTTCAGTTGGTGAGGTCTGGCCCGCAAGCCGTTGATGTTGAAGGATACAATCTTCATTTATGTGTCCGTGTCAGGGAATGAAACGCCTCCGTACAGGGGCGGCGCAGCGGATCGGCCTATTCGCAGTTTTCGAGTGCTAGGGTAGCCCAAAAGCGGGCGTTTGAGCACGGCGGTTAAGGCCTTATCGTGCTAGCATCTGTCTGCTGATGTTGCCGGGAAGGAGCTCATGGGGCGCGCGATATTATTGGTTGGTTTATTGTTGGTTGCGTTCGGGGCGCAGGCCAGCCTGAAAGTTACTGTGGTACCGGCAAAAAAAGCAGTCCGCGAGAACATTGAGGCTTATATCGGCACGGTCGATGATGATAGCCGGCAAGCGCTGGAGCGGCAGTTTCGCCATATTGAAGAGCAGGCTACGTTGGCGGCTCAGGCGCTCGGCTATTATCACACGCGCAATTCGCTGAGCATCGGTGGCACCGACGACGCTCCCGTATTGCAGGTGCGCGTTGAGCTGGGCGAACCGGTACGTCTGGGCCAGGTGTCCATCGAGATTATGGGGCCGGGCCAGAACACAGACGCCTTCTTGCTCCCCACTGCCGCGCTGCTGACCCCGGGCGCGGTGCTAAATCATGGCCGCTATGAAGGGGTAAAGTCGCAGATCAACAACCGCGCGCTTCGCTATGGTTACTTTGAGGGGCAATACCTCAAGCACGAGCTGCGCGTTGATCTGGAAAGTAATCGCGCCGACATTGATATCCAGTACGACACCGGCCCACGTTACCGCTTGGGCCAGGTCCATTTCTCCGAAACCATCTTTGACCCGGAGCTGCTGGAGCGCATGGTGCCATTTGAGCCCGGCGTACCCTATGACGCAGATCTGGTTGGTGAACTGAACCAGGACCTGCTGTCCAGCGGCTACTTCAATGGCGTACTAGTGACAGCCCCGGTGGATAAGGCGAGCGGACAAGACGTTCCCGTGCAGGTGGAAATTACCGAGCGTGACCCGCACTCGCTGGGCCTTGGTGGCGGTTTTTCAACCGACGTGGGTGTGCGCGGCAAGCTCAGCTGGGATCAGCACTGGGTCAACCCCAAGGGGCATAGCCGTGGTGCCAATATGGAGCTGTCGGCGCCGCGTCAGGAAATCACCGCCTTTTACCAAGTGCCGCTTGATCCGCCCATCGACAACAATCTGCGCTATTTCGTGGGCTGGCAACACGAAGACATTGATGACGTTGAGACCCGTAGTCTGGCAGTCGGTGCGGAGCTCAATACTCGCCTGGAGAGTGGCTGGCAGCGCACCATTGGCCTTCGCCTGCAGAATGAGATCTTCTCGCTGGGCGACGACTCTGGTACATCCACGCTACTGATTCCGAGCCTGGTATTGCAACGCACCCAAGCGACTGGCGGCGTTGACCCCAGCCGCGGCTACAGCGTGCTGATGGATGTGCAGGGCGCAAAGGAAGGCGTTCTCTCAACCGTCGACTTTGCCCGGGTCATGGGGCAGGTCAAGGGACTGTATACGGCCTTTGATAACCACCGGTTGTTTGGTCGCCTGGCGCTGGGTGCGGTGGCTACCAACGACTTTTCCAGCATCCCGCCGTCGCTGCGCTTTTTCGCCGGCGGCGATCAGAGCATTCGAGGCTACGACTATCAGAGTCTGTCACCGGTCGACAGCACTGACGAAACGGTCGGCGGGCGCTACCTGATCGCCAGTACCGCAGAGTACCAGTACGAATTCATCGACAAGTGGCGAGCTGCGACCTTCGTTGACTACGGTAACGCCATCGACTCGCTGACCGATCCGCTGAAAACCAGTGTCGGCGTGGGTGTCCGCTGGGTCTCGCCGATCGGCCCGATTCGCGTTGACCTGGCTAGGTCGTTATCGGACCCGGACGAAGGCTACAAAATTCACTTTTCCATGGGGCCTGAACTGTGAGCCGTTTTCTGTTCAGGGCGCTGGTACGCGGTCTGTTTATCCTGTTGTTCCTGCCGATACTGCTGGGCTTTCTGCTGGCCAGCGAACAGGTCAATCGCTGGTTGTTCGCCAAGGTTGAGGCGCTGGAGCCGAGGCTGGAGCTGGGCTTTGAACAGGGCGATTTATGGCATGGCTGGGATTTTTCGCTAATTGCCTGGCGCGATGACACGCTCAACCTGCAAATCGACAATGCAACCTTGCGCTGGACGCCCGCCTGTTTGTTCGGCAAAACCCTGTGCCTGGACCGGCTGGTGGTCGAGCGCGTGGTGGTGATCAGTGAAGCCAGCGAGAGCGAAGAAGAGCCGGCCCCCTTTAGTTTGCCAGAGGTGCAACTGCCTCTTGGGCTGGAGATTGGCGAGCTTTACCTTGGCGAGCTATCGCTGGATGGCGAAACTGCGCTGCTCAGCGAACTGGATCTGGTGGTGCGGGCGAGTGGCGATCAGGTGGTAATTGAACGCTTCTCTGGGGTTGGCCCCGATCTGGACTGGCAGCTTTACGGCAGCCTGCAAACGCGCGGTGACTGGCCGCTGCAGCTAACCGCCGATGCCAATCTGCCGCCCGTCGACGGCCGCGATTGGACCGTGCATGCAAGGGCCGCGGGTGACCTGCGGGCACTGTCGCTGAATGTTGGCAGCCGTGGCTACTTGCCAGGCAAGTTAAGTGGCGAGGCCAATCTGTTTGAGCCCGGTTACCCAGTCAGTTTGCGCTGGCAGGGCGAGCCTTTTTTGGCGCTCGCCAGCTTGCCTGAATCGCTGACGCTTAACGACCTGCTGCTGCAAATAAAGGGCAACCTTGAGGACGGTTATCTACTGCAAGCCAGCTCCAGCCTGCCGGGCGAAGGGGGCGCTGTCACTCTGGCCTTGGATGCTGAGGTAAACACCCGAGGAGCGCCGTTGTTGGCCCTGCAGATGAAGGTGGCAGACGAACCTGCCAGACGACTGTCGCTGCAGGCAGACGCCAGCTGGTCTGATGGTCTGCAAGCTAGCGCCGATCTGGCCATGGATGCCTTCCCCTGGCAATGGTTGTACCCGGTGGGCACCGGCGAGGTGGTGCTGCAGCAGCTCGCCGTGAGCGCGCAGCTGCAGGGTGAGGAGGTCAATGCGAGCCTGCAGGGGCGGCTGACCGGCGTTGCGGGTGAACAGGTCAATGTCAAAGCCGAGGTTGCAGGCAATCAGCATCAGCTGAAGATCAGTCCGCTGCAGTTACTGACTGACGCGGGCGAAGCGAGTGGTGAGGTCGATCTCACCTTGCAGCCCGCGCTGGCCTGGGATGGTCGCTTTCGTCTGCAAGGTATCGACCCTGCGGTATTTGTTGCGGCCTTGCCTGGTGCTCTGAACGGGCAGCTTAACAGCAGCGGTCGCTTGGGCGGCGAGCAACTGCAACTGCAACTGCAGGCGGATTGGGATATCAGCGGCACACTGCGGCGCCAGCCGCTGTCCATCACGGGTCGTCTGGACAAGCCGGCCAATGACTGGCTGCTGCCTGAACTACGGGTGCGGCAGGGCGAGAACCGTATTGACGGCAGTGCTCGCTGGGGGCAGCAGGTAACCGGCCGCTTCAATTTGCAACTTGACCGCCTGGCAACGCTCTGGCCGGGTCTGCAGGGCAGTGTGGTCGGCGATCTCCAGCTAGCTGGCAGCAGCGCAGCGCCGCAGCTGAGTGCCGCCTTGCGCGGGGAGGGGGTTGGCATGGATGAGCAGGGGCTCGATGCGCTCAGTCTGGATGCCAGCGTTACCCTCAGCGAGCTGCTACCCCTGCGCTTGGCGCTGTCGGCTAATGGGCTGCGCAGTGCGGGTACCCTGATAGGCGACTTGCAGCTGGATGTTACCGGCAACCGTGCTGCACATCAGCTGGCGCTGCAGCTGCACAACGGCGTGGCCGATGCAGACCTGCAACTTGACGGTGCGCTGAGCGACAGTCAATGGCGCGGCACCCTGAATCGAGGCGAGCTAGGCTACCAGCACGTCCAGCTGGTGATGCAGGAGGCGGCCAACATCGACTACCGCCTGAGCGATGGCCGGCTGCAGCTTTCCGGGCATTGCTGGCAGCAGTCTGAAGCCCGGCTGTGCTTTAACGAACAGCAGACGCTGATGCCAGAGCGCAAGCTGGACGTGCGCCTGCAAGCCTTTGATCTGGCCGACCTGCAGCCCTGGCTACCGGAGGACTTTAGCTGGCAGGGCCTGCTCGACGCTCAGGTGGAGCTCAGTCAGACGCCGGGCAAGGCGCCGGTTGGCAAGGTGGTCGTGCGCAGCAACGACGGTGTTATCCAGGTGCGTGATGGCGATGACCTGATGGACTTCCCCTACCAACAGCTGGCGTTGGATACCCAGCTGCAAGCGCGCATTGCCAGCACTCAGCTGCTGCTCAGCAGTGATGTGATCGGTCGGCTGGCGGTTAATGCCGACATTGCCGATCCGGCGGGCGCCCAGAGCCTGTCAGGCGACTATGAACTGAGCGACCTCAAGCTGGACTTTCTGCGCCCGATGCTCCCCGATGTGGACGAGCTGCAGCTGACCCTCAACGGTGCCGGTACATTGGCTGGGGCCTTGAGCGAGCCGGTGGTAACCGGGTTGTTGACGTTACGCGAAGGGCTGGTGTCAGGCCGTAACCTGCCGATCAGTCTAGAGCAGTTGCAGGCCGATATCCGTATTGACGGCACCCAGGCACAGCTGGACGGCCGCTGGCGTAGCGGAGAGCAAGGCCAGGGCAGCCTGACCGGGCAAGTCGGCTGGGCGCCGCTGGATGTAGCTCTGCAGCTCAAAGGCAATGCGTTGCCGGTGCTTGTCGAGCCCTACGCGCAGTTGCAAGTTGCACCAGACCTGCAAATTGCGCTGCACAACGAAAGCCTGCAGATCAGTGGTGAATTGGCGATTCCGGAGGGTGACATCCGCGTGCGGGAGTTGCCTGCCAGCGCAGTCAAGGTGTCCCCCGACGTAGTCATTGTCGGCCAGGAGCCAGAAGAGGAGACGGCGGGTCTGGGGGTTTCGGCCCGCGTCAAACTCAATATCGGCGATCAGTTGAGGCTCAGCGCTTTCGGTTTGCGTGGTCGTTTGAGCGGCCAACTGGAAGTGCAGGAAAACCTGACCGCCAATGGTGACCTGCGGATACTCGATGGCGAGTTCCGCCGTCTTGGTCAGGAACTCAAGCTGCGCCGGGCGTTGCTGCTGTTTTCCGGCCCTATCAGCCAACCCTATCTGAATGTTGAGGCGATTCGCGAGGTTGATGATGTGATCGCCGGCCTGCGCATCACTGGTAACGCCACCAGTCCCAAGTCGGAGGTCTTCTCGGAGCCTGGCATGTCCCAGCAGGAAGCCATGTCATACCTGATTCTCGGCCGTCCATTGGGCGAGGAGGGGGACAACAACCTGCTGGCTCAAGCCGCACTTGGGCTGGGCCTGGCCGGCGGCGCGCCGATTACCCGCGGCATTGGGAATGCCCTGGGGCTGGAAGACTTTGCCGTCGAGGCCGAAGGCAGCGGCAATGAAACCCAGGTGGTGGCCAGCGGCAGCATTACCGACAAGCTCAGCGTGCGCTATGGTGTAGGAGTGTTTGAGCCAGCCAACCAACTGGCCCTGCGCTATGAATTGACGCGCAGGTTGTACCTGGAGGCGGTAAGCGGCTTTGCCAGCTCGCTGGATTTCTTCTATCGTATCGACTTTTAGCGCGGCCCAGTTCGGGGCGGCAGGCACCAACACCCATCTCGTGCCAAGGCACGTTCAAGGAGTCATCATGTCTAGCGTCACTTTGCGCGGTAACCCGATTTCCGTAGGCGGCCAGTTTCCGGCCAAGGGCGACAACGCGCCGGCCTTCAGCCTGGTTGCCAAAGACTTGTCCGATGTCAGCCTCGCAAGCCTGGCGGGCAAGCGCAAGATTCTGAACATCTTCCCAAGCGTCGACACACCGACCTGCGCCACGTCGGTACGCACCTTCAACAGCAAGGCCAGCGCGTTGAACAACACGGTCGTTCTGTGCATCTCAGCTGATCTGCCCTTTGCCCAGGCGCGTTTTTGCGGTGCAGAAGGCCTGGATAACGTGGTAAACCTGTCTACCATGCGTGGACGTGAGTTCGTACGTGCCTACGGCGTAGATATCGAGAATGGGCCTCTGGCTGGTCTGACAGCCCGCGCCGTCGTGGTACTGGATGAGGACGATAAGGTGCTGCACAGTGAGCTGGTCAGTGAGATTGGCCAGGAGCCGAACTACGAGGCGGCCTTGGCTGCTCTCTGAGCCTGCCGAGCGGTCACGCGTTAGCGCGTGGCCGCTGTTCTTGCCCGTTGCAGTAGCTCCTCCAGAATCCCGACCAGTTTTTTCTCATTCACCGGCTTGTCCAGCCAGGCGATAGCCGTATCTTCAGCGTTGCCGTTGTACAGCAGGCGCTGGCCTTCCTCACAGTAAGCCGATACCACCAGAATGGGCAGCGCAGCTGTTGTCTGGTCCGTACGCAAGTCGCGGATCAGGGTCAGGCCGTGGCCGTCCTGTAGTCGCAGGTCGGTTAACAGTGCGGCGTATGTGTGTTCCCTAAGGTAGCCGCGTGCCTCCAACACACTGTTGGCGGTAGTGGCCTCATAGCCCGACTTGCGCACGATGAGCGCGATAAAGTCAGCGATCATGGGGTCATCATCGAGGATCAGGATGGCGCGTGAGCCGTCGGAACCATCACGCTCGGCAGACTCGCCATCTTCAGCTTCAATCGGCAGGCGTAGCCAGAAGGTAGCGCCATGCTCTGGCAGGGAGCTGAACCCAACCTCACCGTCCATTTGCTGAGCCAGCTCGCGAGTAATCGCCAGGCCGAGGCCTGTGCCTGCCTGTTCGCGGCGATCCGAGCCGTCTGCCTGGGCGAATTTACTGAATATCTGCGACTGGAAGGCCAGCGGGATGCCCTCACCCTGGTCGATGACATTTATCTGCACCTGTTCGCCCAGTCGTTCAATGGCCACGGTGACCACGCTGCCAGCGGGCGAGAACTTGATGGCATTGGAGAGATAGTTGTTGAGTATCTGGTGCAGGCGCATGCTGTCCACCCGTACCCAGCAATGGCAGTCGCCCTCGCGCTTCAGTGTGATATCGCGGCTGATGGCGAACGCCTGGTTGGCGTTCAGTGCTTCGTCTATCAGCTCGGTCAGGGCATAGGGGCGCATGTCAAATTTCATCTTGCCTGCTGCCAGTTTCTCCATGTCGAGCAGGTCGTTGATCAGTAAATTCAGACGCTGGCTATTGCTCTCGGCAATGGTCAGCATGCGCGCCATCGCTTCTGGTACTTCTCCGAGGGTGCCGCTATTGACGATTGCCAGGGCGCCTGAAATGGAGGTGAGGGGAGTGCGCAGCTCGTGACTGACCGTGGAGACAAATTGACTCTTGAGCTGCTCCACACGCTTGGATTCGGTCAGGTCAAGCATGGTCCCGCTGACGCGCAGGGCTTTGCCTTGTTCGTCGCGCTGAATGATGCCGCGCAGCAACACTGGAATGCTCTGGCCGCCTTGATGGGTCAAGCGGGTTTCAACCGAAAAAGTGTCCCGCTCGGACTGCATGACTTCGCGCAAGGTGCTCAGCAGTTCATGGCGAGCTTGCGGTACCAGCACCGACTGCCATCGGTGCAGCGAGTGGGCTTCGCCCTGGGGCGGATAGCCGATCATCTGCCAGGCCCGGTCTGAGGCCATGAACTGCCAGCTCTGCATATCGACGTCCCACCAGCCGTCATTGCTACCCTGCAACGCCAGACGTTTACGCTCCTCGCTTAGCCGCAGCGCATCATTGCTGGCGCGTAGCTTGCGGGTCATCTGATGGGCAATGCGCTCGGCCTGCTCGCGGCGCAGCACCAGCATGGAGGCGAGGGCGAACAGCAACAGGGCAGCGGCCAGCCCCAGTAGTAATATCCAGGGGCTGGCGGCAGAACTGCGTTCAAAGTTGGGAGTGCTGGCGAAGTCCAGACGCCAGTCGCGGCCGTAGAATTGCAAGTTCAGACTGCGCTGGTAAAGCGCTTTTTCGCTGCCCGGAGTCAGGTCGCTGTACAGCTGGGGAAACTCCAGACCGTCTGCTGTATCAGTGATGCGATAGCGCACCCCTGGAGTGCGTGAGCCGAGGATGCCATCGAGCAGATCACCCATGCGATAAGGGCTGTAGATAAATCCGCGCAAAGCGCGTTGGCGTTGCTCGGAGGTATTTAGCGACGCGCCGCGATGATAGATGGGCGTGTACATGAGAATCCCGGCCTGTACCTCACCATGGGTCTCTTGCAGTAGGCGCACCGGCCCGGTCACGCGCGTTTCGCCGCTCTCGGTGGCAGCCTGCATGGCTTGGCGACGAACCGGTTCGGAAAACATGTCGTAGCCAAAGGCTGCGAGATTCCGCCCCTGGAAGGGCTCCAGATAGAGAACGGCGGTATAGAAGGGGCGCGGCCCTGGGGGGTGCACCGCAAAATCGGCGAAGCCTTCAGCGCGCACGGCGCTTTCAAAGGCCTCCAGCGTCAACGGGGGGACCACCTGTGCGTAACCGACACCGAGGATGCCAGGGTAATTCTCAGCCAACCGCAAGCGCTCGACCATGATGCGCCATTCGTTGCGCGATACCTGCCCACTGGCATCCATCAGGCCTGCGCCACCGAGCAGTATCTGCTCGTGGTGAATCATGCGCTTGCGGATCGCCTGGGCGATGTCGTTGGTCAGCAGGGTGAACTCACGGTCCGCTGCGTCGCGCTCGCGCTCATTCTGATACTGCCAGACCAGCACGGTTGCCAGCAGCACGATCGCAGCAAGACACCAGGCAATGGCGTTCTTGCGGCTGACAAAGGCGCGTCCCGGCGTGAAGGTAGAGATAGCACGACTTGCAGGCATAGATATAACAGTTTCTTGTCGCAGGGCTGATTGTGTCCATTGCGTATCTTAGTTGGCTGACGCATCGGCTGCAGCAGATAATGGATCTTCAACGCTATTTCATGATGATTCTGTAACCCAAGTGGCAAAAACGGCGCCGTTATGACCTGGATAGTCGTCCGGCCAGCAAGGTGACGTTCAACGCAGCCCTATGTGTGGTAGCGGTTTACTCATGCGCAATGCAGTACAACGGCACGCAGTTTGGGAGGGGCCGTTGGAGCGGGTTCTGAATAGATACCACAGGGTGCGATGTCGATTGGGTGCTCTGTTTATGCAGCTAAAAACAATTTGACCTTAAAGCCTACTTCAATCCTAGAGTGGGTTAGCGGCCAGGGTAACACTCGTACACATCGGCTAGTAAGTTCGCCATGGCGCGGCGCTGTAGGGTTTGACGCTAGCGGCTTTTAGGGTGTGCCCCTGTCGTGAGTGAAGGCGCTCTGCCATCGTTGGCAGCCTCGTAATCTGCATGATCACAGGAGATACGAAAATGGGTTATGTCACAACAAAAGACGGAGTCGAAATTTTCTATAAGGATTGGGGGCCGAAGGATGCGCAGGTGGTTTTCTTCCACCATGGGTGGCCACTGAGTAGCGACGACTGGGATGCCCAGATGCTGTTCTTTTTAGCGAAGGGATTTCGAGTTGTTGCTCACGACCGTCGCGGACATGGGCGATCCAGCCAGGTGTGGGATGGGCATGACATGGATCACTACGCTGACGATGTAGCGGCGGTTGTTAGCCATCTCGGAGTGCAAAAGGCTATCCATATTGGGCACTCCACGGGCGGTGGCGAGGTCATTCATTACATCGCACGACATCGAGAAGACGCCGTTCCAAAGGCGGTCATCATCAGCGCGGTACCTCCGCTGATGGTCAAAACAGAGAGCAATCCTGGCGGGCTCCCGAAAGAGGTGTTTGATGATATGCAGGCCCAGCTAGCTGCAAACCGCGCCCAGTTCTATCGAGATATCCCCGCTGGACCATTTTATGGATACAACCGTCCCGGTGCGGAACCATCTGAGGGCATTATCGCTAATTGGTGGCGTCAGGGCATGATGGGAGGGGCGAAGGCTCACTACGACGGTATCGTGGCGTTTTCTCAGACGGACTTTACTGCTGCGCTCGAAAGTATCGACATCCCGGTTTTGGTCCTACATGGTGACGATGATCAAATTGTGCCTTACGAGAACTCAGGGGTTCTTTCAGCTCAACTGCTGTCTAATAGCACCCTTAAGATATATCCGGGGTTCTCTCACGGAATGCCGACAATAAATGCCGATACCATTAATTCCGATATTCTGGCGTTTATCGGAAGCTGACGTTTACCTCGACGCGAGAGCCTAGGAGGTTTCTTCTAGGCTCTTTGCAGCGTAAGAGGCAAAAGATGTTCGAAGTGCCACTGGTACTGGCTCAGAACGACTGTGCAAGTATCTAATTTCCTGGTTCTGCGAATTCTGAAGTGGCTCTGAACGTTTTCAGAAAGGTAACGGGACGTTTCTTTCTCCTGACTGATCTTTTGTTCCTCTTGATGCGGCCAAGCCCGCAAGCACGGAGGACAATATATTGTGTTGAATTTGAATGTTTGTGTGGACACCCAAATGCTGCGCTGTGCCTCTGAGCACCATGCATATAAGTTCGCATAATATATATTATGTTAAATATCGTATTCTTCAGCCCAAGGGGCTTTGGCTTGCTTGCTTCTGGTTTTCCTACTCCAGCGCACAATCGCGCTGGCTAACAGGTTCGCCTGACATCTGGTTACGCAACAACCTTTTGATCAGCTCGATACGTGGCTGGTTGTCAGGCGCGCTACGCAACGCTATTACCAGTGGCAAGTCAGGTAAACGCTTGATGACCTTCAGCTCACCAGCGCCCTCTTTGTCGGCGAGGTATTGCAGTACCGTGGGGTCGGTTATGGCCAGGTCGAAGCGTTCGGCCGCGAGCATTTTTAAAAGCGATAGATCGCTGGTGGCTCCGCTGTCTGTGTTGACTGCGTACTGCTGCATCAGGGCATGCACATTGGCTGGATAGGCGTAACTGTTTACCACGCCGATGCGATAACGCTCGAATAGCTGTGGCAAGTCGTCCGGTGCAATCTCACTGTCGGCTAGCCCCATCACCGCCAAATTGGACGAGGCAACCGGATGGGACTGCACAAATCCGCTTCTGACCTCCTCCGGCCAAGCCGGAAAATAGCCAAGATAGTCACTGTCACGCGCGATTTCCTGCGCGCGCCGCCAAGGATAGAACTCCACCTGCAGCTCGATGTTGCATTGTCTT
Organism: Halopseudomonas maritima; assembly: GCF_021545785.1. Classification (NCBI taxonomy): domain Bacteria; kingdom Pseudomonadati; phylum Pseudomonadota; class Gammaproteobacteria; order Pseudomonadales; family Pseudomonadaceae; genus Halopseudomonas; species Halopseudomonas maritima. Next base: position 3,793,151 of record NZ_CP079801.1, read on the forward strand.
AGCACGTTGCGCAGGTTTTGGATGGCGTTGCCGCCGTTGTTCATTCGGGAGCTGGCGTACGGCTCCCACTCAAGCGATGTGATGCGCCAGACGTGCGGTGCTTGGGCACTGGCCTTGCACCAGCTGAACAACAGTGCCGCTATTACTAGTGAGGCAGGCAGTAGATAGTGTCGGCGCTGTAGATACATGGGTGTCAGGCTTTTTTCGGCTGGTCCAGACAGCAAGGATAGCAGTCACACTGTGCCTTAGGGCGCGGTCAACAGGCTCTCGCGGAGCCAGCTGGCGGCGGGCCCAAGGGGGCGTTGCCGTGACCAAATGACTTCCAGCGCCTGTTGTCGCGGCCAGCCAGGGACGTTCAACTGAGTCAAGCGCCCCGCCGCGTAGTTATCGACCAACCAGCGCGGCAGGCTCGCCCAACCGAACCCCAGAACCGCCAGGTCCAGCAGTATTAGATAGTTGGGGGCACTCCAGCTGCGTATGCTGCCCGCTGTTTGCTCTTCGCTTTGCCGGCTTTTGCTAAGCGTGTTCAAGCGTAATGCCCGGTGCAACCCGAGTTGGCCAAGATCAACGCTGGAGACCCTTGCCAGCGGGTGTTCATTGGCTACATACAGAGCAAACTCGGCCCGTTCGTTGACGCTGGCGCGGCCTATTTCCGGCGGGTGGGCACCGGTGCTGGGCAGCAGGCCGAGCGTCCCTCTGCCGCTGCTGATAAGGCTCACTATGTCCTCATGTTCGGCAAAAATGCATTCAAACTCCAGCTCGGGAAAACGCTCTGCCAGCTCCCGCAGCCGCGCGCTGTAGTGCGCTGACTGATAGGCGTCCGACAGTACCAGCGTCAGGCGCGGTTCCAGGCCGGCCGACAGCGCGTGAGCCGCTTGCTGTAGCTGCTCTGCCGCCGCTAGTACGCTGTTGGCATGGCGTAGTAGCCCCTGCCCTGCCTCGCTCAACACCGGGGATTTGGCACTGCGGTCGAAGAGTGTTACGCCCAGGTCGATTTCCAGCCGGGCAATCGCTTCGCTGACGGTGGACTGGCTTTTGCCCAGGCGTCGTGCAGCTGCGCTGAAGCTGCCCAGGCTGGCGGCTTGGGTAAAGGCTTCGAGGGATTCGGGAGACAGCTTCATATCGGTTTAGCCGATGGTTGCTAACTTCTAACTGCAGGATAGACCGTAGAAAATGCACCTGTCGAATGATAGGAGTCTTTTCCATGAGTGTGGCTGTTGTGGTGCCTCGCAAATCTTTGTCTGAACGGGTCGTCCATGCCTTGTTGTTCGAGGGGGTGGCGGTAGTGCTGTTTTCACCGCTGGTGGCCCTGGTCAGCGACAAGTCGTTGGCTCACAGCGGTGTGCTGACGGTGATGATGTCGTTTATTGCTGTGCTCTGGAACATGGTTTTCACTGCGGGGTTTGAGGCGCTGGAGCGCCGGCGTGGCTGGCGACGCACCCTGCGCCTGCGTCTGGCCCATGCGTGTCTGTTTGAGGTGGGCCTGATCGTGGCGCTGGTGCCGATGATTGCCTGGTGGATGCAGGTTGATCTGCTGCAGGCGCTGATGCTGGATATCGGCCTGGTTATGCTGTTTCTGCCTTACACGCTTGTGTTCAACTGGTTATACGATCGATATCGCCCGCGCCTTTTGGCCTCCAGACAGCAGGTTTGACATTCACTGTGCCAATCTGGGTTGACGCTCCCCTGCCCCTGGGGATTAATGCGGACACTGACCGCACAATAATAAGGATCGCGCATGTACAGTGTTGACGACATTCAACTGGAGCATCGCCTGATTGACGGCGTAAACACGCGTATTGCCAGCGTTGGCGAGGGGCCGGTGGCGCTGTTGATTCATGGCTGGCCAGAGTGCTGGTACTCCTGGCGGCCGCAAATGGTAGCGTTGGCCAACGCCGGATTTCGCGCCGTTGCGCCGGACATGCCCGGGTTTGGCGAGACCGCAGCGCTGCCGCAGATTGCGGATTACAACGCAAATCGCATCGCCGCCTTTATGCAGGCGCTGATCGGTTACGCCAACAACGGCCAGCCAGTACTGCTGGTAGGCCACGACTGGGGCGCGATCAACTGCTGGCAGTTTGTGCAGCTGCACCCGGAACTCGTTGAACGTCTGGTCATCATGAGTGTGCCGCTGCGACCGGTTGCCGATATTCCGCCTATTGAGTTTTTGCGGGAGTACTTTGCTGGCAATTTCTTTTATCAGGTCTATTTCCAGGAACCGGGCGTGGCCGAGGCCGAATTTGACGCCGACCCCGAGGGCATCCTGCGCGCGCTTTATTGCTCGCCTGACACGCCGCGCCATCCGCCGGTTCTGGGCAAGGCCTTGTCCGAGGGCGGTGGCTGGATTGGTCGACTGGGTGTGCCCAAGGTACAGCCGGGCTGGCTGAGCGACGACATGCTGGCGTACTACCTGGAGGCCTATCGGCACAGCGGTTTTGCCGGCGGGATAAACTACTACCGCAATCTGGACGAGAACTGGCGGCAGTTGCTGCCGCTGCGCAACAAGGTGATCGCCTGTCCGGTGCTGTTTTTGGCTGGCAGTGATGACATGGTCATCCAGGGCGCAGATGAAGCGGCCCTGCGCGAGATGATGGGTGCCCGCGTGCCGCAGCTGGAGATAGCCTTGTACCCGCGAATTGGGCATTGGCTGCAAAACGAGGCCGCCGAGCAGGTCAACGGTGACCTGCTGGCGTTTGCTAAAGCCTGAGTCGAGTTTCCCCAGCCCCGATAAGGGGCTGGGGCGTTACAGGCCGGTAAACAGCAAGGGCGTAGGGACGGCGCGAAAATCAATCGACATCATCAGGCTCAGCGCGGTGATGGCGATGATCGAGAAGCCGAACAGCTTGCGCGCCCAGACCCGGTCATCGACCTCCTCCCGGTAGCCGGACAGCGCAATCAAGAGCCACCAGATACTGACCAGCAGGGCAATGACCAGGTACCCGTAACCGGCAAACCCGGACAGCGTCAGCATCAGCGCCGCGGCTGCAAAGGCGAGGATGTACCAGACGATATGCTGTTTGGTGACCCGAATGCCCTCTTTAACCGGCAACACCGGAATACCGGCTGCGCTGTAATCATCGAAGCGGAAGATGGCAATCGCGTAGGAATGCGGCATTTGCCAGAGGCAGAAGATCAACAGCAGCAGCGCCGCACCGGTATCGAACTGCCCCGTTACAGCGCAGTAGCCCACCACTGGCGGCATGGCTCCAGACAGGCTGCCGACCAAGGTGCCGTAGACCGAGCGGCGCTTCATCCAGAGGCTGTACACCCCGACGTAGATAAAAAAGCCGAAGGCCGCCAGCGCGGTGGCTACCGGCGTGGTGTACCACCAGAGTAAGCCAAAGCCTGCCACGCCCAACACGATGCCGTGCGTCACTGCCGCCAGCAGTGAAATTTGCCCGGTGACCAGCACCCTGCCCCGTGTGCGTTGCATATGACCATCAATATCGCGATCAATGCAGTTATTCATCACACAGCCACTGGCAACCACCAGCGACAGCCCAACCACGGTAGCCAGCAGCAGGCCGAGATCGATCTGCCCCTGGGCGGCAAGGAAGTAGCCCCCCGCCACCGCTATCAGGTTGCCAAAGATGATGCCGGGCTTGGTGACCAGCAGGTAACGTTTGAGTTTCACTGGAACATCCAGGGCATCATCAGCATGTCGGCGTTGATCATGATCCAGATAGCCAAACCCACCAGCATCACGATGATCAGCACAGTGAACAGGAAAGCCAGCAGGTTCCAGCGGCCCTCGGACGAGGTGTTCATATGCAGGAAGCAGACCAGGTGCACAACGATCTGCACTACCCCCATAGCCAGCATGCTGATCAAGTTGACACTCTGGCTGAACTGCCCGCTCATCAGCATCCCGAACGGGATGGCAGTGAGGATCACTGAAAGGATGAAACCGATGGCGTAGGAGCCGTAGCTGCCGTGGCCGGCACCGGCATCAGAATGCGCATGACTCATCAGACAACCCCCATCAGATAGACAATGGTGAATACGCAAATCCAGACGATGTCGAGGAAGTGCCAGAACAGGCTCAGGCACATCAATCGTGTGTTGTTGCGCTCGGTCAGGCCGCGCTGGCTGACCTGCAGCATCATTACGATCATCCACACCAGGCCGGCGGTGACGTGCAGCCCGTGCATGCCAACCAGCGTGAAGAACGACGACAGAAACGCGCTGCGGTCAGGGCCAAAGCCCTCGGCGATCAAGTGGTGGAACTCGTTGATCTCCATGCCGATAAAACCAGCCCCCAGCACGAAGGTGGCGGCCAGCCAACCCAGCGTTTGGCTCTTGATGCCGCGACGGGCGGCAATCATGGCAAAGCCGTAGGTGCAGCTGCTGACCAGCAGTAGCGCGGTTTCACCCAGCACGTAGGGCAGCTCGAAAATGTCCTTGCCGCTGGGCCCGCCGGCCGTGTGGTTAACCAGCACGGCGTAGGTGGCGAACACACAGGCGAACAGGATGCAATCGGTCATCAGGTAGAGCCAGAAACCGAATACGGTGTTGCCGCCGGTGTCGTGGTGCTCGTGGTCGTGGTGCGCCACGGTGTGGTTAGCGTGCATGACAGTACTGGACATGGTCAGACGTTCTCCGCAACGGGTTGGGTATTCAGCAGCCGTGGCTCAAAGCTGGCGTGGTGCTGGTTTTCAATGCGCTCGATCTCATCCGGGTGCACATAGTAGTCCACGTCCTCGTTGTAGCTGCGCACGATGAAGGTGGCGATCATGCCGATGAAGCTGACGCCTGCGAGCCACCAGATATGCCAGATCAGAGCAAAGCCAAACACGGCGCCCAGCAGGCCGATAATCAGGCCGGCAGCGGTGTTTTTAGGCATGTGGATGGGCGCGTAATGATCAGGGCGCAGGTAGGCTTCGCCACGCTCCTTCATGTCCTGGAAGGCATCCAGTGCACGCACAGTTGGCGTTACCGCGAAGTTGTAGAACGGCGGCGGCGAACTGGTAGACCACTCCAGGGTACGGCCACCCCACGGGTCACCGGTGAGGTCACGCAGGGATTCGCGATTGCGCAGGCTGACCACCAACTGCGCCAACTGGAACCCAATGCCGCACAGAATCAGACCCGCACCGAAGAACGCAACGACCAGGTACGGCTGCCACAACGGGTTGTCGTAGTGGTTCAGACGGCGGGTCATGCCCATGAAGCCGAGGATATAAAGCGGCATGAAGGCCACGAAGAAGCCGGTGATCCAGCACCAGAAGGCGCCCTTGCCCAGACGCTCATCCAGCTTGAAGCCGAAGGCCTTCGGGAACCAGAAGGTAAAGCCGGCAAGGTAACCAAACACCGCACCACCAATGATGGTGTTATGGAAGTGGGCAATCAGGAACAAGCTGTTGTGCAGTACGAAGTCAGCACCCGGGACTGCCAGCAGCACGCCGGTCATGCCGCCCACGGTAAAGGTCACCATAAAGCCCAGGGTCCACAGCACGGGCGTGGTGAACTGGATGCGGCCACGGAACATGGTGAACAGCCAACTGAACAGTTTGACCCCGGTTGGCACCGCGATAACCATGGTTGCGACGCCAAAGAAGGCGTTGACGTTGGCGCCAGAACCCATGGTGAAGAAGTGGTGCAGCCAAACGATAAAGCCGAGCACGGTAATGGCGCCACTGGCCCAGATCATCGAGGTGTAGCCGAACAGCTTCTTGCCTGAGAAGGTTGAGATGACCTCAGAGAACACACCAAACGCCGGCAGGATCAGGATGTACACCTCGGGGTGACCCCAGGCCCAGAACAGGTTGATGTACATCATGGCGTTGCCGCCAAGCTCGTTGGTGAAAAAGTGCATATCCAGGTAGCGATCCAGGCTCAGCATGCCCAGTGTGGCGGTCAGGATCGGGAAGGACGCGACAATCAGAATATTGGTGAAGGTACAGGCCCAGGTGAAGACCGGTATTTTCATCAGACTCATGCCCGGCGCGCGCATCTTGAACACGGTGACCAGGAAGTTGACACCTGTTAGTAGCGTACCCAACCCCGATAACTGTAGCGCCCAGATGTAATAGTCGACCCCAACCCCTGGGCTGTAGCCCAGCTCGGATAGCGGTGGATAGGCAACCCAGCCAGTGCGGGCGAACTCCCCTACCCCAAGCGAAACGTTGACCAGAATCACGCCAGCCACCAGCAGCCAGAAGCTCAGGGAGTTCAGGAACGGGAAGGCAACGTCGCGGGCGCCAATCTGCAGCGGCACCGCGATGTTCATCAGGCCTACCATGAACGGCATGGCCATGAAGATGATCATGATCACACCGTGGGCGGTGAAGATCTGGTCATAGTGCTCAGGCGGCAGGTAACCCTGCGAAGCGCCTTCGGCAATGGCCAACTGGCCGCGCATCATGATGGCGTCGGCAAAGCCGCGCAGCAGCATGATCAGGGCAACCAGGATGTACATCACACCGATTTTCTTGTGGTCAACCGAAGTCAGCCACTCGGTCCACAGGTAGCCCCACTTGCGGTAGTAGGTGATGGCGCCAAAGATACCCAAACCGGCAATCGCGACGACAGCCAGGGTAATCATGATGATCGGCTCGTGATACGGCACGGCCTCGAGTGTCAGCTTGCCAAACATTAGTGGGCCTCCGTGTGCATGCTGCCCATTTCGGCGTCCGCGTGAGCCTGGTGGCCCGGCTGACCCTGAGGGTCTGCGTGGCCGGCCGCGTGATTACCGCCGTTGTGGTATTGCATGAGGATGGTTTCGTACAGGGTTGGGCTAACGCTGCCGTAGTAACGCACCGGGTCAGCCTTGCTGGGAGCTGCCAGCGTTGGGTAAGTGTTCAGATCCAGCGTGTCGGTATTGGCCTTGACCTGCTGTACCCAGTCGTTAAAGCCCTGCTGCGAGGTGGCCACAGCCTGAAACTTCATGTCGGAAAAGCCTTCGCCACTGAGGTTGGCGGAGATGCCGTCGTAGGTGCCCTCGTGGTTGGCAATCAGGTGCAGCTTGGTCTGCATACCGGCCATGGAGTAGATCTGGCTGCCCAGCGCCGGAATGAAGAACGAATTCATTGCCGATTGGGAGGTGATCTTGAAGTTGACGGGGGTGTCGACCGGAAAGGCCAGTTCGTTGACGCTAGCAATGCCCTGCTCGGGGTAGATGAACAGCCACTTCCAATCCAGCGATACCACCTGTACCTCAATCGGCGTGACGTCCGAATCGAGTGGGCGGTAAGGGTCAAGCTGGTGAGTACTCTTCCAGGTGATGGTGCCCAGAATCGCAATGATTACACAGGGGATCAGCCAGACCACCAGCTCAACCGCCGTGGAGTGCGACCAATTGGGGCGGTAGGTAGCCTTGGTGTTGCTGGCGCGGTATTTCCAGGCAAATGCCAGCGTCATCACGATGACCGGAATCACCACAATCAGCATTAACAAGGTAGCGGTGATGATCAGCGACTTTTCGTCGACGCCGACCTGCCCTTTCGGGTCCAGCAACACCATTTTGCAGCCACTGAGCATCAGCAGCGGCAGCCAGGCGAGCCGTTTCAGGAGTGAAGTTATCTGCTTCGGATTCATGTTGCAGCCTTAGTCGTTGAACAGGCCTCGCGCCCGACAGGGAACGAGGTGCAACAGGCTCCAGCGAAGCGCACACCTGGCTGCCCAATCACGCACGCAACAACACCCCGTGACGCTCCCGCATGAGCGCGTTCAGGTGCTGCCTAGTGTCGTTATGGGTCAGCGTGGTGTCTGTGCAGACTGAGACGGCGTACAGCTTCAATCGCCAATGTGGCCGCGGGAGCGGCGCCTTCCGTGGGGAACCAGATCAGACGCCTGGAGCCCGTTACGCGAATTATTACAAAGTATTTCGGCTCGCTACGCAATTGTAACAAGAGGTGACACAGATCAATGCGGCGGGGAAGAACTACTGATAAGCGCCCTGCCCAGTAGGCGGGAGTTTTGCTACAGAGCCCGCCAACTCCGGCTTCTAGCCGATACCGGTGCGTCTGTCCTGAGGTATAAACCGGTGCGACGCTTTGCCGCGCTCATGCCTGCGACAGCAGGACACTTGAGTGGTGGGCTGTGTTGGTCATACCATTTCAGACTCTCCCGCTCAGGTACTACACCATGACCGACAACACGCCGACCTACGGCACAGCTGATGCGTCCTACCAGGCCGCAGGTGGCATCGATGGCATTCGCCGCCTGGTAACGGATTTCTATCAGGAGATGGATACGTGGGACGGCGCGCGGGAACTGCGCGCGTTGCATGCAGAAGAACTGTCGTCAGCCCGCGACAAGCTGGCGGCGTTTTTGTCTGGCTGGCTGGGCGGGCCACGGTTGTTTCAACAGCAATACGGCAGCATCAACATTCCGGGTTTCCATGCCCGCTGGCCGGTGGGGGCCGAGCTACGTGACCAGTGGCTGGAATGCATGGCACGGGCAATCGCACGGCAGAACTTTCATCCGTCGTTTGCACGATACCTGCTTGAGCAACTGCGGGTGCCGGCCAACCGGATCGTTCAGGCCAGCCAGGCGGTACATCAGGCGCAGCAATAAGACGGCAGGCCCGTCGCACCGAGACGCAAGATCAGGACAGGGCTAGGTCAGAGGTTTCTCCCAGAACATCGCCCGGCCCATTGCCGGGTCCAGCTCGTAGCCGTTGAAACCAACAGCGCGGTAGCTGTTCTGCGCGACGCGGTTGCCTTCCAGTACCTCCAGCGTCAACTTGCAGCAGCCCCGCTCCCGGGCGATGGTCTCTACCCGCTGAAGCATCAGCCGCGCCACTCCCCTGCCCCGTGCATGGGTTGAGACCACAACATCATGAATATTGAGCAAAGGCTGTGCCTTGAAGGTACTAAACCCCTCAAAACAGTTGGTTAGGCCGACGAAGCCTGATTCGTCTTTGGCAAGTACAAACAGGTAGTCCGCGCGCGCACTCAAGCGCTGCGGCAGCGCTTGCAGCACCTCGTCTGGTAGCGCCTTGCTGCCACCCATCGGGTCTGTTGCGTACTCGCTCAGTAGCCGAGTCAAGGCTTGTGCGTGAGCGGGATTGGTCAGATCGCCAGTGATGATCTCGATGTTCATGGTTGTCCTGACTGCAGTTGCTGGCGCAGGGTCAGCAGGGTTTGGCTGTTGGGGTTGCGCTGCAGGCCCTTGTCGATTTCGGCCAGGGCGTCGCTGTGCTGTCCTTCGCTGTTGAGCGCGACCGCCAGCACGTAGCGATAACGGGCAGTATCAGGGTCCAGCGATACCGCCTGACGCAGTGACGCGAGCGCGTTGTCCATCTGTTTGCTGCGCACTTTCAGCAGGCCCAGGCTGAAGTGCAGGGGCGCCGCCTCCGGCAGACGCTTGAGGCCTTCGTTCAGCAGCCGTTCGGCATCAGGGTCACGCAATGACGCGCGGTATAGATCAGCCAGGTTGATGTAGGCGGCGATAAAGTACGGGTCAAGTTTGAGCGCCTGCTGATAAGCGTCCTCGGCCAGCGCCAGTTGCCTGCGGGTTTGATAGAACACGCCTATGTTGAGCTGTGCCGAGGCGTCGTCGGCGTTGGCCTGCTGGGCGGCGAGATAGCTTTCCTGCGCCTTGCGCAGCCGCTCTACGTCGGCACCGCGCATTTCTTCCGGCGGGATGTCGAGCAACTGCCCTGCGGCCTGCAGGCGCACTACTCGCTCGGGTGCATCCAGCAGGTGGTTGACGAGTTGCCAGCGGGTCACCGGTGGGTAGCCGGCAACTGCCTGCAAGGCGCCCAAACGTATCTGTGGATCTTCGGCACGCAGCGCCACAAACAGAGATTGCGCCACTTCAGGGCCCGGCCAGGACTGCAGCAGGCTGGCAGCCGTGGCGCGCGCGATGGCGGGCTGGCTGTCATCGTTGAGCAGGGCGACCAGCGCGCCATCGGCGCCCTCAGCGCCGGCCCGTGCCAGCGCAAAGGTCTCTGCGTACTGCTGCAGGCCCTGCGGGGTATGACCGTACCACTGCTGAACATGGTCGGCGGCCCACTCTGGGCTTTGCTCGTTGTGGCATTGGTTACAAGCATTTGGCGTACCCAGGCTGACACTCAGGTCAGGCCGTGGAATGCGGATGCTGTGGTCACGCCGAGGGTCGACTTCCATGTAAGTGGTAGCGGGCATATGGCAGTCAACGCAAGCGCTGCCAGCGGCAGTGCTGTGAAAGTGGTGTTTGGGCGTCTGATACTGATCAGCCTGATGACATTGCAGACACACGCCGTCGCCGGGCAAACGCAGCTCCAGCGAATGGGGGTTGTGGCAGTCGCTACAGGTGACGCCGGCCTGATACATCTTGCTCTGCAGGAAGGAGCCATGCACAAAGACTTCGTCCTGAATCTGTCCATCGGGGTGGTAAAGCCCCTGATCCAGCGTCGACAACAGGTAGTTTTCGACCAGCAAGCCCGCATCCTGGCGATCATCAAACAGCTGTGCGCGGCGGGAGTGGCAGGCGGCGCAGGCCTGAATTTCCTTTTCGCTGCTGCGCGGCATGCTGCGTTCAGGGTGGCCGCTGGCGTTGATCTGCCAGTTGACGCCTTGACGCTCATCAAAGCGCAGGCTCAGGCCCAGGGTATCGGCCATGTCTGGGTGGCTATCTGGACTGGCTGCCCATTGCAGGTGATCGGACGCCGGCCCGTGACACGCTTCGCAGGAGACGTCGATCTCGTTCCAACGGGTGCTGTAGCTGTTGCTGGCGGCGTCGAAGTTGCGCTCAAGGTTGGTTGAGTGGCACTCGGCACACATGAGGTTCCAGTTGAACTGCCGGCCGGTCCAGTGCAGCGCCTTGACCGGATTATCGCCATTGACGTCAGGGTTCAGCTGAAACCAGCGTTGACCGCCCTCCTCGCTCGGGCGCGCGTCCCAGGCGACGCTAAACGCTTGATAGCGGCCGCCTGGCAGGGCCAGAAGATACTGCTGTAAAGGATACACACCAAAGGTGTAGTCGACCTGATAATCGTCGTACTGGCCCTCTGCGTCAGCGGTATTGACCCAGTATTGCCCGTCGCGCTCAAAGAAGCGGCTGGTAACGCCGCCAAACTCGAAGGTCTGGTTGGCGAAGTTACCCAGCACCGTCTCGGCGCTGGCTTGCTGCATGGCTTGATCATGGTGCGAGCCGGTGAACTGCGCGGTTTGCTCGGCATGACAGCCAGCGCAAGCCTGACGCCCGACGTAGTCAGGCGCGCCTGGCGAGGGCGCTGTGGCCGGTGTCGGTGGTGCCACCGCCGGTTTGGGCGTTGGCACAGTTGCCGATTCAGCGGCTGGGTGGTTGGTTGCCGACGCGGGGGCCGTGGTCGGCTCCGAGGGCAAGGTCAGCCACCAGATAAAAACGGCGGCGAGCACCAGCAGCAGGGGCAAGATCAGCCGCCAGACTGGCGGTGACATCGACTGCTCTGGTTTTTTGTTGTTTTGTTGCCGCATGCGGCAGGCTTCCTTTTCACGGTCTAGCCAGCATGCTAACGGACTTGCCTCGTCATTTGCCAGCGATCTGGCAAATCTCACAGGCAAGGGTGTGCTGCTCCCCCGGATGGAGCAGGCGTGCGTCTGCATCGGCGTTTGCGGCTTCAATGCAGAGCATCTGTCGGTAGCCTTCAGCCGGAAAGTTATCCAACCGAGTCGACTTTGCCTGCCACGGATTCCACAGCACCACCGAGGCGCTGCCGCTGCGCCGCACCTCCAGAATGCGGTCGGTGTCATGCAGATACAGGGGCTCGCGGTGATCCAGATAGATACGATCCACCTCTTGATCAATGTGCAGCGCACCGTGTTGGCTCTGCATTTTGCCGCTGAGCTGGTCCAGATAGCGTGCCCCTGCCAGCCCTTCTACGCGTACCCGGGAGATGTCGCTGACCGGCAGATAGCTATGCAGCGCTTGGCTTAGCGATTGCGCTGTCTGACCGGTGTTGCGAGTGGTCAGCGCCATGTGCAGCGTTGCTCCGAGAGATAATTCCAAGGTCAGCGCCCAGCACTCACCAGGCAATGTGCTGCGTAAGGTCGCCGCCGGCAGACTGAAGCGCAGCCGCACGCCTTGCTGGTCTGCGTCGGCGTGCTCCAGCTGCCAGAGATTGCGCCGCGCAATGCCGTGCGCGGGGCCGGATTGCGCACTGCCAAACCAGGGCCAGCACAACGGCACGCCACCGCGCAGCACGCCTCCCGGAGCCTGCGCGTCGACCTGGCTCATCCATAGCAGGTCAGGCTGTCCGGTGGGGATGCAGGACACCAGATGCGCACCTTCCAGTGCAACCAATGCCCGCACCGCAGGATGTTCGATCTTTAGGAACGCCTTGCCCGCGCTGTTGTGCGTTAGCACAATTCCGTCGGGTAACGCAGCATATTCCAGCATGCCTACTCCTGAGGGCTTATCTGGTTGACAGGCTCTACTTCAATGCGGTCGCGTCCGTTGTGTTTGGCTCGATAGGTAGCAATATCAGCGCTATTGAGCAGCTGGTCCATGCTCGCCGCGCCCAGCTCGGTCACAGTGACGCCAAAACTACAGCTAAGCCGCACAATGAAACCATCATGCGCAATACATAGGCTGTTGATAGCCTGCCGCAAGCGCTCTGCCAGGTCCCGCGCGGCCTGCAGCCCAGTGTCTGGCAGCAAAATGGCAAACTCTTCACCGCCAAGGCGCGCGCAAACGTCGGCTGGACGGGTTTGTTTGCTCAGCGTTTGCGCTAACGCCTTTAACACTGCGTCGCCGCCAGCATGGCCGTATTGGTCGTTGATCTGCTTGAAGCGGTCGGCGTCCAGACTGATCAGGGCAACCGGGTGCTGCATACGACGCGCCTGCTCCAGAACACGCTGCCCCAGTGTGAATAGCGCCCGGCGGTTGGCCAGCCCGGTGAGTTCATCTTCATGAGCCAGCTGTTCTGCCCGCAAGCGAGCAGCGGTGAGCTGGGCTTGCAGGTCTTTGATATCGGTGATATCGGTGGCGATCTCCAAGCGCACCAGGCGGCCGTCTGGCCAGTGGATAGCTTGATCGCGGCATTGATACCAGCGCTGGTTGCGGGTGTTGCGAAACTCCCACACTTCCACCGGAGCGGGCTGGCCATTGCGCTCGACCAGGCGGTGATTGTTGCAGAAACTACAGGGCCCCTTTTGATTGTGCTGCAGCGCTTGCCAACACTTGCGATTGTTGATCTCCCCGCACTGGGCTCGGCCATAGGCGTTAAGAAACAGTAATTCATGGGTTTGCATGTCGGCGACATAGACCAGCGCATCCAGGCTGTCGAGCACGGTTTCCAGTGCTTCCTGATTGGTGTCACGTAGGTCAGGGGTGTTTTCATCCATGGCAGCAAACCTTGGTGGCGGTGGTTGCTCGGTACGCAGCGCTCCGGCGTCGCACATCCATACAGCGGTAAAGCAGAGGCTGAATGCTGTGAGCCCCTGTGTGATGGCATCGCTGTCATATTACGCCAGCGGCAGCTGCGCCTGCCATCACAGATATGCCATCATGTCGCGCGCCAGGGCCCGTGGTACTGGCCGTAGCCGATTTCACCCACGTCGCCAGGGGTGTCCGCAAGGGCTGAGAATACGTTGATGCCAAGCAACCCAAACCCTGGAACCTGATCCGGATCATACCGGCGGAGGAAGTGCGACATGCTGTACCTGTCCGTGGCAGCCCTGGCTGCCGTGCTGTTGCTGTTTGTCTGGATTGGCCTGCGCGCGCGCTCGACGCAAGCGGGTCTCGACGACTTTGTCACTGCCCGCAATTCGCAAAGCGCCCGCGCTATCGGCTTGTCATTTCTGGCCTCCGGCATGGGTGGCTGGATTCTCTTTGCGCCGCCAGAGGTCGGAGCACTGGTCGGCCCGCTGGCTCTGGCTGGCTATGCGCTGGGCGCCGCCCTGCCCTTTGTGCTGTTTGCGCTGCTGGGGCCGGCCATTCGCCGGGCCTTGCCGCAGGGGCGCAGCATCGGCGAGTTTGCTGAGCACTGCTATGGCTCGGCGGTACGTCGCTGGGTGGGGCTGATTTCATTGCTGTACATGAGCTGCTTTCTAATCGCCGAGCTGACCGCGATTGGCGCCATTACCGGCATGTTGTCCGACATTAACGGCAACCTGGTGGTGGTAGGCGTTGCTGTCGCGACCTTGCTCTACACCGCCTGGGGTGGTTTGCGCGCGAGCATGACCACCGACCGCTGGCAGGCCTGGTTGCTGCTCGGCCTGTTGGCATTGGTCGGCGCGGTCGCTCTGCAGCGTGTACCAGAGGCCACTGCCGGTGCGGCGTTACCCGGCATTCCTGCAGGTGCTGCGCTGGGCGTGGCCTTGACGCTGGTGATTGCGGTCACGGCAGCCAACCTGTTTCACCAGGGCTACTGGCAACGGGTGTGGGCTGCCGAAAGCGATGCTGCGTTAGGCCGTGGGGCGCTGCTTGGCGGTTTGGCGACCATTCTGGTGGTCGCGGTGGTGGGTGGTCTGGGTATCATTACGGTCATGAGTGGCGCAGATGTCGGCTCGCCGCCAATCCCCTTCTTCGCCATGCTCGGCGATGCGCCAGCCTGGCTCTCCCTGCCCGCGTTGCTGCTCGCTCTTACCCTGGTGGCCTCCTCCGTCGATACCCTGCAAAACGCGATTGCGTCGCTGCTGGTGACGGAAAAGCGCGGCCTGTCGCTGACGGCGGCACGCTGGCTGACGGTGGCGCTGATGGTGCCAGTAGTGCTGATAGCGCTAGAGGGCATGTCGGTGCTGCGGCTGTTTTTAATCGCTGACCTGCTGTGCGCTACGGCGGTCGTGCCTGTGCTGCTCGGATTATGGCGGCGCATGTCGGCGCCGGTGGCTATCGCCGGGGCGCTGGCGGGTCTGCTGGGCGCCGTACTGCCGGGCTGGGTAGCCAGCGGCAGTTTTCTGCAAGGGCTTGAGCTGGCCAGCTTCCCGAATACCGTGCCTACGCTGGCACCCTTTGCCGGCGCGCTGCTGGCGTCTTCACTGGTCAGCCTGGCCGGTGCGTTGCTGTGGCGCCCGCGTCTGGCCACACCGTCCTGAGTATGCTGCCGGCTGCTCGCGGTAGCAGCCGGCATAGGGTCTGACGGGCTCTGTCATGTCGTGAATCAGTCACTTTGGCGTCAAATGCACAACCTTTGTCGTCATTGCACCAGTGCTCAAAGCTGCGCTGCAGGCAGTCTATAGTCACTGAGATAGCACGTCAGACAATAAGAGAGCCAAAAATGACGAACGAGCACTTCGATGTATTGATCATCGGTGCCGGCCTGTCCGGTATCGGCACGGCCGTTCACCTCACCCAGAATTGCCCCGACAAGCACTTCGCGATTCTCGAACGCCGCCAGCAAGTGGGCGGCACCTGGGACCTGTTTCGCTATCCAGGCATCCGTTCGGACTCCGACATGTTCAGCTTCGGCTTTGCATTTCGTCCCTGGAATGAGTTGAAAACCCTGGCCGACGGTGAGTCCATACGCCAGTACATCGGGGATACGGCTCGTGAATACGCGATTGATGAAAAAATTCGCTTTGGCATCGAAACCGAGCAGGTGCAATGGTGCAGCGCACAGCAGCAGTGGGTGATCAGCGCCCGCGACCTGGACAGCGGCCAGGCCCGGCATTTCAGTTGTGATTTCTTGATCAGCTGCACCGGCTACTACGACCACAAGGCCGGCTACCTACCCGAGTTTCCGGGCGTCGAGCGATTCCAGGGGCAATGCATTCATCCGCAGCAGTGGCCTGAGAATCTTGATTACCGGGGCAAGAAGGTGGTGGTCATCGGCAGCGGTGCCACCGCCGTTACCCTGGTGCCGGCGATGGCTGCCGAGGCCGGACACATCACCATGCTGCAGCGCTCCCCCTCCTACATCATGACGGTGCCTGCCCACGACCGGATTACCGAGGTTATGTGCAAGTTCCTGCCCAACAACTGGGTTTACAAGCTGTCGCGTCGTCGCAACATTGCTATTCAGCGCTGGATTTTCAAGGCGGCCAAACGCTGGCCACAAGGCACCCGCCGCTTTCTGCTGAAGAAGGTTGCCAAGCAGCTGGATGATCCAGCCCAGATGAAGCACTTCACGCCGACCTACATGCCCTGGGACCAGCGCCTGTGCGCCGTGCCCGACGGGGACCTGTTCAGCGCCATCAACAGCGGCAAGGCGTCGGTAGTTACCGACCAGATTGAAACCTTCACCGAGACGGGGATTCGCCTCACATCCGGGCAAGAGCTGGAGGCGGATATCATCATCACCGCAACCGGTCTGCAGCTGCAGGTATTGGGTGGCACCCAGCTGCAGCTGGACGGCAAGCCGCTCGATATCAATCAGCGCATGACCTACAAGGGCGTAATGCTGCAAGACGTACCCAATATGGCCTGGATCTTTGGCTATACCAACGCGCCCTGGACGCTCAAGTCCGATATTGCTGCCCAATGGGTATGTCGACTGCTGAACCACATGCGCGCCGCAGGCCTGCAGGTTGCAACACCGCGCGACCGCGACGGCAATCTGATTGCCGGTGAGTCCATGATGGGCGCCTTGCAGTCGGGTTACGTGCAACGCGGCAACACCGTGTTGCCACGCCAGGGACGTGCCGCTCCCTGGCGCCTGCTCAATGCCTACGAGCAAGACAAGGACATGTTGCTGCAAGAGCCCATTGAGGACGACCTGCTCGAGCTGACGGAAAAGGCCAGCCAGTTGCAAGCCAACACCCCGCGCAATGTGCGCGCCGCCTGACCGGAGACCTGCCATGAGTAGTCAACTGAACAGCCTCACTGTACTGGGTGCTGGCGTGCTGGGCGGTCAGATCGCCTGGCACAGCGCCTACATGGGCAAGCAGGTGGTGGTGTATGACCTGTTCGAGGATTCGCTTGGGCGCTGTAAGGTCGCGCACGAGCAGTATGCCGAGATCTACCTTGCGGATCTGGGCGCCAGCGAGCAGCAGATGGAGCAAACCCGGCAACGCTTGCGCTACAGCTCCGACCTGGCCGATGCCGTCGCGCAGGCCGATCTGGTGATTGAAGCCGTGCCTGAAATCCCTGAAGTCAAGGCCCAGGTCTACCGCGAGATGGCAGCGCTATTGCAGCCGCACTGCCTGATTGCCACCAATTCATCCACGTTGTTACCAAGCCAGTTTGCCGACGCCACCGGACGCCCCGCACAGTACTGTGCGCTGCATTTTGCCAACCTGATCTGGGCAATGAACGTAGCCGAGGTAATGGCACACGCCGATACCAGCGAGCACACTTTGCGCAGCATCGCCGCCTTTGCCATTGAGATCGGCATGGTACCGATTCCGATCCAGAAGCCCCAGAACGGCTACGTCATCAACTCCCTGCTGGTGCCCTTGCTCGGCGCAGCACAAAGCCTGATTACCAATGGCGTGTCCACGCCGGAAATGGTGGACCGAACCTACATGATCACCAATCGAGGTGTCGCCTTGGGGCCCTTTGGCATGATGGACGTGATTGGCATGAAAACCTGTTACGACGTGCTCAGCTATTGGGGCCACCAGAACAGGGATGAACAGACCCTGAAGAACGCTGCCTACATCAAGGAGCACATGATTGATCAGGGCAAGATGGGGCTGCAAACGGGCTGCGGTTATTACAGTTACCCGAATCCGGCCTACGCTGCGCCGGACTTTCTTGCCCCGCCGGGGCTCGATGCGGTCGACGACATCGTTCGCCTGACGCTACCGCGTAAAAACTAGCTGCCACGCTGCGGGCTGGCTGACAGCTCAGCCCGTTTCGGCTGGGCTCTGCGCCTGGGCGTCTGCCGGGTCTGTCAGCCACATAAACAGCAGCGCGCAGGCCGGCATCAGACCGCCCAGCACTGAAGCCGCCAGCCAGCCGCCGCTAACATAGGCCCAGGCGCCCGCCGCCGAGCCCAATGCGCCCCCCACAAAAAAGGTAGCCATGTAGATGGCGTTCAAGCGGCTGCGCTCAGCCTCACCCAGTGCATAAATCAGCCGTTGGCCCAGCACCACGTTGCCCGAGACACCCAGGTCCAGCAGCACTGCAGCGAGCACCAGCAGCGCCAGCGACAAGCCGGAGCCTGGAGCACTGAGGTGTGTAATGGCGAACGCCACGATCACCGAGAGCATTGCGACAACGGTGGCCGGTCGCGTCAGACCGTGGTCTGCCAGTCGCCCTGCAACCGGCGCGGAAATGGCGCCGGCTACACCTGCCAGCGCGAAGAGCGCGATACCCGATTGCGACAACTGAAATTGCGGGCCCGCCAGCAACAGCGGCGTCGTGGTCCAGAACACGCTGAAGGCACCAAACATCATGGCTTGATAGAAGGCGCGGCGTTGTAATACCGGTGTGCTGATGGCCAGCCGCCCCATTGAACGCAACAATGCCAGGTAACCCATGCTGGCGGTGGGTATCCGCTGTGGCAGCACGCGCTGCATTACCAATACCAGCACCACCATTACGATGGCAGACAAGGCAAACACCCAGCGCCAGGAACCCAGCACGTCGGTAATCATGCTCGACACCGGGCGGGCCAGCATAATGCCGAACATCAGGCCGCCCATCACGTTACCCACCACCCTGCCCCGGTATGCTGGGCTCGTCAGATGCGCCGACAGTGGCACGATGATCTGCACCGCCACGGCGCCAACGCCGATGACCAGCGAGCACAATAAAAAACTGACTGCCGAGGCAGACAGCGCGGTGCCAAGCAGTGCCAGGGCCAGCAACAGCACCATCGCACTGATCAGCGCCCGGTTCTCCAGGCGGTCGGCCAGTGGAACGATCAGCAGCAGGCCGATAACGTAGCCAATCTGCGTCAAGGTAACGATCAACCCGCTCACCTGTGGGGCCATACCCAGCGACGCGCTGATGGGCCCAACCAACGGCTGAGCGTAGTAAAGGTTTGCCACTATCACGCCGCAGCAGGTGGCTAAAAAGAACATCAACCCGGTGGCGATACCACGGCTGCTCGATACCAGCATGGCGGCTCCTGCAGTCAGATTCGAGAAAGCGACCATGCTACGCGGGTTTGTTCGTGTAATGTCGAACTTTACCCGCTACGGTGGCGAAAACACTGTTGCGCAAAACGTACCTATAGGTTCATCAACATCCGCACGCCGGTGCGTTGCGGGTCTCTCAAGCCGGGCTGGTGAATCAGGCTGGCTGTACCTGCCGAGAGCGCTCTGCTCCCCCGGATAACGAGCCCCGGAGGCTATCAGCGATGGCCACGTCACCGAGGGCTCGGCGTCGGCAGGTAAGACTGGCTTGGCTGGCGCCAAGTGAGGCTAACGTCGTCGATACGCATGGTGGCCTCCTTCGTGGGCATGGATACCTGCCTATATCGCTCGGTGATCTCGGCGCTTTGGCGGCATTGGCCTTTGACCCGGCTGGACTGCTTCCCTATATTGAGCGCCGCCGCGTGTGCGGCATCGTTCTCGGGGCGGGGTGCAACTCCCCACCGGCGGTGATGGAGTTTGCGGTTTTTTCCGCTCTCCCAGCCCGCGAGCGCTCTGCGTGGCAGAGGTCAGCAGATCCGGTGTGATTCCGGAGCCGACGGTGATAGTCCGGATAGGAGAGAACGTGTCGGATGCTGCTTGGCCTGAATGGCCGGTGCAGCCCTGCCCGTTCGCCCTGATTCAATTGCAACCGGAAGTACTCATGAATCAGAGCAAGACGATGACCCAATATGATCCTGCGCAACAGCGCATTGCCTTTATCCATGCATCCTGGCACGCCGATATCGTGCTGCGTTGTCTGGACGGTTTCCGTGAGGAAATCAGCCAGCACGGCTACAGCGCCGAACAGATCGACGTGATCGCGGTGCCAGGTGCCTATGAAATTCCGCTGCAGGCCAAACTGTTGGCCAAGAGTGGTCGCTATGCCGCGATCGCCTGCGCCGGCCTGGTCGTTGATGGCGGTATTTATCGCCACGATTTCGTTGCCAACGCGGTGATCAGCGGCCTGATGCAGGTCCAGCTGGAAACCGAGGTGCCGGTGCTGACGGCAGTGCTTACGCCTCACCATTTCCACGAGCACGCAGAGCACCAGACTTACTACCGCACGCACTTTGTCACCAAGGGCCGCGAGTTGGCCAGTGCGGCAGCAGCAGCCATGCAGCTGCGCTGGGCGGTCTGACCAGAGGCTATACGAGTTGTCTCTGTATGGCGCGGGCCAACAGAGACAACCTGCCCGTACCGTCGCGTTTCAGCTACCGGCGATGCGAAAGCCAATTTGCAGTACCACCTGAAAATGCGCGACCTTGTCGTCAGTTATGTGGCCGCGTGTTTCCTTGACTTCAAACCACTCCATGTAGCGCACGGTCTTGCCGCACTCGGCAATAGCTGCGCGAATCGCGTCATCAGTGCTTTCGGTGGACGAGCCGACAACCTCAACCTTCTTATAAACGTGGTGGTTGGACATTTCAGGTCTCCTTTTATTCTTGTCTGGAGCCTTGAGTATGGCAAAGACCACGGTCACTGCTCGGCGCTTGATTGCAATCTATGAGCAGGAGCATATAATCTCGAATGCTAATCACTATCATTATTTGATAATTCAACGCCAACAGGGAGTTCTACATGGCTGCGCGTTTTCCTTTGCAGGCGCTTGCGCTGGCAATTTCCACCTCATTCCTGCTCACCGCCTGCTCCGAAGGTGAGGAGCCAAAAGCCCCCGAGTCGACTGCTCCGGCAGCCGAAACTGCGCCCGCCGCGGACGCTCCCGTCGAGGCACCTGCTCAAGCTGCCAGCGTTGCGCCTGAAGCCGTAGTTGCTCACTACAGCGATTTGGCCTTAGCGGTATACGAAGATGCGCTGAGCACCGCCAAGGCGCTGAACGAGGCGACCGACGCGTTGATCGCCAACCCCAGCGAAGAAACCCTGGCGGCCGCCAAAGCAGCCTGGCTGCACGCGCGCGTACCCTATCAGCAGTCCGAGGTATTCCGTTTTGGTAATGCCGTTGTTGACGACTGGGAAGGCCAACTGAACGCATGGCCGCTGGACGAGGGGCTGATCGATTACGTCAAGACTGATGACTACCAGCATGCTCTGGGCAATGACGGTGCCAACGCCAATATCATCGCCAACACCGAGCTGACCGTTGGCGGCGAAACCATGGATCTGAGCGAGTTGACCCCTGAGTTGCTGGCCAGTCTGAACGAAGTGGGTGGTTCGGAAGCCAACGTCGCAACGGGCTATCACGCGGTTGAATTTCTGCTGTGGGGCCAAGACCTGCACGGTTTTGAAGCCGGCGCCGGTGAGCGTCAGGCTACCGACTACGCTGCTGGCGATGCCTGCACCAATGGCAACTGCGAGCGCCGCGGTGCTTACCTGGACGCCGTCACCGATCTGCTGGTCAATGACCTGCAGTGGATGGTCGAGCAGTGGAAGCCGGGTGTCGAGGGCAACTATCGTGCCGAGCTGACTGGTCAGGCGCCCTCTGCGGTCTACCAGAAAATGCTGTTTGGCATGGGCTCGCTGTCTTTGGGTGAGCTGGCTGGCGAGCGTATGAAGGTCGCACTCGAGGCCAACTCCTACGAGGACGAGCACGACTGCTTCAGCGACAATACCCACAACTCACACTACTACAACGCCCTGGGCATCCAGAATGTCTACACCGGCTCCTACAAGCGTGTAGACGGCACCGAGCTGAGCGGCGCGTCGCTGGCTGATCTGGTTGCCGACGCCAAACCGGAGCTGAACGAGGCCCTGTCTGCGCAGCTGGAGGCCAGCGTTGCGGCATTGGGTCACATGAAGCAGACCGCCGAGAAGGCAGAAAGCCCGGTGACCTTTGATATGATGATTGCCCCCGACAACACCGAGGGTGCCGAGATCATCAACAACGCCATCGCCGCGCTGGTTGAGCAGACCGGTTCTATCGAGCAGGTTGCTGCTGTGGTGGGTGTCGAGTCCCTTGAACCGGACGATGCTGGTCATCAGTTCTGATTTAGCGGCTTGAACCAAGGCGGCGGACAAGGCAATGGCCCTGTCCGCCGCTTTCGTTGAGCAGGATTGATCTTCGCTGGTACCAGTACCGCGCACAGTGATACAGGCTTTATGCTCTACAATAAATTCAGTGTTTCGACCGCGGTCCTCGCGGTCCTGTTTACTTCCACTTTCTGCCACGCCGCAGAGACTTCCTCCCCCCTGCAGGACACCCCGCTGACCGGCGGTGCCGGTAGCGTCGAGCAGCACGATCACAATGCTTACTCGCTGCCACAGGGTAATCTGCCGATGACGCGTAGACTGGACTTCAGCGTCGGCAACAGTTTTTTTCGTAACCCCTGGGTTGTTGCACCCTCCAGCACCGATGCCCGTGACGGCCTGGGCCCGCTGTTCAACACCAACTCTTGCCAGGGCTGTCACCTGAAGGACGGCCGCGGTCACGCCCCAGCCTCCATCGATACGCCCTCGGTTTCACTGTTCCTGCGGTTGTCTGTACCGGCAGACCCGGAGCGCGATGCGGACTTTTTGCGTGAACATGGACTGGTGCCGGCGCCGGTCTATGGCGGGCAGTTGCAAACCTCGGCCATTCCCGGCATGAAGCCCGAGGCCGACATGATCGTCGAGTGGGAAGCCATCACCCAGACCCTGGCTGACGGCACTGAGGTGGTCATGCGCAAGCCTGTCTACCGCATTGAAAACCCCAACTACGGCCCGCTGCCGGATGACCTGCTGACCTCGCCGCGTGTAGCCCCACCGATGATCGGCCTGGGTCTGCTTGAGGCCATCCCGGAAGACGTGCTGCTCGCCGCTGCCGACCCCGATGATGCCGATGGCGACGGCATTTCCGGTCGTGCCAACCAGGTCTGGGATCGCATGGCAGAGAAGACCGTACTTGGCCGTTTCGGCTGGAAGGCCGGACAGCCGAACGTGCTGCAACAAAGTATGGATGCCTTTGCCGGCGACATGGGGCTTACCTCCAGCGTCGCGCTGTCGACCGACTGTACCCCGCAGCAACAGTGTGAGCGTTTTCCGAATGGCGGCGTGCCGGAAGTCAGCGACAAGGTGGCCGGCTTTATCGAGTTTTACGCCACCAGTCTGGCGGTGCCCACGCGCCGCGATATGGATAGCCCCGAGGTGCAACGCGGCGCCGAGCTGTTCAATCAAATTGGCTGCGCTGCGTGCCACACGCCGACCTACACCACCGGTCAGCATGAGCGCAGCGACCTGAACGAGCAGGTGATCTGGCCCTACACTGATCTACTGCTGCACGACATGGGCCCAGGCCTGGCGGATGGGCGTGATGAGTTTCTGGCAGATGGTACCGAATGGCGCACTCCGCCGCTGTGGGGGCTGGGCCTGACCAAAACAGTCAATCCGCTGGCCGGCTTCCTGCACGACGGCCGCGCCGAAACCGTGGAGCACGCCATTTTGTGGCACGACGGCGAAGCCCGTGCAGCGGCTGATGAATATCGCCTGCTACCAGCCAACGAGCGCGAAGCCCTGCTGCGCTTCCTCAACTCTCTCTAACCGGGATGATCGTTCACATGAAGGCGAAAACCACCCTGCTCCGCCTGCCGCTGGTAACGGCACTGACGCTGGGTCTCAGCGCTCAGGCGCTAGCGGAAACACCGCGTGCTGCCTGGCATGCCCAGATAGGTCACGGTTATGAGCAACTGGCCAGCAACACTGCCTCCTTTGAGCAACTGACCAGTGAGTACTGCGCTGAACCGACTGACGCCGGCCTGCTGGCGGTACAGGAGCAATGGCTGGCGGCATTCAGCAGCTGGCAGGCTGTACGCTTTGTCGATTTTGGCCCGATTGAGCAAAACACCCGAGCGTGGAAGTTTCAGTTCTGGCCCGATCCGAAAAACCTGACTGCGGCCAAGGCGCGCTACTGGTTGGGTGGTGACAAGGCCATTGATGTTGATGCCCTGTCCCGTGACAGCGTGGCCATTCAGGGCTTTCCTGCAGCAGAGTATCTGCTGTTTGACCCGCAGATCACCGAGGGCGAGCGCGCCCTCCCGGCAGAGCGCACCTGCACCCTGCTCACCGCCATCAGCGGCAACCTGAAACACAATGCCGCAGGGCTGAATGCGGACTGGGGCCAGCTGCAATCTCGCTACCTGGAAGTGGCTGACTACAACAACGGCACCCTGACCTCCGCCATGCACGCACTGGAGATCATGGCCGATTGGCGCCTGGCTGCACCGCTGGGCGTGCGTGGCACCGGTAAGCCCAACCCGTATCTGGCAGATGCCTGGCGCAGCGAGCAGTCGCTGGTGACCCTGCGGGCATCGTTACAGGGCTTGGCCGATTACTTCGTGCCGGGCCTCAATCTGCTGATGGCTGAGAACGACGCACCTGAACTGGCTGAACAGTTCAGCAGCCAGCTAAACAAAACCCTCGCACACTTCGACAGTCTGCCAACCGATATCACCCCCCTGCTGGAAACCGAAGAAGGCATCGCCAGTCTGACGGCGCTGTTGGAGGATGTCCGGGCGACTGGCGCCGTACTGACAGGCCCAATTGCCAGCAAGCTGGCCATTGTCCGAGGCTTCAACTCCAGTGATGGAGACTGATTGATGCTCAATCGTCGTGGGTTTATCAAGGCATCGCTGACGGGTGCCTCGATCACGGCGGTAACCGCCTGCAGTCAGCGCCTGCTCACGCCCGCCGCACCCGCACTGGCGCTGGTCAGCGCGGTGGACGACGCCAAGGGTCAACACTACATCAGCGGCGTGGATAGCTGCGGGCAGAAGCGCTTTCAGATCCCGGTCGCCGAGCGGTGCCATGGTGGCTGCCCGCAGCCATATGGTGATCATGTCGTGGTGTTCGCCCGTCGACCCGGGCGGCAGATGCACGTGATCAATACCCGCAGCGGCCAGCTTGAGCGCAGCGTGCATGCCGGTGACGGCTACCACTACTACGGCCACGGTGTTTATAGCCCGGATGCCCGTTTGCTGTACGTGACCATGAACAACTACCAGACCTCAGCTGGCCTGGTACGGGTGTACGATGCCTTTGACGGTTACCGTCAGGTGGCGGACTTCGATCTGGCTGGCATCGGCCCGCATGAGCTGCGGCTGCATCCGGACGGCAACACGCTGGTCGTGGCCCTCGGCGGCATTGAGACACACCCTGACTACGACCGTATCAAGCTCAACCTGGACCGTATGGAACCGGCGCTGATACTGATGGACCGGCACAGCGGAGAGATCACTGCGCGTTACTCGCCCTCTCACCCCCAGCTAAGTTGTCGTCATCTGGATGTCAGTCCGGATGGGGTGGTTATCGCCGGCTACCAATACGAGGGTCCGGAGTGGGAAACGCCTCCCTTAATCGCCAGGCTGGACACCGCGACCGGTGAGTTCTCGGAGCCTGAGTTGCCGCTTGAAGAATTGGCGGGCCTGCGCAATTACACTGCCAGTATCGCTATCAGCCGCCATAGCCCGCTGGCCGTGATCACTGCTCCACTGGGTAATCGGGCCATTATCATCAACTATCGCACTGGCGAGCTGGTGCAGCGCATCGCTGTGCAAGACGTTGCCGGCGCCCTGCCCTACGGTGAGCGCGGTTTTGTGGTGACGTCTGGTCTGGGGGGCGTGTTTCTCCTGTCGGCTGACAGTGATCAGGCCGTGCCGCATGGCAGCTACCCGGTGCGTTGGGATAACCACCTGACACCAGGCCAGTTCGGTGTCGCCTGAGCGCAGTCGTCAGCCTCCTAGGGAAGCACTGATCAATGACACACGCGCTCTGCGAGAGCTCAAGCGTGCAGATGCAAGGCGCGATGTGCAGCCAATAGTGGTTCTATTGGCAAGCAGCACAACGCAGCAGGTGCATGCTTGAGCTCTCGCCCTGCGGGGCGTTCAGTCTGGGCCGCATCCGGCTGGGCCGTACTCTACGTTGTGATTTCTCGACAGGTCCAGACATGCCTGCGAAACCACGCCTTGCTTGCAGCCCAGACTGAGCGCCAGAGGGCATGCGGAATTGATCAGTGCTTCCCTAGAGGCTGGCGACCATCTTCTCGATGCACTGACGAGAGGTATCTGGCAGGTTGGTGAAGTGCATCCCCGTCCAGTACTGCTGACCATTCAAGCTTTGGCGGTTCCACAGGGTTTCGGCATCCAGCAGAAATTCGTGCACGCCGTTCAGGCGCATTGGCAGGTTGACTTGCAGTGCGAAGGAACGAAACAGATCTACCGGCTGGTCGCTCAGCAACATGAGCCCTTCCACATGCAGATCCACCACGCGTCCAAGGTGATCTCCGGTATCTAAATCAAAGACTTCCAGGCTGTTGCTCACGTAATGTCGCTCCAATCTTCTGCGTTCTGTCATGGCATGCTCGTTGTATCGGTAGGCGGCCTGAGGCTGTCACTGCACCTGGGCTTGGGCTGAGTCGCGCGGTGGCGGCGCCACATCATCAGCGCGTCCCTGAACATCAGTGTGCGCCATATGGGTAGTGGCGAAAAGCTATGCTATGCAGCATTTTGTATAACCAATCCACATTTCTTGCAGCGCCCACGTCCTGAGATCAAGCGAAATGTGAACTGCTTCATCTGACCGCGGGTTCGGGGTATGGTGCTGTCATAACACGCGACCAAAGAGGATGCCTTTTTATGCGTTTCAACAAATTTTCACTGCTGCTGATCGGTTGCGCGCTGGCGCAGCTGGTCTCTGCCCACGAATTTGAAGCAGGTGAGCTGCACATCGATCACCCCTGGTCACGGGCACTGCCGCCGGTGGCGCCAACCGGGGCCGCGTACCTGAGCATCAGCAACCATGGCGACAGCGCCGATACGCTGCTCGGCGCGCAGACCGCGGTGGCCGGCAAAGTGGAGATCCATGAGCATGTGCAGGCCGACGGCATGATGAAGATGCAGCGCGTCGAGTCGCTGACCATTGAACCGGGCGCCACGGTGACCTTTGCGCCTGGCAGCTACCATCTGATGCTGTTCCAGCTGAAGCAGCCGCTGGCCGCTGGCGATAGCTATCCAATGACCCTGCAGTTTGCCAACGCTGGCGAGGTGGAGGTGCAGGTCAAGGTGCAAGCTGAAGATGAGGTGTCAGGGGCTGCAGATAACGGACACCAGCATCACTGAGGCCGGTCACCACGGTCCAGCAGATGAAAGCGCGGCAGGGCCAGGTGCCAGCGGATGGCCGCCAGGCGGATAGCCAGCACCACCGCCATGCAAAGCCCTGCCGCGATGTCTTCCTGAACGGGCAGCTGGCTCAGCCCGAGATAACACAGGGAGCCGACAATGCAGGCGGTGGCGTAGATTTCCCTGTGGAAAATCAGCGGGATTTCATTGCAGATGATGTCGCGCATGACGCCGCCGGCAACCCCGGTCATCACGCCCATGATGACTGCCGCACTGACCGGCACCTGGTGAGCTAGCGCCACCTGGGTGCCTATCACCGTAAACACCGCCAGGCCAAAGGCGTCGGCCACCAGCAACCCGAGTTCGTTGATCGGCCGCGTCAGACGTACCCAGCACACTGTACCCAGGGCCGCCAGGGTGGCAACCAGAATATACATATCGTTGCCAATCCAGCTGACCGGATGGTTGCCAAGGATCACATCTCGCAGGGTTCCGCCACCCAATGCGGTGACAATGGCGATGACCAGCACGCCGAACAGGTCCATGGCCTTGCGCCCAGCCATCAAGGCGCCGGTTATGGCAAACACCGCCACGCCAAACAGGTCAAACGCGTAGAACCAGCTCATGCCGAGGACTCCCCAGGCTGGGCCGCGATCAGTCCTCGCGGGTTGGACTGCGCATGGTGACAAACTCTTCGGCAGCGGTCGGATGGATGCCCAGGGTGGCATCAAATACCGCCTTGGTCGCGCCTGCCTTGACCGCCACGGCCAACCCCTGGACGATCTCGCCAGCCTCCGGGCCGACCATATGCACGCCGAGCACCTTATCGCTCTGCTGATCAACAATCAGCTTCATGAAACTCTGCTCTCCCCGCCCGGCCAGCGTGTTGCGCATGGCGCGGAAGCGGCTCTCGAAGATTTTCAGCTTGTGGCCTTTCTTGCGCGCGGCTTCCTCGCTCAGCCCCAGGGTGGCGATGTTGGGAATGCAGAATACCGCGGTCGGAATGTCGTCATAGTCGACTGGACGGTACTCCTCACGCTTGTACAGCCAACGCGCCAGCGCCATCCCCTCCGCCAGTGCCACCGGGGTAAGCTCGACGGTATCGGTTACATCGCCGATGGCATAGATGGAGGGTTCGCTGGTCTGATAGTGCGTGTCCACCTCGATGTTGCCCTTGGCATCCAGCGCCACGGCGGTGTTTTCCAGCCCCAACCCGTCTACATGCGGTCGCCGCCCGGTGGCATAGAGCACCAGATCGGTTTCCAGCTGTTCACCATTGTCGAGGTAGACCTGAAAACTGCCGTCGCTATTGCGCCCGATTTGTGAGACGTCGCTGTTGAAGCGTAGATCAAGCCCCTTGGCGCGCAGTACCTGGGCCATGTGTTCGCGTACGCCCTGATCAAAACCGCGCAGGAACAGATCACCGCGATACAGCTGTGTAGTGTCGCAGCCCAGGCCGTGGAAAATGCCGGCAAATTCGATGGCGATGTAGCCGCCACCGACCACCAATACCCGCTTGGGCAGCTGTTCCAGAAAGAACGCCTCATTCGAGCTGATGACGTGCTCGCTACCGGGAAACTCTGGAACGAACGGCCACCCACCGGTAGCGATCAAAATACGCTCGCTGCGATAGCGCTGCCCGTTTACCTCAACCTCATGCGGGCCAACAATGCGCGCTCGGCCCTCCAGCAATTGCACGCCAGCTGAGGTAAGCAGGTTGTGGTAGATGCCATTCAGACGACTGATTTCGGCGTTTTTGTTGGCAACCAGACGTGGCCAATCGAAGCCTTCGGTATTGAGGTTCCAGCCATAACCGGCGGCATCTTCAATGTCTTCGGCAAAGTGCGCAGCATAGGCCAACAGCTTTTTGGGCACACAGCCAACATTGACGCAGGTCCCCCCCAGGTAACGGTCTTCGGCCACGGCGACCCGCGCGCCGAACCCGGCTGCCATGCGGCTGGCACGCACACCACCGGAACCGGCGCCAATGACGAACAGATCAAAATCGTATTGAGACATGCTGGGGTTTCCTGCGACGCTTGATAAGATAGGGAAGCACTGATTAATTCCGTATGCCCTCTGGCGTTCAGGTTGGGCTGCAATCAAGACGTGGTTTCGACGGCATGTCGGGACCTGTCGAGAAATCACAACGCAGAGTGCGGCCCAACCTGAACGCCCCGTAGGGCGAGGGCGTGTGGAATTAGTCAGCGCTTCCCTAGCATACCGAATCAGATTACCTCGCGCAGCACAGGCTGAGCCACAGGTGCACCTTGTCGGCCCACGCCGATATGCCGGAAACCCAACTCCAGCATGGTCTGCGGGTCGTATTGATTGCGGCCATCGATCAGTAGCGGTGTACGCATGCGCTGGGCCATGAGCCGAAAATCCGGCTGGCGAAACTGCTTCCACTCGGTCAACAGAACAAGCGCCTGGGCATCATTGAGAGCGGCGTAGGGATCATGGAACAGCTGTAGCTGACCGGCGCTGACAGCGCTGGCGTAGTGACGCGCAATGTTGGCCCCGGCTACCGGGTCAAAGGCTTGAACATGGGCGCCGCCGGCCAGTAGCGCATCAAGCAGGGTCAGGCTGGGCGCGTCACGGATATCGTCGGTACCCGGTTTGAAGGCTAGCCCCCAGATGGCCAGGGTGCGTCCCTTGAGGTTGCCAAGCTCGCGCTGCAACATGCGTAATGGCCAGCCTTTTTGCTGCTGGTTGCGGGCCTCGACGGCTTGCAGGATCGGCATCGACGCACCCTGCTCTGTCGCCAAGTGCATGAGTGCGCGAATGTCTTTGGGGAAGCAGGAGCCGCCATAGCCGCAACCGGCGTAGATAAAATGATGGCCAATGCGCTGGTCTGCACCAATGCCCTTGCGTACCTCCTCTACATCTACCCCCAACTGCTCACACAGGCTGGCGACTTCATTGATGAAGGAAATGCGCGTGGCAAGAAAGGTATTGGCCGCGTACTTGGTCATCTCGGCCGCGCGACGCCCCATGCACAGAATCCGATCATGATTGCGCACAAAAGGCTCGTACAGCGCGCGCATCACTCGCTCGGCGTCGGCATCATCGGTACCCAGCACTACCCGATCCGGACGCATGAAATCATCAATCGCGGCGCCTTCTTTGAGAAACTCGGGGTTACTGACCACCCGATGCCGCCAGGCCACCTGGCGACGCTGACAATGGTGATCCAGAACGCTCTGCACCCGGCATGCAGTGCCTACCGGCGCGGTGGACTTGCAAACCACTATGGTCGGCTGTTCAAGAGTACGCCCAAGCTCGGAGGCGACGGCCAGTATCTGAGAAATATCGGCGCTGCCGTCGGCGGCTGAGGGCGTTCCTACGGCGATAAAGACCACTTCGGCTCGACTGCAGGCCGCAGCCGTATCTGTGCTGAACGACAGCCGGCCGGCACGCTGATTGGTGGTAATCAACGCTTCTATACCCGGCTCGAATATAGGCGCTTCCCCCCGTTGCAGGGCCTTTATTCGCTGCGTACTGGTATCGACGCACGATACTCGGTTGCCCATCTCGGCAAAGCAGGTTGCCGTTACCAGTCCAACGTAGCCACAGCCAGTTACCGTGATCTGCATGGTCGCACTCCTTCGTTGCTATGCAGTGATTGCGCCACGGCCTGGTGACACCGACGTTAAGTGCACATGAAGCCTTGATGACCGATGATAATGATTTGCATTATTGAGTTAATATCGTAGAGTGAGCGCTTTTTGCGTACTTACCCCATGCAACCGCATTCCAACGAACAACTGGCTCGCGTAGAGCAAGTGCTTAGCTACATTCACGGCAACCTGCAGGAGCCTCTGACGGTCGTCTCGCTGGCGGCCCGTAGCCGCTGGTCACGCTGGCAGTTACAACGCACCTTTGCCTCGGCTACCGGTTTCAGTGTGGCCAGCTATGTGCGACGGTTGAGACTTGGCCGCGCTGCCGAGCTGCTGTTGTGTACGGATCAGCGGCAGCTGGATATTGCGCTGAGCTGCGGCTTTGACAATGAAGTCAGCTTCAATCGCTGCTTTCGTCAGCTCTTTGGTTGCGCACCCGGTGTCTATCGACGCCGCGGTCAGCGCAGCAATTTGCTGGTTTCCACTAACCCTGCGCGCTTGCGTCCGCCTCCGGGGGCTCTGGGAAAAGGCAGCTTTCATATCCGTATCGAGACACTGCCGTCGTTTTTCGTGGCCGGGGTCAGTGACGCTGTTTGCGGTCTGGATTCGCCACAACCGGACTTCGCCACCCGCGTACCGGCCATCTGGCGACGTCTTGATCAGCATCTGCGTGCACGAGGCCTGAGCCCGGGCGGTGTCCAGCTCGGTGTGTTGGTGGTAGCAGACGCCGGTGGACCTGAGCACAGCTTCCCGTACTGGGCTGCACTGCCGGCTGACAGCGTGCCCGAGCACGCGGCACTACCCTCTATGCAAGTGCCTGCTCAAACCTACGCAGTGTTGCCGCACTTTGGTCCAATCGAGGGACTGGCAGCGCTGCTGCAATGGTTTATCAACTGCTGGCTGCCCCAGTCCGGTTATCGCGGCTTATCCGGCCATGACCTGGAGCGCTATGACGCGCGCTATGTGCCAGGCAGCGCACACAGTTATATGGAGTACTGGGTGCCTATCGAATCCTGTGCAGATGCTCCAAATGGTTAAGTGACAGCGCGGCGCGCGCAGTAAAGTAGAATCTTTCTCATTTGTGATTCTGGAGCCACCATGCCTTACCGCCCGCATCATCGCCACTGCGCACTTGCTGCTGCCATCATGTCCGTACTTGCCAGCTCAAGCCTGCATGCGCAGCAGCAGGACGGCGAGACGCTCGACAGCCTTACCGTCTACGGCAGCACCTACCGCAATACCGCCACCAAGACACGCCTGACGCCCCAGGAAACACCCCAGGGGATTAGCGTCATCGACGAGCAGACACTGCTGGAGCGCAATGCAGACAGCGTTGCCACAGCCCTGCGTTACGCCAGCGGCGTCAACACGCAGCTGCGCGGCGGCGCCGTCAACCGGGTGGATCTGTTCAGTATTCGTGGCTTTATCAACTATCAGAATTTCTACGACGGTCTGCAGCTGATTTTTAACGACTGGAACCTGCAGCCCCAGATCGACATGCAGGCTGTGCAGCAGGTTGAAGTCTTCAAAGGGCCAACCTCGACACTCTACGGCGCCATGCCGCCGGGCGGTATGGTCAACCTGATCAGCAAGAAGCCCACAACCGAGCGGTACAACAGCGTTGAGCTGACGGCGGGCACCAATGATCTGCGTGAGCTGAGCTTCGACTCCTCTGGCCAGTTGGGTGACAGCAACCTGAGCTACCGGGTAACGGGGCTTGGCAGCAGCAGCGACGGTCAGGCCGAAACCTCCGAGAACGAGCGCCTGATGCTGGCACCCAGCCTCGATTGGCAGGTCAGCGACAGCACGCTGGTCAACCTCAATCTCTACTACCAGAAAGACCCGGATATGGGGATTTACACGACCCTGCCGGCGGCTGGCCTGTTCCAGCCCAACGTCAACGGCAAGCTCGATCCGGATGCGTTCAGTGGCGACGAGAACTGGAACACCTACGAGCGTGAAGTGCTGATGGCCGGCTACAAGATTCAGCATGACTTCAATGACAGCTGGCAGTTTTTGCACAACGCCCGCTTTCAGCACGGTGACGCCTATCAGCGCAATACCTACGGTACGACGCTGGAGGCTGATCAGCGCACCTACAACCGCCGTGCTTACCTGACGGACGAAACCAGCGAAGGTTTTACCATCGATAACCAGCTCTCAGGTCTGGTGCAAACCGGGGCCATTGAACACAACCTGCTGGTTGGTGTGGATTACCTGCAGTTCGAGAGCGATATCGGCTACGAAGACGCTGCGGCGCCCTCCATCGACCTGTACAACCCGGACCACAGCCAGATCAGCTCGGGCTTGCTCGACTTTGCCGCCTCCGGCTACAGCAGTGATTTCACAATCGAAAAACGCCAGACCGGGGTGTATCTGCAAGATCAGATGCGTATCGGCCAGTGGGTACTGATCGCAGGCGGTCGCCATGACCGCTATGAGGCCAAGGAATACGGTGTGAAGTACGGTGCGGCGGTCGATAACGACCTGAAACAGAGCAATACGTCCTGGCGCGCCGGCGCCTTGTACCTGTTCGATAACGGCCTGGCGCCCTTCGTCAGCTATGCGGAGAGCTTTGAGCCAGTGGCCGGCAGCGACCGCCTGGGCCGCACGTACGAGCCCTCCACTGCCGAGCAGTGGGAGGCCGGCCTCAAGTTCAATCCCGATGGAGGACGAACCCATGGTGCGGTAACCGCCTATCGCATCCTCAAGGACAATGTGCTCACACGCGACCCTAATGGCACCGCCTATGACCAGATTCAGGCGGGGCAGGTTCGCTCGCAAGGGGTGGAGCTGGAGGCCAGTAGCCGTCTGACAGACAGCCTCAGCGTGGACTTAAGCTATACCCTTCAAGACGTGGAAGTGACACGCGACAACAGCGGCCTGCAAAGCAAGACGCCGATCTGGGTTCCCGAGCAGATGGCATCTTTGTGGCTGACCTACGACATTTACGCAGGTGTGTTGAACGGCCTGAGCGTCAACGGTGGTGTGCGCTACCTGGGTGAGGCAGAGGTGGATGCACTGAACAGCGATGCGGTGCCGGACGTCACCCTGGTGGATCTGGGAATGAGCTACGACCTGGGCGTCGCAGCGCAGAACCTGGCAGGGGCAACACTGCGCATGTCCGTGAGCAACCTGTTCGATGAACGCTATTACAGCTGCTACGACACGCTCAATTGCTGGTTTGGTGCCGAGCGTACCCTGCAGACCAGCGTGCGCTACGACTTTTGATATCCATAGCCCTGGAATAGGTATTCCGGACACCTCTATGCGAGCATGACGTTGCTCGCTACAATCGGCTGCAGGTCATTTCCCTGCAGCCGATCATGACAGGCATGATGCCGGAAAAATCGCACTGGATTGTGCAGCTCAACTACAAAAACCGCACGGGCTCGTTTGCCCTGCTGTTCGCGGCCATCGCCATTTACCTGAGTGCAATCGATACCGGTTGGCTGCTCTGGGCTGCGCTTTTCCTGCAGTTTCTGATTTATCCGCACGTGATGCACCTGCGCGCCGCGCGCTCCAATCGCCCCCTTCTCACCGAGCTGAACAGTTTACTGCTTGATGGCCTGCTGTTTGGTATCTGGATTGGTCTGCTCGGCTTTCCGCTGTGGATCAGTTACACCATGGTGATCGGCGTGACCATCAACCTGATGGTTTTTCGCGGCCCCGTGGGGTTCTTTCAGGCCGCCCTGGCGCTGGCACTCGGCGTGCTCATTGTTTATCTGACAGGTGGTGCTCACCTGACATCCCATCACAGCTGGGTGGCGGACCTGCTCTGCATGCTTGGCTTAACCTTTTATCTGATGATGGTTGGCAACGTGGCGTTTTCACGCAACCTGCGCATTCGTGAGACACGCGAGCAGCTACGCACTAGTGAAAGTGCGCTGCAAGCTGCCAATCATGCGCTGCAGCAGCAGTTGACCGAAATCAACCTGTTGCAACAACAACTCCGTGATCAGGCAGATCGCGACCCCTTGACCGGCGCCTACAATCGCCGCTATTTCGACGTCAGCATTGCCAGGGACTTGGCCTACTGCGCTCGCCACCAGCAGCCACTGGCGCTGATTTTGATTGATATTGACCATTTCAAGGCGGTGAACGACCAGTACGGCCACCAGGCAGGTGATCTGGTGCTAACGGCCCTGGCCGATCTGCTGTGTCTGCACTCAAGAGCCAGCGACCTGGTGTGCCGCTTCGGTGGAGAGGAGTTTCTGGTGGCCCTGCCTAACACTGATCTGGCTACCGCAGCACAGCGGGCCGAACAGTACCGCTGCGCCCTGGCTGCCATTCGGCTGGATTGGCAAGGTACTCAGTTGAGTGCCTCCATCTCCCTTGGCGTAGCCGGCTTTCCCGATCACGGCCAAGACATCGAAGGGCTACTGCGCAGCGCGGACCTGGCGCTTTATCACGCCAAGCACCAAGGGCGTAACAGGGTGGAGCTGTTTGCGGCTAGCTGATAGCGACACCGAGCCAGATGTGCACAAAAATCAGGCCCAACATGATCAGCGCCCCCACCCAGATAAGCGCCACACCAACACGCCCTTCCACTTTGCCCCAGCCAATGCAGATCAACAGCAGACTGGCGGTAAAAAAACCAATGGTTATCCAGAAAACATCGCCTTGCATGTAGCACTCCTCGGTATTGTGCTTACGTCAGGATAGGCGATCTTGAGCGGTAACGGGGTAGAACCTGGCAGCGTTCCCTTCGGCCGCACTAGTCGTCGGCACTGTACCAACCAACGCAGACCAACAACGTGCCAACCCGCTGTATCGCTGTGACCTTGGTTTCGATCCGCTGGGTGACTGGATTACGCCATTGGTAGCTGAATTCCCCGCTCTCGCGCCCCTCTATGTATTCAAGCAAGCGCTCGCCAAGAGGGGCGCCTGCGTGATCCCGCAGAGTGTCGAAACGGGTGCCGAGCAACGCCGGAGTAACACCATGGCCTACAAACCGGCGAGTCTCGGTATCTACCACAAAAGGATAGATGTCATCCTGGTAGAACTGGCTGTCCAGCCCGTTGATTTGCGCCAGTGTGCGATGTGGATCCTCTGCAAGCGCGTTGGAGGCCCGCTTTAGCATGTTTAACGCGGTTTCCTTGTCAGCCCGTGGTAGGTAGTAACCAACCGCGATAATGTGGCCGTTCACCGGTTGATAAAAAGCCTGTTTGCGCTCGACCCGACCCTGTTGCCAGTTGATCCAGCGGTACTCGCTCTGCTGCACTCCCTGCTGCCGGGGAGCCTGAAGGATGGATTCAAAGCCGGAGCGCAGATGGTCATCCAGCAACGGCGCAATATCGCGTCCAATCAGGCTACGCGATGGCC
Source organism: Halopseudomonas maritima (assembly GCF_021545785.1). Lineage (NCBI taxonomy): Bacteria > Pseudomonadati > Pseudomonadota > Gammaproteobacteria > Pseudomonadales > Pseudomonadaceae > Halopseudomonas > Halopseudomonas maritima. Next base: position 3,829,010 of record NZ_CP079801.1, read on the forward strand.
CGCCGCTGGCCACCATGACGCCGCTACGATCGACAACAAAAACATACAGATCCTGCTCGGTGAAGCGCCCTACCCGGCTGAATGCCGCGAAACTGCGCTCACCCTCCTGCTGATAGTAGGTGACCGCGCGTTCCAGTAAAGCGCGGGCGCGAACTTGCTGATCGTCAGTACTGGAAAAAGCAAAGCTGCTGAACAGAGCGCACAGCAGCCAGAGTCCGGTGGTCATTGTTGTTTTCATGGCGACTCACATGGCTGGGGATTGACCATTGCACACTAAAATTCCGGTGCGCCGCTCGCCTCGTCCGAACGGACGTCAACGCTTGAGAAAGCTGCCGATAGCTTCACGAAACACGGGTTTGGCCGCGCAGCGCAAAAAACTTGCCCGCTCGGCGTCCAACTGGTCGCTCAGGCTGCGTTGCGGCGCGGCAGAGAATAGCTCACAGGTGGCCCTCACCAGGTCGGGATTGCGACCGCACAGCAGTTGCTGCCAATGACGGGCCTCATTCTCCAGCTGAGCGGCCGGCACGAGTCGGTTGACTAGCCCCCACGCCAGCGCCGTTGGTGCGTCCAGGCTGTGGCCTAGGAGCGCCATTTCCAGCGCGCGCGCCCGGCCGATACGCTGTACCAGCGACCAGGACAACCCCAAATCCGGTGTGGTCTCGATGTCGCTGTAGGCATACACAAAGCGCGCCCGGTCGCTTGCCAGCACCAGATCAGCACCGGCCAACAGACTCAGCCCTGCACCCGCCGCCACCCCCTGCACCACCGCCAATGTTACCCAAGGCGCCTGCTGCCACAGGCGCAGACAGGCGTGCATAGGCTCGATAATGGCGGAAGCCGCGCCGGTTGGGTCCGCATATAGCGCCTGCAAATCGCCACCGGCGACAAAAGCACGCCCCGCGCCGCGTAGCACCAATAAGCTAACCTGTTGCTCAGCCTGCAATAGCTCGGTCGCAGCCAGGCACTCACTAGCCATCACGGCGGTTAGCGCGTTGAGGCTGTCGGGGTTGTTGAAGGTCAAGGTGGCGCAGGTGCCGTCCAGCTTCAGAGTGAGCTGGCGGCCGGAAAACAGCGTGGTCATTGATAAACGTCCGGGAGTAACTGACGCTACCACCCGACGGGAGGCAGCCAGGAGGGATGGGATTCCGCCACGGAGGCGGAGCCCGGAGGTTTGTTAGCGTGCGTCCACCGTGGTGAACTCGCGGCGTTCCTTGTGCAGGGCAGGCACATCAGCCTCGTCCATAAAGAACTGTTGATACCACTCACGCAGCTGGTAAATCGGGCCATCGCCTTCGGCCAGAACAGGCATGTCGACGCGACGCTTGTGCGCCCAGATATCCACATCCTGGTAGAAGGAGGTGCGGTTCTGCTGTACGTAGTCCAACGCCAGTTGCTGGTTCTGCTCCTCGGTCCAGCCCGGGATCTTTTTCACGAGGACGCCAAAACGCAGCTCAAACTGATTGGGGCCAATCGGCACATGGCAGTTGAGCAGAATGCTCTCTACCAGCAGGCCATCGTATTCAGCGCGCATGCGGGTAAAGTGAGTAGACGGGCCGTAGTACGCGGAGTCTGCGACCAAGTCACCGCCCAGTCGCTCGGAGTCCCCCATGAACACCTGAGTGCCAATGTGTTTTTCAAAACTGTTGAAGAAATACTTGGTCGGCGCCCCGTGCACAGGGCCAAAGTGCTGGGCATCGACTAGATTATCGACCAGCTCACGCGGGTTGGTATCGATAATCATCAAATCCATGTGCCAGTCGTGATCCCACTCGTCGCTATCGCTCTCCGGAAAGTAAGGAATTTCCACCCCCTCGGCGGGTGGCTTGCCTTCCGGATTGTTCCAGACAAACAGCAGGTGGTTTACCTCGCAGGTCAGCCATTTGCGCGTTTTGGCCTTTGGCGGAATGCGCTTGCAGTAGGGGATCTCAGCACAGCGGCCACTAGCATCAAACTCCCAATGGTGGAACGGGCAGACCACACGGCCATTGACCAGCTCGCCCTGGGAGAGGTCTGCGCCCATGTGCGGGCAGTAGGCATCCAGCACACTGATCTCGCCTTCGGCATTGGCGAACGCCAGCAGTCGGGTGCCAAATACGTTCAGGGTGTGCAGTTCGCCGTCGCGGTACTGCTTGGCTTCGCCCACGCAGTGCCAGCCTCGTGCATAGCGGTGTTCTGCTGCCTCAACGGCAGGTTTGATATCGATTAGCTGATTCATCAGTTGGTCCTCACTGAGCATTGTTGTCTTTGTTCACCACGGCTTGGTTCCGCCCACGTGAATACGCCCGCAAAGCGCAGCGGCCTGAACCTGTCGGAGAAAAACCCCATCCGATGCAAGGTATCTTCAAGCCAGCAGGCGGGTGCTTCATCCTTCACTTGGACTAGATTGCTGCCGCAAGCACCTCAGATGCGGTTGAATTGGTCGATACCCTGCTCCTCGGCAAAGGGCTGGGCGTGTACGGTGCGCTTTTGCCAGCGCCCAGCTTCATCCTGCTGGACCAGCCAGAGCATCACGGCCGCCGGCAAGCTCGGCGGCGCCGAGCCAACCCCAAGGGCAGCGATCCCGGCGGCACCGATGGTGGCCTGCAGCGCCTCGGTGGTGACCACGCCAGGGTTGAGGGTGTAGGCACGTACGCCCTGCCCGCCTAACTCGGCCTTAATGACACCAGACAGCCGCGACACGGCCGCTTTTCCTGCGCCATAGGCATAACCCCAACCGCCCTGCGCCGCCGCCACAGGTGGATTGCTCTCCCCGGCGCCAGAGCTGACATTAATGACCACCCCGCTGCCGCGCTCGGCCATGTGCGCAGCCAGCACCCGGGTTAGCAATAGCGGGGAAATCAGATAAGCCTGTGCCACCCGCTGCAGGGTCTCTACCTGCAGCTGCATCAGTGACACATTGAGATCGCTGCCCTGATAAACAGCATTGTTGACCAGAACGTCGACGCGGCCAGCCTGTGCCAATGCCTCGGTGGCCGCTGCCGCGGCGGAGTCGCCATCCAGCAGGTCCATGGGCACACACCAGACCTGTCGGCCCAGTTGACGCACTTGCGCAGCCACCTCGTCGAGGCTGCCCGGCAAGGGGTTGCCCTGGTTGTCCAGCAGCTGATGTGTATTGTCCCGGCTGGCCCCGTGCAGTCGCCCGGCCAGCACCAGATCAAACCCGGCCTGGGCAAACGCCAGCGCCGTTGCTCGACCGATGCCACGGCTGGCACCGGTCACCATTGCTACTTGAGTCATCGCTACTCCACCCTGTTGTGACTACCCCATGGTGGTGTGAGCAATAAGCAAACTCATCGTTGCTTTGGACTAGCCGGTGTCGATTAGTGAGTGCGCAGGGATCGCAGCTCAGGACGGGGTGTTAGCGCTGGCTTGGCCGCCAGCGGCATGACCTTGCCCTTGCCCAGCGAGACCACACTGTTGAGCATTACCCGCACCAGTTCGGCTTGGCGCCGTACACCGGTCTTCGAGAAGATCGCGCGCAGGTGGGCGCGGGCGGTGTTGCGCATGATGCCAAGATTTTCGGCAGCTTCCTCCAACGATAGGCCGTTCGCCAATTCCAGAGCCAGCGCGGTTTCCGCCGGGGTGAAGTTGAACAGTTCCTTGGTCACCCGGTTGTCGGCCTGCGACCGACCGACTGAATCGCGGATGTACATGATGACGGTCGGGCGGCCCTTGCCTTCGGCCCAGTCCGAGACCGGCAGTGCTTCGACCACCACGCCCAGACTGACCTCGCCGGACGGCCGCGCAATTGACAGCGCCTCTCGGCCCTCACCGGGTAGCTCGCCAGACTGCTGCTCCAGCGTGTCACGGATCAGCTTGTGAAGCTCACGGTTATCGCTCGGGTAGCTGGCCTCCAGTCGCGTGCCGACCAGCTTGATGCCATCGGCCTGCGCGAGCATCTGCCGCGCGACGTCGTTGAGCTGCAATACACAGCCGGTTTCATCCAATACCAGGGTGGCAACCGACAAGCGGTTGATGGCCTCGGCGTAGACCGAGCCTAGTGACTCGCTGCGCCCCAGCAGGTTGTGAACATGGAGAGAGCGGCGCAAATGCGGCAACAACCGGTTGCACATAGCCTTGTCGCTGGGGTTGAAGGCCGGCTGGTTATGACTACGTGTGATGCGAATACGCAGCAGCCCGTCTTCCGGGGTAGTAATGTCAGCCCCGAGAATATGATAAACGTCGTTATTCTTCGCGTAATCGGTGTAATAGGCGTTAGCTTCCCACTCGCTTTGACTCATCACGTCATCGATGGTGAAGCTGGCGTCGGCTGGCATATGGGAGAAGGGGCTATCGTTGTGGAAGTAGTCGAAATAGCGTACGGTGCCGCTACCCTCGACCTCCCCAGCTACCAGCATCAGGGCGATATTTTCGACGCCCGGGATACGCAGAATCAGGGTGGCGTAGTTGGCGCTGAAAAGACGGCGCAACTGCTCCACCGCTTCGTACAGACGCTGGGCGTCCAGTGCGCCATCGTGGATGCAACTGATCAGATGATCATAGTGATCAAGGCTCAGGTTAATGCCTTGCAACTCAATGACGTCAGATGCTGTTGTAATTGTATTCATGACTGTGCGACCTCGGCTGTTCGGCTGCTCATTGGCAGTCCGGTATTGTTTTTGTTGCGACTTACAGCTGTCTGAGTCAGCTCGCACAGGCCTCCCTACTCGTGCGACAAACTGTCTCAATTTACGGCAGTTTTCAGGTACTGAAAACCAGGCTGAACTGCCAATTTCTGTGTCATCTATGACGCTTTGTTACCGTCTTTTGGATTCTCCTCGGACGAGGGCTCATCGGCCTGCTGGCTAAGAGAGACCACACTGTTGAGCATTAAGCGCACGAGCTCAGTCTGGCGGCGCACCCCGGTTTTCGAGAAGATAGCTCGCAGGTGCGCCCGTGCGGTGTTGCGGCGAATACCCAGCGAGTTGGCCGCCTCCTCCAGCGACAGTCCATTGGCCAGCTCCATGGCCAGCGCCGACTCAGAGGGGGTAAAACCAAACACCTGGCGTGTCATGGCGGCGCTGAGCATTGAGCGCCCCACCGCGTCTCGCACATACACCACCACGTGCGGCTGGTCCTGGGCGTCCTCCCACTCATGATCAGGTACTGGCTCGATCAGCAGGCCGAGACTCACCTGGCCTGATGGCCTAGCCACCGACAGCGCCTCAGCCAGTGCGGTCTGCTCGCGTTCGCTGCTCAGGGCACTACGCAATGCCTGGTACAACCTGCGGTTGTCGCCGGGATAACTTGCCTCCAGACGGCCACCAACGATCTTTAGGCCGTCGGCAGCTCGCAGCATGTCGCGTGCTGTCTGGTTCGCCTCGACAATGCAGCCATTGGCATCAAGTACCAGGGTGGCAATCGCTAGCCGGCCAATGGCTTGAGAGTACAGCGCGTTAAGCGACTCTTTGTGGCCAATCAGACTGTGGATGTGCAGGGCTCGGGTCATATGGGGAATCAGCGAGCTGCACAGCAGTTTTTCTGCCCGGCTGAAATCATTGGTGCCCTTGGGCCGGGTAATGCGAAAACGAAACACGCCGCCGGCCGGCACCACCAGATCAACGCCCATGACGTGATACACCTGCTGCGGTACACAATGGCGCTGGTAGTAGTCGGAGGCTTCCCAGCTGGCGTAGCTCATCAGATCGGTGACCGTGAACACCCGGTTGGTTGGGCAGTTCACAAAGGGAGTCTGCGAATGCGGGTAGGCGATATAACTGAAGCTGCCCTCGCCTTCGATATCTCCGCTGACCACCATCAGCCCCTGCTCACTATCTTGCGGAGCACGGATAATCAGGGTTACGTAATTGGCCCGGAACAGCTCGCGCACATGACTGAGGTATCGGCTCCAGCTGTGGTCATCAATGGCTGCGTCATACAGCTCACCCAGCAGCGAGTCATAGACCGGCGCCTGGGCCGCCAGCAGCTTGTCGACATCGGGCGTCATCTTAGCCTCGCCCCGCTCCGACCAGCTCCCTGGTCACCACCGCACGCCGCTTCACCAGAGGCTTGCTGCGCTGGAACCAGGCCGCGAGGCCGGGTAGTAGGAAAATCGCACCGAACACATTGACCAGGAACATAAAGGCCAGTAACACGCCCATATCGGCCTGAAACTTCAGCGGTGCAAAAATCCAGGTACCCACACCAACCGACATGGTGACCGCGGTAAACAGCGCTGCGGTGCCTCTTTGGCACATTGCCTCGTAGAAGGCGTTTCGCAGATCCTTGCCGGCTTTGAGCTCATGCTGCATACGCTCGTACAGATAGATGCCGTAATCCACCCCCACCCCCACGCCCAGCGCCATTACCGGCAGGGTGGCAACTTTCAGCCCAATACCGAACAGGGCCATCACCGCGCTGCACAGGGTGGCAACAATCGCCAACGGAATCAGGATACACAGCACCGCTCGGCCGCTGCGGAAGGTCACCCAGCAAAACAGCGCGACAGCCAGCAACAGCGAGCCATGCATTTGTGCCTCGGCCTGCTGAACCGCTTCATTGGAAGCCGCCATGACACCAACGTTGCCACCCGCCAAATGGAAGCGCAGCTTGGGTTCGTCAATATTGGCAATGATGTGCTCCACCTGGTCGACAACATGGGCAATGGTGTCACCTTCATGATCATTGAGAAAAAGCAGCATCTGCATGGTCTGGCAGCCGTCAATCACCAGCCCGTTGGCTGCCGAATAGGCACGTGAGCCGGCCATCAAGCCACGGGATGAGCCGGGGATCGCAGCCCAGCGCGGGTTGCCCTCGTTGTTGCCGGCAATCGACACCTTGCCCATGCCCGCCACGCTTTGGGTCGAGTTAACTCCTTTGATGCTGCGCGCATGGAAATCCAGCTCTTCGACCGCACGCATCACGTCCGGATCCAGGCAGGCCTCCTCGATGTCGGTATCCATATAGATAGCCAACACATCCAGGCCAATCGAATAGCTTTGCGTGATCCGCAGGTTATCCAGGTTATAGCGTGCCGACTGCCGTAGTTCAGGCGCACCTACACCTACATCACCAACAATCAGATCGCGGCTCTTCCAGGCACCGCCAACCAGCAATACCAGGCTGATGGCAAAAACCACCACGGCCGGGCCGGGCGTTGCCAGCACAGACAAGCGCCACCACAAGCGGTGCTTTTCACCATTTTGGCGGTGGTGTGCCGCCCAGGCGCGACGGTCTAGCTTCAGATAGGACAAAACAATCGGCAGCAGCATTTTGTTGGAGAAAATCATCAGCAGGCCGCCGATACAGGCCGAGATGCCCAGTTCACGCACAATCGGAATATCGATCAGCATGATCACGCCAAAGCCCAGAGCGTTGGTCACCAGGGCCAGGGCGCCGGGAATGAATATCTTGCAGCAGGCGCTGTGCGCCGCGCTCATGGAATCCAGCCCGTTGAACAGCTCCTGTTTCCAGGCATTGGTCATCTGTACGGCATGGGATACGCCAATGGAAAAGATCAGGAACGGCACCAGAATCGACATGGGATCAATGCCCATGCCAATCAACGGCAGAATACCCAGCAGCCAAACCACCGGAATCAGCGCCACAACCAGCGCAACCACCGTCTGCACCAGCGAGCGTGAGTAGACCCACAACAGCAGTGCGGTAATTACAAAGGCAATGACAAAAAAACCGATCACCTCCATCAAGCCGGCAATCACATCTCCGACCAGCTTGGAAAAGCCGACGATGTTGACTTCGATATTCTTGCTCTCGTACTTCGCGCGGATTGCCTCCAGTTGGCGCGCGATTTCCTCGTAGGAAACCCGCTCGCCCGTGGCCGGGTTAAACTCCTGTAGCTCCGCATTGACGATGGCGGCGCTCAGGTCGTTGGCCACCAGGCGGCCGATTTCCCCTGAACGAGCCGCGTTATTGCGCACTTGCTCCAGGTCTTCGGGGCTGCCACTAAACTGCGGCGGGATCACCACATCACCAACAAAGCCTTCTTCGGAGATCTCGACGTAGCGCACATCCGGGGTAAACAGCGAGCGCACACTCGCCCGACGTACGCCGGGAATGAAGAACACCTCATCAGTGACCTGACGCAGTACCTCAAGAAACTCGGGGTTGTAGATATCCCCCTCACCCAGCCAGTTGACGCCGACCAAAATGGTATTGGCACCCGTAAAGGTCTCGCTGTACTGCAGATAATTTTCCATGTAGGGGTGGCTGGCCGGAATCTGCTTGTTGAACCCCGGGTCCAGGCGAATCTGCAGCGCGCTGTAGCCCAGGCCGAGCGTGACCAGCATAAATACGGCCAGGAAAGTTTTACGGTGATTCATCAGCAGGTCGGCGAAGCCCGCGACCCAGCGATCCAACAGTCGAACGTGGCTGGTCATAACAACCCCTTATTGGCCGAGATAGGCAAGATAATCGCGGTCGCGTTGCTGCAAACCGTACTGTCCGGCGACAAAAAACTCGCTATTGGGTAACACCACCGCCGAGGTCAAGGTGCCCAGGCCGCGCAAGAACCCAAGGTCCTGCAACTCGCCGTCGCGACCGAGTGCAACATAGGCGCCGCCGGTGCCGACAATCACGACTCCCTTGGCATCACTGGCGTGGCCGTACAGCGGCAACTGGTGCGGCAACTCGACTTGTGCCCAACTGCTGCCGTCATCACGGGAAACAAACACATGGCCGCGCATGCCGTAAGCCACCCAATTGCTGTCGCGCAGGTGTGCAACGCCAAACAGCGAGCCACGGTAGAAGGGCTCGATCAGCTCCCATTGCTGGCCGCCGTCTTCGCTGCGCATCACCAGCCCCATCTCGCCAACCAGCAGCTGCATGCGCTCGCCATCACCAGCCATGTCATTCAGATGTTCGCCGTGGATGTCCAGCTCGACCGGTGACCAGGTCTGGCCGCGATCATTGGATTTGAAGAAACGGCCAAAGCTGCCGTAGGCAAAAATCTGCTTACCGTCAGCGCTCCAGGTGCCCATCAGCGGTTCACCCACTTCCTTGTCGTGCATGATTGGGGTCCAGCTATCGCCCCCGTCTTCGCTGCGCAGCATCAGCTCGTCATGCCCCACTGCGAGCAGCAGCTCACCGCCCAGCCAGCTGACACCCGTCAGGGTGACGGGCAGTTGCTGATCGTTATGGGTTTCGCGCCAGGTGTCGCCGTCGTCGTCGCTAACAATGATGGTGCCGCGCTCGCCGACCGCGACCATGCGATCATTAAAGTGCACCAGATCGTTGAACTGAACCCGCGCAAGATCCATATCCAGCTCACCGGCAGCGCCGTCGTGACGAGGTGAGAAGGCATAGAACACCAGCGCGGCGACCACTAGGCAGAAGGAGTAACTGATCAATTTGCTCATCATGCGGTCCTGCGTGTCGGGCTCCGGCGGAGCCACTGTTGTTGTTATTGCGCGTTGCATTTGTCCCTCAGCGAGACACTTGCAGCAGCCTTGGTAGGGATATTCAGGCAGGCGCCCCAGACCAACATCGTCCAAACGGCTTACGTCATCGGTCGACTTGACCGCGCGCTCTGGGGCAAGGCTTGGACGCAGAAAAGCGCAGGCCCGCATGATGCGGGCCTGGGTAGAGTTGGTGCGGGCCCTGACGCCCAGCCGGACTCGCCGGCAGGGGTGGAGCGGCAGCGCGCAATCCTCCGCACGAAGGCGGCCACGCGCAGCAAGGGAGACAACCACCTTGGTGTGGCGGTAGAAAGCGCTACCCAACCGACGGATCAGTCCAGCTCGAAGAGCCCCGCAGCCCCCATGCCGCCGCCGATACACATGGATACCACCACATAACGAACACCACGGCGGCGTCCTTCCAGCAGCGCGTGGCCAACCATGCGCGCGCCGCTCATGCCAAACGGGTGGCCAATGGAAATAGCACCACCATTGACGTTGAGTCGCTCATTCGGGATGCCAAGCGCATCGCGGCAGTACAACACCTGACTGGCGAAGGCCTCATTGATCTCCCACAGGCCAATGTCCTCGACCTTGAGATCGAAGCGTTTGAGCAACTGGGGGATAGCGTAGACCGGGCCGATCCCCATCTCGTCCGGCTTACAGCCGGCCACCGCGATACCGCGATAGGTGCCAAGCGGCTTGAGGCCGCGCTTGTCGGCTTCGGCACGGCTCATAAGCAGACAGGCCGCCGCGCCGTCAGAGAACTGCGAGGCATTACCCGCGGTGATATGTTCACCTTGGGCAACCCACTGACCGTCTTTCCAAACCGGCGGCAGTGACTCAAGCCCTTCCAGCGTGGTGCTCGGGCGATTGCACTCGTCGCGATCGGCAGTAACCTGCTCGTGACCTGCCGGTTTGCCTTCCTTGTCGAACAGCTGCTTACTGGCTGTCAGCGGCACGATTTCATCGGCGAACAAACCGGCCTGCTGGGCGGCAGCGGTGCGTTGCTGGCTTTGCAGGGCATAGGCATCCTGCTCGGCGCGACTGATGCCGTAACGTGCCGCAACAATTTCAGCGGTTTCGATCATCGGAATGTAAGCAGTCGGCATGACCTCCAGCACGGCTTCGGAGCGCGCGCGGTGAGCGTTCTTGTGCTTGGTCTGGGTCAGCGACAGCGATTCAACCCCGCCGCCGATGGCAATATCCAGCTCACCGGTCATGATCGCCTTGGCCGCCTCACCCACCGCCATCAGACCGGACGCGCACATGCGATCCAGCGCCATACCGGGCACGGCATCGCCAAGGCCGCCGGTGTAGGCGCACAGGCGGCCGATGTTGTAGCCCTGGGTGCCCTGTTGCACAGCAGCGCCCATGATCACATCACCTACCTCCTCCGGCTTGATACCGGCGCGCTCAACCACCGCACGGACCACGTGGCCGCCGAGCACCGGCGCTTCAGTGTCATTGAAGGAGCCTCGGAAGGACTTGGTCAGCGCGGTACGCGCAACGGAAACAATAACGGCATCTTGCATGTTGTCAGCTCCTCAGACAGCGGGATTGAAGGTGTAGCGGCTGATGGTGTCGACGACGCAGCCGGGGCGGTCACTGCCCTCGACCTCAACAGTCACCCGCACCACGACCTGCACGGCACCGTTGGCCAGGGTTTCCACTCCGGTGATTTCACCGGCGCCGCGGATACGTGCACCAACGCGCACCGGCGCCGGGAATCGCACGCGGTCGCAGCCATAGTTGACGCCCATTTGCAGGTTCTCGACCCGCATCAGCTGGGGCAGGAAATAGTTCACCAGTGACAGAGTCAGGTAGCCGTGGGCGATGGTGCCACCGAACGGGCCCTTGGCGGCCTTCTCGGGATCAACGTGAATCCACTGGTGGTCACCGGTTGCATCGGCAAACTGGTCGACCCGGGGCTGCTCGATACGCAGCCAGTCGGTGGCGCCCAGCGATTGGCCGACGGCGGCTTGCAGCGTCGCCGCCGAGGAAAATACGGTAGTCATTGCTGTACTCCTGAAAGCGCGCTCAGGCGCGCTGGGAACTGACGGGCAGAATTTCGCCGGTCATGTAGCTGGAATAATCGCTGGCCAGGAACATCATCACGTTGGCGACCTCCCAGCACTCGGCTCCTCGGCCATAGGCCTCGCGGGCCTCAAGCTCGCGCAGCAGCTCTTCCGGTGCGGATTTGCGCAGCATCGGGTGCACCGCCAGCGAGGGCGCCACGGCGTTGATGCGCACGCCCAGCTCTACCGCTTCCAGTGCCGAGCAGCGGGTCAATGCCATTACGCCCGCCTTGGCAGCGGCGTAGTGCGCCTGTTCCTTCTGCGCCCGCCAACCCAGTACCGAGGCGTTGTTGACAATCACCGCGCCCTGCCCTCGCGCCTTCACGCATTGCAGAAAGTAGCGGGTCATACGCATGGTGCCGTTCAGGGTCACGTCAATAACCTTGTCCCACTCGGCGTCTTCCATGTCGATCAACAGCTTGCTGGTACCCAGACCGGCGTTGTTGATGAGCACGTCGGTGCCGCCGAGCTTGTCTTCGGCGAAGTCGATCAGAGCGCGCACCTGGTCTTCGTCGGTCACGTTGCAGACCAGACCCCATACAGAATCGAGTCCGGTTTCCGCCTTCAGCTTGTCAACCGATGCGGCCAGCCGACCTTCGTGTACATCACTGATAACGATGGCGCGGCAACCCTCTTCCACAGCGCGGGTAGCGGCAGCGAAGCCGATGCCGGCGCCGGCAGCGGCGGTGATAAGGACCGACTTGCCTTCAAGCAGGCCGTGCCCGGAAACGTACTGCGGATGGGTAATCATGTTGCTCATTACAAGTTTCCTTTGGCTTCTTTAGGCATGCCCAACCCGCGTTCAGCAATGATGTTGCGCTGAATCTGGTTGGTGCCGCCGTACAAGGTGTCAGAACGGGTGAACAGGAACAGCGACTGCAATCGCGTCAGGTTGTAAGGCGCAGACTCAGCCATGTCGGCCTCTGGCCCCAACACATCCATGGCCAGTGCGCCCAGGTTGCGGTGCCAGCTGGCCCAGTGCAGCTTGTAGACCAGCGCTGCCGGTCCGGCCTCGTTGTTGCTGTCCTGCGAGAGCATGCGCATGGCGTTGTAACGCATCAGGCGCAAGCCGATATGGGCCTCGGCAATGCGCTGGCGCAACGCCGGATTACGCGCAGCACCGTTATCCCGAGCGATACGTACAATCTGGTCCAGCTCGTTCTGGAACTGCATCTGTTGGCCGAGCGTCGACACGCCACGTTCAAAGCCGAGCAGCCCCATTGCAACCTTCCAGCCATCTCCCGGCGCGCCGACGATATCCGCCGCCAGGGCATCATCGAAGAACACCTCGTTGAATTCCGAGGTGCCGGTCAGTTGCTCAATCGGCCGCACGGTCACGCCCGGCTGATGCATCGAGACCAGAAAGAACCCCAGCCCCTTGTGCCCGCGCGACTCCGGGTCCGTCCGAGCGACGACAAAGCACCAGTCGGACTCATGAGCGAGCGATGTCCATACTTTCTGGCCATTGAGCATCCAGCGACCATCGGCGCCTTGCGCTGCACGGGTACGAACGTTGGCCAGATCCGAGCCGGCACCAGGCTCGGAATAGCCCTGACACCAAAGCTCGGTGCCAGCCAGAATGCCCGGCAGGTACTTCTGTTGCTGCTCAGGGCTGGCAAAGGCGATCAGCGTTGGCCCGGCCAGACCCTCGCCAATATGGCCGACCCGCCCCGGTGCACCGGCGCGGGCATACTCTTCGTGGAAGATCACCTGCTGCTCAATGCTGCAGCCGCGACCACCATGCTCTCTGGGCCAGCCAACGCAGGTCCAGCCGCCTTCGGCCAGCTTCTGCTCCCAGCGTTTGCGCTCGGCTGGGAACATATGCTCATCACCAGGACCGCCGCGAAACCGCAATACTTCGAATTCGCCGCACAGATTGTCTTTCAGCCAGCCCGCAATCTCGGCGCGAAAGGCCTCATCGGCAGCGGTAAACGTGAGTTTCATGCTCAGCTCCTCAATCCAGCAGCAGGCTGGCAATCAGCTCACGCTGCGCCGTACCGGCACCCAGGTACAACTCGCTGGCCTTGGCCCGCTTGAAGTACAGGTGCACGTCGTATTCCCAGGTAAAACCGACACCACCGTGCAGCTGGATTGCGCTGCCTGCGTTGTGGAACAGGGTGTCGGAGCAATAGGCCTTGGCCATAGCCGCCGCTTCGGCCAGCTCGTCTGCCAGTCGCGCGTCTCCCTCGGGGTTTACACGCTCCTCGGCGATACAGGCGGCGTAGTACACGGCCGAGCGGGACACCTCACACTTGAGCAGCATGTCGGCCGCCTTGTGCTTGAGCGCCTGATAGCTGGCAATCTGGCGGCCGAACTGCACGCGCTCGTGCATATAGGCAACGCTCATATCGAGCACCTTCTGAGCAGCCCCCATCTGCTCGGCAGCCAGCGCCACCTTGACCAGCGCAAGGATGTCGTCGAGCATTCGACCGGCCGCCTCACCGCCAGACATGCGCGCGCATGCCGGTACCAGCACATCGGTGAACTGCAGACGAGCCTGACGGCGGGTCTGATCCAGCGTTGGTTGCCACTCGCGACTGACACCCGCCGTGTCGGCCGGCAGGGCGAACAGGGCAACACCATCTCGCCCCGCAGTCCCTGGCGCTCGTGCAGCCACAATCAGCAAATCTGCACTGTGGCCATCGATCACATAGCGCAACTCGCCGCTGAGGCGATAGCCGTTTTCGCAGGCTTGCCATCGCAGACCGATGGCCTCGCAGCCCCACTGACCGCCAAAACGGGCCGCCTCGGCACCGGTCCAGCCCAGGGTCGCCGTCAGCGCGCCATCAACGATAGCGGGCAGATAGCGCTCTTTCTGTTCTTCGGTGCCAGCCAACAGCAAGGCATTGACGCCCAGCCCGACGGTGGCGAAGAACGGCGAGCACAGCAGCACCTTGCCCATCTGCTCCAATACCGCAGCCAGTTCGACCTGGCCGAGGCCCATGCCGCCATAGACTTCCGGCACTGTGATGGACTGGAAGCACAGCTCCTGGCAAATGCGCTGCCACAAGTCCGGGTCATAGCCGAGTTCGGTTGCCATGGCTTTGCGCACGGCAGACGAATCCGACACGTCCTGCAGGAATGCCGCGGCGGTGTCGCGGATCATTCGCTGCTCGTCAGTAAAACGAAACTCCATGGTCAGGCCTCGATTTAGCTGCCGTAGACTTTCTGGGCCGGCACTTCGTTGGCCAGCAGTTGCTGCATGGCTTGCCCCACTTCGGTCGGAGCCCAGCGCGCTCCCTTATCGACACCCTCGGTGGTACGCCAGCCATCGGCGATGGAAATCTTGCCGCCTTCGGCCTCGAAGATGCGTCCGGTCACCGCGGCCGAGTCGGCGCTGGCCAGCCAGGCCAGCACGGAGCTGACGTTCTCCGGTGCCCAGTAGTCGAAGCTGCCATCGTCGGGCTTGGCCATGCGCTGGGCCATCGACTCAACGGCGGTGGTCATGCCGGTGCGGGCCGCGGGGGCAATCGCGTTGGCAGTGATGCCGTAGCGACGCAACTCGGCCGCCTGGTTCAGCGTCAGCGCAGCAATGCCGGCCTTGGCGGCGGCATAGTTGGACTGCCCTATGGAGCCTTGCAGGCCGGCACCGGAAGTGGTGTTGATGATGCGGGCATCAACGCGGTGACCGGCCTTGGTCTGATCGCGCCAGTAGTGCACCGCGTGGGAGCTGATGCAAAAGTGGCCCTTGAGATGCACCGCCATGATGGCGTCCCACTCGGCCTCGGTCATGGAGGCGAACATGCGGTCACGGTTGATACCGGCGTTGTTGAGCACAACGTGCAGGTCACCCCAGGTCTCAATCGCCTGACGCACCGCATTTTCGCTGTCGGCGTAATTGGTAATGTCGGACGTGTTGACGGCAGCTCTGCCACCAGCGGAAACGATTTGGTCGACCACTGCGGCCGCAGCATCACCGTTAATATCGTTGACCAGAACGCAGGCGCCCTCGGCGGCGAACACCCGCGCATGGGCGGCGCCCAGCCCGCCACCGGCTCCGGTGATGATGACCACTCGATCGTTCAGAATTCCCATGCCGCAACTCCTCGTACAGTGCTATTTAGCTTGCAGAGATTGTTGCGTGGCGGGCGGCGGCGGTTCATCGTCCGTAGAGACTATCGGAGCGCGGGCGGCCTGAAAACGCAAACGGCCAGCCAGCGCAGAGGCGCTGACTGGCCGTCCAGCAACGCGGCCTCAGAGCCGCTCGATAATGGTGACGTTGGCCTGGCCACCGCCCTCGCACATGGTCTGCAGGCCGTAACGACCGCCGCTGCGCTCCAGCTCGTGCAGCAAAGTGGTGCTAAGACGTGCGCCAGTGGCACCCAACGGATGCCCCAGTGCAATCGCGCCGCCATTGACGTTGGTGCGCGCGGGGTCATAGTCCAGCTCCTGCTGCCACGCCATAACCACCGACGCAAACGCCTCATTGATCTCCACCCGGTCGATGTCGTTCATCTGCATGCCGGCCTTTTTCAGTGCATAACGAGTGGCCTCGATGGGCGCCGTCAGGTGCCAGATCGGACAGTCGCCACGTACACTCAGATGGTGGATCCGCGCCCGCGGCGTCAGCTGGTAGCGCTTGAGCGCCGCCTCTGACACTACCAGTAGCGCCGCTGACGCATCGGCGGTCTGGCTGGAAACGGCGGCGGTGATGCCCGGAAACTGCGGGTCGACCGGCTCCAGACTGGCCATCTTCTCCAGCGTGGTCTGGCGTGGGGTTTCGTCCACCGTCAGGCCGGCTAGCGGCACAATCTCGCGAGCAAAATGACCGGCGGCAATGGCCTGCAGTGCGCGTTCATGACTTTGCAGCGCAAACTGCTCCATCGCATCGCGGCTTAACTGCCAGTGATCGGCAATGCGCTGTGCGGCATAGAACTGGTTGACCGGTTGATCGGCAAAGCGCGCGCGCCAGCCTTCGCTACCAGAAAACGGATCGGGAAAACCAAGCGGCTGGCCAGCCAGCATCGCTGATGAGATCGGGATTTGTGTCATGGTCTGCACACCGCCCACGGCGATCACGTCCTGGGTGCCGCTCATCACCGCCTGGGCAGCGAAGTGCAGCGCCTGCTGCGACGAGCCGCACTGGCGATCTACCGTGGTGCCCGGCACATTCAGCGGCAGGCCGGCGGCCAGCCAGCTGGTGCGGGCGATGTCACCGGCCTGTGAACCGATGGTATCGACACAGCCAAAGATGACGTCATCGTACTCATCGGCCGGAACGCTGTTGCGCTCCACCAGCGCCTTCAGTGCATGGGCGCCCAGGTCGATGGCGTGAATGGCAGACAGACTGCCCTTGCGCTTGCCGGTGGGGCTACGCAGGGCGTCAACGATATAAGCTTCAGGCATGGGTAGCTCCAAAGGAATGATGCGGACCAATCGGTGCGTCAGCGGCCAGCACGGCTTCAGCAACGCGGGAGGTGTGGAAGGCGCGATCGCCCCAGGAGGAATCCAGCGCCCAGGCGCGCTTCATAAACATCTGCAGGTCGACTTCCCAGGTGTAGCCCATGGCGCCATGTACCTGGATGCCATGACGGGCGGCAACCCAGGCCGCCTCGCAGCAGGCCAGTTTGGCGTGGGATACGTTCAGCGCGGCGGTCGGCTCGTTATTGGCCAGCGCGTGGGCTGCACGGTACAGCACCGGCTTGGCGAACTCGATTTTGCCGGCGACATCCGCCAGCTTGTGCTTGACCGCCTGGAAGCTGCCGATGGCCTTGCCGAACTGCTTACGCTGCACCGCGTAGTCAACCGACAGATCAAGCATACGCTGGGCCAACCCCAGACTTTGCCCGGCTACTGCCAGGGCGCCGCGGTTAAGGGTCTGATCCCAGATCGCACTGCCCTGCTCGGCACCCACCAGGCGGGTGGCGTCGCTGGGCTGGAAACTGACGCGACTGAGGCGGCGGGAACTGTCGATGCTCGGGTTGCGTTCGAAGCTGACGTGCTCGCGCTTGAGAGCATGAATCTCGTCCTGATGCGCCTGCAGTACCACGTCGGCCAGATGCACATCGGCCACCAGCGGGTTGACCGGGTGACCCACCGCAATGCGCACGTCACCGTCGACAATCCGGGCCAGCAACTCATCACGCAGGTCGGTGCTCTCTGGCAGAGCGGTCAACAGACCGGTGGCCACGTAGGCGGTATCGGCCATGGAGTCTGCAATGGCGTAGTAACCCAGCTCCTGGGTCAGCAGCGACCAGGCGACGTCATCCATGCCCAGCCCGCCCTGCGCCTCAGGGACCGACAGTGCGGTGAGCCCCTGCTCGGCCATTTTGCGGCGCATTTCGGGCGAGCGTCCGTCTTCGGTTTCCCATATCTCGCGCAGGGTTTCCGGCGGCGCTTCGGTCATCAGAAACCGGCTGATGGCCTCGCGGAAGGCGAGCTGATCTTCGGTAAAGGTAAAGTCCATGATCTTCCCCTCAGGCCTTCGGCAGACCGAGCATGCGCTCGGCGATGATGTTGCGCTGAATCTCGTTGGTGCCGGCGTAAATCGGGCCAGCCTGGGCAAACAAAAAGCCCTCAAGCCAGCTGCCGCCGTCGACCGCTTCCGGTGCGCTGCCGCGCAGCTCGCCCCGGGCACCGAGAATTCGCATTGCAGTTTCGTGCATCTTCAGATCCAGTTCGGACCAGACGATCTTGTTGACGCTAGCCTCTGCACCCACCTTGCCCCCTTTCTGCACCAGCCCCACGGTGTGATAGGAGGAATAGGCATAGGCTTGCGCGCCCATCCAGCTTTCAACCACGGCGTCACGCAAACCCGGATCACGGGCAGCCACCTCAGGGTTGGCCTTGAACAGCTCGATAAGCCGTTTGGCAGTATGCTGGAAGCGTGCCGGAGAGCGCAGCAGCAAGCCTCGTTCAAACCCGGCAGTGGCCATGGCCACATTCCAGCCCTGGCCTTCAGCGCCGATGCGGTTTTCAACCGGCACCCGCACCTCGTCAAAGAAGATTTCGGCAAAGGCTTCCTTGCCGTTCAACGCCTTGATCGGGCGAATGGTGACTCCCGGGCTGTTGAGCGGAACCATCAGATAGGTCAAACCGTGATGGCGCTGGCTGTTCGGCTCGCTGCGGAACAGGCCGAAAGTCCAGTCGGCAAAGCTCGCTCGGGTAGACCAGGTTTTCTGACCACTGACCACATAATGATCGCCGTCGCGCACCGCCTTGCTGCGGATCGCAGCCATGTCGGAACCGGCATTGGGCTCGGACCAGCCCTGCGCCCACATATCCTCACTGGAGGCAATACGCGGCAAAAAATGCTGCTTCTGAGCCTCGGTGCCGAACTCCATCAGGGTCGGACCCAGCAGCAGTTGGCCGTTCTGATTGACGCGCATTGGCGCATTGACCGCGTAGTACTCTTCCTCGAAGATCAGCCACTCGATCAGATCGCAGCCGCGGCCACCCAAGTGCTCCGGCCACATGACCATGGACCAGCGGCTGTCATACAGCTTGCGCTCCCAGGCCCGGTGTTCTTCAAAGCCTTCACGGGTGTCGTAGCTGGCCAGTGGCTTGCTCGGCACATTCGCTTCCAGCCAGGCGCGGGCCTCGGCCCGGAAGGCAGTTTGCTTGTCGGTATATGTCAGTTGCATGCTGGCTGCCTCAGAAGCTGGCGTCGCGTTTTTCAACAAACGCGCGACGAGTTTCAGCCGAATCCGGCATGGTGTAGGCCTCGAGGGTGAAGCCCTGCTCCCAGCGGTACTTGTCTTCCAGATTGCCGTCCTCAATGCCGTTCAGCGCTTCCTTGGCAATGCGGATCATGGCCGGGCTCTTGGCGGCAATCTTCGCCGCGATGGCACGGGTGGCAGCCGGCAACTCGTCACGCTCGACCAGTTGCTCGATGAAGCCGTACTGCATGGCGTCCGGCGCGGTCACGGTTTCGCCGGTGAAGAACATGTAACGCACCTTCTGAACCGGAAACAGCCTCTGCAAATGGGCACCGCCGCCCATGGCGCCGCGGTCGACTTCCGGCAGGGCGAACGTGGCGCAGCGTGAGGCAACCACGATGTCAGCGGCTCCGGTCATGCCGATGCCGCCACCCAGGACGAAGCCGTGCACGCCGACGATGACCGGTACTTGGCAACGGTGAATCGCCTTGAAGGTGGCATAGTTGCCGGCATTGACCTTGACGATACGCTCGGGGTGGGCGTCCAGTTCTTTAATGTCGACGCCGGCACAGAAACCGCGACCTTCGGAGCGGATGATCAGCACCCGCACATCCGGATTGACGCCCAGCTCATCAATGGTGGCAGCTAGTGACAGCCACTCGGTGCTATCCAGTGCATTGACCGGTGGTTTGCAGATCACCAGTTCGGCGATGCCGTTCTCGATCTGACTGGTAAAGGCATTACTCATGCGTGGGCACTCCCCTTCTGCCCGACACCCTCTGGCGTCGAGTCCTGCTGCATACGTTGCTGGAGCCGATGCAAGCAGACATCAGCCTCCTGGACTATTTCATCGATCAATTGCTGACAGCTGAGCAGGCGATCAATCGCCGCCGCGACCTGGCCGCTGGGCAGGATTCCCTCGTCCGGGAAGCCTTCAACCATCGAGCGCTGCAGCAGAATCGGCTGATTGGCCGCCATGATGACCTGCGAGGTGGCACCCGGGTCTTCACGCACGGCGCTGAAAAAGGTCTTGAGCATGTGGCCCGCGGTCATGCCGGTCTGTGCCTTCCAGCGATAGGCGCTGCGCAGCGCAATCATCAGTCGGCCGATCGGGCCGGCGGCTTCCAGTTTGCGGATGAACGGGTTGTCGACCATGCGGTGACGCATGCCGTCCACTGCCAGCGTGACCCTGATTTGTTGGGTATCGCGGGTAGCCAGGTAGCGCTCAAGCGTTTTGGCCGGGGTGGGCGAATCGCTGCTCATCATGAAGCGGGTGCCCATAGCAATGGCGTCAGCGCCAGCGGCCAGCGCCGAGGCCAACCCCCGACCGGTCGAGAAACCGCCCGCCGCGATCACTGGTACCTGCACGGCATCCAGCACCTGCGGCAGCAGAATACTGGTAGGAACACCGCCGGTGTGGCCGCCACCCTCGCCGCCCTGAATGGTGATCATGTCGGCACCCATCTCCGCCGCCTTGATCGCATGCTTGAGAGCGCCGACAGTCGGAATGCACAGCACGCCCGCGTCCTTGAAACGCTGCACGGTCTGCCGATCCGGTCCGCGGCCGTAGCTCACTGCGCGCAGACGGTACTTGATCGCCAGATCGACGCACTGGGCGGCATTGTCCTGAAACATGTGAAAGTTCAGACCAAAGTTGCTGCCGCCGGTGACGTCTACGACCTTGCGAATCTCGGCCTCCAGCTGGTCCGCCGCGATGGTCGCACCCGCGAGAAAGCCAAAGCCGCCAGCACGTGTGGTGGCGATCACCAGATCGGCATCAGACACCCAGCCCATGGCGGTCTGGATGATCGGGTAGCGGCAACCCAGAGCTGCCGTTACACGGGTGTTGTACCAGCTCATTTACTGCCATCCTCAGCCGCCTGCGCCTTATTGGCAGCGGCCATCGCCTTGCCATCAAAGCCGCCCAGCTTGTCGCCGGAAATCTGCTCGTTGTGCACATGGGCAAAGTGGTGCCAGGCGAACACCGCTTCCATGCCGGTACGCTTACCTTGCAAGTCTTCGATATGGTTGACCGCCTGTTTTGTCAGTGCCAGACCCATACGTGGCTGCTTGGCAATCTTCCCTGCGACCTCCATGGTGGCCCACTCCAAATGATCACGCGGCACCACCCGGTTGACCATGCCCAGCTCGTAGGCCCGCGCCGCTGACATACGTTCACCAAGGAACAGAAACTCCTTGGCAATGCGTGGGTGCATCTCGAAAGCGTGGGCGAAGTACTCAACGCCCGGAATACCCATTCGCACAACCGGATCCTGGAAGAAGGCGTCGTCGCTGGCGATGATCAGATCGCACACCCAGGCCAGCATCAGGCCGCCGGCAATGCAACCGCCCTGGACCATGGCGATGGTCGGCTTGGGCATCTCGCGCCAGCGCCGGCACATATTCAAATAAACTTCCTGCTCGCGCACATAGAGGAACTCGCCACCCGGTTTATTGGTGTGGTCCCACCACAGGTGCTTGTGCTCGAAGCTCTTGGTCACGTCGCGGCCCGGGGTGCCGATGTCATGCCCGGCAGAAAAGTGCTTGCCGGTTGAGCGCAGCACGATCACCTTGACCGCATCGTCATTGATCGCGCGACGGAAGCAATCATCCAGCGCGTAGGTCATCTGCGAGTTCTGCACATTATTGAACTGCGGACGACTCATGGTGACGACGGCAACGCCGTCTTCTACCCGATAGGAGACCGGTTCGTCGGTCTCGTAGACGGCCTTATCAGGGCGATCTACGAATTCGTTGTGCTCACTCATGCGCGCACCTCCTCGGCAGAACGGACACCGGCGGGATTACCCTTGAGCTGTTTGGACCGCAGGTTGTGCGGGTCCAGCCTGGCAATGGCTGCCAGTTGCTCGGCAGTCGGATGCGGCGTCTCGCCCAGGTTCTCCACTTTCAGCAGCGGGAAGCCAGTGCGTTCCTGGACCAGATCAAAGTCCACGCCTGGGTGCAGGGACACCACGCGAGGCGCGTTGTCCGGACCGTTCCAGTCCATCACGCACAGGTCTGTTACCGCCACCCCGATGCTCATCAGGTCACGGCGCATGCCCGGCCCCCAGCGCTCGGGCTTGAAGCCGACACCGGAGACCATATCCACCTCACCGGCAACAAACACGCGACTGTTGTGGTTGGGTACAAAGAAGGAATTGCGGTGGTTGATGCTGTTACCCGGCAGCCCCCGAACACCCAGCATGGCGACCTTCGGCTTGTGGTAATCGCCGACCACAGACAGGTTGCTCTGCGCCCAGCGGTCGATCTGGGTCGGACCGACCATGGCGTGACGGCGGCCGTGCCATACGCAATCAAAGATCCGTTCAAACGGCATGTAACCGGCGTACTTGGGCTGGTAGTCGCCGCGCGGACCGACCGGCACCGGCTCTTCCACCAGGAAGGCCTCGCTGTCGGTCATCAGCAGTTCCGGGCTATGGCTCACCTTGGCCAGGCTTGCGCCCAGACGGGGGATGATTCCCAGGCCAGATGCCAGCCATTCACCGTTGTTACGCCAGGCCTCGGAGGCGGCCACAATCATCAGTTCAGCCAGGCTGAATTCGGGCTTGCTCATGGTCGACTCCTCAGAAAATTGGCATTGGCAGCTGGCTGATGCGCTCGGCACCGCCGTTACGCTCGAGGTATTCGGCATCGCTGCAACTAACATGGGTTGCCAGGTACTGCTGCCAGCCGTCGTCTTGCGCGGCAGTGTCGCTGTAGGCTTTGAGGTGCTGCATGTCCCAGCCGTAGGCCGGGCCGCAGGCGGTCGGATGGGCACCGAGCGGAGCGTGAACCACGCCGGTTACCAACGAACGCTCAAACGTACTGAAACGCGCGGTCTCGGCATCCAGCTCAAGCTTGTCTTCCACCTCTTCGGCACTGACATAGCAATGCTCGGCAGCGCGCGCGAAGTGCTGGTCGAAATACACGTCGTTGCCGGTAATCAGGGTGTTGCCCAGGCGGTCAGCGCGGTTGACGTGAATAAAAGCCACGTCCAGATTTAGCGCCGGCATGGCCAGCAGCACTTCACCGTCGGCATAGGGCGAGGCGATGGTGCGCAGCTCAGAGTTGTGGGTCAGTACATCGGTTGCGAGGCCGGCGCGTGCCGGTAGAAACGGTAAGCGCATGGCGGCAGCCTTGAGGCCCCACTGAAACAGACCTTCGTCCAGCTCCATCACATCTAGCGTGCCGGCTTGACGCGCCTTGCGAAAATACGGCTCCAGCGGAATCGCATCCATGGTGGCGAAGCCGAAGATCAGCTTCTTCACCTTGCCAGCCGCGCACAGCATGCCCACCTCGGGGCCGCCGTAGGCAACCACGGTCAGGTCTTTTACATCCGAGCGCAGGATCTCGCGCACAATCGCCATCGGCTTGCGGCGCGGGCCCCAGCCGCCAAAGCCGACGGTCATGCCGTCACGCAGTTGGCCGACCGCATCGGCAGCGGTCATCAGTTTGTTCATGCCTGTTCCTCCTGCTGTCCAGCACCGAAGTCGTGTCCCCAGATGCTGACGTTGGTAAATTCGAAGGCGGTGTGCTTGTCCCAGTCCACCTGCAGTCCGCCCCAGCCGTACTCCAGGTCAAAGCCGGACGGGGTCTTCATGTAGAAGGACGTCATGCGGTCGTTGAGGTGCTGACCCAGGGTTGCTGACAATGGCACCTGGTGCGCTACTCGACGGTCATGGGCCCGACCGACCTCGGTCATGGAGTCCACCTCCACCATTACGTGCACGCATTTGCTCGGCACGTCGTACTCGGCAATCGCCAGGCTGTGGTGCCGGGCATTGGCGCAGTGCATAAAGTGGATACGGATGGCGGGACCACTCGGGTCCGGCCGGAAGTTGAAGATGTCGGAAATCTCAAAACCCAGCACATCGCGATAGAAGCTGGCGCAAGCGTCGAAGTCTGGTGCCGGCAGCACTGTGTGGCCCAACCCCATATCTCCGGTCAGAAAGCGGGGCACGCCCTGGGGAGAGATAAAGGGTGCGCAATCAGAGAGGTAACCCCAGGTCAGCTCGTGACGGTTACCGCAGGGGTCATGCAGCACCACCGCCTCGTTGACGCCACGCTGGCGGCAAAACTCCGGGCTTTGCTGCTCAAACGCAATATGCTTGGTGCGCAGCTGCTCCAGCATGTCATCAAAGGCGCGCTTGCCGGCCAACTCCCAGCCTGACGCCACATACCGATCACTGTTGCCCTGTACGACCAGCATGCGAAACGGCCGATCGTCCATCTTTACGTACAGACCGCCGCCCGGCGCCTCACTGGTCATCATGCCGAGCACCTTCTCGGCATAGTCACGCCATTTCTGCAGATCATCGATCTGCGCGACAAAATAGCTCAACGCGCGTATGTCACTCATGCCGTCACTCCTCGTTCGTTGCTTTTCGGCTTGTGAGGATTGTTGCGCGGCGCATTCGGCGGCTCATCGTCCATAGAGACTAACGTCAGGCGTGTGTTGCAAGGCCCCAGGCGTCGTGACTCGCCGACAAAAAAAGACCGCTTTCAGCCTGAACCGAAAGCGGTAGCAAAGACCGTCTCGGGGACGGTATGGGTCGAACGCCAGCTCGATTTACATGTATAGAATGGCCAAATCGTTGATCACCGCCGGACGCTCCTGACCAACCACATGGATATTGAACTCCATGATCATCTGCGTGCCTTTGGGTAGGACTTCGACCGACTTGACCCGCACCCGCGAGTGCAGCAACGAGCCGGCTGGCACGGGGCTGGGAAAGCGCAACCGCTCGGATCCGTAGTTGACCATGTTGGTAAAGCCCGTGACTTCAAACGCGAGCGGCACTTGCATGCGCGACATCAGCACCTGCACCAGCGCGCCATGGGCAATCGTGCCACCGAACGGCCCTTCCTTGCGGGCCCGTTCAGGGTCGGTATGAATCCAGTAATCGTCACCGGACAGCCGGGCAAAATCGTCAATCAGCGCCTGATCAACCAGGATCTGGTTACTCCAGTCACTGAACTGATCCGATACCAGGGCTTTCAGCGCATCGATATCCTTTACGTCGATCCTGGTACGAGCCGGACCGGCGTCGACAGTGGGTGCCGGCGGCGCCTTCAGCACTTCGTCACACTCAACCAGATCAACATCGGCACCGGTGTAACGCAGCAGCACAGTACCATCCTCGCGAACCCGCGCCCGCACGGGCTTGACCGCCATACCAACGCGGATATCTTCCGGCGCCAGGCCAACCAGTGTGGTGTTCATCCGCACGCCCTGCTCCAGCTCTATTACTGCCAGAATCTGCGGCTCGGCACCGGCAAACTCCGGCAGCGTGGGGATGCGGGCAACGGTAAAGGTGTAGAGAACGCCGGCACCGCTAACCTCTTTCCAGCTCAGATCATGGCTGAGGCAATGACTGCAATGACGGCGCGGATAGAAGGTCCATTGCTGGCAGCTGTTGCACTGCTGCAACTGCACCTTACCTTCCTTCAAACCGTTCCAGAACGGGGCTGAGATCGGTGTCGCCAGCGGCATTGGTTTATTCGACATGATTAGGCTCCCTGAAGAATCAATACGCCCTGCTCGCTCATGACACCGCCGGTGCCAGAAACGAACACCTGATCGCACACGCGAAGCTGGCGATCCCCTGCCTTGCCGGCAATCTGCTGATAGGCTTCAACCACCTGCGAGAAACCGCCGGCAGCGCCAGCCTGACCAAAGCTCAGCTGGCCGCCATGGGTGTTCATCGGAAAGCTGCCCTTGAAGGTCAGATCGTTCTCCATCACGAACCGCATACCCTCGCCTTTGGCGCAGAAACCGGCATCTTCCAGGCTCAGCAATACCGTGATGGTGTAGCAGTCATAGACCTGTGCGGCGTGCATATCGGCCGGGGTCGCACCTGCCATGGCAAACGCGGTGCGCGCGGCGGCAGCAAGAGGAGTCTCGGTCATATCCTCGGCGTAGCTGGGCGACTTGTAGCCCAGCCGCTCACCGAAGCCGGTGACAAAGGCCGGACGCCCCTTGCTGCGCTCGGCAAGCTCGCGCGAGGCAACGATGACCGCGGCACCGCCCGCCACCGGCATGACAATCTCCAGCACGTGCAGCGGATCTGCCACCATGCGGCTATTCAGGACATCATCAATGCTGAGCGTCTGGCCGCGGAAAATAGCATCAGGGTGGGCTTGGGCGCTGCTGCGCTGATCAACCGCGATCTTGGCCATCGCGCGCTGATCGTAGCCGTACTGGGCGGCGTAGCGCTGGGCGATCATTGCATAGCCGGTGTTCTGCCCCATGTGACCGTAAGGCAGGTCAAATTCGGCCTCGGGAGCGCCGTACTGAGTGCTATGCCCACCAAAGCGCATAGCGCGCGCCATAGCCGAAGGATCGTCATCCGGTCCGAACGGTGCCATACGCTGCGGAATCACACACAGCACAGCCTGACAAATACCCAACTCAATGGCTGCTGCCGCACGCCAGATCATACCTACGGCGGTGGTGCCGCCCAGATCGACCACTTCTGCGAAGTTGACGCCGATGCCCAGGTACTCTGCCGCCATGGCTGGCACAAAGCTGGAGGCCTCGTGGAAGTGCGGTCCGTTGATGCACAGGCCATCAATATCACTGGCCTTCAGGCCGGCGTCCGCCAGTGCCTGGGCAGCCAGATCGGCGACCTGTTCCAGATGAAACATCTGCGGAGCAGTCGCATATTTCTCGGGTTTGTACTGTGCGGCCCCGACAATCGCCGCGCTACCTCTGAGCCCCATGGCTTAAGCCCTCTCATCTCTTTGTTATCAATGGGGCCATGGTCGTGACTAATAGCCGGGTCTTCATCGTCCGAAAGGCCTATGCGCTTTCGGACGATGAAGGCCGCCGAAGCAGTTCACCCTGGCTAGAGACGGGCAATATTGAGACTAGTCAACACGACCTAGTCTCGTTGCGGGATGTTTGGGCGGCGTTGCTGCTGTCAAGTAGCTTGGCGCTACGCGCGTCAAGGAAAAAAACAATCACAAGAAGGTACTACTATGCTTCCAATTCGCCTGCTGACGGCAGCTGTTTCAGGCTGTCTGGCTTCTCCGGCATTTGCTTTGAATATTCTGCTAACCAATGACGACGGGTTAACCCCAAACCTGCAGGCTCTGCAATCAGCTCTGGTAAGCGCTGGGCATTCAGTTGTGGTGTCGGTGCCTTGTACCAATCAAAGCGGAAAGGGCATGTCGCTGACCTACCTGCGTCCTCTGACAACCTTGCAGAGCGACTGCCGCAACGGGGCTGCCCGTGCAGGTGACCCAGCCGTTGGCTCGATTGCCAGCATGGACAACGCCTATTATGTCGACGGCACACCCGCGATGGCCACACTGCACGGCCTGGACGTACTGGCGCCCCGCTATTGGGGGGCTTTGCCGGATTTAGTACTGTCTGGCCCCAACGAAGGCGCCAATGTTGGCCCGCTGGTTAGTATGTCGGGCACTGTAAGCAACTCACAGATAGCGTTGTTCCGAGGGGTGCCGGCGGTAGCGATCAGTGCGCACATGAGCACTGAGAAACAACCTGAACTGGCACCAGAAGTTGCCGGACTGACCATGACTTTCCTGGCTCAGCTCAAGGCGGATCCGCAAAGTGGCGCACTTCTGCCGCCGGGGGTGGGTATCAACATCAATTATCCCGAGTTTGCCCTGGGTGAGTCCGCAGCACTGGAATGGGGATATTCGGTATACGGCAGCTATGACCCGGCCCCAATCATGTTTGTTGCTGATCTGTCGCAAGACCCCTTGGGAGCGCGCTATGGCATGCCGGCTTATCCTGGCATCACTGCCGATGTGCGCCGGGACACCAGTTTTCCGGAAGCGCAACAGGATGATATGGGGGTGCTCACTAGCACAGGGCGGATCGCTGTAACAGCAATGCAGTTGGGTTATGAGGCGACTCCTCCGGTGCGGCAATGGCTGCGTCTGAATTTCCGTGAGCTTCTTGGTGAATGAGGGGGCCGCTATGAAAACACCATCCAAGAGCGCGCCAGCAGCGGCGCTGCTTCTGCTAGCCGGCCTACTGGGAGGCTGCCTAAGTAACGGCTCGGGTGACCGCCAGGAGGGGGAAGACGCTGCAGCCACTCCTGTACAAGTGACAAATCTTGCTGCTGGGCGGTATGCGGTGATCGCCGGCACGGCACAGGCACCCTTGTATGGCAGCTATTACGCTGGCAGCGATTCGCGAGTGCTGGTGCTGAATGACACAGCCCTTTCAGCCCAAAGCCTTTTTGTCCAGCGGGCAGGACAGCCCTGGCAAGCGACACCCTCCCCTGGTACACCCGAGGTTTCGTTTCTGCAGGTGTCTCCATTGCCCGATGCCGCCCCGATCAGTGCGCATGAGCTTGCTGGCAACTACCTGACTGAACTGGAGCGCGCAAGCTATGCCGGCTTGCGTGTGTCGGCGGATGGTAGCCTGTCAGCGTATATGATCAGTGACTGCGAACTAACGGGAATGCTCAGCGATATTAGCGTTAACGGCAGTTTGTACGCGACCGTGGAAACGCGAGACTGCCCGACGCTGCCCGAGCGTCTGGAGGGGACTCTGCTGGTAGATACTGACTATCATCCCGCACGTTTTCGCTTGGTGCTGGCAAGGGACGAGCAAGTGTTTGACCTTTGGTTTTATCCGGACTAAGGCCTGATTGCCTGTTTATCGCTCCTACACACACCCAGTACGCGCCTGCAACGCCCTGATGAATGTCAGCCATGAGCGCGCGTCAACGCTGCGTTATCGAGGGTCATCTATGACAAACGCGAACTGGGAGTGTGGACCGCATACTGTGTCGCATGCGCGCGGTATGCCCTTGGAGAGCCTTGCCATAGGCGTTTGGCGACTGAAACCGGGTCTGCCAAACGCCTTTACGCCTGACCCACTGCTGGTGAGTGGATCAGGGTCTTCAAAGTGCCGGTGCTTGAACCAGACACTCAGTGTCCATGCATTGACATGCAAATCACACTGGTGCTGGCAGTGGCAATAGACCTGACACCCGGTAGCAACCATGGTTGCACATCGGGGCCAGGACACCGAGACGATACAGGAACAGATCGGACAATAAGGCGCCGGGTTTGTAATTCCACAACAGCTCAATCTAGTGAGGCGCAACGTCGATCTGGATAAGGCTTTAGCGCAAACGGCAGTTACCGAAGAGCACGCTGCTCAACCGAAACACTGTTTAGCGCGGGCGTTGCCTTTCGGCACGCTCAAGAGAGATTACGAACTCGCAGTGGCCCTGGACCTAGCCTCTCTGTGCTTACCCGTGTGAACCGATATCAGCCTCCAGCCTCATGTCACCGTTGCGCATTCTTTCAGATCACCACAGGGAGTAACCACTATGCACGCGATCACTCGCCTCGCTGCCGCAGCCGCCCTCCTCGCCGCCGGCAGTTGTCTGGCCACCGAACCAACCCTGCCGCAGTTGGGGCTGCAGACCAGCAGCAGTCTGCTAGTTTTGCACGGCGAGCGGCTTGGCAACCTTAACCAAGACGACTTTCATCGGCAGCGCAACGCGTTACAGCGACACTGGCGCCAACAGAGGCAATCGTCGCCCGAAGAAAACCAGGGCATGCAGCAGTTGCTGAGTATGATGGAGTTAGCCAATCGCCAGCTTCGGCATCAGCAATACATCGAACTGGAAACGTCTGAACAGATAAGTCAGCAGTTGTATCAACTGCTTGCGTTATGGCAGGCCGATGCTGTCAGTGAGCCGATCGTCCAGGCGCGGCTGGCACTGCTGGAGCTGAACCATCGCTATCTGTACCGCAGTTATGTCGGTATGCCCAACCCGGATCACCCGCCGCAGCCCAGCTATTTCACTGCCCCAACTGACCAGCTGCTGGCCCAAATAGACCAGGTAGTGACAAGCGGCGACTACACCAGTGCCACCCACGCACGCTGGCAACTGTTGCGCCGAATGTTCACCACGTTGAACGACAGCTGGGCACAAAAGGCGATGGCGCCAGTGGTGGTCAACGCCAATACCCAGACCCTGCTGCAGGACTTGCAGTAACAGCAAAAAAAGCCCCTGCAAGCAGGGGCAAATGCGTCAGTCGGTTTACCGGCGAGACCCCGGCTGTAGCCGGGGCTTTGACCGATCAGCGGCCGCGGGCACGCAGCATGTCGGGGGTAAAGAAGTTGGGCTCCAGGTCACCCTTGTTGATTACCGGCCCCTTCTCGCGCTCCTGGGTCAGGGTGTAACCCACATACTGACCGCTGGACAAATCGTGGTAGAAGGAGGCGCCCGCCTGCCACGCACTCATGTCCGGATGGTAGTAGTAGTTGACAAACGAATGCTTCCACAGGTTGCCGCGGTTGTCGTAGAAGTCGGCAATCACCGCGTGCCAGGTGTCCTCGTCCAGATACATAAGGCGATCGCGGTAGAGGTGACGACTGTTCTCCTTCAGTGCGGCCTTAATCACCCAGACCCGGCGCAGCTCGTAACGAATGTACTCGGGGTTGGCGTGATTTGGGGTCAACAGGTCATCGTATTTGACATCGGCACTGTTGACGCCAAAGGCGTTAGCGGGAATGTAGATCTCCTTCTTGCCGACCAGCTCCCAGTTATAACGCTCGGGCGAGCCATTAAACAGACGGTCCGAGTCGATGGTCATGGCACCGTTGGAACCACCCAGCGGCTGGTCAAAACCGTAGCCGGGAGCCAGGCGTACACGGCGGGTACCAGTGTTGTACGTCCAGGCTACGCGTGGCGCAGACTCATAATTGTAGGGCTCGTGGTTAACCGAGGTATTGCCACGTTCGCGCAGCGGCAGCAGCACCTCGGTCATGCAGTAGGAAGACACCCCGTCTTCGGTACGCGGCTCGCCGGTCGGACTGCTCGCCGGAGAGAGGCAGACGCCATTGACGCGCCCCCAACCAATCTCACCGCTGCGCTGAACCGACGCCAGGTCGCGGATCTCGGTCTGGGTCCAAGCGCGATAGGGCAACTGATGGTTCCACAGTACTTCCATGGCGTTGTTGGGGATCGGGAAAGGATTATGACCCAAACCGCTGTAACCCATGCCGTCGTCCACGATCTCCGCATTCAGCGCGTTCCACTTGGCACGCTCGCAGACATGCTGCGGATAGGCAAAATCCCGGTGCGAGGGGTAGATGTTCATCTTGAATGTATCGGGGTACTGCTCAAACATCGCCAGCTGGCCGGCCGTCAGCTGCTCGGCATGCTGTTGGGCGTTAGCCGCGGTAATCACCAGCACCGGCTCCTCATCAGCGTAAGGGTCAACCGGATGCGAGCCACTGTGCGACTGCAAATTCCAGCCGGGCACCTCGCCCACGTACTTGCCGGTAAAGGCCGGAATAGTACCGGCAGCGTTGCCGGCTACCTCGGCACCGACACAAGTCAGGTCCTGCCCCAGACGCGCGGCATCTTCAGGGCTGACCTTGGCGTGAACAGCGCCGCTGGCCAGGCCGACGGCAACGGCGATTGACATAATTGCACTGTGTTTCAACATTGTTTTTATCTCCAGTGTGAAAGCGGCCTGGCGTACCTGCGCAAGCCGCTCAAGAAAGCGGATCAGAATGAGTACTTCGCCGAGAAGGTAATGTTGTCGCGGTCTGTCAGCGTGCGGTTGGCACGCAGACTGGCCGAGCTCAGATAGTTGGTGTAGGTGGTATTGAACTCCAGGTTGCCCAGGCGCTTGAAGGTGGCACCAATACCCAGCCGCTTGTCGTGCTGACCGGCACTGATGCTGCCCTGCAGCGGCGTACGACCATCAACCACATGGGCGAAGCTGACCGGGACGGTCAGGTCCCAGCCGGCAAACACACCCGGGTAGCTGAGGTTGACCTGCAGGGTGTATGCCGTCGAGCTGTCGGTTTGCCACGCATTGCCCTGGTCGTAGGTAAAGTCAGTGCTGCCGTATACCGGGTGAGCATCCGCATCGTTAGCGCGCACGTGCACGATTTCGCCCAGAATAGTGGTGGAATCAGCCCAGGGCGCAGCACCTAAGGCGCGAATGAAAGACAACTGGAACTGCTGGCCCTTGCCGCGCGTTGCAGACGGACCCGCCGGCGTCATGACGTTGATCGGCGCCCCGTCACGGTAGCTCCACTCACCGCCAACCTGTGTATCCCCCCAAAGAGTCGAGAAGCTGATACCGGTGAGCTTGATGTCTTCGAAGTAGTCAACCTCGTAGGTCGTTGGCAGCTGCGGGCTGATCGGGTTCAACCCGAAGCCACCGAGGGTGACACCCGAGGGGTTGCGATCGTGATAACGCACATGGAACAGGCCGAACTCCCACGTCAGACTCGGGCGATACATGACCCGTACACCCCATTGACCGCTGTCACGTGGTTTGTTGGTCCCTACATAGTCAGCCTGCTGGTAAAAGCCCGGTGCCAGTTGCAGCAGCAGACTCTCGCGGCCAGGGCCAGTTACATCGGAGGTCGACAGGTAAGAGCCAACCGGGCTCAAATCATTGCCAGCCCATTCGTACTGGTAATAGGCAGCCAGGCCGAGATCGGGGGTGATTTCCCAATTGGCCGACACTTGCCCCAGCGGCAGAAGAATTTCCTTGGTTTCCACACCGGGCTGTCCGGCCTTGACCACGTCTACGGCAGACTGCACGCCATTGACGCCCGGATAGAACAGGCCTTCACCCCAGGCGACCATGTGCTCGCCGGCACGGATAGACAGGCGCTGGTTGGCAGGTAAATCAAAGTTGCCGTACACATACGCGTCGAGGATGCGACCGTAGCCGCCGGACCAGCGTTTGGTATCGCTGGTGAATTCGTCATGGCTACCGGCCTTGTTGACCGTGGCCGGCGAGTTATTGTCGTTGCTGCGATGGTAAACATCATCGTAGAACGCGCTAGCACGCAGCACCGCACCAAAGTCGCCGTGGGTAAGAATCATCTCGGCCAGGGCGCCTACCCGGTTGCTGGTCAGCGCGTGCTTGTCAAAGTTGCGGTTACCGTCGTCACCATTGATGTTGGAAAGCAGCTCCGAGTCCTGGTCGCTCAAGCGCATGCCCAGGCCATAACTGGTGGTCAGCGACCAGTTAAGGGTGGTGTCGCTACCCAGGGCAATGGGCTCACCGGCCAGCGCATGCGAGCAGGAAGTGGCGGCTACGGATGCCGCCAGCGTGGCCAGCACAAAGCGGCTGGTAACCTGCGGCATACACTTTTTGTTGTTGTTTTGCATGACTGCTCCTTGGTATTTCAGGCCGTTGTGGCCCAGATGGTTGGGTTACAGATGAATGTCTTCGGGCAAGCCCTTTGGCTGTACAACGCCCTGCACCAGGCAGTAGCGCCAGACCGATTCGCAGAGCTCGCGCCGTACAGCGCCCTCTTCCATGAGGTAATTCAGGTGGGCCAGGGTTTCGCCCATGGCCATGAGGTGGTCGAAACCGTTGCGTACCCGCGGGAACAGCAGCGCCCGCGCCTGCTCTGCGCTCAGCGGCTGCACCAATGCGCTACGCAAATGCTCAAGATGTTTGTCGTGGTGTTGACGAAGCTGACGCAAACGCAGGTGCAGCCCACGAAAGGGGCGCTCGTGGGCTGGCAGCACCAGCACCGAGTCGGGCAACTGTTGCAAGCGACGCAAGGACGCAAACCAGTCGCCCAGCGGGTTGGCGTCAGGCTCGGTGACAGTGATGCAGATGCTGGAGGTAATGCGTGGTAGCACCTGATCGCCTGAGATCAGCAACTGATCCTCTTCGCAGTAAAGGCAGGCATGCTCAGGCGAGTGCCCGGCACCAATCACTACCTGCCAGCGCCGCGTACCAATGCGAAGCATCTGGCCTTCGCGCAGACGGCGATAACCCTGAGGCATATCAACCTGGTAGACCGACTTGCCCAGCGCCGCCAGCATGCCGTTTATGTCTGACTCAGCAACGCCGGCACGCCGATAGAACTGCAGAAACGCCCAGTTTGGACCGTCATTGTCCGGCCCCTGGATACCCAGCGAATGGAATTCGCCAAAGGTCATGTATGTGGGGCACTGAAAGCGCTCACTCAACCAGCCGAGCAGGCCAGAATGGTCATAGTGAGCGTGGGTAACGATCACTGCCAGAATGGGTTGGCCGGCGAACAGCTCGACAAACACATGCTCCCATGCAGCCCGGCCGGCATCGGTTGCCATCCCAGTATCAACCACCACCCATCCATGCTCGTGGCGCAGCAGGTAAAGGTTGATATGGTCCAGCGCGAACGGCAGCGGCATACGCAGCCAGTAGACGCCTTCGACCACTTCACGCACCTGCCCCTTGTCCTGGGCAGTTGTCCAGGGAAAGGACAGCGTCAGCGTAGCCGTGCTCGACTTAAGAGCCTGCTCGCTCACGCGACGTCTCCCTGATAAGCCGGCAAGCCGTTACGCGCCAGTACCTCGTCATTCAACAGCTGATAGCTGCCGCTCTGGCTGTCGCGCACGTACAGCGGATCACTAACCAGCGCGGGACTGTAGCCCTGGCGCTGCAGGTCAACCTTGCGCAGCTTGAAGGTCGAGGTCATGTCAGCCATCGCTGAGACCCGCACGAACATGGGTACCGCGTAATGCGGTACACGCTCGACGGCAAAGCGATGAAATGCATCCGGATCGAAGCTCTGGCCTGGCTGCATAAGCACCGCCGCCATGCCCGCGCGGCCTTCGTGGTGTGGTACCAGCACGCCGTAGATATTGATCAATTCCATGCCCGGGAAGTCGCCCAGCGCATCGGCCACTTCCAGGGTGGATACGTTCTCGCTTTTCCAGCGGAAAGTGTCGCCAATGCGATCGACGAAATAGCAGTAACCGTCCTCGTCGTAGCGCAGCAAATCACCTGAACTCCACCAGGCATCACCTTCGGCAAAGACGTTTCGCAGAATTTTCTTCTCGGTGGCCTCGGCGCTGGTATAGCCCTCAAAACGGCCGGCACCGATCTCCGGATGGTTGACGATAAAACCAACTGCCTCGCCTATCTCGCCCGGCTGGCAATGCACATAACGGCCTTGCTCGTCGCGCACGTGGGTTTGAGTTTCGGTATCAAACTTGAGTAGACGCAGGTTGGTCTTGTCCCAGAACGGTACCCGGCCGCAGGAGCCAACGCGGTTGTCGACGTTCAGCGTGGCCGCATTGGCCTCGGTAGCGCCCCAGCCCTCAAAGATGTCGAGCTCACCAAAGCGCGCTACCCAGCGTTGCCATACGTCTCGGCTGAGGCCGGCACCTAGCATGCAGCGCAGGCTGTGCTCGCGATCATTCGGCTGTTCGGGCTTGTTCAGCAGGTAGCGGCAGATCTCACCGATGTACTGAAACACGGTCACCTGATAGCGGCGGATGTCGCCCCAGAACTCGCTGGCGCTGAACTTGCGACGGAACACGATGGCCGAGCCCGACACCAGCGCAGTAGAGGTGATTGAGGTGGCTGCCGCGCCGTGATACAGCGGCAGGCAGCAATAGAAAGCATCCTCCGGCGTAGTTTGCAGCGTTACCTTCATAACATCGCCGGAGGTCATCCAGCGCATGTAGCTGTAGCGCGCCGCCTTCGGCAGCCCAGTGGTGCCGGAGGTGAAGATGTAAAGCATGTCATCTTCCGCTTTTAGTTCGGCGCGCAGGCTACGCGGCGGCCGGCTGCTGACAGCGGCCTTCACCGCGGGGCCAAAGCTGCTGTCCAGATGGGCCGGCAACGGCTGACCGTGCGGTTTTTCGCTGTCCTGCACTAGCCAGCAGGCGTGCGCCGCGGTTTCCGGCGTCTCCGCGAACACCTTCAGACATTCCTCACCTATCACCACGGCCTTGGCGTTGGTGCTCTCCACGGCGTGCAGCAGCGGCTTGCCCGTCAGGTGATAGTTGATAAAGGCGGTGGTTACGCCCAGTTTGGCCATGCCAAACCAGCAGAAGAAGAAATCGGGGCGGTTTTCCATTGCCAGTGCGCAGACGTCTCCGGCGCGCAGGCCACGGGCGTGCATTTCATTGGCGTAACGATTGATCTCAGCATCAGCCTCGGCGTAGCTGAAACGCTGCTCGCCGTAGACCAGAAACGGCCGCTCGGGATAACGATCAACCTGCGCCTCAATGCGATCAGCCAAGGTGTAATGGTCCGCCGGCTTGATCTGGCCAGCTGCCACGGAGCGCTGATCCAACTTGGCCTGCGTAGCCTCTCGACTGGGCAGCTCTACGGCCGCGTCATGTGGTTGTGTTGCCGTAGCCTGACTGCTCATGCCATTTCCTCCAGCAGTGACGGGTAATCGGTGTAGCCCTGCGGCCCAGGTGAATAGAGGGTTTTGCGGTCGAACTCGGCCAGCGTGGCACCACCAGCAATGCGCTCGACCAGGTCTGGATTGGCGATGTAGTGACGGGCGAAGGACACAGCGTCGGCCTGGCCGCTAGCGACCATGTCGGCGGCGCTGTCTGGCTCGAACCCATCATTGACGATCAAGGCACCATCGAACTCGGCGCGGGCTTGGCTGAACGCATCGATACGACTGCTGTGCGCGCGCATGATGTGGAGGTAGGCGAGATTCAGGCCGCGCAGGCTGCGCAGCAATGCACTGTAGGTTGCAGCCGGGTCGCTATCCGCGATGTCGTTAAAGCGATTGGCCGGACAGAAGCGGATGCCCACGCGCTCGGCACCAATTGCCTCACTCATCGCCAGCAGTACCTCGCGCGCAAAGCGCACGCGGTTGTCAGCGCTTCCGCCGTATTCATCGTCACGCTGATTGGCGTTTTCAGACATGAACTGCATTGGCAGATAACCGCTAGTGCAATGCAACTCGACGCCATCAAACCCGGCAGCGCGAGCGTTCAGCGCGGCTTGGCGGTAATCAGCGATGGTGCGGGCGATATCTTCCCTGCTCATGGCTTCGGGTGCCTCGGTCGGCGCCATACCCGCCACATCGGTAAACAGCTCGGTCTGCGCCGGGACCGCCGAGGGGCCGAGCGTGCGGCTGCCTGCCGGTTTGTTGTGACGACTGGCAAC
Organism: Halopseudomonas maritima; assembly: GCF_021545785.1. Classification (NCBI taxonomy): domain Bacteria; kingdom Pseudomonadati; phylum Pseudomonadota; class Gammaproteobacteria; order Pseudomonadales; family Pseudomonadaceae; genus Halopseudomonas; species Halopseudomonas maritima. The sequence continues at coordinate 3,865,934 of NZ_CP079801.1, forward strand.
CCGACCGCAGTGCATCAGTTGCACCACAATCTGACCGCCACGCGCATGCACCGCATCGGTAACCTGGCGCCAGGCGGCAATCTGCTCGGCACTGTAGATCGCCGGTGTGCGGCAATAACCCAAGCCATCGGCCGAGGGTGAGGTTCCTTCCGCCACGATCAGCCCGGCGCTCGCGCGCTGGGCATAGTAATCGACCATCTCGGAGGTGGGCACGGCAGCGGCATCGGCGCGGCTACGGGTCATCGGCGCCATGACAATGCGGTTGCGCAAACGCAGGGCACCAAACTCGGCGGCTTTTAGCAAAGAGGCTGTGGTCATATCGCCCCCTTAGCGCACACGGATCTTCGGCGCCGGGGTGTCACCCCGCATGCGCTGAAGAAACTGATCAAGGGGGGCCGGTTCGGCGACCTGGGGCAACTGATCACGCCCAGGGCTAGCGCTCCAGAAGCCCTTCCAGGACGGAAACAGGTCGTGAAAGGTGCCGTGATAGGGCTCGCGGCCAGGCCAGCGCATCTTCATGTCGCCAATCGGCGGCTTGTTCAGGTCGGTAGCGTACCAGTAGCACGGCAGGCGACGACGGAAGTACCAGCTACCGTCCACGCGCTGATAATCATCCCAGTAGAGCATTTGCATGATGACCCATTCGGCACCAGTCTCGTGCTCGTTCTTCGAATACACCACGCCGATGGCATTGTCGGCATCAGTGAACTCGATAATGTGCTGACCAATATGGTGTGAGGTGCCGGTGAACTGGTGGCGCAGGGTGTCGTCCACCCACGCCTTGAGATGTTCACGGCCAACCTTGTCACGGCCGACGCGGATATCCGGGGCGAACAGCCCGACGTGGGCGTCCAGGTCGCGCATATCCAGCGACAGTGCGTACTTACCAACCAGTTGACGGATCTGCTCGGTGGATTCGAGCCGATCCAGACGCTGGGCGAGAGTCTGTTGATCCATGCTGCTGCCTCTACTTCAGGCCGGTGCGGGCCGCGTGACCCGCGCCGTGATTATTCAAAAACGGTGTACAGGTCGGAGCTGCGCCCGCCATCTACCGAAAGCGAAGCGCCGGTGATGTAGGAGGCTTCGTCACTGGCCAGGAAGAACACCGCATTGGCCAACTCATCGGCCTGCCCTACCCGCTGCATCGGGATGAGTTTCTCGGTGTTGCGCTTGGATGCGTCGTCGGCCAGCATGCCGGCGGTGGCTGGCGTGGCGACCACACCGGGTACTACCACATTGCAACGCACGCCTATTGCGGCGCCCTCGGAGGCTACTGCGCGGCTGAAGTTGATCACCGCCGCTTTGGCTGCCGAATAACCCGACATCCAGGCAGTGCCGAATACGCCGCAGATCGAGGCAATGTTGACGATACTGCCGCCACCTTGCTTCTTCATCAGCTGCATGGCGGTGCGCGTGCCCCAGAAGGTGCCGTCTACCGTTGTGGCAAAGTTGGCGTGCCAGTCGGCAGTAGTCATCTGGTCGACACTGCCCCAGGTGTAGGCCATTGCGTTGTTGACCATTACATCCAGTCGCCCGTACTCGGCGGCTACCGACTCGATGGCCGTGACAAAGGCTTGCTCGTCGCTGACATCCGCGACCCGGTAGGTCGCTTTACCGCCAGCGGCGGTGATTTCACCGGTCACATCACGGAGTGGGCCTTCGCTGCGGCCACAAATCACAACGATCGCACCTTCGGCAGCCATCTTGCGCGCTGTCGCAGCACCAATACCCGAGCCACCACCCGTTACAAAGCACACCTTGTCCTGCATACGTGCTGTCATCGTCTGTCTCCTCAGATAAAGGCGGAGCCGCCGTTGATGGTTAGGTTCTGACCGGTCACAAAACTGGAGTCGTCGCTGGCCAGAAAAACCGCCGCACGAGCAATCTCAGTCGGCTGACCGAGGCGACCCAGGGGAATGGCAGCGATCATTGACTGCATCCACTCATCCGGAATGCCGGCCATCATCGGCGTGTCGGTGGGGCCAGGCACGATGGTGTTGACGCGGATTTTCTGCGGCGCGAGTTCACGGGCCAGGCTGCGAGTGAGGCCCATCACGCCGGCCTTGGAAGCGATGTAATGGCTGGGGCCTTCACCGGTCACGGCGCCAGTGCTTGAGAAGTTGATAATGCTGCCGGCAACGCCGCCGTTGACCATCAGGCGTGCCCCCTCGCGGGCGCACAGGAAGCTGCCCTTGAGGTTGACGCCAACCACCCGATCCCAATGCTCGACCGGAGTATCGAGGAAGCTGTCAACCGAGCCGGTGCCAGCGTTATTGACCAGAATATCGAGGCGCCCGGCCTCGTCGCTGATGCGCTGCATGGCAGCCTGCACCGAGGCTTCATCCATTACGTTGCAGACCACCGCGCGGGCCTTGTTACCCAGGTCTGCCACGCTATCGGCAATGGCTTGCTCATTGATGTCGGCGGCGTAAACGATGGCGCCTTCGGAAACAAATTCGCGCACAATGGCGGCGCCCATGCCCTGGGCGGCGCCGGTCACGAAGGCAATTTTGCTATTCAGTTTCATGGCTGCTCCTTGAGGTCGGCGGTGGCCTGACCGTTCGTGGTTGCAGCTATGATTCATGCGCCAACAAGCACCAACATCGTCCGATAAGACTAAGCAAATCGGCCCATTTGCGGCGCTCTTTGCGCACTGGTCTGAACGGACGATGAAGACCGGTCGCAACACGCAGATGATCCTATGCAAAGCTCAGCCGGGATCATGTTTGCGCTACCGGCAGCACAACAAAAACAACCGGAGTCATGCTTGTGAACGCACCCGCCAGCACCGCTGTGCCTATCCCCCAGAAAGTTACCTGGCGCACTCACTACGCGCTGTTCATGCTCGCGATCATCTACATCTTCAACTACATCGACCGGCTGGTTGTTTCTATCCTTATTGAGCCGATTAAGCTGGAGTTTGGGGTATCCGACACCCTGATCGGGCTACTATCGGGCGTCGCTTTTGCGCTGTTCTATACCGTGTTCGGCCTGCCGGTCAGCCGCCTGGCTGACCGCATCGGGCGCAAACCGGTAGTCGCCATTGCCTGTATTGCCTGGAGCATCATGACCATGCTGTGCGGCCTGGCTTCCAGCTTTGCTTTGCTCTTGCTGTGTCGCATTGGGGTCGCTGTTGGCGAAGCCGGTGGCTCAGCTCCTTCCGTCGCCATGGTGTCGGATCTGTACCCGCCCAAACAGCGCTCACGCGCCTTGGCAGTGCTGCTGATGGGGCCGGCCTTCGGCGCGGTGGTCGGGCTGGGTGTAGGCGGCTGGGTGGCAGAGACCTGGGGCTGGCGCTGGGCGTTTATCGTCACCGGCGCCCCGGGTGTTGTTTTGGGTTTGTTGCTGGCGCTGACGGTGCGCGAGCCTGCCAAACAGCAGCCCGCCCAGGCGGCACAAAGTAATGAGAGCTTCCTGAGTACCATGGCGAGCCTGATCAAAACCCCGTCCTACCTGCTCATCGTGCTAGGAGGCAGCCTGGCAGCCATCGCCGGCTACGCCATTGCCACTTGGAATCCGAGCTTTCTGATTCGCTCCCATGACCTGACGCTGAAAGAAGCCGGCGTGTTGATGGGCGTAGGTGGCGGCCTGATGTCGGTATTGGGCACCCTCGCCTGCGGCTGGTTTACCGACCGCATGGTAGCCCGTTCGCCGGCTTGGCAGATTGGTGCAGCGCTGCTCGGCAGCCTGATTAGTATTCCCTTCTGCCTGGCCTTTTACTTGTGGCCAGCCGGCACCGCCTTCACTCTCGGTGAGCTAAACGTGCCGACCGCCGCGCTGTTTTACACCGGTTTCGCCTTCTTCGGCATGTGGTGGTCTGTGCCTTGCTTCGGCGCCATGAGCCACCTGTTTCCGGCCCACAAGTTAGCGCAGGGCACTGCGCTGTTTTTCATGGGCATAACCCTGTTTGGCGTTGGTCTGGGGCCGCTAGTCGTGGGTGTTCTCAGCGACGTCTTCAAGACCATGGCTGGCCAGGAAGCGCTGCGCTACTCGCTAACCAGCACCATGGGTCTACTGGTGATTTCCTGCATTTTTCTGGCGCTGGCCATTCCCCGCTATGCACGCCTGGTAAAACAAAACCAACAAAACGTCGGCTAAGTTGCCGGCCATAAAAGGAGTCAACCATGAACAATCCAACCCAAGATCTGCCTCTGCCAGTCGGCAAGTACGCGACGCTTGATTCAGGACTGACCCTGCATTATCTGGATATCGGTGAAGGACCGGTGGTGGTCTGGCTGCACGGCAGCGGCCCGGGTGCCAGCGGTTTCAGCAACTTCAAAGGCAATTACCCCCTATTCGAGCAAGCCGGTTACCGAAATATCGTTCTGGATCTGCCTGGTTTCGGCCGCTCCGACAAACCCGATGACGTCAACTACGACCTCGATTTCTTTGTCGGCAACCTCAAGAGCCTGCTCGACCAGCTGGATATTGAGCGCTGCACCCTCCTCGGTAACTCACTCGGCGGCGCAATCGCGTTGGGCTTTGTACTGGCCAACCCCGAGCGGATCGACAAGCTGATCCTGATGGCGCCGGGCGGTGTGGAAGAGCGCGAAACCTACTTCCAGATGGAAGGTATCGTGCGCATGGTTGAAACCTACGGCCAAGGCCCGATGGGGCTTGAGCAAATGCGTAAGATAATGACCCTGCAACTGTTTGACAGCAGCCAGCTGCAGGAGAGCCTGTTGGCAGAGCGCGTGGCCGTAGCCGTCACCCAGCCTGCCAACCTGTTCTCGACCATGATGGTGCCCAACATGACTGAACGCCTAGGCGAGATCAGCGCGCCCATCCTCGGTTTCTGGGGCACCAACGATCTGTTTAACCCCCCGGCTGGCGCCTTCAAGATCCTGCACAACGCGCCCAACGCACGCTTTACCCTGCTCAACCGCTGCGGCCACTGGGTGCAGGTGGAACATCAGGAACTGTTCAACCGTCAGTGTCTGGAGTTTCTTGCCGCCTGACGTTTTCCACTAGATCGCGCGCGTATTTCTCACCGCGCGCGGTGTCGAGATTAGCCATGTCCTATAAAAATATTCTGGCTCCGGGGCGCATTGGCGCAATGGAGCTACGCAACCGCATCATCATGGCGCCTATGGGTTCCAACTTCGCCGAAAGCGATGGCAGTTGCGGTGAGCGTATACAAGCCTATTACGAGGCGCGTGCCGCCGGCGGCGCCGGGCTGCTGATCATGGGCGTGTGCGCCGTCGCCTTTCCTGCTGGCACCGCCGAGCCTTATCAGGTCGGCGTGTCCGATGACCGCTTCATCCCAGGCCTCAGCCAACTGGCCGCGCGGGTACACAAGCATGGCGCCAAGATTGCCATGCAACTTCAGCACGCCGGCAAAACCGCCACCCGTGACTTGGCTGAAGGACGAGATTTGTGGGTACCGTCAATGCCACCGCCGCTGAAGACCGACATGATGGCGGCACTGACGCCCGAAGAACTCGGCAGTTTTATCAGTAGCGCCAGAGGCCGTGGTCGGCCAACCATCCGAGTGATGGATCAGGCTGACATCGCGCAGATGGTCGAGTGGTTTGCCAGCGCCGCCGAGCGTGCCAAACGTGCCGGCTTTGACGGCGTAGAGATTCACGCCGCGCATAGCTATATCATCGCCGGCTTCCTCTCTGCGCACTACAACCAGCGCGAGGATGACTATGGTGGCAGCCTGGAAAACCGTGCGCGGCTTATGTTGGAAATTCTGCGCGAGGTGCGCGCCCGCACGGGGTCCAGTTTCGGTGTTTGGCTACGGCTGGACGCCGAGGAGCTGCATACCGAAGGCGGAATCACGCTTAACGAATGCAAGGCCTTTGCGCGAATGGCTGAAACGGCTGGCGCCGATGCCGTTTCGATCTCGGCCTACGCCGCTATCAAGTCTGGAGTAGCCTTCACCGAGGCGCCCCTGGTGCAACAGCCGGCCGGCTTCCTGCACTGGGCCGACGAGGTCAAACAGCAGTTGAACATTCCGGTGATCGCGGTCGGACGGCTGGAACCGGAGGTCGCAGACAAGGCCATTGCCGAGGGCAAGTGCGACTTTGTCGCCATGGCTCGCAAGATGCTTGCCGACCCAGAGCTGCCAAACAAACTGATGCGAAACGATGCTGCCGCCATTCGTCCCTGTATCTATTGCTATGTTTGCGTCAGCCAGATTTTTGTCAATGAACGGGTCAAATGCGCGGTCAATCCATTTACCGGGCATGAATACCAGAAAGTGATCCTTCCCGCCGAAACCTGCCGTCATCTGGTCGTGGTCGGCGGCGGCCCAGCCGGCCTTGAAGCCGCGCGTCTAGGCGCACTGCGCGGTATGCGCGTGACCCTGATCGAGCGCAGTAACCGCCTGGGCGGCACCTTATTCTTCGCCGCGCTGGCTTACCCTGAAAACGGTAAGTTGCTGGACAACCTGATTCACCAGGTTGGTCAGCTGGCCATCGACGTGCGTCTGAACACCGAGGCTACGCCACAGCTGCTGCGTGAGCTGGAAGCTGACCAGGTGCTGGTCGCCAGCGGCGCCCTGCGCGCGGCACCGGCAATCCCCGGTGTTGATGCCAAGCACGTATGGAGCGGCGATGAACTGCGCCGCCTGATGACTGGTGACCGCGCCGACGAGATTGCCCGCAATAAGCTCTCATTGACCCAGCGCGCAATGATGAAAGCCGGCAGCCTGACCGGCGCTACCAACAGCACCGACGCTCTTAAGCAGCTCTCTAAATTGTGGATGCCGCTAGGCAAACACGTCGTGATTATCGGTGGCGGTTTGGTTGGCTTGGAGCTAGCTGAGTTTCTGGTTGAGCGTGGCCGCCGTGTCAGCGTACTGGAGCCTAGCCAGAGTCTTGGTCGTGAGTTGTCCATTGTGCGCCGCTGGCGAGTACTGGACGCCCTTCAGCGCCATGACGTACCGCTGCTCACCCAGTGTCAGGTTCAGGCCATCGATAAGCAGAAGGTGCATTACCTTAACGCCGAGGGCGAGTCGTGCAGCCTGGCAGCGGACTCAGTAGTGCTGGCGGTTGGTGCAGGTCCGGACGCGCGGTTGGCCAACAGCCTAGCAGAGAGCGGAATTACCGTGCAGCGGATCGGCGACTGCGGTGATCTGGGTTATATCGAGGGAGCTATTCGCTCCGCGACCGACGCAGTGTTGGCGCTATAAGAACTAGTCCCAATGGAGGATTTCAAAATACGACTGAACAGTCACACTTGTTCCATGGCTGATGCCATGCCTCCGTTAGTGGCTGTAGCTGCGCGACCAGCTTAACGACCACGCACAGCGTGAAAGCGCTGTTTTCACCGACACGGGATTCTCCCCCGTGTCGGTTTTTTTATGTCTGCCAGCTATGGCAATAAAAACCCGCCGGGCGGCGGGTGTAGTCGTGGGTTTGGCAGCGCTACTGTGGCGGATCCGGAGCCCAGGACACGCCATTGATATGCGCACCGCCATCGACAAACAGCGTATTGCCTGTGACATAGCGGCTGGCGTCACTGGCCAGAAACACCGCCACCGGGCCAATATCCTGCAGCGGATCGCCAATGCGTCCCATAGGGTTGGCAGCGGCCATGGCGCGGGCATTGCCCGGGTTGGCCTCGGCAAAACGTTGATAAGCTGCGCTGGCAGCACCCGGACAAATGACATTGCAGCAGATCTGGTCTGGCGCCCACTCCCGCGCCGCAGTGCGCGTGAGCGTACGCAGCCCTTCCTTGGCGGCGTTGTAGTCGCCGCTATACAGATGCGCGTTGACACCATTAAGCGAGCAGAGGTTGATCACTCGCCCGCCTCCCTGCTGGCGAAACAGCGGCAACGCCGCCTGCATAGCCCAGAAGGCGGCCATCACCGCCATCTCAAAACCGCCGCGCAGCTGCGCTTCGCTCAGCTGCTCCAGGCGAGTCAGGCGACCCGCCTTCCAGGCGTTATTGACTAGCGCATCAAGTCGGCCAAAGCGCTCCTTGGTTTTGCTGACCATGGCACGCACTTGCTCGCGGTCGGTAACATCCACCTGCTGCGTGGCGACGCGCTGCGGATATCGACTAGCCAAGGTTGCCTGCGCATCAGCCAGTGCGGCGGTGTTTATGTCCGTCAACATGACGCTGGCACCAGCCTCCAGCATGGCTTCGGAGATACCACGACCGATGCCCATAGCGGCGCCAGTGACCAGCGCCACCCTCCCGTCAAGCTGACCCATGCTAGACTCCCAGCGCCAGCTTAATTTGCGGCTTCTGGAGTTTGCCGGTGGCGTTGCGCGCCAGTGGCTCCGGACTGAACCATATCTGTTCCGGCACCTTGTACGCTGCCAACTGTTCCGCCATGAACCCGCGCAACTGCTCGGAATCAAGCGCCTCACGGCAGTAGACCGCCAACCCCACAGTCTCACCAAAGCGCGCATCAGGGCAGGCAAAGGCGGCTGCCTCAACGACGGCCGGGTGACTGGCAGCGACCTGCTCTACCTCCAGTGCCGAGATATTTTCGCCGCCGCGGATGATGATGTCTTTGATTCGGTCGGTGATGCTGATCATGCCGTACTGGTCCAGCCGCCCCACGTCACCGCTGAACAGCCAGCCGTCCAGCAGACTCTCGCGGGTATCCAGAGGGCGGTTCCAGTATCCTCGCATTAGCGCTGGTGAGCGCAGCCAGATCGGTCCCTGTTCACCCGCGGCAGCCGGCTGGTCCGGACGCTCGCCGACCACCATATCTACAATTGGCAGCGGCCACCCGGCACTGGCGGGGAACAGCACGAACTGATCGCCAGCATGTGCGGCACCTATGCCATTACCCTCAGTCATACCGTAGCCCGTGCCGGCCATGGCGTGCGGTTTGATAGTTAAAATGCGATCAAGCAAGGCGCTGGAGGCAGCACCGCCACCAAGCCCCAGAGAGAACAGGCTGGCTGTGGCGGAAGAATCAAACCCCGGATGTGCCAGCAGCTCCTGCATCATGACCGGCGCACCGCTGAATTGTGTACACCCTTCTTGCTCAATCAGACGTAGCGCCTGCTCTACGTCCCACTTGTACATGATCACCATGCGCCGACCATTGCGCAGCATGCTGAGAAACTGCGCGTGCAAGCCGCTGACATGAAACAAGGGGAAGCATAGTAGCGCGGTCGGCTGAAGCCCCGAACTCAGGATTGGCTTGATTCGGTCCGGCGAGGTCATGGCAGCCATGGCGCCCTGGTAATCCAAAGCAAACAGCGCCTGCCCGAGCGCGCGATGGGTTGACACCACGCCCTTGGCCCGACTGGTGGTGCCGGAAGTGTAGAGGATAAGTGCATCGTCGTCTGGCGCAGGCTGATGCAGTTGCATCGGTGCGTACTGTTGCGCCATAACATCCGTCCACTGCATAGCCTCTGGCTCGTCGCCCTGGCTGTCCACCAGCAGCACTTTGGTATCAACGGGCAGTCCGCCGTTCACCTGCTGCCAACGCTGCAGATCACAGACAAGCATGACAGCGCCGCAATCCTTTACACCGTACAGCAGCTCCTCGCGCAGGCCCCAACTATTGAGCGGCACAGGAATCAGGCCAGCCTGTACGGCGGCTACGAAGGTGATCATCCATTCCGGTCGATTGCGCATGGCGATGGCCACCCGCTCGCCAGGTTGCAGCTTCAGTTCGTGTTGAAAAACGGCGGTCAGTTGATCTGCAGCGGCAAAAAAGCTGTCAAAACTGTAACGCTGCTCCTGCCACAACAGAAACGGCGCAGCGCCGTGCTGTCGTCCGGCCTGGATCGCCTCGACCAGATTCGCCGGTGCGTTGCGAAAAGACTTTACCCCCTTGGCGTCGATGTCGATGGCAAAGGGTGATTGGTCGTGCAGCAGTTGGCCGATACTGGCCCGCGCACGTTCAACGAAGGCGTGTTGGGTGCTCATGGGAAGGTTCCGTGTGGAGGGTTGAAGCAGCCGCAGGGCAGCTCGCCCCGCTCGCGGACAGCACCGGGGTGGCGCTATCGGCGCGCACCGCCAGGGCATAGAACAGACAGCCCAACAGGGCCAGCAGGCGCAGCGAACCGCGCATAGGCATGCTTGTTGTCATTGTTGTATCCATTGTGTGCGGCGGCAGCCCGCGCTGCCGCGCTCGGCCAGACAGCGTCAGCGCGCCAGACGCTGTGCTGCGTAGCGGGCCGCCATAAGGTCACTGCGGCCCAATTGCGCCTGCGCCACGCGCACGCGCTTCAAGTACAGGCCGATATCCAGCTCATCGGTCACGCCGATGCCACCGTGCATCTGCACCGCTTCATTGCTGATCAGTTGCGCCGCCTGGTTGGCCTTCCACTTGGCCAGGGCCACCAGCCGACGGCGCTCGGCAATATCACCCTGCTCACGATCCAGCGCTTCAAAGGCGGCCATCACTGCATTGCGTGCCAACTGCTGCTGCACGTACAAGCGAGCGGCGCGGTGCTGCAGAGCCTGAAAGCTGCCGATCGGCGCATCAAACTGCACGCGGGTCTTGAGGTATTCCACAGTGGTGTCCAGCAGCCGGTCGCAGATGCCCAGCAGCTCCGCCGCTAGGCAGGCGCGGCCTCGATCCAGCGCACGCTCTAGCGCAGCTTCAGTGTCGCCGCTGTTTAGCAGCGCCTCAGCCGGCAACTCAACCTGTTGCAGACTCAGCGCCGCCATATTGCGTGCGTCGATCATGCGTCGCGGCGCTACACTCACGCCGGCTGTGCCTGCCGGTACAACAAACACGCCACGCAGCCCATCGGGCAGGCGGGCGACGACCAGCCAGCCGTCGGCCTCAACGCCGTCGGCTACCCAGCACTTACTACCGTCGAGCCGGTAGCCATCACCCTCGGCCACTGCCTGCAGCGTGCACTTATCGGGCTGGTGGCGGTCGTGCTCGTCCAGCGCCAGGGCATAGCGCTGCGCGCCGCTGATCAGCTGCGGCAATAGCGCCTGCTGCTGCTCGGCACTTGCCAGCTGCTCAATCAGGCTGCCACACAACACCACACTGGAGAGCAACGGCGCGGCACTCAGGTGCTGCCCAATCTGCTCGAAAATCGGCGCATAACCGGCAAAGCCAAAATCCAGACCACCCTGCTCTTCGGCAAAGGCCACCGCGCTCCAGCCCAGTTCGACCATGCCTTGCCACACGCCGCTATCAAAACCTTGAGCAACGCCTTGATCGCGCAGTGCACGTTGCGCACTTACCGGTGAACGGGCGGCCAGATAATCCCGCGCGCTGTCGAGCAGTTGCTGTTGATCTTCGTTGTAAATCAGACTCATGGCCCGCTCCTTATTTTGCGTCCGGCAGGCCAAGCACACGCTTGGCGATCACGTTCAACTGCACCTCGGATGAGCCACCGGCAATGGTCTGCGCAAAGCTCATCAGCCATGAGTTGGTCAGCTCCAGGTCACGTGCGGCGAAGCCGTCTCCGTCCCAACCCAGCGCAGCATTGCCCAGTAGCTCCAGCAGCAACTCAAACTTGTCACGCTCCTGCTCGGTGTGTACCAGCTTGGAGATGGCCATCAGCCCTGACACATCCTGGCGCGCACTTACGGCATCAACCATGCGGCGGTTACCCAGGCTGTAACACTCCTCGTCCATCAGGCAGCGGATAGCACGTTGCTGCAGCGCCAGCTCGGCGGCACCTTCGGGCGAAGGCAGGCAGCGTGTCAGGTATTCGTCCAGATCAAAGTGGGTCGGCAGCGCCGATTCACTGAATCGCGACATCGCCCGCCGCTCGTGCTGCAACAGCGCCTTCCCTAGCTTCCAGCCGTCGTTGACTTCACCAATCAGTTGATCTGCGGGCACTCGCACGTTGTCGAAGAACACCTGACAAAAGGACGATTTGCCGCTGATCAGGTCAATGGGGCTGACGCTTACGCCCGGTGAATGCATGTCCAGCACGATCAGGCTGATGCCCTGCTGTTTTGGCACCATAGGGCCGGTGCGCACCAGGGCGTACATCCAGTCAGACTTGTTGCCGTAGGAAGTCCAGATCTTGGTACCGTTGATAACGTAGTGGTCGCCATCCAGCACTGCGCTGGTACGCAGGCTGGCAAGGTCGGAGCCAGCGTTGGGCTCGGAGAAGCCCTGGCACCAGCGCACTTCGCCCCGGGCCATCGGTGGCAGAAAACGTTGCTTCTGCTCTTCACTGGCATACTCCAGCAGCACCGGGCCGAGCATCCAGATGCCCAAGTTGATCTGCGGTGGCCGGCAATGCAGGCGGCGCATCTCCTGATCCAAAATAGCCTGGCGACGCACGTCTAACCCGGCGCCACCATACTCGGTCGGCCAGTCCGGGCAGAACCAGCCCTTTTCGCGCATGCGTTCAAACCACAGGCGCTGGTCCTCGCTGTTGAATTGCACAGTACTGCCGCCCCAGACCATTTCGTCGGAGGGCATGGGAGTGCGCATTGACGCGGGGCAATTGGCTTCCAGCCAGGCCCGGGTCTCGGCGCGAAAGGCGTCCAGTTCGTTCATGCTGTACCTGCTTACAATGACTGCTGGGCCTGGGCCCGCGGAATAAAGACAGCCTCGACTCTACTGAGCCTGCCGCCAGGGTGGCGTCGTCCAGACGGACGACCTGAGCAACAATCAGTGGTTCTGCGTCGCCGCGCTGCGTCCGGCCTGCCGCCCGAAGAAGGTGGAATCACCCAGTGATAAGCCAGAGGCGTAGCCCTCACCCCAGCGCGGCAATCCGCAGGCTGTGCGGCCTGCGGCGAACAGCCCGGCAATGGGGTTACCGTCGCCGTCCAGCACCTCGCCACCTGGGCGGGTAGATAGCCCGCCCAGGGTGAAGGCATGACCTTGAAAGTCTCCCTTGCAGTAACTCAAGGCCGCAAAAGGTGGCTCGCTGAAGGGGCGCAGCCACTCAGTGCTCTTGTGGAAGTACGGGTCCTGCCCCTCAGCAGCGTGACGATTGAACTCGGCCACCGTCTGCACCAGGGCTCCGGTCGGCAGGCCGAGCTGCGCTTCCACCTCCTCCCAGCTTTCACCGACGGCGGCAATCTCGATATCTTCCTGAATAATTGGTCGGCCGAAGATCGCGTTATCCACCAGCAACCAGGCGCGCCCTTCAGGTTGGCGAAGTACGTGGTGCGCGACCCGGCCGTGATAGCAGTCTTCGTTGATAAAGCGCTGGCCACGGCCATTGACGAAAATACCCTTGACCAGCGATGCCGGCGGAAAGAACGGCAGCGTGGCAAAGTGCTCCTGCATGTTTAGGGTGGCTGCACCGACGCTCATGCCCATGCGAATGCCCGAGCCGTCGTCATTGCCACCGGTTACCGGCAGCTCACAGTCCAGCGCCGTTGGTACAAAGCGACGGACCATCTCGGTGTTGCAGATAAAACCACCGGCGCAGAGAATCACGCCCTGCGCGGCGTGCAGATAACGAATCTCCCCATCTTGGCGCGCCACCACACCCACTACCCGCTGAGCATCATCGCGGATCAGACAGAGCGCGCGGCTGTTGCAGTGCACCTGGGCGCCCAGTGCGCGAGCGCGCTCGCAAAGCACCTGCATTAGCACTTTGCCGCCGCCCCAACCAGTAAATTGCACCGTGTGCCCGCGGGGTGCCGGCTCGGCCGCGGCGCTGAACGGCCAGGCCTGCTCGTTGCCAGACCACAGCAAGGTGTCATCAGTTGGCGGTTCAATCCACTTGCCCGGCAGATAGCTGCCCTTAAACGGCACGCCCTGCTCGCGCAGCCAATTAAAGTGCTGCAGCGCGCCCTCGGCGTAGCAGTCCACCCGCTCGGCATCAGCCGCCGGGCCGCCAGAGAGCATCAGGTACTTACGCAGCGCCTCGGTGCTGTCGGTAAAACCATGCTCGCGCTGGACGTCAGTGCCGCCGTTACCACCGACGTACACCTCGCCGCCTGATAGCGCGGCGCTGCCGCCGCCGTCACCGGACACCTCCAGCACTGCCACTTCAGCACCGGCCTGACGCGCCTCAATCGCCGCGCAAGCACCAGCTGCACCAAAGCCCACGATCAGGACCTCGGTTTGCAGATCCCACTGCGGCACCTGATCAAGGTCGATGGCTCGGCCTGGGGAAAAGGGTGTTTGTGTGTTCACTAAGCATCGTCCCTGTTGATCAGCCAGCGGCAGGCAGGCTGTTGAGTATTGGGTCACCTGGCAGGCCCAGCACGCAGCTGGTACCGCCCTCGGTGTACATCATGGCTACGCAGCGATTGCAGGCGGTGCAGCCGGACTGGCGTGCCACGCCTTGGCCCAGGGCATTCACCCAGTTCGGGTCATGAATCAGCACACGGCCGAGCGCCAAGGCCTCAAAGCCTTCGTCTACCAGCTCCACCACACCCTCGGCACTGGTCAACCCACCCAGGTAGGCCAGCGGTACATCCACCGCGGCGCGAATTTGCCGCGCGTACTTGAGCAGATACAGAGGCTTGAACTCACGTGGCTTCTCAGCCAGCTGTTGCAGGTACATCGCAAACTTCATCACCGGATTGGTCACCACCGCGCGGTTTTCCGGCGGAAAGGAGGAACCGAACATGGTGGTGATGGACTCCGCATTCAGACCGGCGCTGAGCACCAGCAGATGGGCGCCCTCCTCGGCCAGCGCCCGGGCAATCTGCACACCCTCGTCAATGTGATTGCCGCCGCGCGCGCCCTCCACCATGCTGAACTTGCAGATCACCGCCAGCTCGTTGCCAACCGCATCCAGCACTGCACGCAGCACCTGGCGCGGAAAGCGCAAGCGGTTCTCCAGACTTCCGCCGTAGGCATCCTTGCGCTGGTTGTACCGCGGCGACAGAAACTGGCTGAGCAGGTAGCCGTGGCCCATGTGGATCTCCACCGCATCAAACCCCGCTTCCTGTGCCAATCGTGCGCCACGGGCAAAATCGACGGCGATGCGCTGCATATCCGCCTCGCTCATTTGCTTCTTGAAGAACATTCCGCTCATCAAGCCGATCTTGTTGAAACCGCCACTGGCCGACAGCGGACGCCCCTGCCCTGGCGCACGAGTAAAGACAAAGCAGCCACCATGGGTAATCTGCGCCGACGCCTTGCCACCGGCTGCATGCACCGCATCGGTCAACGCGCGCAGGTGTGGCAAGGTTTGGCGATTGAGCTGAATCTGATTGGGCAAGGTGCAGCCGTCATCGCTGACAGCGCAGTAGGCAACGGTGGTCAGGGCCGCGCCGCCGGCGGCAACACCCGCGTGAAACTGCACCAGTTGCTGTGAAGGAATCCCGTTGGGCGACATGCCCTCGTTGGTGGCCGCTTTGATAAAGCGGTTCTTCAGCTGTATCGGGCCAACACGAAGCGGCTGATAGGCTGCGGCCAGCGGCGAATTCATCTCAGTGCTCATCAGGCTCTCCCAAGGTGCGACCGGTCACCACTGAATGCAGGCGGCACACCGACTCGACGATCTGCCAGCCCTCATCCCCCTTGCGGTAGCGGTCCAGATAGACGCCGCCCAGCTGCCGAGTGAGGCCGCTGTCAGCATCCAGGTTGAAATAGAAAATCGCCCAGCGCGCGCTAGCCTCGCCGCCCGAATGCAGGGTGATTTCAGGGTTGGCGGCGTGGTGCAGGTCAATCACCTGCGGCTGGCAGGCCATCTGTTGATACAGCGCGACAAAAGCATCTCGCTCGGTGAAGGTGCCAATCGGCCCAAAATCGATCCAGATAGCCCCACTGGCGAAACAGCTGCGGATGCGCTCAACGTCTTTGCTGTCACAGGCATTGAGGTAACGGTGTTTGAGTTCGCGGATGGCCTCGCGGTCTTCCAGCGCCTGCAGGCGCGCCTCAAGGGTGGCCATGACTCAACCCACCCGCGCCGGATGCACCGCAGGCGGCGCGCCAAGCTGCTGACGTAGCGACGCCGGTTGATGTCCATTCACATCCGTCAGGCCATAGGCCGCGGCCTGCTCAGCGACGATCAGCGTTTGCCCGCTCAGATGCGTTAGCGCAGGGTCCTGCCATAGCGAGTGAATGACCCGCCCGGTGAATTGCGGCGTTTCGGCCCGCGCCAGAAAGGCCGCGTAATCCACGCCCTCAGCACTGCCGGCCAGCGCACTGCGCTCAGTCTTTTGCAAGCCCAGCCAGAGCGACACCGTCGATACCGATGTGCCTTCCATGTCGACCGCCATATCGGCCGCCATCTTGTCGCACCCCGCTTTCTGAGCACCGTAGGCGGGGCCGTGCATGTAACAGTTGGCGCCAAAGCTGGAGATAAAAACGACGAGTGCCTGCGGGCTTTTGAGCAGCAGCGGCATAGCCAGATGGGTAGCCACATAGGCAGAGCGCAAGCCAACATCCAACATCTGCGACATCGCCAGCGGCTTCTGCCAGAACGGACCAGAGTCGGTCAGCATCGACGGCAGGCAAGTAGCGTTGTTGACCAACACATCCAGCCGGCCCTGCTCGCGCTCAATCCGCGCCATCAGCGCCCGTACCTGCTCATCGTCAGCGTGGTCACACTGCACCGCCACTGCCAGGCCACCCGCCGCCTCGATCGCCAGCGCGGCAGTCTGCAGATTACCGCCCAGACGCTGCCCTTTGACCTCGTCAACACCGCTACCGCTCAGCGTGCGAGCGCTCAGGTAAACCGTCATCCCGGCGGCGCCAAGCGCCTCGGCAATGCCAGCACCAACACCGCGACTCGCACCGGTAACCAGTGCCACGCCCTGTGAAATGTGTTTTTGCATCAGGCCTGCTTCCTCGTTTTCACAACGATTGTGGAAACAGCCCCGTGCCGAAACATCGTCTGAGCGGACGATATTCCCCGCTCGTCGCCGCACGCCAAACCTAACCCATTTGGACGAGGCAGACGCTGTTCAACACGGCAGAATGCAGCCATCGATACCAGACCAACGGCTCACACAATCTCAATAAGAGGGCCCAACATGAAGACATCACGTATTCATCTGTGGATCTGCGCAGGCGCAGCTGCGCTGTTGCTGCTGCTCATGACTGCGGCACTCAACTCCCCACTGGCACAGCACGATCAGCCGCGTTGCACAGCCAACCCAACCCTATGCGCCAATGGGCCAATGCCTGTCGCCAAGCTGCTGCCCTAGCGGGCGGCGAGCCGTGCGCCTCGTCCTGCCTGGGGTATCTGCTTGCCAAGGTGCACCTGTTTGTTCGCTATCGGCTTCTTTGCAGGCCTGCAATCGCCGTTCGCCTAATATCCGGACGTTCGTGCGCAGCAATCTCTGGCACCTTTACAGCGGGCTTCCGCCGAGTCCGGAATTACCGCGGAGTTGCGCGTCCCAGCCCGCCAGGGTTGTATTGTCGTGTAAGGGCTGGGGCAGGCCTTACGCCTGAGGGGCGAGGCACCATGAGATTGAAGGCACGCATGGCTGCGGTCGGCCAGAAGCAGCCGATGACGACAGATAAAAATTGCCCAGAAGCGGCCCCTAAAGGGTGTCTATGAATCTAGAGAGGTTCAGCCTCTACCGCATGGTTTACAGAAGAGCCTATCGGCAACATCTTGGAAGTATGCAGCCACAAGCTGCCCTGCTCGGTCGGTGTTGATGGCTAAGTCGGGACAAAGCTCTGGAATGCTGCCGGGCGGGCGCAGGCTTCCTACCAGCGCCCGCCCGGCGACATGTTACATCTGGCTTTTAGTTACTCCAGTACAGTTGTGGGTAGACAGAACAGTTTGCTTGAATCGCTGCAAACTACTGCGACCACTTGGTGAAATAGAAACGGTAATGGGCCGCCTGAGAGAGGGGTGAGTCAACTTGCCGTGCTTGCCGCCACGTTGATAACCCCATCCGTGTCGGACTAGGCTGCGTATGACTAGGTCGAAGTCTTTATCTGAGCAGTACTTCCTCATGATGCCTCCCCCGCTGCGGTAACGTAGCGAGAGCTAAAGCCGACTGGGCTGAAGCGCATTTCCGAGAAGGCTGCGGCGGCGCCGATAGACAATATCGATTGGCTGTAGAGGTAGCCTCCTACCCCTGCTGGCTGGTTTTGGAAGAAACGGCCATATGGGTCGACCATAAGGTACGACTCACACATGTCGCTATTGTCCTCGACGCACTGGATTGACTGGAAAGCGCTATGTCTTTCCACAAAGGCCGCAAAGGCCTCATCGGTGACGGCCAGGGTGTCATCAACTACTGGCAGCATCCGCAGTACCTTCCAGCGCTCTGGGCGAACTCGCGTGATTAATCCGCTCAAGTCTTCATCGACATTTAAGGCGTTGACGACGGTATTAAGCTTGATCTTGAGTGCGGGGTTAATTTGACGAGCAAAGTCCAGGTTCGCGGTCAGCTCATTTAGACTCAGCTGTCGCCCACTTCTTTCTACCCGCCCTATTGCAAGGTTGGTTTCAGAATGCGCGGAGTCCAGACTGATACCCAGGCAGGTTAGTTGCGGTGCAAGCTGCTTTATAACGTCAGATGCCAACTTTGACGCATTGCTGATCAGTGAAACCTCAAACCCTATTTGCCTGGCTGCGCGGGTGATGTCCAGCAGGCGCTCTCCGAGTATCGACGGCTCTCCGCCGGCCAGGTTCAGGCGCAGGGTGCGCCATGAGAGCGCATCACACAGAGGATTGCTGGTGTTTGTTGGCTGAAAATACCGGAACAACTCCGTCAGCAACTGCTGGCTGCGCTCGAGCTCCTGAAATAGCTCGCGAGGGCAGGGGTGTTCTGTCCATTTCGCGTAACAGTATTGGCAGCGGTAATTGCATGCCTCCGTCACGTGCCAGTTGATGGTTAGAGCGTCAACGTGGGCGGGAGCTGCTTTTACAGGGCAAATGGGGAAAATCAAATTATCTTTGGACATGCGTCAACTCCTTGGCGACCGCTGTCGTGCGGTCAGTAAAAGGTTCTGCATGGCGGACGCAAGACGTCAGAGTTGGAGCATCAGGCTCCTGTACGCCGTGTTTTTTGATGAAACGTCGGTTACGGATTGCGCATCATATTGCGCCGTGTCTTGAGGGCTCCCTCGCGATTGATAGAAAGATTGAGCGCGCGCCGCTGGCTCATGAGTAGCCACCATTCAGCGGCGATCAACCCGCGCTTGTAGTCCTGAACGCTTTTTTTACTGTTGGTTTCCCGGCGCACGGCGCGATAAGCCTCTTTCGCGACATCGCGGACGCTCTCATCAGGATCGAACTGCCGGGTAAAAAAGAGGGTTTTGTGTGCCTTCCCGTTGGGGTCAAGGCCGATTTCCAACAGCGCCTTCAAATACCCTTGGCGCCAGATAGCCGATTGCTCTGTCACTTGGTTATTGGCGTACCGTTCATCGTTGGGCTTTTTTTCGCCTTTGCGCAGGCGCAGGCGGCTAAGGCAATACTCGATCAGATCAAGGGCGAATGCGTGGTAGAACTCCAGCTCAGCTTTTTCGTACTCCTGCTGGCCAATGCAAGTTCCGTTAAGCTTTTTCGCCCACAAGTCCCTAACTTGCTCACTCAGTGGGCTGTACCAACTGACAGCCTTGTCGCTGTAAAGGGAGCTGAAGCGGGAGAGTGATTCGTCGGCGAACGGTACGCTCGACGAGCGCATGAGGATCAGGCGATGTCGAAGTGCCTTCTGCGGGTCTAGGTGCGATAGCCTGCTCAACAGCGTATCTAGTTGGTTGTTCAGATCAGGCTCTGCCGCATTCGACAGTCGGCTGCGCAGCAGTCCGATGCTCTTGTCAATGTGAGGCAGCACGGCCTCGTCACTCAGTCTGCCAATAGCAGCAACAGTCCATCGCGGGGTTAGATCCAGTGGAAATTCGGGGTCGTGAATCAACTTTTCGAGCAGGCTGTCCCACCAAGAGTGAAGGTCTCGAGATATTGGCTTACTAAGCAGGCAGCCTAGTCTGCGGGATAAGACGGTCAATGCATCTGCCATGTCTAGGTCATGAATCTTATCTTCAAACTTGGTTTGCCATGTGGCGGCATAGTCCGACGCCCACCATTTTCTGCTGCTGTAATCAACTAGTGTTGGGAGCCGGTCCTGTTTGCTTTTTAGTGTTGCTGTTACATCGCTCTGGACTGAATGCTGAATCCAGGCCTCGATTTTCTCGGGAGTAAGCCGCGAGAGTATGCTGCATAGAGCTTTTTCCTCGGCAGCAGCCCATGCCTGCGGATCTGGATTTTGATGGGTGCGAGCCCGGACACATTCATCAAGCGGTAAAGCCCAGTCAGTAACCTGTCCTTCATGTGCATTGGTGAGATCCATGTGGATCGCCAGCGCTTCCTTTAACCGCAGCTCCAAGTCGTCGAGCCAATTTATGGCAGAGTCGCACAGGGCCTTTACATCGCTGTCACCTGAGCGTGGCGCCTCTAGCTCAGACCGTAGAGCCCCCCACTCGGTATATAACTTTTCAAAAACGCCTTCGTATGGGCTACGCAGTCTGCCGGCAGCAGCGTCGGATTCGACCCAAGCCTCCAGAAACCTGACCCTTTGAAGCCACTGGTGTGCTGCAAGTGTCGGCGGGCCTGAATGCTGCTGTATTTCAGCAACTGAAATCAAATCTATGGCGCTGGGGTTGAAAATCGAGGCCGACTCGGTCTGGCCTCCCCGCGCATGCTGCGGCAGCGCGGGGAAGCACCGCCACAGCACCTGCTCCCTTTCCTGCGCTCCTTCTGCAATAAGCTGTGGATCATCAAATACAGCACGGTGGAAGCAGTAGTCATTACCGTACAGTGCTTGGATAAACCACTCGTAGGGCGAGTAGTACGGGTTTGTAGGTTTGAGTCTCTTGTACAATGTGTAAGGAGACTCTTGGAACAGGGTTTGAGCTAACTCTTTGGCAAACGTGAGTACGTTGGAATTTTGTTCGTTATCAATCACTTGATTCGCAGCGAAATAAAGCCACCGATCTAATTGGTCTGACAGTGAACGAGAGGAAAGCAACGCTGCAGCTTGGTCCTGTGGCGAAGCTTGCCCCCTAGCACGAGCCAATGCTTCTTCCAATTGGTCAACAAAGGGGAATATGTAACGCCAATTGGCAGCGAAGTGCTCAATCAGCAGCGCGCGTAAGGGCCCTCTGATTTCATGCTCATCGAGTGCTTGGATAAAGCGCTCGGTTAGATCTGATTTTTCATCAAGCTGGAGATTGCCGAATTCGGCATCAATTCTGCACATGGTTTTCTCCCAATATCAGGATTAGGTTTCATGGGGCACACACCAGATTGGATTCTGGCCTGCAGCTGAAACCTCCCGTGCAGCAGAGGGGAGCGGATGGGTGATTAGCCCGTGAGCATCAAGCTCGGTAGCCGACTGCAGTAGCGCGTCCAGCAAAAATAGATGGGCTCGTATCTTTAGTCAAGCATTGATCCAAAGGACGCCAGCTCGCATTACTGGCTACAGCCCTAACTATTTTCTCCTGACCGGCAGCCGGCAAGCCACGTAAAGGATATGCCGCCCATTGTTTTGAACATCGACTGACGGCTACGTATTAGCGCTATGTGAATAGACTTGGCTTATGTAGACAGCTAATGACCGCTTCTGGCCCAGAGTGTGTAAAAACGCTGTCTCAAACCCTTGCTATGATTTCTCGGGATTTCATCGCAAAGATCGTCCATGAAGCGCTTCATTCAAGGTGAGCATCGAGGCCAAAGCACCTTACTGCCCGAGAGCCTCGACGACTACGTCGGCGATACCAATCCGGTGCGAGTGGTCGATGTCTTTGTCGACGAATTGGACCTGGTGAAACTGGGTTTTGAAAGTGCCATCCCCGCTGATACTGGTCGGCCTGCTTATCACCCCTCGATTCTGCTGAAGATCTACATCTACGGTTACCTCAACCGGATTCAATCCAGCCGGCGTCTTGAGCGGGAAGCACAGCGCAACGTGGAGTTGATGTGGCTGACCGGACGTTTGATGCCTGATTTCAAGACTATCGCTAATTTTCGAAAGGATAACGGTAAGGCTATCCGTGGAGTCTGCCGTCAGTTCGTTCTGCTGTGCCAGCAATTGGGATTGTTTGGCGAGAGTCTGATCGCCATCGATGGCAGCAAATTCAAGGCGGTCAACAACCGAGATCGCAATTTCACCAGCGCCAAGTTGAAGCGCCGGATGGAGGAGATAGAAGCGAGTATTAGCCGGTACCTGTCTTCGCTCGATGCTGCCGATCAACAGGACCGTCCTACCTCTGACGCCAATGTCGTGCGCCTGGAAGAAAGAACCGCCAAGTTGAAGGTGCAAATGAAGGAGCTTCAGTCAATCGAAGCTCAGCTCAATGAATCACCGGACAAACAGGTATCACTGACCGATCCAGACGCTCGTTCCATGATGACCCGCGGCACCGGAATCGTTGGCTACAACGTGCAGACAGCCGTCGATACCAAGCACCATTTAATTGTCGCTCATCAGGTGACCAACGTCGGATCCGACCGCGACCAGCTCAGCCCTATGGCCAAGCAAGCCCGCGAGGCGATGGGGACAGAAAAGCTGTCGGTGGTAGCTGACCGTGGGTACTTCAAGAGCGAGGAAATCCTGGCTTGTCACGACGCAGGCATCATCGCCTATGTACCCAAGCCAATGACCTCCGCAGCAAAAGTCGATGGGCGATTCAACAACGACGCATTTATCTATGACGCGGCGGCAAACGCATACACCTGTCCGGCTGGCGAGACTTTGATTTGGCGTTTCTCCAGCGTTGAGAAAGGCATGAAATTGCATCGGTACTGGAGCTATAAATGCCAAAGTTGCGCATTGAAGTTGCAATGCACGCCGAGCAAGCAGCGCCGAGTTCGGCGTTGGGAGCACGAAGCAGTGCTGGAAGAAATGCAGCTCCGACTCAGCAGTGCACCCGAGATGATGCGGATTCGAAAAAGGACCGTTGAGCATCCCTTCGGAACGATTAAGCAATGGATGGGGGCGACGCACTTCCTGACCCGAAAGCTCAACGGGGTGAGTGCTGAAATGAGCCTGAATGTGATCGCCTACAACCTGAAACGGGTGATAAAAATAATAGGCACCGTCAGCTTGCTAGAGGCCCTGACAGCGTAAAAGGCCGTGCTTCACTCGCCTATGCTGCCTCTGAGTGGGCTCCAGAGCGTTGCAGGACTGTCTCATGCGCTATTCGCAGCAGTCATAAGCTTGATCAGGTTCTAAGCCCGAGAAAAGTCCGTTATAGACGCTGACGGAAATTCGTGCTGGCGTTTTTACACGCCCTGGGCCGACAGCGGCCACTCAGAGCCGAAGATGGTAGCAGTATCATCTCTGCGGAGCGGACTCCACAGAGAAAATAGCCTCTGGCAACGCCCCAACAACAGGCCAGTGCGGCCTGCCGTTGAGGTCAGTGCGCTCAACGCGAGCGCGGCATGCCCTGGCCGAACTGGGCGATCAGCTCACGTTGGATTTCGTTGGTGCCGCCGCCAAAGGTCAGGGTGACGCAGGCGCGTACTTCATACTCCAGCTCCCCCAATAGAAAGGCGGCGGCACTGCCGTCGCGAATCAGGCCGTTGGCGCCGACCACTTCTGTCAGCTTGCGTAGGATTTCGACCACCGATTCCGAGCCGAACACCTTGGTAGATGACGCCAGGGCGACATCCATGCGGCCGGCCTCTAGATCAGCGGCGATACGGAAGTTGATCAGGCGCATGGCTTCCAGCCGCGCGTAGCACTCAGCCAGCAGGGTGCGCACCCAGGGCTGATCGGTGGCACGGCGCCCCTGCTCGTCTTCGGCTTTGGCCCACAGGTAGACCTTGCGAAACAGCCCAACTACTTTGTCTGACCATGAGCCAAGGCCCAGTCGTTCGTGGTTCAGCTGCGCGGTAACCAGTTGCCAGCCCTTGTGCAGTTCGCCTACCAGACGGTTTTTCGGTACCACTACGTTGTCGTAGTAGGTGGCGGCAGTCGGGTTGCTGCAGGTGGGGATAAGCGTGTGAGAAAAGCCCTCACTGCGGCAGTCGACAATCAGGATGGAGATACCCTTATGACGAGGCTCTTCAGGGTTGGTGCGGGCGGCCAGCCAGATGTAGTCGGCCGAGTGTGCACCGGAGGTCCATAGCTTGTTGCCGTTGACCACAAAGTGATCGTCTTCGACGCGGGCACTGGTTTTCAGCGTGGCCAGGTCGGAGCCGGCACCCGGCTCGGAGTAGCCGATGGCAAAATGGGTTTCGCCCGCGGCAATGCCGGGCAAGAAGGTCTCTTTCTGCTCATCGGTACCGTAACTCATGAGCGCAGGGCCAACGGTACTGATGGTCACAAAGGGCAGCGGCGCGCCGGCGATATTGGCTTCTTCGAAAAAGATCAGTTGTTCGGTCGGACCGTAGCCCTGCCCCCCAAACGCCTTTGGCCAGCCGACCGCCAGCCAGCCGTCCTTGCCCATCTGGCGTACCAGGCGGTGCGAGGTATCAGTGCCCTCTTCGCCGCGCAGTTCGGCGCGCAGCTCGTCGGTCATCAACTGTTTGAAGTAGTCGCGCACTTCCTGGCGCAGCGTGCGCTGCGCCGGTGTCAAATCCACGTACATGCTGCTCTCCTCAGGCCACGCCCAGAATCAGGCCGCTGGTGGGCACGCCAGTGCCGGCGGTGACCAGCACGTTTTCCACGTTCTCGACCTGGTTGACCGCGCTGCCGCGCACCTGCCGCACACCCTCGGCCACGCCGTTCATGCCGTGGATGTACGCCTCGCCCAATTGCCCGCCGTGGGTGTTGATCGGCAGACGACCGCCGCGTGCGTGGTGGCCAGCACGAATGAAGTCCTTGGCTTCGCCGCGGTCAGCAAACCCGAAGGACTCCAGCTGCGGCAGCACAAAGGGTGTGAAGTGGTCGTAAATTACGGCGGTCTGAATGGCGTCCGGGCCAATACCGGCCTGACGGTAGATCTCACGAGCGACCACATCCATCTCAGGCAGACCGGTGATGTCCTCGCGGTAGAACGAGGTCATGCTCTGCTGGCCATCAGCGATACCCTGAGACGCGCCTTTGATAATGACCGGCTTCTGGGCCAGATCGCGGGCACGCTCCACCGAGGTGATAACCATGGCCACCGCGCCATCGGACTCCTGGCAGCAGTCGAGCAGATGCAGCGGTTCGCAGATCCAGCGCGAGGCCTGATGCTCTTCCAGGGTAATGGGCTTTTGGTAGAAAAAGGCCGCCGGGTTAGTGGCAGCAAAATCCCGCGCGGCAACCGCGACGCGGCCAAAGTCTTCGGAGGTGGCGCCGTAGGTGTGCATATAGCGGCGGGCGAACATGCCGACCCAGGCCGCCGGGGTATGAAAGCCGTGGGGCATGTACCAGCCGTAGTTGACGTTCTCAAAGATGGGCGTATTGCCAAAGCCATAGCTGCCATTGCCAAAGCGGTACCAGGAGCGCTCGTTCATGGCGCGGTAAACCACCACGGTCTTGGCAACACCGCTGGCGACTGCCATGGCCGCATGCATCAATGGGCCACAGGCGGCACCGCCACCGTGCGGCACCTGGGAGAAGAAGCGCACATCTTTGCAGCCCAACAGGCGGGCAATCTCGTATTCCGGCACCTTGTCGACGGAGTAGGAGCTGAAGCCATCGACCTCACTCGGATCAATGCCGGCATCAGCCAAAGCGGCCAAGGTGGCCTCCATCGCCAGACGCAACTCGGTGCGGCCGGAGTTCTTGGAAAATTCAGTCGCGCCAAGGCCAGCGATGGCCGCCTTGCCGCCCAGTGCATCAGTCATCGTGCGCCTCCTCAGGCCGGCAACTGCACGCTGACCTTGCCGGTTGCGTGGTTGCCCATGGAATTCTTGCCCTTGAGCGCGACTACCAGCGTGCGGCTGGCTTCATCGCGCTCGGTTACCTCACCAGTGAAGGTCATGGTGTCACCCGGATAGTTGGGCGCTCCCAGCTTGATCTGGATGTCGTGCAGAGTGGCTAACGGGCCACTCCACTGCTCCACAAACCGCTGTACCAGGGCGGTGGTGGTGAGGATGTTCATAAAGATGTGTGGCGAACCCAGCTCACGGGCGGCGTCGGCATCGTGGTGGCCAGGGAAGTAATCCCGGGTGGCGATGGCGCCGCCATTAATCAGGGTCACGGTGACCGGAATCGCCAGTTCGGGCAGTTGCTCGCCCACCTGGGTGTCAGCAAAGGCTCTGGTTTTCATCGAGGTCATATTTCCATCCAAGGGTATCGTTGTTAGCCAGCCAGTCGCCGAGGCGCTCCAGGGTGGCAGCACTGCCCCCAAGTACCAGGCTCAGGTAGCGGCTCCAATAAAGAAAACGGTGAATTGGGTAGGTCAGGTCCACGCCAATGCCGCCGTGCACGTGTTGCGCCTTGTGGCCGATCAGGTGTGCGGCCTCTGTGCACAAATAACGAGTAGCCAGCGCTTCGCTGTCACACGGCAGCCCGGTGTCCAACCGGTAGCACAACTGATAGAGCGCGCTGCGCAGGGCTTCCAGCGCCACATGGCAGTCGGCCACGGTCATCTGTACTGCCTGAAAGCTGCCAATCGGGCGATCGAACTGCACGCGCTCGCTAACATAGGCCACAGTGCGTTTGAGCTGCTCTTCACTGACGCCCAGCTGCAGCGAGGCAACAGCAGCGATAGCGCGCTGCTCCAGCCATCTAATAGCAGCCTGCGGCAACACTTGATCCGCGCGGATGCATACGCTGTGGCAGGCCAAATCGGCTACAGCCTGGCCGTGGTTGTACACGCCCTCGATCAGCTCAACGCCTTCGGCGCGCGGGTCGAGCAGAATCAGCTGTACGCCGTCATCCGTGTCAGCCAACACCAGCAGCTGGTCGGCCTGGGCACCAAGATCAACGGCGCTGAGGCGGCCGTTCAGCAGCAGACAGTCATTGCTTTGCTCCAGCTGCAGGCCAACGCCGTGGCTGGCGGCCAGACCATTGAGCGACAGGCTCAGCAACGCCTGACCGGCCGCGGCTTGGGCTACCAGCGGTTGCGTGTCGGCACCGCCAAAGCGGGCCAGACAGGCGGCCGCTAATTGGTGCTGCCACAGCGGCACTTGGCCAAGCCCGGCGCCTTGGGCGCGCAGCACGCAGAACAGGTCAGTCATGCCCATACCGCTGCCACCGGCCTGTTCGGGAATCGCCAGCGCATGCAGGCCGGTCTCGATACAGGTCTGCCACAGTGGTCGCATATAGGGGGCAGCGTCAAGGTCAAACTCGCGCAAGCGCTCGTCGGTGCAGTAGTCACGAAATACGCTGTCGGCCATCTCGGCGATGGCGCGCTGATCTTCACTCAGAGAAAAATCCATGCGCATCTCCTCAAGCCGCAACCAGACGGAATTGCGGCAGCGTCTGCTGGTCGTCAAAGCGGTGGAACTCCACCTGTACCCGCTGGCCAACCTGCAAACTGGCCGGGTCGACATCGATCAGGCCGGCGATCAGGCGTACGCCTTCGTCCAGCTCGATCAGGCCAATTGGATTGGGATAGTCAAAGGGCGGCACTTCGGGGTAGTGCATCACTACGAAGGAATACAGCTCACCTGTGCCAGCGGCTTCGATGCTGTCCCAGGCAAAACTGTGACATTTGCTGCATACCGGTGCCGGCGGATGGCGCAGGGTCTGGCAATCGCTGCAACGCTGGATCAGCAGTTTGCCGGCCTCACAGCCTTCCCAAAAGAAGCGGGTGTCGTCGCTAACGCCGGGTAGCGGGCGCTTGATCGCCTTGGCTTCGGCCGGCTTGTCAGCGGCTTTGGCCTCGGGACGCTGCGCGGGCTTGAACTTGAACACGCGGAACAGCTGGCGGCCAACCGGCTCGTCGCCGCCCGGCTGCTCAGAGAAGTAACTCATCAGCACGGTGACAAAAAAACCGGTGCCCAGCGGCGTGGTTTTTTCTTCCGAGACGCTGTCGACCTTGCTGGTGAAATACAGCCGCTCGCCGGCGATGATCGGGCGCTCAAAGTAGAGGTCGGAGTTGACTGCCACCACCGCCGGGTAGCCGTAAGGCTCGATAACCTTGAGCACCTCAAAGTTATTCTCGTCGGTTGAGCCCGGTGCGTAGTTCTCCAGGTCAAGGCCAGCCATGCACCAGACCTGCAGCATGCCCGGAGGCGCCACAACATCGGCATGTCCCTGAGCACGCGCAAAGTCGGCATTGGTGTATAGCGGGTTGTCGATTCCCATGATCTCGCACCAGTGGCGAATCATCGGGGCATTGACCCGGTCCCAGGCATAGACGCGACCGTATTCGCGTCCGACCATGGCCTGAACCTTGTCGAGTAATGCTTGATCAGCCAAGTTCGTCTCCTGATTGTTTTCCAAGACCCGCCGCAGGGCGTGGTCGCGTTGCGTCACGCCTTGCCGGCAGTCGATGCAGCAAGAAACGCAGGTTTCTCGCCGCCGCCGTGCAAAAGCAGGTTGGTACCACTGAAATAGGCCGCCATCGGAGAGGCGGCGTACAGACAGGCGTTGGCAATGTCTTCGGGCTCACCCATGCGACCGGCAGGGATGGTGAGCCCAACCGCCGCGATGCCCTCATCATCGCCGTAATGCAAATGAGACTGCTCGGTGCGAATCAGCCCCGGGCTGACCGATAGCACCCGCACCTTGGGTGCCCACTCCACCGCCAGCGAGCTGGCCAGCGACACCACTGCCGCCTTGGCTGCGCCGTAAGCGGCGGTACCCGGCGATGGACGGCTGGCAGCGACCGAGCCAATAAAAATGATCACCCCACCACTATCCTGCTGCTGCATCACGGCATTGGCCTGTTGGGCGAGATTCAGCGGCGCCAGCAGGTTGAGGCGAATGATGCTTTCACTAAAGCGCGGTGAAGCAGTGGCAGCGTCGGCGGCTGGACTGCCACCGGCGTTATTGACCAGCACATCCAGCCGGCCATAGTGTTCACGCACGGCAGCAACGGCTTCTTCGGTGGCTTCAGCGTCACGCACGTCTACACTGAGAAAGCGGGCGCTGCGGTTGCCAACAGCGGGCATCTGCTCCGGTTCGCGACGGCCGCAGGCCACCACAGTGGCGCCAGCGGCTAAAAAGGCTTGAGCAATACCGGCGCCGATACCGCGGGTGCCGCCGGTGATCATCACCACCTTGCCGCTGTAATCGAGCGCTGCGCTGTGAGACTGCATGAACAAATCCTCTGGTTGCGTCATACCCTCACTGTAGGGAGCGCGCCTGCCCTGCTCTTCGTCTAAACGGACGATGAGGTGCAATCGGGTGCTGCCGACAATCGCCTCGACTCTCTTTCTAATCGCGGAGCCCTTAATGACTGACGCCAACGCCGTTCTGCTGCTGGACCGCCCAGCCCCGCAGGTAGCACGCTTGACTCTCAATCGCCCCGACGTAACCAATGCGCTTAGTCTGGAGTTGCAGGCGGCGTTATCGGCGCGCTTCAGCGAGTTGGCGGCCGACCCGCAGACGCGCTGCATCATCCTGACTGGCGGCGACAGGGTGTTCGCTGCTGGCGGCGACATTTCCAGCATGGCCGGCGTAGGGCCGATCGATATCCTGCAGCGCCATACCGAGCGTGTCTGGGCGCCCATCCAACAGTGCCCCAAGCCTGTCATCGCGGCGGTCTGCGGTTACGCCTACGGCGGTGGCTGCGAGCTGGCTATGCACGCTGACATCATCATTGCCGGCCGGGGCGCGCGCTTCTCCCAACCGGAGATTCGCATCGGCATCATGCCGGGCATCGGTGGTACCCAGCGCCTGGTACGCGCTGTTGGCAAGGCCAAAGCCATGCAGATGGCGCTGACCGGTCGCCCGATCAGCGCGGAAGAAGCCTGTATCGCCGGGCTGGTCAGCGAGGTAGTGGACGATGAGCTGGTGGCCGACACCGCTGTGCAACAGGCCAGCCTGATTGCCGCCATGTCGCCACTGGCAGCCGAGCAGATCAAGGAGGTGATTCTCGCCGGCATGGATGCGTCGCTGGAGGCAGCCCTGGCCATGGAGCGCAAGGCCAACGCTCTGCTGTTTGCGGCAGAAGACCAGAAGGAAGGTATGCAGGCCTTTTTGGAGAAGCGCCGCCCGGTGTTTGTCGGGCGCTGACGATTCATTCAACAGACAGCCCGGAGAGCTCCTCTGATCCGGCTTGAATCAACACTCCAGTAAGCGCTCACCCGCTCTTTGCGCCACAGCGACAATCCGTAAAGATCAGACAATAAAGCCCCGCCCATCACAATATGGGCGGGGCTTTTGCTGTGCTGATCAGCGTCCAGCGCGGCGAGCTGCCTCAGGGCCGAAGTCTCGGGAGGTGACGTCGCCCCGGTTGAGGGTATAGCCGGCAGGCTGTTCGTTAATCAGGTTAAAGGCCAGATAGCTCTTGGCTTCCAGGTCGTGGTACAGCCCTACCCCGGCCTGCCAGGTGTTGGCTTCGTAGGCGTAGAAGTAGTTGATCATCGAGGTGCGCCACAAGCCGCCACGGGCGTCGTAGTTGTCTGCCATGATCATCAGCCAGCTGTCCTCATCCACGTACATGTGGCGCTTGGGATACAGGTGGCGGTAACCGTCCTTGAGATTGGCTTCAAGCACCCACACGCGGCGCAGTTCATAGCGCATGGCGTCCGGGTTGGCGTGGTGCGGCGGCAGCAACGCTTCATAGCGCCACTCGGGCGAGTGAATGCGGTAGGCGTTGGCCGGCACATACATCTCCTGCTTGCCTACGATGGACCAGTTGTAGCGCTGACCAGAACCATTGAAGATGCGCACCTCATCCACGGTGATAGAGCCACCGGTACCCGGAAACTGCATGTCAAAACCGTACTCCGGCGATT
This sequence comes from Halopseudomonas maritima, assembly GCF_021545785.1. NCBI lineage: Bacteria > Pseudomonadati > Pseudomonadota > Gammaproteobacteria > Pseudomonadales > Pseudomonadaceae > Halopseudomonas > Halopseudomonas maritima. The sequence goes on from NZ_CP079801.1 coordinate 3,896,440, forward strand.
GGCGCACGCGGCGAGTGCCGGGGTCGTAGCGCCAACTTTGACGAGGCTCGGTGACATGGTTGAAGAATTCCATGCCGGTGTTGATTTCGCCCCTGTCACGCTGCGGCAGAATGGTCTCATTCAGATAGAACGAAGACTGCCCCACGGTTTCGCCAATGGTGCCGGGCTTGAGGTGCGGCGCGAGGTTCTTGGAATGTACCTGACCCCAGTTGATACGGCCGTTCGGCAGCACATAGGCATTGTCAGAGATGTACTCTTCAGTCCAAGGGCGGTAGGTGAAAAATGAAGACGTCCACATCAGCTCCAGCCCGGTCTTGGGGAAGGGGAACAAAATGCCGCCGGTGGTCGCCACCACGCCTTCGCCATCGTTGACCAGTTCGGCGGACTTGGCGTTCTCCAAGGTGGCCTGACATACGCTGTCAGGGAAGCGGAAATCCCGACGGGTTGGATAAACCGGCATCTGGAAGGTATCTGGGTAAGCAGCAAACAGCGCCTTCTGCCCGGCCGACAGGCGTTCGGCGTACTGCGCCATGTTGTCGGCGGTAATCACGAACAGCGGCTCGTCGTCGGGATACGGATCAACCGGGTGATGGCCCGTGCCCTGAAAATCGACGTGCTCGGGCGCACCCAGCCACTTGCCGGTCCATTCGGTGATACTGCCGTCGGCGTTGCCTGATTTTTCGGCACCAACACACGTGCGCTCGTTACCCAGAGACGCAATCTCCTCCGGCGTCGCTGTGGCATGAACCATCGTGGCCTGGGCCAGCAACGTGGCAATGCAAAGGGGTTTGATCAGTTGCATAAACGGGGCTCCATCAGAAGGTGTATTTGGCGTTGAACGAGAGATAGTCGCGGTCGGCCATGGTGCGACCCTTGGCGACATCGGGGCTTGAGAGATAGTTGACCCAGGTAGCGCCAACCTCGAAGTTGCCGATATAGCTGAAGGTGGCACCCAGCGTCAGACGCTGCTCGTCACGCCCCATACCCTGCCGTCCACTGCCGTCAACGTTCTGCTGAAACACTGCCGAGGTGGTCAGGTCCCAGCCGGTGAAGACACTCGGGTAGTCAAGGTACGCGCCCACGCCCAGCAGCACGTTGTCACGGGTTTGGCCGTTGTAGACGAAGTCGTCAAACTGACCGTTCTCACCAGGGTTGCCGCCAGTCACGGTCAGGGTGTCAGCATCCTGAATACGGTCGTAAACCAACTCACCCATGAAGGTAGTCTGGCTGGCCAGCATGCTCGGCCCAAGGATATAGACGAAGTTTCCGCTGGCCATCAGCAGATCGCCGGTGGTTGGCGCGCCGTTGCTCAGATAGACAGGGGCGCCTTCACGCAGGCTGATATCCGAGCCCAACTGCACGTCCCCAACCTTCGAGGTGAGGCTCAGACCAGTGAGTTTGATATCTTCGAAGTAGCCGAACTTGAGTGCTGGGACACCCGGCCCAAAGCTGACCCGGTTAACACTGTCCAGCGACGAGTACTGGGTAGTACCGCTGATATCAAAAAACATCGACGCGGTGCGATCATGGTAGCGATAGTGGTACAAACCAATCTCGGTGTTGAAATCGACATTCCAGCGCAAACCCAGGCCCCACTGACCAGAGTCGCGCGGGTCATCTGCCTCGACACTATTGGCAGCAGTAAAGGTGGTGTCTGGGTAAGCTGCGATCACCCCTGGGGCAAAGCGATAAAACTGCGACCCTGGACCAAAGAAATCGCTACCGAAGAAGTCACCCACCGGGTTCAAACGGGTCTCTTCCCATTCCAGTTGATAGAAACCGGTAAATGCCAGGCTCTCGTTCAACGACCAGGTAAACGACAGCTGATTGACCGGCAGGTAAGCATCTTTAGCTTCGGTTCCGGGCACGTTGAACTTGGTCGCATCAATGGGTGCCTGGCCCTGGCTGATGTTCGGCCAGAACAGACTTTCGCCCCAGGCTACCAAGTGGCGACCGGCGTTCAGCGACAGGTATTGGCTCTCGCCAATCGGGAAATTGCCGTAAACATAAGCGTCGAGCAGCTGGAAGCGGCTGCCGCTGTCGCGTCGGGTGGTGGCACTGAAATGCTGCTCGTCACCGGGGCCATTGACCACCTGGTTGACGGTAGCAGCCGAGTCATTGTCGTTGTCCTGCTTGTAGACCTGGTCGTAAAAGTGGCTAGCACGCAGTACGGCGCCCAGGTTGTCCTTCTGCACCAGCACCTCGCCAAACAAACTGACGCGATTATTGATGGCCGCGTAGCGATCAAAGTTGCGGGTGGCGTCGTCATTGTTTGGGTCGGCCAGATACGTGCTATCTGCGCCGCGGGTACGGAAGGAGTAGGTGTAGTTGGCGGTGACCTGGGAGTCGATGGTCAATCCGTTATCAAAGCTCAGGCTGGGTAAAGCCAGCGCCGGGCTTGAGACCGCTGCGGCGGCGAGCGCCAACGCCAGCGGCGAGAGCGCCGCCGGGCGGCAGAGTAGACGATTATTGTTGTTCACGTGTCGCTCCTGATAAATGTCCTTATCCCCCCAGACAGGGGGTGGCCAGTATCGGAAGCGAGCAACAAAAACACGTACCCCAAACGGAGTAGAAAACCCGTCCGCCGGGTTAACTCTCGTTACAGCTCGGCGGCGAGCTGCAACTTGTCGACCTTGTTGGAGGCGTTCATCGGCAACTGCGGATAGAACACCACCCGACGCGGCACCTTGTAGTTGGCCATTCGCTCACGGGACCAACTGATTAGTCCAGCATCATCGAGCTGTTGGCCCTGGCGCAGCACCACGCAGGCACACCCCACCTCCCCCATACGCTCATCCGGAACGCCCAGCACCGCTACCTGAGCAATCGCCGGGTGCTCACTCAGGGCGGCCTCGATCTCGGCCGGGTAACAATTAAAGCCGCCAACGATAAACATGTCCTTGAGTCGACCGGTAATGCGCAAGTTGCCCTGCTCATCCAGACTGCCAACATCGCCGGTATGCAGCCAGCCATCACCATCTACCGCCTCGGCTGTCGCCTCGGCGTTGTTGAAGTAGCCCTGCATGATGTGGAAACCGCGCAGGCAAATCTCGCCCTGCTCGCCAGCGTTCACCCGTTGTCCCTCTGGGTCTAGCACTGCCAGCTCGGTGCCCGGAATCGCCCGTCCGCTGGTGGCGGCAATGGTTTCCGCAGCATCCTGCGGGTCGCAGATGGTCGCCAGCCCGCCACACTCGGTTAGACCGTAGGCGGTGGTCACCACCTTGAACCCAAGCTCTTCGCGCATGCGCCGGATCAGCACCGGCGGAATGGTCGAGGCGCCCGTCACCGCCACTCGCAGACTGGACAAATCCACCTGCGCCCGAGCCGGGTGGTCAAGCATCGACAGGTATAGGGTTGGTGGCCCCGGCAAAATAGTGATGCGCTCACGCTCAACTCGGCGGAACACATCATCAGCATCAAACATCGCCTGCGGCACTATGGTCGCGCCACCCAGCAGGCAGGTAAGCCAGCCAGCCTTGTAGCCGAATGAGTGGAAAAACGGATTAACGATCAGATAACGGTCTCCGGGCACCAGGCCGATGATCCGCACGTACTCGTTGAATGCGCGCAAACTTTGGCCGTGGGCGTACATCACCCCCTTCGGCTTGCCGGTGGTACCGGAGGTAAACAACAGATCAGACAGGTCATGCGCGTTGATCGACGCGGCACGCGCTCGCGCTGCATCCGGCGCGATACGTTCACCATCGGCCAGAAAGTCATCCAGCGCCTGATCGGCGGCTGTTGACTCGCCCAGCGCGACCACCCGCTCCAGGCTGGGTGGACGCTGCGGCGCCAGCATGGCCGCATAGTCGTTGCCCAAAAACTGCCCCTGGCAGAACAGCAGACGCGCCCCGCTGCGCGCCAGAATGTCCGCCGCTTCACTGCCCTTCATGCGGGTGTTGAGCGGGACCAACACCGCGCCGGCCGCCTGCAGGCCTAGGGCCAGTAACACCCAGTCGATACTGTTGGGTGCCCACAAGGCGATACGGTCGCCGTGCCGAATATCGGTTGCCAGCAGCGCGCGGGTGACCGCCAACATGCGGTCGGGCAGTTGGGCGTAGCTGATACGCTGCGCGCCGTCATCCAGCGCCAGGCGCTCGCCATGCAGCTCGGCGGCGCGCAGCACCAGCGCCGGAATCGACGCCGGCAGACTGGCCGGCGAGGGAAACACTGAAGCCATGTGATCTGATCTCATTCAGTCGGGAAAACGCAGATGTACCTTGTCGCTGGTCGCCACCGCCTGACAGGCAAGGGTCCAGCCTTCGTTTAGTTCCTGCTCGTCCAGCGCATCGTTGTGCAGCAGATCCACCTCGCCAGACACCAGGGTGCACATGCACGAGGCACAGGAGCCAACCAGGCAGGAGTGCGGTGGCTGCAGGCCCTCACGGCGCATAGCTGTCAACAGTAGTTCGCCGGGGGCACAATCGATCTCGCAGGTCTCGCCATCCAGCTCTACAGTAAGACGTGTCGCCGCTGCCCCGGCGTGCTCGACAATGCCATCGGTCTGCGGCGCTTCACTTTCACTGGGCAGCGAAACGAAACGCTCAACGTGCACCGCCGCCTCCGGCAAACCTGCCTGATGAAGGGCTGTGACGCTGGCATCCATAAACGGCTCAGGACCGCAGATAAAGGCTTGTGCCTGCTCGAAGCCTGCAGCCAGATGCGCCAACTGATCCACGGTCGGGTGCCCCTGCACGCTGGCCAGCCAGTGCACTACCTGCAGACGCTGCGGGTGCTGCGCAACCAACTGTTGGAGCAGGTCACGAAAGATCACGGATTGCTCGTCACGATTGGCGTAGATCAGGCGGATGCGCCCTTGTGCCTGACTCAGTACCGCCCGCAGTATCGACAGTACCGGCGTCACGCCGCTGCCACCGGCCAGCAGCAGGAAGTCGCCGTCCAATGAGCGCGGTACAAAAGCCCCGGCCGGCGGAAGCACTTCTATCTCACTACCGGCAGCCAGCTGGTCGCAGAGCCAGTTGGAGCCTCGACCATCGGCCACCCGCTTGACCGTTACACGCAAATTTTCGTTAGCGTAGGGCGTACTGGACAGCGAATAGCAGCGCGGCAGCCAATCATCCTGATGCGGAATGCGCAGGGTCAAAAACTGCCCAGGGCGGTAGCTAAAACGTTGCGCCAACTCGGAGGGCACACTGAACTCGAAGGAGCAGCTGTCGTGGGTCTCTTGAATCACGTTGGCCACGCGCAGGGGAATGTAGTTGGTCATGGTCAGATACTCATCACAAATTGGCCGCTGTCCACCCGCAGCTCGATGCCGTTGACGGCGCGCGCCTCGTCGCTGGCCAGATACAGCACAGCCTCGGCCACGTCCCTCGGCTGGCAGGCGCGATTCATCGGGTCGCTGTCGATGGTGAAGGCGGCGGGGTCCATCCCCTTGGGGTAGCTCTCTCGGGTCATAGCCGTCATCACGCCATCGGGGTGCACCGAGTTGCAGCGGATGCGGTATTTCTGCCGGCGACAGTGCACTGCCACACTGCGGGTCAGCGCGGCGACCGCACCCTTGCTCGCGCCGTAGGCGAGATAGTCATGCCGGGCGGCCAACGCCGCAATTGAGGAGATATTGACAATAGAGCCGCCAGCAGAGGCCTTCATTAGCCCCACCGCCATCTGACACCCCAGGAATGCGCTGTCGGCGTTGACCCGCAACAGGCGTTGCCACTGCTCCAGGGTCGCGTCCTCAATCGAGCCGGGCAGCAAGATACCGGCATTGTTGACCAGCACATCCAGTCCGCGCTCATCCGCCTGCAGCTGCGCAGCGAGTGCCTGCCAGTGAGCCGGATCGCTGACATCCTGCTGCAGGAAGCTGGCGCGCTCACCCAGCTCGGCAGCCAGTGCTTCACCCGCCTGTGCGTTCAGGTCGGTCAGCAGTACCCTGGCGCCCTGCTCTATAAACAGCCGCGCACAGGCCTCACCGATACCGCTGGCAGCACCGGTGACCACCGCAGTCTTATCCTGCAGTCGCCCGCTCATGCTGCCTGCTCCTGTAGCACGGCAGTGGCGACATGCTGGCCGGCAATCCAGCCGAACGTCATGGCCGGACCAAGGGTGCCGCCGGCACCCGGATAGGTGGTGCCCAGCACCGAGGCCGAGCTGTTGCCAATGGCATACAGCCCGTCAATCACAGTGCCATTCTCACGTACCACCTGCGCATGCTCATTGGTCAGCAAGCCGCCCTTGCTGCCAATGTCACCAGCGTACATTGGCATAGCGTAGTACGGCCCCTTGGCGATGGGCGCCAGACACGGGTTGGGGCTGACGTTGCTGTCGCCGTAATAACGGTCGAACACATTACCGCCACGCTGGAAGTCTTTGTCCTCACCGGTCTGGGCGTAGCCGTTCACTTTGTCCACCGTGGCCCGCAGCCCGCCAGCATCCACCCCGATCTGCGCCGCCAGCTCATCCAGCGAATCGGCCTTGTAGTAGAGACTGTTCAGCCACTGCTTGCGCAGGCGGCTGTCGGGCATGATCTGGCCGGGCATCAACGGGCCCATGGCGTAGTTGAAGCGGAAGTGGCTGTCGAAGACCGCCCAGGCCGGTATGCACTTGCCGCCGGTTTCGGCGTTGTTGCGGTACATGGCATCTACAAATTCCAGATAGGGCGCTGCTTCGTTGATAAAACGCTGACCCAGACCGTTGACCACAATGGCGCCGGGGAAGGCGCGTTCGGCAAAGATGCCGCGCGCACGGTCTTCGCCAGGCACCAGTAGAGTCGGCGCCCACCAGCCCCAGTCCAGCAGGTCAGTAGCTGCGCCCAGAGCCTGCCCGGCCTGCAGTGCGGCACCGGTATTGGCACCGGCCGGAGTGGCGCTCCAGGCTGCCTGGGTCGGACCGGGGAAGTACTTGTCGCGCAGCGCCTGGTTCTGCTCGAATCCGCCGCTGGCAAGAATGACGCCCTTGCGTGCGCGCAGGGTCTGAATCTGGCCATCGCGCTCCACCTTGACGCCGCAAACGCGTCCACCCTCTTCCAGCAGCTCGCGAAAATCGCTGTTGAGCCACAGCGGAATCTGGCGGTCCAGCATGGAGGCGCGCAGACTGGCAACCAGCGCATTTCCCAGCGCAGTGCGACGATCTCGCTTGCTGCCGGTTTTGCGGCGCCAGCGGAAGTCCAGTTTGTAGCGCAACATCAGGCGGATAATCATCCAGCGCCAGCCAAAGCTCTTGGACATCGCTTTATGCGCATCGCGCGCGGTCCAGGCGATTCGGCCCATCAGCATGTTGCCGGGCGCACCTTCGCGCAGTCCCGGCAGGTCATCGCCCAGCGCACTGAGGTCAAACAACTCCGGATCCAGGCTGCGGCCGCCTGGCAGCGAGCCCGGCAGGTGCTGATAGTAATCGGGGTATTTATCTGCCACCGCATAGCGCACGCGCGTGTGTTTTTGCAGCCAGGACACCATTTGCGGCGCCTTGAGCATATAGGTACGCAGGCGAGGCTCGTCGACCCGGTCTCCCACGGCGGCCTTGAGGTAGGTCCAGGCCTGCTCCTCGCTGTCCTTGCCGCCAATCGCCTTGAACAGGTGATTGTTGGGTATCCAGATGCCGCCCCCGGAAATGGCCGAGGTGCCGCCGTACTGCGCGGTTTTCTCAAGCACCAGTACGCTCAGCCCTTGGTCGGCTGCGGTTACCGCAGCGGTCATGGCGCCGGCTCCAGAGCCGACTACGATCAGATCGTATTCGTTGTTGTTGTGCATAACCTAACTCGTCCACAGGTGAAGACAGCACCCGTCTGCAGAACAGACGGGCGCACGGATCAGACGTAGGGATCGGGATTGGGCAGGCCCAGCTGCACCGCGCCAAAGGCTCGGCCAAAGGCCGCCACATTGTTGGAGATATGACCCCGCGCCTGGTGCAGGTCGCGGAAGGTACGCGCTACCGGGTTGCTGTTATACAACCCGGACGCGGCCATGCAGCGCAGCAACTGATTGACCTTCTCGGCACAGACGTTGGTGACGTGAGCAGACTGGTAGCGATAAAGCAGGCGCGTTTCCACATCCGGAAACTCGTTACGCTCGGCCATCTGCCACAGGTGCTCGAAGTTGCGCTCCAGCACCAGCTTGAGCTGATCCAGCGTCAGCACTGCATCAGCTACCACTTCCTGCGCCAGCGGATCTTCGGCGGTCTTGGCGCCATGTTTGCCGATGTGCTTGGCGGCATTGGCGCTGAACTCGTTGATCGCTCCCTGCAACGCACCCAGACAGGAACTGGATACAGCGCGGGTGAACACCTGGGCAAAGGGAATCGCATACAACGGACTGGTGTTGACCAGACGGCCAGGCGTAGCCTCCATGCTGGTGTTGTTGGTGCGCTGTACCCGGTGCGCTGGGACAAAGGCGTCTTCAACGACGATGTCGTGGCTGCCGGTACCGCGCAGGCCCAGTACATCCCAGTTACGCTCGATGCGGTAGTCGCTGCGCGGAACCAGGAAAGTCCCGTGCTCGCTACCCTCTCCGTTCGCGTCCGGCGGAATGATGCCGCCCAGCAGCGTCCACTTGCAGTGTTCGCTACCGCTGGAAAAGCCCCACCGGCCACTGATGCGATAACCGCCGTCCACCACAGTCACCTTGGCCACCGGCATATAGGTGGAGCCCACCAGGGTTTTGGGGTCTTCTCCCCAAACATCCTCCTGGGCCTGCAACGGGTAGCGTGCAAGCTGCCAGGGGTGTACGCCCATCACCCCGTAAATCCATGCAGTAGACATACAACCTTCGGCCAAGGTCATCTGAATATCAAAGAAGGCACGCGGGTCCAGCTCAAGGCCGCCAAAGCGCTTGGGCTGCATAGCCTGAAACAGGCCGGCTTCCTGCATGTCGGCTACGGTTTCGTCCGGCACCTTAAGCTCACGGTCGGCCTGTTCGGCGCGGGCCTTGAGCGCGGGAATCAGTTTGCGTGCCGCTTCCAGCAGCTCGAGTTCCTTTTGTGATTTTTCGCGAGTGGCAACCATCTCTTGGTCCTCCAAAGACTCTTCCGCAGCGACATTCGAGCGGGTTACATGGATTATCCGAATGGTCTCAAGCGCGCTCATCGTCAATCTGGACTAAGGCTGCACCGATACGGGACTGCCGCGCCCGAATCGCGCTCAGGCAATCCTGAAACGCTGGGCCATGGCATCCAGCTCGCCCGCCAGACGCTGCAGCTCCACCGCCGCATCGGCACTATCGGCGGCGCTGCCAGACATTTGCCGCACACCCACCGAAACGCCTTCCACCTCTCTAGCAATTTCGCGGGTGGCGCTCGACTGATTGGTGAGAATCTGACTGATCTGGTTGATCGCGGCGATAACGTCAGCGGTGCCCGCGCGGATCGCCGTGACTGCCTGACTCACCTCACCGGCCAGCGCCACCCCCGCCTCTACGTGAACAACCGACCGCTGCATACTGTTTGAAGCGGTACGCGTGCCTTGCTGAATCTGCTTAACGGTTTCGGTGATTTCGGTCGTCGAGTGCGAAGTGCGCTCAGCCAGCTGCCGCACCTCCCCTGCCACCACAGCAAAGCCACGCCCCATCTCGCCAGCCCGCGCTGCTTCAATAGCAGCATTGAGCGACAGCAGGTTGGTTTGCTCGGCCACCTCGTTGATGACCTGAATCACCGAGCCGATCTGCGCGGAAAAGCGCTCCAGACTTTGCATGTGTTCCGCGTTGGCACTCACCGAGTCGGCAATCGCACGCATCTCATCCAGCATCTGGCAGATTAAGCCCTCACTGGATTGACTACTGCGTTCGGCCTGCTCGGTGGTGTCGCGGGTGACCTCTGCGTGATTGCGCACCTCATCAATGGAAACCGACAACTGCTCGACTGCGGCCGACATGCTGCTTACCGCATCAGCCTGCTGCCGGGCCAGGGTCGACGCGCTGTCAGACAAGCCAGTGACTCGCCCGGAGGAACAACCAAGCAGACCCACCTGATCACGCAGCCCACCCAGCAGCGCCCGGAGGTTGTCCCGCATACGGGCAAAGTCGCGCATCAGATCACTGATCTCATCATTACCCGACAACGCCACCGGCCGACTCAAATCACCCTCTGCGATCGCTCGCGCCTGCCCGGAGATCGCCTGCAACCCTTGACGCAAGCGTCGTATCATCAACCAACCGACCAGACTACCGAGCAGCAGGCCGCAGCCAGCCAGCAGCAGATACAGCTGCTGAGCCTGGACATAGCGCTGCTCAGCCTGATGAAAGTCGTTAACAGACTTCTGCCCCTGATGCTGGCGTAACGCCGCCAACTGCTCGGCAGCCAGGCGCCCTTCCTCCGCGCCCATCTGCAGAAACACACGCATGCCGGAAATGCCGAAGTCTTCCAGCTCAAGTTGCGCCAGCATGGCGTCCAGATCTTCCGTCCAGACCTGGTAATGCGCGTCAAAGGCCAGCATCAACTCGCGGTCGGTATCGTCCAGCTGCAACTGCTGAAACTGATTCCACAGCTGCTGCAGGCGCGCTGCGTTGTCACGAATCTGCTGCAGGTGCACGTCCAACGCCTGCTCGTGCATAACCGCCAACTTGCCGTCGGGGTCATACTGAATGGCCGTCAGCACCAAGCGCCGGTTCTGCTCCAACAGGCGCTCGATCTCAGTCGCCCTGGCGATGGCCAGCAGACGCTCGTGCTGCACCAAATACAGACTGTCACGCGCCTGCTTGAGGCCGTACCAGCCCAGGCCCACCGCACTATAGAACAATACACAGGCCAGCGCGGCCCACAGGATCAGACGCGCCAGCAGGGTCAAGCGCCAGGTAGCAGGCTTCATGAGTACACTCCGGACGAGCGAATGCGCCACCGGCGGCGGCGCAGCTCTGACAGGCGAAAATCAGCGGGTAATTTGGCTTTTCATCACATCGATGAAGCCAGGGTGATACGGCGCCAGCATGCCCCACTCACCTCGAGGATCGTAGGCCGGCGCTTTGAACACAGTGCGCGCGTGGCTGAATTCGGCAAAGCCCTCTCGGCCGTGGTAATGCCCCATACCGGAAGCACCAACACCACCGAAGGGTGCGTCTTCCATGGCAGCATGCATCAAGGCATCGTTGATGGTGACACCACCGGACAACGTGTGATCAAGCACCCATTGCTGCTCAGCACTGTCATGACCGAAGTAGTACAGCGCCAGCGGCCGCTCACCCTGGTTGATCTCCTCAACCACATGCGCCACCTCGCTGTAACTGAGCAGAACCAGTGCCGGACCAAAAATCTCCTCCTGCATGATGCGACTGAGCTTCGGCGGATTGACCACAATCGATAGCGGCCGACGGCGCTCCTCGGCCGGCGTAGCCACATCAGGGCAACGCACGATCTGGACGCCCATTTCGCGAGCTTCCTCCAGACAACCTTCAACCCTCTCCAGGTGCCGTTGATTGACTACAGCTGTCAGGTCTCCATTGCCTTGCACCATCGGATACAACGCAGCGTAACTGGCGCAGAAGGCCTCGATAAAGGCTTCGCGCTGCTCGACCGGCACGTACACTAGGTCCGGCGAAATGCAGATCTGCCCACCATTCGTTCCCTTGGCAATGGCCAGCCGGCGCGCGGTTTCACCGATATCGGCACTGCGACCAATCACTACCGGCGATTTGCCACCCAACTCCAGAGTGACGGGCACCAGGTTAGCGGCGGCCCGGCGCATAATGTCGCGACCAACCGCCGTACTGCCGGTAAAGACCAGATGATTGAATGGCTGATCGGCAAACCCCTGCCCCACCTCCACACCGCCATTGATTACGGCCAGTTCCAGTGGATCAAAACGCGCATCAATCGCGCGCGCCAGCACCTCAGCAGTACGCGGGGTAATTTCCGAAGGTTTGAGCACGGCCCGGTTACCCGCCGCAAAGGCGCCTGCCAGCGGGCTTAGCAGGGTAAACAGCGGCGCATTCCAGGTGCCGATGATGCCAACCGTACCCTTTGGCTGATACTGCACCCAGGCCTCGCCACCCAGTTGGTCATATGGCGCAAAGGCTGCACGCGGCTGATCAGGCAGCCACTCTGCCAGATGGTCACGCGCATGCTTAAGCGACCCTAACGCACCCAGCACATCATTCATAAGACTGAAACCGGGGTGACGGCCGCCAAAATCGGCCTCCATCGCGGTGGCCAGCGCCTCGTGCTCATCGACCAGTAGATCGATGACGGACTGAATGCGGGCCCGCCGCACCTCCGCGCCGACGCGCCCCTGTGCGTCCGTGGCTTTGCGCTGCGCAGCCAACAGCGCGCTAAGTTGCTCCAGCGATTGCAGATAGGCAGCCACCAACTCTCTCCTTACCCGGTCCAGGGTTGTTCTTGTAGTTGTCTGCCAGCCTAACCGCCCGCTGCGCCCTCATCCTCGTCCGATCGGACGAGCCCGCAGTACACCTGCGTTAGTCCATAGAGACGATGACCAACACCCCTGCCAACCCAATACTGCTGCCACTACCAGCACCAGACAGGGAGCAGCCCATGAGCGCTACCGCCAGTTTCAATCCGAAGGCCTTTCGCGACGCCCTGAGCACCTTTACCACCGGCGTTACCATCATCACCACGCGCGGACCAGACGGCGAGCCCATCGGCATCACCGCCAACAGTTTCAACTCGGTGTCATTGAACCCGCCGCTGGTGCTCTGGAGCCTGGCCAAATCGGCCTACAGCCTGACGGCCTTTTCGGCCAACAAGCACTGGAATGTGCACGTGCTCTCCACCGAGCAGGAAGCGTTGTCAGGACGCTTTGCCTCCCGCGGGGAGGACAAGTTTGCCGGCATCGACCTGGACCGCGGCATCAACAACATCCCGCTGCTGCACAACTGCACCGCGCGCTTTCAATGTCGCACCGCGTTTATGTATGAAGGCGGCGATCACGTCATCTTTGTTGGCGAGGTGCTTAGCTTTGACAAGAGCGCGCTGCCACCACTGGCCTTCCAGTCCGGCCAGTACGCACTGGCGGCGCGCAAGCCACGCGAGGGCGTGCGCCTATCCAGTGCTGAAGAGCTGGCTCCCGAGTGCAGCTACACCGAAGACCTGCTCGGCTACCTGGCCGGTCGCGCGCACTACCAGCTGGTGGCCTACCTGCGCACCCTGCTGCAGAACCACAAGCTGGATGAGCACGCCTTCTTCGTGCTCTCGGTGCTGAGTATTCAAGATCGCCTGACGTTGGAACAGATCAACCGATTTGTCGGCTATACCGGGCGCGAGGTTAGTCAGTCGATGATGGTGTTTCTGGAAAAACAGCGCTACATCGCGACCGAGCTGGACAGCGGCGAAACGCCTCGCTACGCGCTGACCGCCGAAGGACGTGAGGTATCGCTGGAGCACGTAGCTCTGGCCAAGGCGGTGGAAGAAGACCTGACCGAAAAGCTCGGTTTGGGAGATGTGCAGGCGCTGAAGATCCTGCTCAAGCGCCTGATCCACGCCACTGACCCTGGCTTGCCCGACCTTTGGGTGGCCGCCCCCCAAGCGGCCATCAGCCTCTGACTAGCGGAGTTTCACCATGTCCCTGCTCAAGCAGTTCACTCTCACCGATCAGGTTGCCCTGATCACCGGCGCCGGCAAGGGCATCGGCCGAGCCATCGCGCTGGCCTATGCCGAAGCGGGTGCCAGCGTTGCCTGTGCGGCGCGCACCCTGGCCGACGTTGAAGCACTGGCCGCCGACATCAAAGCGGCGGGCGGCAAAGCCATCGCAGTGCAGTGCGATGTAAACGACGCTGCTCAGCGCGAAGCAGCAGTCGCGGCCACCCTGAATGCCTTCGGCAGGCTGACCCACCTGGTCAACAACGCTGGCGGCGGCGGCCCCAACCACCCGCTCAAGCTCAGCTGGCAGGAGTTTGATCAGTCCATGCACTTCAACGTGACCACCGCCTACCACTTTATCCAGCTGTGCGCACCGCACATGTTTGAAGCAGGCTCGGGCAACGTCATCAATATCACCTCCGGCGCGGCGCGCTACATCCAGCGTGGTTTCAGCCGCTACGCCGCCGCCAAGGCCGCGCTGACCCAGCTGGGCTTCATGCTGGCTCAGGACTTTGCACCGACCATCCGCATCAACGCCATTGCACCCGGCCCGATCATGACCGATGCACTGGCTGGCGTGATGACCGACGAGATCCGTCAGGTGATGGAGCGCAACACCCCCATGAAGTGCCTGGGCGAGGTCGAGGATATTGCGGCCGCCGCACTGTACCTGGCCACCCCGGCCTCAAAGTGGGTCACCGGCAAGGTCATCGAAGTCGATGGCGGCGCCGAATCCAGCGTATTTCCGACCTGAGGAGTGCCTGACATGGCATTGGATTCACATCTGATCACCACCTTGGGCGACGAGCTGTTTGCCGCCCTGCGCGAACGCCGCACGCTGACACCGCTGACCAGCCGCCACCCCGAGATCGAAATTGACGATGCCTACCGCATCTCGTTGCAGTTTCTCAAGCGCCGCGAAGCACTGGGCGAGCAACTGGTCGGCAAGAAAATCGGCGTTACCAGCAAAGCGGTACAGGACATGCTGAACGTTCATCAGCCGGACTTCGGTTTCCTTACTGACCGCATGCAGGTCGCCAACGGCGCCGCCGTCAGCCTGCGCGAGTACAACCTGATTCAGCCCCGTGCCGAGGGCGAAATCGCTTTCATCTTGCGCGAGGACCTGACCGGTCCCGGCATCACCGCCGAGGACGTGCTGGCCGCGACCGAATCGGTCACCCCGTGCTTCGAAATTGTCGACTCGCGCATTCACGACTGGCAGATCCGTATCCAGGATACCGTCGCCGACAACGCTTCCTGCGGCGTGTTTGTACTCGGCGATCAGCGCGTCGACCCGCGCACGCTGGACCTGGCCGCCGCCGAGCTGACCATGAACAAGAACGGCCAAGCAGCTGGCCGCGGTTTGGGCTCTGCCGTCCAGGGCCACCCCTGCGCGGCGGTAGCCTGGCTGGCCAACACCCTCGGCGAGCTCGGCATTCCCTTCCGTCGTGGCGAGATCATTCTATCCGGCGCACTAGCACCGCTGGTGCCGGTCGGCGCTGGCGACCACATCGACATGCACATCAGCACGCTGGGCAGCGCCAGCATGCGCTTTACCGACTGATACCAGGGAGAACCCCATGAGCAAGAAAATCCGCTGTGCCCTGATCGGCCCCGGCAATATCGGCACCGACCTGCTGTACAAGCTCAAGCGCAGTGAGTGGCTGGAGCCGGTCTGGATGGTCGGCATCGACCCCACCTCCGAGGGCCTCAAGCGGGCCGAGGAAATGGGCCTGAAGGTCACCTGCGACGGTGTTGACGGTTTGCTTGAACACGTTGAGAGCGATGATATCCGCATCGCCTTCGACGCCACCTCTGCTTACGTTCACGCCGAAAACAGCCGCAAGCTAACCGAGCGCGGCGTGCTGATGATCGATCTGACCCCCGCAGCCATTGGCCCCTACTGCGTACCGCCGGTAAACCTGGCAAATAACCTCAAGGCCGGCGCGACCAACGTCAACATGGTTACTTGCGGCGGCCAGGCCACCATTCCGCTGGTTGCTGCGGTATCGCGGGTACAACCGGTGGAGTACGCCGAGATCATCGCCACCGCCGCCTCCAAGTCGGTAGGCCCCGGCACCCGCAAGAACATCGACGAGTTTACTCGCACTACCGCCAGTGCAATCGAACAGGTCGGCGGTGCTCGCAAAGGCAAGGCGATCATCATCATCAACCCGGCCGAGCCGCCACTGATCATGCGTGACACCGTGCACTGCCTGGTTGACGGCGAGCCAGACCAGGCCGCCATCACCGCCTCGATCGAACAGATGATCGGCGAAGTGCAGAAGTACGTTCCCGGCTACAAGCTGGTCAATGGCCCGGTGTTTGACGGCAACCGGGTGTCAGTCTTCATGGAAGTCGAAGGCCTGGGTGATTTCCTGCCCAAGTACGCCGGCAACCTGGACATCATGACCGCTGCAGCCGCACGCACCGCCGAGATGTTCGCCGAAAACCTGCTCAAGCAAACCGCCCTATAAGGAGACATGCCATGAACCTTCGCGGCAAGAAGATTACCGTTCACGACATGTGCCTGCGTGACGGCATGCACCCCAAACGCCACCTGATCAGCCTGGACGAGATGAAGTCCATCGCCGCTGGCCTGGACGAGGCCGGCGTGCCGCTGATCGAAGTCACCCACGGTGACGGCCTGGGCGGTAGCTCGGTCAACTACGGCTTCCCGGCCCACAGCGACGAAGAGTACCTGTCTGCGGTCATTCCGCAGCTCAAGCGCGCCAAGGTGTCCGCGCTGCTGCTGCCGGGCATCGGTACCGTCGATCATCTGCGTATGGCTAAGGATCTGGGCGTCAACACTATCCGTGTTGCTACCCACTGCACCGAGGCCGATGTGTCCGAACAGCACATCAGCAAAGCGCGAGAGCTGGGGATGGACACCGTGGGCTTTCTGATGATGGCGCACATGAACAGTCCCGAAGGGCTGACCAAGCAGGCTCTGCTGATGGAAAGCTACGGCGCCAACTGCGTCTACATCACCGATTCAGCCGGCTACCTGCTGCCTGATGACGTTGCCGCCCGCGTCAGCGCCCTGCGCGCTGCACTCAAACCCGGCACAGAAATCGGTTTCCACGGCCACCACAACCTGTCGATGGGCGTCTCCAACTCCATCGCCGCCATTGGCGCCGGCGCGAACCGTATTGACGCCGCCTGCGCAGGCCTTGGTGCCGGTGCCGGTAATACGCCGATGGAAGTATTAATCGCTGTCTGTGACCGTATGGGCATAGAAACCGGCGTAGACGTATTCGGCATTCAGGATGTCGCCGAAGACCGCGTAGTGCCGATTATGGACTTCCCGATCCGCAGTGATCGCGATGCCCTGACCATGGGCTACGCCGGGGTCTACGGCTCCTTCTTGCTGTTCGCCAAGCGCGCCGAGAAGAAGTACGGCGTGTCGGCTCGCGAGATCTTGGTCGAGATGGGCAAGCGCGGCATGGTCGGCGGACAGGAAGACATGATTGAGGATACCGCCCTGACCCTACTGAAGCAGCGTCAGGCCTGACCAACAACGCGGTTTCGCAACGGCCCCACCCGGGGCCGTTCTGCTTTCAGGAGTACTTAACATGAATAACGCTGTCGCCGCGCCCAGCCTTGGCTGGCGCGCCCACGGTCTGTTATCGGTACTGGTGTTCGCCTACGCCGGCTTCTTTGTCGGCCGGCAAATCATGTCGGTGATGATCGAGCCCATAAAGCTAGAGTTCAACGCCTCGGATACCGCCATGGGGCTGATCTCCGGATTGGCCTTTGCGGCCGTCTATGCGCTTATGGGACTGCCAGCCGGGCGTCTGGCTGACCGAGGTTCCCGAGTGCGCCTGCTGGCGGCCACGGGGGTACTTTGGGCGCTGGCCACGTTGCTTTGTGGTACGGCAACCAGCTTTTGGTTGCTGGTTGCCGCGCGCATGCTGGTGGCGGTGTTCGAGGCACCGGTCACGCCGGCCTCACTCTCGTTGATCGCGGACCTGTATCCGGTGCAACAGCGCTCGCTGGCCATCAGTTTCTTTACCGGAGCTCCTACAGTGTCGGCTATGCTGGGGCTCGGCGTCGGCGCTTGGGTGATCGATACCTGGGGGTGGCGCAGCGGCTTCTATATGATTGCCAGCCCAGTACTGGCCATCTCACTGGTGTTGGCCCTGCTGATGCGTGAGCCGCTGCGCGGTTACTGGGATGCTCAGGACAGCACCGTGGTGCCAGCTCAGCGCAGTATGCGCCAAGCCGCCGCGCATCTGCTGCAAAACCGTCCCTACCGTCTGACGGTGCTGATCTGTACGCTGTTCAGCTTTGGTGGTTTCTCATTCGCCATGTGGAACACCAGCTTTTTGATTCGCTCCCACGGCCTGTCTCTGCAACATGCCGGGCTGCTGGCCGGCGTGGTGGTCGGCGGTACCGCAACCTTGGGCGGGCTGTTCAGCGGCTGGCTGACCGATCGCCTGGTGACCATAGACCGACGCTGGCTGCTGCGCGTACCGATGATAGGCCAGGGCGTCGCCCTGCTGTTTATGCTCTGCTACCTACTCTGGCCCCAACACATCGCGTTCCAGCTGGGTGCCCTGCCTGTACCCATGACCATGTTTTGGTGCGCGCTGATGGGCTTTTTCACGGTCTGGTGGGTGGCGCCGCTGTTTAACCTGCTGACCCAGTTAGTCGCCAGTTGGGAGCGCGCCACAGCGGTTGCCCTGCAAACCATTTGCACCACCATCGCGGGTGTCGGCTTTGGGCCGCTTTTTATCGGCGCTCTCAGTGATGCGCTTGCACCTTACAGCGGCGCGGAGTCACTACGCCTGGCGATGCTGCTAAGCAACTTCAGTTTACTTGCCGCACTGCTCTTGCTGCGCCGTTTGGCCGGCCTTAACCCCTGAAACACACAAGGCCCCGGATGGGGCCTTGTGACTAGCGGTTGATTGCTAGAAACGATCCGGCCGCATCATCGCATCCATCCCACCATCGGCAAATACTACGGTGCCATGCATGAAGCTGGCCTGAGACGACAACAAAAAACGAATCACGTTGGCCAGCTCAGCGGGCTGGCTGCCACGGCCAAGCGGCGCAACAAAATTGCGTGTCGCCTCGCCGTAGCGCGCGTCCTCGGTCGAGGCCTTGTACAACGGTGTTTCCACCACACCTGGGGCAACCACGTTGAGGCGCACGCCGCGCTTGGCCCAGTCATGCACCTTACGACGTACCAGCAAACTAACCGCCAGCTTGGAACCGGCATAGGCCACACTGGCGTTCTGGTCGGCGATGGCCTCTAGAGCCGCGGCCTCATCGCCCGCCAGCAGCGTCTGCACAATCGGGTGCTTGTCGATCCCCGGCTGCACTGAAGCCACCGAGCCAACCACCAGTGCCGACGGCTCGCTCCCTTTGGCAAGCACATCCACCAGACCATCCAACAGCGCGCTCACCGCAAAATAGTTGACCGCCAGAATCAGACCAGTATTCGGCGCGGTCACGCCAAGCCCCGCGCACAGCACCAAGTGATCTAGACGGTCATTGCAGCGGTCACGTACTTGGGCAATAGCCTGGGCACGCCCCTCGGCGGTGGACAGATCAGCGTTGATATCGGCGTTGGCGCGGTCGATGCCAATGACACTGTGGCCGGCTTCACGTAGTTGGGCACAAAGCGCCGCGCCAATACCCGAGGCGGCGCCAGTAACGGCAGTAATGGGCATGGTGAGTCTCCTGATTGCACTGGTTGGGATAACCAACACTGTGCTCAGTGGCCTCGTACCGGTCATCGTCCAGAGGGACTAAACCAGACTCGGCACGCGACTAAACCAGGGTTGCGCCTGCTCCAGCTGGGCCGCCAGCCGCAGCAACGTACGCTCCTCACCAAAGCGACCTGCAAACATTACACCGACCGGCAGGCCGCCCTCTGACCAATGCAACGGCACTGACATCGCGGGCTGGCCGGTCATGTTGTACACCGAGGTTAGTGAGGACATACGCCCGGCCAGCGGACCAAATTCGGCCAGCGGCATATCCATAGTCAAGCTGCCCAACTTAGGCGGCAGGTGAGGCATGGTCGGGCTGAGTACCAGATCGTAGTCCGCCATGAACTCGGCCATCTGCTGCCCGGCCTGACGCAGGGCGAGCACGCCCTTGTCGTAATCCTCTGCCGACACCTGGCGCCCCCAGGCAAGCATCTGCCAATCCACAGGCTCCAAGTCTGCCTCGGTCACTGCCCGGCCCAGCGCCTGTTCCCGCGTCGTTACACTCTGCCGCAGACTGACAACGCTCATCACGCCAGATGCTTGCCCTGCAGCCTGAAGATCAACCTGCGGCATGACTTCTTCAACGATATGCCCCAGCTCCGCGCATAAGGCTGCTGCCTGCTGCACGGCAGCCAAGCACTCAGGCTCCAACTGGCCGCCCTGCAGCGGTGCCAACTGCAGAGCTATGCGTAATTGCCCGGGTTTACGCGCAAGCTGTTCAAAATAGCGCCCTTCATCCGCCTGCGCCGCAACCCCCTCCCCTGGGGCACGGCGCGCCAGGCAGTCAAGCAAAGCGGCGCTGTCACGCACGCTACGAGTAATGACATGCTGCGCAGCCAGGCCACCGCGCTTCTCGCTGTGGTCAAACCCCATAGGCACCAAACCGCGGCTTGGTTTCAGTCCAAACAGGCCGCAAGCCGACGCTGGCAGGCGAATGGAGCCTCCACCGTCACTGGCGTGCGCTGCGGGCACGATGCCGGCAGCAATGGCCGCAGCCGCGCCGCCAGAGGAGCCACCAACACTGCGATCCAATTGCCAGGGGTTGTGGGTCTGCCCCCACAAGGTGCTTTCAGTATTAGGGCAATTACCAAACTCTGGGCTATGGGTCTTGCCAAATACCACCAGCCCGGCCTCTCGCACTTTTTGCATGTACAGATCGTCTTGACTGGCCTGCGCATCCCGGAACATCCGTGACCCGTTCGTCGTTACTGTACCGGCCATACTCACGCCCAAGTCCTTGAGCAAAAAAGGTACTCCGCCAAAAGGCCCGCTCGGCGAAGCCTCTGCCACCTGCTTACGTGCCAGCTCGTAATGTTTAAGAACCACGGCGTTAATGCTTGGATTGACCTGCTCGGTGCGCGCAATCGCCAGCTCCAGCAGCTCGGCAGGCGTAACCTCCCGGTTGGCAACCAGAGCAGCCAGCGCCGTTGCGTCGTGTTGACGGTACTCGTCAAAGCGCATGCTGCTGCGAGCAAAGGAAACGGGGGCAGCGATAGGTAGACTCAAACCGCCCGCCATTAGCGTGCTGCCGGCCAGAAAGCGGCGACGTGAAATGGTACGCATGGGTGACTCCTGTTGTTGTGATTATTCAGGGAAGGTAGGCAACGAAATTACGCTGCAACTCCTGCACAGAGCTGGCGTGGGTGTGTACCGCAATCGACGCGATTACCATACCCGGCAGCGCTAATAGCGGTCTGGTCTGCTCGGGCATAGAAAGCCAAAGCACCCCATCGAAGGGAAAGTCGCTACCCGCCACGGGCGTCAACAAGTCGAGACTGATTTGTCGCAGCTCACACACGTCCCGGTGCAGCGCCTGTGCCCAGCGCTCGGCTCGCTGCCTGAACTCATCACGCCGCAGCCCTGCTCGGCTCAGCAATAACGCGTGGCGCCGTTGGTATCCTGTCTGGGCGTGCTCTTCGGCGTCCAGCAATAAAAACTCTTGCGCCAAGGCGACGCGGATCTTCTCCGGCCGCATAAACCGTCGTTCGTCTTCAACCATCAGCTGCCGTGAACGTGAGTGCATCATCTCGCGGGTGTCAAAACCCGGCATCATCTGAGACTCACTGATGCAGTCAAAATCCAGGCCCTGAACGTCTTCGACCAGGTGGTTACGCGTATAGCGCCTATAGGGGAAATGCCGCATGGCCAGCGGACTGTGGTTATCTTCGTAGTAGCTGCGGAACGCGTCTTTGGACAGGTCCAGTCGTCGACTCAGCAAGGAGATGGCTTTCATCGTGGCTCTCAAACACCGGAAACTCTGGAGTTCGAGCTTCAAGCTCCCCGGCAAGCAGCGCATCGTCCGTTTGAGTATTGCGCATGGAACCTGGTGCCCGATGAACAAACACAGCAATGGTGTTGTGGCAGCCAGGAATAGATTTCATGGGCAGCTGGAAACCATGACTGGCAGTTTCCGCGGGGTTTCCATGGACTCTTTCGCAGACAGAAGGAGAATTCTCTCGCCGTAAATCGCTGATTTAGATGGTGTAAACTGGTGCCCGGAGCCGGGGTCGAACCGGCACGATGTTGCCATCGAGGGATTTTAAGTCCCTTGCGTCTACCAATTTCGCCATCCGGGCGAAAGTAAAGATGGAGGCCGAGGTCGGAATCGAACCGGCGTACACGGATTTGCAATCCGCTGCATAACCACTCTGCCACCCGGCCTCAAAAAGGGGACTACTCTGTTGTGGATGACGTCAACAGGGTATGAAACTGGAGCGGGAAACGAGACTCGAACTCGCGACCCCGACCTTGGCAAGGTCGTGCTCTACCAACTGAGCTATTCCCGCAAAATACATCTACTTCATCTGACCCATCGGGTCGCGAGACCTCGCGAGGCTATGCGCCCCACCCCGACCTCGTAAGGCCGTGCTCTACCAATAGAGCGATTCCCGCAAAGTCTTCGTCGGTGACTGCTGCCTGACTTGAGGCGTTCACCGCATCGGACGGCGCTCATTCTATCCTTCTGCGCCGACCTGTCAAGTCATTGATTCAAAAAAACTTATTTGGCGGAATTTTGATCACTGTCCGGGCGCAGGTGCGGCCAGGCAGCAAGCAAATAAACCACCATCGACCACAGTGTCAGCACGGCAGAAGCGGCCAGCAGGATATAGCCCACCACCACCCACAATGTGAACGCTGGCGGGTTGGCCAGCAACACGACCAGCGCCACCATTTGCAGTGCGGTCTTGTATTTACCCAGTTGTGAGACGGCGACATGGGCGCGGGCGCCCATTTCTGCCATCCACTCACGCAATGCCGAAATCACGATTTCGCGGCCAATGATGATGGCCGCTGGCGCGGTGATCCAGAAGTTGGCGTGGTGCTGCACCAGCAGCACCAACGCGATTACCACCATCAGCTTATCAGCCACCGGATCAAGGAAGGCGCCGAAAGGCGTGCTCTGCTGTAGCTTGCGGGCCAGATAGCCGTCCAGCCAGTCCGTCACGCTGGCGAGCGTGAACACCACCGCTGCGGCCAGATAGCTCCAGTGGAACGGCATGTAGAACAGCAGGATAAAAATCGGTATCAGGGCAACCCGAATCAGGGTCAGGATATTTGGAATGTTCATGGTCTCGACTGCCTTGTGCAAGACGGCATTCTAATCGCTATGCAAGGCGGCATAAATCTGTTCGGCAAGTTTTTTGCTGATACCCGGCGCTTTGGCGATTTCAGTAGCACTGGCGCGCTTCAGCTCCTGCAGGCCACCAAAGTGTCGTAATAATTCGCGGCGGCGCTTGGGTCCGACCCCGGCGATGCCCTCCAGGCTGGAACTGGTGCGTGCCTTGCCACGGCGCTGACGGTGCCCGGTGATGGCGAAGCGGTGCGCTTCGTCGCGGATATGCTGGATCAGGTGCAACGCGGGTGAGTGGCCGGGCAATACGAGTTCATTGTGCGGGTCATTCAGATACAAGGTCTCCATGCCCGCCTTACGGGTTACGCCCTTGGCCACCCCCAGCAGCGTCAAATCATGGATCGCCAGCTCCTGCAGCACTTCAATGGCCATGTTCATCTGACCCTTGCCGCCATCGACCAACAGCACATCGGGCATCTTGCCCTCCCCCTCCTTGAGCCGGCTAAAGCGTCGCATCAGTGCCTGACGCATGGCGGCATAATCATCCCCGGCGGTAACGCCTTCGATGTTGAAGCGGCGGTAATCGCTTTTCAGCGGCCCCTCAGGCCCAAAGACCACGCAGGAGGCAACGGTTGCCTCACCGCTTGAGTGACTGATGTCGTAACACTCCAGGCGCGTTGGTAGCTCATCCAGGCTCAGCGCCTGCTGCAGCGCCTCGAAGCGTTGCTGAACGTGCTGCCGGTTGCTGAGCAGGCTGGCCAATGATTGCTCGGCATTGCCGGCGGCCAGCTCCAGCCAGCGTTTGCGGTTGCCCCGTACCCGGCTAGAAATACTGAGGTTGTAACCACGAGCCTGGGTCAGCGCCTGGGTTATCACGGCAAAATCGTCGTGCTCGGCGTTGACGATCAACTCTGGCGGCAGCTCGCGTTCGGCGGTGCCGAGATAGTACTGGGGCAAAAAGGCCGCCAGCACCTCGCCCGGCTGCTGCTCGATGGGCACCCGGGGAAAGTGGTTCTTGCTGCCCAATACACGACCGTTGCGCACCATGACCACGTGCACGCAGGCGCCACCCGGAGCGACGGCGGCGGCGACAATGTCGACGTTGCCCTGCTCGGTATCCATGCTTTGCTGGTCCTGCACGCGGCGCAACAGCGCTATCTGGTCACGCAGCTCGGCGGCACGCTCGAAATCCAGGCTCATCGATGCCTGTTCCATGGCGCTGGTCAGCTCGGCGTTCAGGGCATTACTGCGCCCTTCCAGAAACATTACCGAGTGGCGCACGTCCTCGGCGTACTCGGCCTCATCCACCAGGCCCACGCAAGGGGCCTTGCAGCGCTTGATCTGATACTGCAGGCACGGCCGTGTGCGGTTGCGGTAATAGCTGTCCTCGCACTGGCGGACCAGAAAGGCTTTCTGCAGCAGGTTAAGGCTCTCGCGGATGGCCAGTGCGCTCGGGTATGGCCCAAAATAACGCCCCTTGGCACGTTTTGTACCCCGATGCAGGCCAAGCCTGGGGAAGTCGTCGTTGCTGGAAAGAAACACGTACGGGTAAGACTTATCGTCGCGCAGCAGAATATTGTAGGGCGGACGATTGGCCTTGATCAGGCTCTGTTCCAGCAGCAGCGCTTCGGTCTCATTGGCCGTGATCGTGGTGTCAATCTGCTGAATGCGCGCCACCAGCGCCGCCGTTTTAGGGCTGAGGCCGGTCTGGCGAAAGTAGCTGGCAAGGCGTTTCTTGAGATTGCTGGCCTTGCCTACATACAGCAGGGCTCCTTCGCCGTCGAACATGCGATAGACGCCAGGCTTGCTGCTGGCGGAGGCGAGAAAGGCGCGTGCGTCAAACGGGGCTGGATTGCTCACTGCTGGCTGGCATCGACCATGCCATGGCGCACCGCCAGGAGAGTTAGCTCAACATCACTGGTGATGCCAAGCTTCTCGAAAATACGGTAACGGTAGGTATTGACCGTTTTGGGGCTTAGGCAAAGCTTGTCGGAAATGCTCTGCACCTTTTCGCAGCCAACGATCATCAGCGCAATTTGAATTTCACGCTCGGACAGGCAATCAAAAGGCGAGTCGCCGTCGGGATTGAAGCGCTTGAGCGCGAGTTGCTGGGCAATGTTGGGGCTGATATAGCGCTGGCCTGTGTGTACCTGACGAATGGCTGCAACCATTTCATCCAGTGCCGCGCCCTTGGTCACATAGCCAGCGGCTCCGGCTTGCATCAGGCGGGTGGGGAAAGGCTCTTCGTCACACACGGTGACCGCAATAACCTTGAGGTTACGGTTGTGCTGCACTAGCTTGCGGGTGGCTTCCAGACCGCCGATGCCAGGCATACGCACATCCATAAGCACTACGTCGGGCTTGAGCTCGCGCGCGCGGGTTACGGCGTTCTCACCGCTGTCGGCCTCCCCGACTACGGACAGGCCCGGGACATCGCCCAGCATACGACTGATGCCCATGCGTACCAGGTCATGGTCATCAACCACTAGCACCTTGATCAAGCACTACCCCTTGAACACACCGAATGTTGTTATTCCCCCGTAAACGGAGGCGGCATCCCAGCACGCTGCCCTTCTTCTATAATTGCTCAGCCCGGTCAAGTGCTGTCCGTGCCTTTCGCGCCACAATACCAAAATGCCCAGACAGATGAAATCACCTGTCTTCGGCTTGCGTGCAACCCAGGCAAAGTGCTAGGGCTTGCTCGAGGCGCCTTCTAGATCGGCGACCTAGGTCGAATGGCGGCGCGGTCTGCCGGACGGGATAATTCTCAAAAAACAGTTGCAGAGCCATGAGCAAAGACACCAAGTTCGCCGAGGCGGGCAAAACTGCCGTGATGCAGAATGTGCAAGGGCTGATCGGATTTTTGCAGGCTTATCCGCCGTTCAATCTGATGGAAGCGTCGCACTTGGCCTGGCTGGTCGAACAGGCCCAGCTGCGCTTCTTTGCCGCAGGCGAACCGATACTGCAGCCTCAAGACGGCCCCGTGCAGCGCTTCTTTATCGTCAAGCAGGGATTGGTTCGCGGCGAGCGGGTTATCAGCGGCGCCGAGCGGCCTGACACCACCTTTGAAATCGGTACCGGCGAGTGCTTTCCGTTGGCGGCGCTGCTGGGCGAACGTGCGACGCGCACCCTGCACCGCGCAGCCCAGGACAGCTTTTGCCTGACCATTGAGCGCGACGCCTTTGTCACCCTGTTCAGCCAGTCCTTGCCCTTTCGCGACTTTGCC
The DNA here is from genome assembly GCF_021545785.1 of Halopseudomonas maritima. Lineage (NCBI taxonomy): Bacteria > Pseudomonadati > Pseudomonadota > Gammaproteobacteria > Pseudomonadales > Pseudomonadaceae > Halopseudomonas > Halopseudomonas maritima. The sequence goes on from NZ_CP079801.1 coordinate 3,922,436, forward strand.
TTGCGCGGTGTCAGCAGCCTGCTTGATCAAGTCAACCAGCAGGCGCAAAAGCAGGCTAGCGAAAGCCTCGGTGCGCACTACTCGCTAGATACCCGGCTAGACAGTCTGGTGGGGCACTCTGCGGTGCATTGCGCGCCGCACACGGCGATCCGTCAAGCTGTGCGGCAGATGCACGAGGCCAGTGTCGGCAGTATCGTGATTACCGACCAGACGATGGCGCCACTGGGCATTTTCACGCTGCGCGACCTGCGCGCGCTGATTGCCAGCGACGATGACGACCTGAACAGGCCGATCAGCGCGGTAATGACCCCAGACCCCGCGTCGCTGCCCTCTGAGGCTAGCGCCTTTGATGCGGCCATTGCCATGACCCGGCGCCACATCGCGCACATCTGCCTGGTGGATAACGGCCGGCTGACCGGTGTGGTCTCGGAGCGTGATCTGTTCTCCCTGCAACGGGTTAACCTGGTGCATCTGGCGCGCACCCTGAGGCAGGCAGAGAGTGTCTCCCGGCTGGCGGCGCTGCGCCGAGATATTCACCAACTGGTTGACAGCATGCTTGCCCACGGCGCGTCATCCGGTCAGATCACCCGTATTATCACGCTATTTAACGACCACACCGTTTGCCGGGTGATCGAGCTGTGCATGGCCGAGCACGGTGATCCGGGTGTGCCGTTCAGTTGGTTGTGCTTTGGCAGCGAGGGACGTCAGGAACAGACGCTGCACACCGATCAGGACAACGGCATGATGTTCTCTGCGGCCTCCCCCGAGCAGGCTGAAGAACGCCGCGCGGCGCTGCTGCCATTGGCCGACAAGATCAACCAGGCGCTGGCCCAGTGCGGTTTTACCCTGTGCAAGGGCAATATCATGGCCAGTAATCCTGAGCTGTGCCTGTCGGCGCGCGAGTGGCAGGCTCGGTTTGACCGCATTATCGCCAGCACCACGCCAGCCAATCTGCTCAAGTCAGCGATCTACTTTGATTTTCGTGTGGTCTGGGGCGACCGGCGCGCTGCGGAGCAAGTGTTCTCTGGCGTGCTGCGCAAGATTGGCAGCAATACCCTGTTCCAGCAGCAGATGGCTCAAAATGCGTTACAGCATCGTCCGCCCATCGGGCGGCTGCGCGACTTTGTGGTGGCCCGCAGCGGCGCAGAGAAAGACACGCTGGATATTAAGGTGCAGGGGCTCGGGCCTTTCGTCGACGGCGCCAGGCTGCTGGCGTTGGCCAACGGCATTGCAGTCAGCAACACCCTGGAGCGATTGCAGCAGTTGCGGCAACGCGGTGTACTCGATCCGCTCGACGCCGATGCTTATATCGAGGGCTATCAGTTCATCCAGCTGGTGCGCATGCAGCAGCATCAGCAACAGGAGCGTGAGCAGCGGCCATTCAGCAATCGGCTCGACCCTGACAGCTTGAACCAGCTGGATCGCCGCATCCTGCGTGAATCCTTTCGTCAGGCCAAGCGCCTGCAGGCCAGCCTGGCACTGAGGTACAACCTGTGAACCCGCTCAGCTGGATAACCGCTCGGCGGCAAAAGCTCGACCCCGAGCAGCAGGCGCGGCTGGTCGCCCTGCCCGCCCCGCTGGCACTCGATGAAACACCGCTGAGCCACGCCCGGATGGTGGTGGTGGACCTTGAAACCAGTGGGCTGAACGTAAACCGTGATCGCATTCTGTCGGTCGGCGCCGTGGTGGTAGAGAACGGCAGCATTGATCTGGGCAGTCAGTACGAGTGCACCCTGTTCCAAGCCAACCACCGGGTTACCGAGTCGGTGCTGATCCACGGTATCGCACCCAGCGAGGTCGCTCAGGGTGTCGCGCCGGTCGACGCCTTGCTGGATTTCATGGCGTTTGCTGACAACGGGGTGTTCGTCGCCTTTCATGCCGCCTTTGATCAGCGCATGTTACAACGCGGCCTGCGGCAAACGCTCAACACGCGTCTACGGCACGTGTTCCTTGATGTGGCCGAGCTGGCCCCGATGCTGTGTCCTGAGGCAACCGGCAGGAAAACCCTGGACGACTGGCAGGACTACTTTCAGCTGCACAACAGCCAGCGCCACCATGCATCAGCCGACGCGTTAGCTACGGCTGAAATCCTGCTGATTCTGCTCAGCCGGGCGCGGGCGCAAGGCATTCAGACCCTGGCTGAGCTAAACGCCCGTTTGCGCCACTGGCGCCGCTTGCGACAGGCGCGGATCGGCAGCTTGTAGCATTCTTTCCACCAGATCTACGACGTTTAGAGCTTTTGCTCGATGTTTCCTGATGCATTTTGACAATCTGTGCTGGATGCCCAGCGCAGATACTGTTAGCTTGCGCCCTCGTTTCATCATAAGTGAGGCATCGCCGCCATTTGTATCAAACTGCTCATGCGATCAGGCTCGAGAGGATTGACAGCGGGCATGCACCCCATTTGCAGCAGATGCTGTCGACCTGATGAGACGCTTTTCCATAGACCGACACTTTCCGGAGCATTCCATGAACAGACACGCCTGGCTGAAGTCATCCGTTGCCTTGGCCGTCACCCTTGCCGCCTCAAGCGCTAACGCCAATGGCCTGAGCATCAACGAACAAAGCGCGAGTGGCATGGGGACTGGGTTTGCAGGACGCTCATCTTCTGCCGAGGACGCCAGCACGCTGTTTGGCAACCCCGCCGGCATGTCCAGACTGGACAGAACTGAAATCAGTGGTGGTTTTGCCACCATTTTTGCCTCCACCGACATCAGCGATGCCCAAGGCGCTCTGCCCGGCAGCAATGACGGTGATATGGTGCCCAACGCCGTAGTGCCCTTTGGTTATCTGGTCTCTCCGCTGAACGATCGATGGCACGCGGGCTTCGGCGTTTACGCGCCCTTTGGTGTGATCAGCGACTATGAAAAAGGCTTTCAGGGCCGCTACCACAGCTTGTACAGCAAGGTTCAGGTAATCACACTGCAACCGACCCTGAGCTACCAGGTCAATGACTGGGTTTCGGTCGGGTTTGGCCCCACGATCAACCAGATCAAGGGCAAGTTGACCCGCAATTCGCCGCACTTCACTGCGCCGGGCGTTGGCCCCGACACCAACGTGAACGTTCGCGGTGATGATATCGGTTACGGCTTCAATGCCGGCGTGCTGGTTGATTTGACTGAGCAACTGCGTTGGGGGCTGACCTACCACTCCAAAGTGGATTACACCCTGGAAGGCCGCACCCGCGTAGCCGAGTCTGTGTTGCCGGGTCTGAATGGCAGCTATGACGCCAGCCTGGACTTCACATCACCGGAGTCCATCGATACCTCCATCACCTGGGAAATGGACCCGCGCTGGACGCTCTATGCAGGTGCGACCTGGACACGCTGGAGCCGGCTGGACAAGATCGTGATCAAAAACGAAGGTGTTAACCCGGCCTATCAGGGCCACATCGGCGCAATCGAAGAAGACATGCAATGGGACGACATCCTGTCTTGGGCCATCGGCGCCTCCTACCAGTTGACGCCGCAATGGGTGCTGCGCGCAGGCTTTACCTCGGATCCGTCGCCGACTAACGACACCCATCGTACCGTTCGCGTCCCGGTATCCGATCGCCAGATCTTCTCTCTCGGTGCGGGCTGGGATATTACTCCTGACCTGACACTCGACGTGGCCTACTCCTACCTGTACGAGTCCAAAGGCGAGATTAATACCAGCGATTACACAGCTGAATTCCAAAACTCAGCCCACGGCCTGGCTACCCAGGCAACTTGGCGCTTTTAATAGCTGGCCAATAAAAAACGCCCCGCATATGCGGGTAATGCTGTTCACTTAAGCGGAGCAGCCTTGCGATTTACCGGGTAGCGGGTTTTGGAAATCTTCACCGTCCTTGGTCTTGCTGGCCTTGGGCGGTGATCCAAAAATAACCCTCCGACCCCGCCGCGCAGCTCCGATAGCCTTCTACCTGTTGCCGATACCGGATTCGCTGCAGCCATGACGATGAGCTGGACGGCGATGTACTGACAGGCCGGTTTGAAGCGTATGTCCGAGGGTGCTCGACCAAAGGCCACAGCCGCTTGACTAGCCTCTCGCCGAATGATGTTGTATGCCAGCAACAGCCCCCAGACCTCCTGGTAAACCAGCTCAACCTTCTTGCTTCGCAGTGTTACCGCGTTCTGCTGCATCGAGCTTTTGATGTCGCGAAAGCCGAGTTCAATCTCCCAGCGCTCCAAGTACAGCTCAGCGACGGCCTTTGCGCTGTAGCCCTCGACTGGCAACGAGGTGAGCAGTGACCTGATGTTCCCATGGCTTTTATAGCTGACCTCTCGTACCTCCCAATGCGTAGGTAGACTAGGGTTCCGCTTGCGGGCCTGAGGTGAGACTTTCATCCGAACACGGCGATCGTATTCGCTATAACGCTCGACTTCCTCCATCACGACGTTCTTGCGGGCTGGCGTCAGCCAATGCCGATTGTTGCCTCCATCCACCACGCTTAGCAGCAGATCAGCGCCCCAGAAGCCTTTATCGAACAATGTGACTGAGTTGTCCGGAATCTGACTCAGGAAGGTCTCGGCCAAGCGCATTTCGCTGCCGCGATACGGGCTGAGTTGGGCATCCAGGATCACGTGTGAGCGTACGTTCATCAAGGCAACGAGCCGTAGCATCGGAAAAGGCGTTTGGCGTTCAGTACCTGTGTTGCCAGAGCCAAAGTGCTCCCTCAACTCGGGCGAGTCGGGGGTTCGCAGCAGTGCGCCATCCACCGCGAATACCTGCAACCCTTTCCAGTCATCGCCTTCGTATCGCTCGCATCCCCATTGCTTGGCGGTCTGGCGGAACAGGTGCTCAACCGGATCTGCCCCCAAGCGCTTACGTGCTTCAGTTACGCCGCTTCGAGCCAGCAACTGATCAGAGGCCAAACCTTGGGCGCAAATGTTCAGTCGCCTAGCAACCTCATGCACTGGCTCGTCGCGAAACAGGGCCATACCCAGCACCAGCCAAAGTACTTGGTCACTGGGTAGGCGCCGACGCCTGATGGTGGCTTGCGCCGATAAATTGAGCGCGCTCGCAACCCATTCAACAGGGATGTTCTGAGTGAAGGTGCTGAGGTCAGAGAAGTTGAAGAGCTCGCCGAGGTCGAGCAATTGCTGCTGAATGGGCATAAAAAAATCCGATACCAGAGGACTGATATCGGATTTTCTAGAAACCCCGCCATGGACTCAAATGCTTAAGTGAACAGCATTACGCATATGCGGGGCGTTTTTGTTTCAACTCAACACATTAGTGGTCCACCGCAGCTCCGGCACCACGCGGGACACGAATGTCCTCGATCAGATGCTGAATATTCTCCGGCGGCGCCTTGGTCATGGAAGACACCACTACCGCAGCGATAAAGTTGAAGATCATGCCCAGGGTACCAATGCCTTCCGGTGAAATACCAAACCACCAGTCTTCGGCCGTTGCAGTCGGGTCGATGAACTTGTAGTAAACGATATAACCGAAGGTGAAGGTCAGACCGACAACCATACCGGCGATGGCCCCTTCCTTGTTCATGCGCTTGGAGAAGATCCCCATGACGATGACCGGGAAGAACGAGGCCGCTGCCAGGCCGAAGGCAAAGGCGACCACCTGCGCCACAAAGGCTGGTGGGTAAATCCCGAATAGGCCGGCGATGGCAATCGCCACACCTGCCGCCACCCGCGCTGCCAGTAGCTCCTGTTTCTCGGTAATGTTCGGTGCCATGTTGCTCTTGAGCAGGTCATGGGATACCGAGGTCGAAATCACCAGTAGCAAGCCCGCAGCAGTAGACAACGCCGCCGCTAGACCACCGGCAGCAATCAGCGCAACTACCCAGCCCGGCAGTTCAGCAATTTCCGGGTTGGCCAGTACCATGATGTCGCGGTCAACATACAGCTCGGTAGCCGCCGGCGTGGGTTCGTTGCTCAGCAGACGTTCGCCATTAGCACCGCGCTCGTCGGTGAACTTCGGTGCGCCGACAAAGGGCGCGCCCGGGCCGTACTGAATCACGCCATCGTTGTTCTTATCCTGCCAGGCGATCAGGCCTGCGTTTTCCCAGGTAGTCAGCCAGGCGGGTACTTCCTGATAGGCGGTGTTGGGCACCGAGGTCAGCAGGTTGGTACGTGCAAAGGCCGCAACCGCGGGCGCAGTGGTGTACAGAATCGCGATGAACAGCAGCGCATAACCCGCTGATTTACGGGCGTCACGCACGGTCGGAGTGGTGAAGAAGCGAACGATGACGTGGGGCAGACCGGCAGTACCTACCATCAGCGCCATGGTGATAAAGAACACATCGATGGTCGACTTGGACCCGTCGGTGTACGCCCCAAAACCGAGTTCAGCACCCAGCCCGTTCAGACGCTCCAGTACCGACTGCCCGGTACCGGTCACCTCGCTACCAAAGCCCAGCTGCGGGATCGGATTGCCGGTAATCAGCATGGAGATGTAAATGGCCGGCACCATGTAGGCAAAGATCATCACGCAGTACTGCGCCACCTGGGTGTAGGTGATGCCCTTCATGCCGCCGAGTACGGCGTAGAAGAACACAATGGCCATACCGATGACGACGCCGGTGTTGATGTCCACTTCCAGGTAGCGGGAGAACACGATACCAACACCGCGCATCTGGCCTGCCACATAGGTAAAGGAAATGAAGATCACGCAGATCACCGCCACCACGCGGGCTGTCTGTGAGTAGTAACGCTCACCGACAAACTCCGGCACAGTGAACTTGCCGAACTTGCGCAGGTACGGAGCCAAACACATGGCTAGCAGCACGTAGCCACCGGTCCAACCCATCAGGTACACAGAGCCGTCGTACCCGGTAAAGGAAATGATACCGGCCATGGAGATAAAGGAAGCCGCAGACATCCAGTCAGCGCCAGTGGCCATACCGTTGGCAATCGGGTGTACGCCTTTGCTGGCAACGTAATACTCGCTGGTACTGCCGGCACGCGACCAAATCGCGATACCTATGTACAGGGCGAAGGTCGCCCCGACAAACAGATAGATCAAAGTTTGGGTATCCATCACTGGACTCCTGTTCTTATTCTTCGTGGAAGTCGTATTTGCGATCGAGCTGATTCATCTTCCAGACGTACACGAAGATGAGCAGCACGAAGGCATAGATGGAGCCCTGCTGGGCGAACCAGAAGCCTAACGGGAAACCGAAAAAGGCAATGGCATTGAGTTGATCGACAAACAGCACTCCAGCACCGAACGAGACCACAAACCAGACGACCAGCAGCGTCATCATGAGCTTGAGGTTTTCACGCCAGTAACTGCGCGCCGCCTCTTCTTTTGACATGGACATTAGCGTCTCCATTGTTGTTGTTATTACGCCGGTAACGGTAGCACCGGGCTGGCTTACTGGAGACTAAGACTTTGGTAGAACGCGATACTTGCGCCTGTTTTTTACCCTCCAACCAACAGTTAAATTAATCATTAACCCATTGTTTTAGTTGTTTTTTTAATTTACAAAAAACAAGATCAAGTGACGCATTAGACTAAGGCAGCACAGGCGCTTGCCACCGCTGCTGAGAGTGATCATTGGCAACAGCTCGCAGCTCCTTTTCTTCCCGTCCAAGCACCTACGCCAACGGTATCCCAGACCGGGAGGCGCGCCATTACACCAACCTGGCTCGCGCAATGCGGCGGCCCCAGCCAAACCCAAGCCCTGCAAGCGGTGCCAGAGCACCTCCCACGCGTTTCTTTCCAGCGCCTCCTTAATACCCTGTCATTTGCACCGTGGATGGGCGCCGGGCCTCTCATACGGCTGTTTGGCTCGCGGGCCCCGCCGTTCGGCGGCTACGCAGCAGAGCGGTGCAAGCTGTGACATAGCCGCTCACAAATATTCAACTGCGCTGGGCCGCAGCCGAGCCAATATGTCGATATGCTGATTGGATTGCGGGTACGCCTGACGGCAGCCCGCATCTACCAATAACAAGATATTCAGCAGGGGGTTGACCATGAGTGCCGTCATTGGCGGAGAAAACAAGGGGCACGGCCAGTTGGCCGGCTACGGGTCCAAGGCGTACCGCAACTATGTGCTGTTGGCGTTAACCCTGATTTACATCCTGAACTTCGTCGACCGCGCCCTGCTTGCGGTCGTCGGCCCCGATCTGGTGCCGGATCTCAAAATTACCGATACCCAATTTGGGCTACTCACCGGCTTCGGTTTCGCTCTGCTTTACACCGCCGTGGGTATCCCGCTGGCGCGCTTTGCCGATGTTGGCCATCGCGTATGGATCATGACCGTCTGCGTGGCGCTGTGGTCGCTGATGACCGCCGCCTGCGGCCTGGCAACGGAAGTAACCATTGGCTCGATAACCATCGGCGCGTTCTGGATCCTGCTGATATGCCGGGTTGGCGTGGGCATTGGTGAGGCAGGCTGTACTCCGCCGGCCAACTCCCTGATCGCGGATTACTTTATCCCCCGTGAGCGTTCCCAGGCGCTGGGCTTCTACGCCATGGGCGTCACGCTCGGCACCATGTTCGCGAACCTGATTGGTGGCTGGGTCACCGACATGTTCGACTGGCGCACCGCCTTCTTCGTTGTCGGTTTGCCGGGCCTGCTGGTCGCCATTGTTTTCAAGCTGACGGTCAAGGAGCCACCGCGCGGCTACACCGATCCGCCGAAAACCGAGACAAAGGAACGCGCCAACCTGAAGGAGGCAATCCACGAGCTGATGGGTAAGCCCGCGTTCTGGCTGATGACCGCCGGTGCCACCATCGCCGCCTTCTGTGGCTACGGTATTTCCTCATTCCAGTCGCTCTTTCTGGTCCGCACCTACGAAATTACCGCCGGACAGGCCGCTATCTGGATCAACACTCCGGTCGCCCTGTCCGCCGCCATTGGCACCTTCGCCACCGGCTGGCTGGCGACCCGGATTTATAAGAAGCATCCGGGGGCGATCGCCTGGGTACCGGCGGCCGGCCTGACACTGTCTGTGCCCTTCTACATTTTTGCCTTCACCACTGACAGCCTGCTCTACGCAGCCATCGGCCTGGTCATTGGCGGCTTTGTGAAATACGGCTATCTGGCTGCTCAGTACACCATTGGCCAGGGTGTGGTCAGCATGCGTGTGCGCGCCATGGCCACGGCAGTGATGCTGCTGCTGGTCAACCTGCTTGGATACGGCTTTGGTCCGCTATTTATCGGCGCGGTTTCCGACATTTTCTTCACATCCGGCGTTGCCGAGCTTGGTGTCGCAGCGGGTGAGCTGGCGCGTAATCAATGCCACCCGGCAGTAGTCGGTCAGTTGAGTGAGAACCTGCAGCAGGTTTGTGGGCAGGTCTATGCGCAAAGCCTGCAAACGTCCATGGTCATCATGGCTTGCCTCTACGCGGTTAGCGGGCTGTGCTTCCTGTTGACCTGGCGCCGCCTGGACAAGGATATGGTGGACAGACAAGGTGAAAAGCCGGCCACCGCGTAAATAACCATTCAGAGGGCGCATTGCGCCCTCTTTTGTACCTCACCAGCAACCGCTCGGGCTGCCGCCTGACGCGCCATTCTCGCGACCCGCGCGCTGCTGAACTACAGTCGTACAAACACCTGTCACTGGAGAGTCTTGACCATGAAGCGACTGCTAACCTTTGTTACTACCCTGTTGTTGGCCAGCAACGCACTGGCGTTGTCCTTGTCGGACCTTAGCCAGCAGGATACCGCCAGCGGCTTGAAGGACGCCCTCACCCAGGGCGCGCGCGCCGCCGTAGAAGAGCTAGGCCAGTCCGGTGGTTTCAGCGATAACCCACAGCTGCGTATCGAGCTGCCGGGCAAGCTGGGGGCGGCCTCGCGCACGCTCAAAATGATGGGCATGGGTGGCCAGCTTACGCAGCTGGAGGACAGCATGAACCGCGCCGCTGAGGCCGCGGTTCCTCAAGCTCAGGACATTCTGGTTAACGCCATCAGCAGCATGAGTCTGGGCGATGCCAAAACCATTCTGACCGGCCCTGCTGATGCGGCCACCCGCTATCTGGAGGGCAGCAGCCGAGAGCAAATCAAGGCGCTGTTTCTGCCGGTGGTCAAGCAAGCCACCGACCAGGTCGGGCTGGCTCAACAGTACAATGCCTTTGCCCAGCAGGCCGCCGGCTTTGGGGTGGTTGAGCAAAGCAGCGCAAATATCGAGAACTACGTAGCCGAACAGGCGCTGGACGGTCTATTCGAGGTCATCGCAGAGCAGGAAGCCAGCATCCGCCAAGACCCGGCGGCCGCAGCCACCAGCGTGGCGCGCAAGGTCTTTGGCGTGCTCTGACAGTCTCCGAAGCGCCGCTCAGCAGCCAGCCTTGCGCACATGCGCAGCCAGCGCTTCCAGTGCGCTGCGGGTCATTTCGTAGGTAAATTCGTTGCTGGCAATCGGGTGCGAGGCGGTGCGCACCAGGGTCAGTTCGGCGGCCGGATTGATATGAATCAGTTGGCCGTGTACGCCCATCGCCTCATACACGCCATCAGGGTTGTGACTGATCCACCACTGATTGTGATAGGAGTACCCTTCCATGCCGCGCCGGCCAAAGTCGGCAAAGGCTGCTTTGTCTGCGCCGCCACGAATGTCGTCGATAATCGCCTTGGGGATGATCTGCTCGCCGTTCCAGCGTCCACCGCCGCGCAGCATCTCGGCAAAGCGCGCCAGGTCGCGCAGGGTGGCGTTCAGGCCGGCGCCAGCCCATTCGGTGCCGGTTGGGTCGAGCAGCACGAGCGCGTCCTCCTCGGCGCCGAGCTTGCTCCAGATGCGCTCGCCAATCAGGCTGGCGACATCTTTGCCGCTGGCGCGACGAATCAGCCAGCCCAGCACCTCGGTATGCACGGTGCGATAGGCAAAGTAGCGTCCGTGTTCACGTGCCGGCCCAATGCTTGGCAGATATCCGTACAGGCTGGTCGGCCCGTTCCAGTCCGGTGATTGGGTGATGCCGGCAGACAGGCCGTAATGAATCACATCGGAAGTGCCGTCGGCGTACACTTCCGAATACTTGACGTCCGCCGTCATATCCAGCACCTGCTGCACGCTGGCGCCGCGCCAACCGGAGTCTGCCAGCTCCGGGATGATATCGGTTACCTGCGCCTGGGCATCCAGCCTACCCTCCGCCACCAGCAGCGCGGCAATCAGCCCGGTAAAGGACTTGGTGACCGACCACAGCATGTGCGGGCTCAGCGGGTCTGGCTGGTTGGGGTAGTGCTCAAAGATGATCTTGCCACGGTGCAGGATGATGCAGGCGTCGGTGTAGCTGCGCTGCAGAAATTCAGCAAAGTCGATGGTACTGCCATCACGTAGCTCAACTGGCAGTGCATTGATAGCTGCGCTCAGATCCTCACCGGCTTCCAATGCGCTTACCGCCTTCGCGCCGCGCCGGACTTGCCGGGAGGGAATCAGCTCGCGCATGTGTTGGAAGGCCCAGCGCAGTTTAGGGTACTGCACCAGGTAGTCGCCACGCGTTACCTGCTTCTCCGGCGAAGGCGGAAAGCCGTGCATGTAACCAAGCTGCTCGTAGCGCACGCTGTCGGGCGCTGGCAGATCGGGGGCGTTATCGGCCGCTGCGTGCAGACGGCGGGTGGCGCGTGGTTGAAAGCCATGCATCAGAGTCATTGGGCTGTCCTGCTTTTGTTGTTGTGCAACCTGACACGGTAGGGAGTCATGCCAGGCACAGCAAGCATGCTGCGCTGAACACTATGTTGCATCATTCAGCGTTTGGTAGCCGCCGGTCTGAGCAGCTTGAATTCACCTATTGATGTGCGCACAATGCTGGATATTCAACCAGTACACTTTATTTCGTGATGCCCGAACTGCTCGCAACCGACCTCTACTACCTGTGCAACTTCGAGTTTGTCCTGGACTGGGTTGGCGCGCGCTACGCGGACCTGTTGAGTGCAGACGAGCACGCCTTTGTGCGGGCGTTCCTGCAGCAGCCCGAAGCGTCTCGCGCGTTGCTGGTGCGTTTGATCATGCGCAAGGGCGACCACTTTCGCGCCAGCCGCCTGGCCTACGAGGAAGTTGGCGATATCGAGCAGGCTGTCCAGCCCCTGATTGAGCAAGGCTGGCTGGTAACAGACCAGCCCATCGAGATCGACACCCTCGCCCGCCTGCTACTCAAACGCGAGCTGGCCAGCCTGAATTTGGGCGTCAGCCAGGCAGGCAAACTCGGCAAGCAGGCATTGCTGGAGCAGATTGTCGCGCAAGGCGTAAGCGCCAGGCCGTGGAGTGAGTGGCCCGGCATTCCTTCAGACGCGTTATACAGCCTGACTATCAGCCCGCTGTGCGAGCGCCTGCGGCTGCTGTTTTTTGGCAACCTGTCGCAGGACTGGACCGAGTTTGTGCTGTCCGAGCTGGGCGTACAGCAATACGAACAGGTGCCCTTCTGTAGCGAATCACGCAGTTTCCACCGCGCCGCAGACGTTGACGATTACATTCATCTTTGGCGCTGCCGCGACCAGCTGGAAGCCGGGGTTGATGTGGCTGAGGTGCTGGCCTTGTTTACTGACTTTGCCACCGAGAACCCCTGGATCGAACGCCGCCACCAGCGCCTGCGCTTCCAGCTAGGACAGCAGCTCGAGCGCGAGCAGCGGCTGGAAGACGCCCTGACGTTATATCTGCAATGTCAGCACAGCGAGGCGCGTCAACGTGCCGTGCGGCTGCACGAGCGGCTGAATCAGCCAGAGCAGGCGTACGCACTGGCCAGCAGCGCACTGGCCGCGCCGCACAGCGCGGCTGAACAACAATTGCTTGAACGGGCGCTGAAACGTCTGGCGCGCACGTTATCGCAATCAATGCCAGCCACGCTGCCGGAGGCGGACACACCGACTCGCCTACTGACGCTCCCAGGCCCAGACCCTCTGGGCGTAGAACACGCTGTCGCTGAACACCTTGCGCGACCTGAGGCGCCGGTGTTTTACGTCGAGAACGGCCTGATCTGCAGCCTGTTTGGGCTGCTCTGCTGGGACGCCCTGTTCGCGCCCCTGCCCGGTGCCTTTTTTCATCCCTTCCAGAGCGGGCCGGCTGATCTGCACGACGCGGAGTTTGCCAGCCGCCGGGCGCCACTCTTTGCCGACGCGCTGGCGGCCATTGATGATGGCCGCTACGCGATCATCATCAAACAGCGCTGGCAGAGCAAATACGGCCTACAATCGCCGTTTGTGTTCTGGGGCCTGCTGGATGAGCCACTGCTTACTGGCGCTGCGCTGCATGCGCGCCCGCACCTGCGGGTATGGTGCGAGCGCATGCTCAAGGAT